>NZ_JAHWCK010000006.1:0-361931 GCF_019550935.1 Mumia sp. zg.B53 | reverse complement strand
ACTGTTGAGTTCTCAAACATCAGACACACAAAACCCTCAACCCCACACAGGAGCATCAGACCAAGGCGCGACCCCCAAACCTACCAGGCGTCCGACAGAGACCCAAACCTGGGCCCCTCGAGCGCTCGGCAGTGACCTTGACTAGTCCCGAACGTGCGGAACCGGCTAGGTTCTTTTGGAGGTGGTGGTTACCAGGGCCGCGTGCCCGGCCTCTCGGCCTTGCCCGCCGCCGTCCCCGGCAACAAGAAGAACATTACGCGGCGGAAAACGGCCGGTCAAATCGGGGTCGTGTGGGCTGGCTCACAAACACTGTCTTCGCAGGTCAGGGGCGGTTTTGGGTCGGGAAGCCCGAGGCCCGGCGCCGCGTTGGGGTGTCGAGCCTCGGGGATCTCTCGGACAAGCCTGGACAGACCGGTCATGCGCTGCTCACCTCGGCGCCTGCGACCGCCTTCTTGCCGCGCCGCAGGACCACCAGGCCCCCGTGCAGGCCGGCGTCGTCGAGCGTCGCCTCGGGATCCTCGGCGCGGACGTTGTTGACGTACGCCCCACCCTCGGTCACTGCTCGACGTGCCGCAGACCGGCTGTCGACAAGGCCGGCGCTCACCAATGCGTCGACGACGGTGGTTCCCCGTGGGACGGCGACCAGGCCGGCCTCGCTCAGGGCTGCTCGCAGCGTCGACTCGGGCAGATCACCGAGCTCGGCCCGGCCGAAGAGTGCGGCAGAGGCCTGCTCGGCCGCCTTGACCTCGTCTGCTCCGTGCACCAGAGCCGTCACCTCGGCGGCGAGCCTGCGCTGGGCGATCCTCAACCCGGGCTTCTCGGCCGACTCCGCCGCGATCGCGTCGATCTCCTCGAGATCGAGGAACGTGAACTGCCGGAGGTACTCGACGACCTTCGTGTCCTCCGCCTGGATCCAGGTCTGGTAGAAGGCGTACGGCGAGAGCATCTCGGGATCGAGCCAGAGCGCTCCCCCGGTCGACTTGCCGAACTTGGTGCCGTCGGCCTTGGTGATCAGGGGCGTGGACAGTGCGTGGACCTTGGCACCCTCGGCGCGCCGCACCAGCTCCACGCCGGCCGTGATGTTGCCCCACTGGTCGCTGCCGCCGGTCTGCAACGAGGTGCCGTACCGGCGGTAGAGCTCGAGGTAGTCCATCGACTGGAGCAGTACATAGCTGAACTCGGTGTAGCTGATCCCCGACTCCAGCCGGCTCGCGACGACCTGGCGGTCGAGCATCCGGTTGACCGGGAAGTGCTTGCCGATGTCGCGCAGGAAGTCGATGACGTTGACGTCTTTCGTCCAGTCGAGGTTGTTGACGACGCGCGCGGCGTTGTCACCCTCGAAGGACACGAACTGCTCGACCTGCGCCTGGATCCGCTCGACCCATTCCGCGACGGTGTCGCGGCTGTTCATCGTGCGCTCCCCCACGTCGCGGGGATCGCCGATCAGACCTGTCGAGCCGCCGACGAGGATCAGCGGCCGGTGTCCTGCCAGCTGGAGTCGGCGCGCGGTGAGCAGCTGGAGGAGGTTGCCCATGTGCAGGCTGGGCGCCGTCGGGTCGAATCCGACGTAGTACGTGACCGGCCCCGCGGACAGATCGGCGCGCAAGGCGTCTCGGTCCGTCGAGTGCGCGACGAGTCCGCGCGCCTCGAGGTCGTCCAGGACATGGGTGGTCACGTGATGTCTCCTCTGTCGGTGATCGCGGCCAGGAACGAGGCCGATCTCCCTGCAAGTCTGCCGCACGGCGCACGCAGCGCGCCGTGACGGCGCCCGACTCCGTGCCCCCGGTCGGCGGTCGCGGTGGTGGGACGATCCCTCGGGATCGGCTCGGCGTACGGGAGATCGCCGGTCCTGGGACCGGCACGCGCTTATGCTCAGGGCCATGTGGCTCGCTGTTCTCGGCCCGGTCGAGATGCACCGCGAGCAGGCCTCGCCGCCGGTCGCGCTCGGGACGCGCAAGCACCGCGTCCTGCTCGCCACGCTCGCGCTCGGCGCCGGGAGCGTCCAGAGCGTCGACACCCTGATCGACTACCTCTGGAGCGGCCATCCCCCCGCTGGTGCGCACGGCACGCTCCAGGCCTACGTCTCCGGTCTCCGCCGGGCACTGGCGACCGTGGTGCCCGACGAGGCGGACCCGCCGCTGCGGACCTCGAGCGGTGGGTACGTCCTTGACACGTCGAGCCTCGCGATCGACGCCGCCACCGCGAGCGACCTCATGCAGGAGGCCCACCGGCGGCTCGGTCCGCTCGTCCGGCACGCCGTCCCCGGGCCTGGTGTCGTAGAGGCCGACGTGCTGGAGCAGGCTGCGCGTGACCTCGACGCCGCCACCGGTCTGTGGCGCGGGCGTCCGTACGAGGAGCTCGGAGAGCACCCTCAGGCCGTCGCCGAGCGTGCCCGTCTCGACGAGCTACGTCTTGTCGCGTGCGAGGACCGCGCCGCCGTACGACTCGCGCAGGGCGAGCACGCGACGGTCGCGGCCGAGCTCGAGTCGCTGACGACGCAGCACCCCCTCCGTGAACGGCTCTGGACGCTGCGCGCGGTGGCCCTGGCGCGCAGCGGACGTCAGGCTGACGCGCTCCAGGCCGTCCGGGTGCTCACCTCGACGCTCGACGAGGATCTCGGTATCCAGCCCGGGACCCAGGTGCAGGAGGTGCAGGCGGCGATCCTGCGGCAGGACCCGGCGATCACCTGGACCGAGACGACTCCGTCGTCACCCTCGACGGCGACGGCCGAGCCGCAGACGGCGCCCGCTCCCCCTCGAAGTCTTCTCCCTCGAGGGCCTCAGCCCCGACTGCCGCAGCTGCCTGCGTGGCCGATGGTCGGCCGCGACCGCGAGCTGGCCGTCCTCCTGGACCGGTACGAGGTGGCCGAGACCGGGCGCCCGCAATTCGCCTGCCTCGTGGGTGAGCCGGGGATCGGCAAGTCCCGCCTCGTCGCCGAGGTGCTGGCGCGCGCCCGCGAGCGCGGAGCGCGCGTCCTCGTCGGACGCTGCTCCCAGGACAGCGGCGCGCCGCCGCTGTGGCCGTGGGAAGCCGTTCTCGAAGGGCTGGGTGGCGACGTCCCGACCGCCGTGGGCGGCGACCCGGACAGCGAGAGGTTCGCCGCGTGGGAGCAGATCTGCCGGCAGGTGCTCGACGCCGCGGACGAGCAACCGCTGGTCGTCGCGCTCGACGACCTCCAGTGGGCCGACCCGTCCTCGTTGGGCGTTCTGCGCCACCTCTGCGCCGTCGCCGACGAGGGCCGGTTGCTCCTGATGGTGACGATGCGCACCCACGCCGAGCAGGACGGGGCCGTCGCGGAGACGCTCGAGGCGCTCGCGCGCAGGCACGCGGTGTCAGTGGCGCTGACGGGTCTCTCCGCGGCGGAGACCGGGGAAGTCTTGACGGCCCTCTCCTCGCACCCCGTCGCCCCTGCGACGGCCCGGGTGATGCAGGAGCGTACGGACGGCAACCCCTTCTTCGTGGTCGAGTACGCCCGGCTCCTCGACGAGGCGGGGGGCGACGTGGCGCTCGAGCCGCCGACCGCCGTCACCGACGTCGTACGGCGCCGACTGGCCGCGGTGCCCGACGGCACGCTCGACGTGCTCCGTCACGCCGCCGTCGTGGGACGACGTTTCGACCTGCCCACCGTCGTGAGCAGCACAGGGCTCGACGACCTCACGGTCCTCGACCGCCTCGAGCCCGCGACCTCCGCGGGGATGGTGCGCGACGAGGGGGACGACCGGTTCCGCTTCTCGCACGCGCTCGTGCGGGACGCGGTGTACGCGACGCTGTCGCCGTCGCGCCGCCAGCGCATGCACGCCCGGATCGCCGAGGCGCTCCGGCTCGACCAGCGCGCCTCCAGCCGGACCGCGGAGATCGCGCGGCACTGGGCCGATGCGGGTGAGGACCATGCCGCGCAGGCGTGGACGTCGGCGTACCGGGCCGCGCTCGCCGCGCAGCGCCGCCACGGCCACGAGGAGGCCGCCGAGCTCCTGGCCCTGGCCCTCAGCCGCATCGACCTCGACCCCGATGCCACCCTCTCCGACCGGTACGAGCTCCTGCTGGCGCGCGCCGACGCGACGCGTTGGGCGGCCCGCTGGGACGACCTGACCGACGCCGTCGAGGAGGCGATCACGGTGGCGGACAAGCTCGGCGACCCCGAGCTGCTTGCCCGGGCCGCGGTCGCGACGACGCGCGGCGCGCTGTGGCAGAGCCCGACCTTCGGCGAGACGAAGGAGACCATCGTCGGCGCCCAGCGGCGCGCTCTCGCCGCGCTGCCGGGCGGGGACTCGCCCCTGCGGTGCACGCTGCTGATCAGCCTGGCCAACGAGGTGTACTACAGCGCCACGGAGTCCGAGTGCCAGCTGCTCGTCGCCGAAGGACTCGAGATGGCGCGACGGCTCGGTGACGACGCGCTCCTGATGGAGATGTGCTCCGCGGCGTTCCTGGCGGTCTGGCGTCCGTGGACGGCCGTTCAACGGCTGGCACTCGCCGACGAGGCGGTCGCGATCGCCCGCCGGCTCGGCGATGCCCGGGGTGAGGCGATGGCGCTCGCGCAGCGGGCCGCGGTCCACGGCGAGCTCGGTCATGTCGAGGACCTCGAGCGTGACCTGGCGGAGGCCGACGGTCTCGCGGACGATCTCCAGCTGACCTACGTCCGGTGGTTCCTGGACTGCATGCGCCTGCCGTGGCTCGCGATGCGCGGCGAGCTCGAGGAGTCCCGAGCGACCCTGGACGGCCTCATGACGCTCGTCGACACCATCGCCGTGCCCCACAAGTACGACGCCGTCGGCGGCCTGATGCTCGTGCTCGCGATCTGGGGCGGTCTCGACGACCGCGAGGACGGCGTCCTCGATGAGCTGGTGGCGGCAGCGCGGGTGCCGATCCACATGGCCGCGACCGGCTTCCTGCTGCGGCTCGGTCGTGCGGACGCGGCCCGGGAGCTCTTCGAGACCTCACGGCCGACGCTCGACGACGAGAGCTGGATCGCCCCGCTGATCTGGGGGTTCGGGGCCGAGGTGGGGCTCGCTCTCGGCGACCGCGACCTCGCAGCAGCCGCCTACGATCGGCTCGCCCCGCTGCGCGGGGGCGTCCTGAGCGCCGGCTCGACGATCGCCATGGGACCGGTCGACGCGTTCCTCGCGCTCGCCGCCGCGGCCGACGACGACACCGGGCTCGCGACGCGGCACGCCGACGACGCCGTACGGCTGATGCAGACGTGGCAGATCCCGTTGGCGGAGCGGTGGTTCCTCCGTCAACGGGACCTGCACGGCTTCTGAGGCTCGGTAGGGATCAGGGCGTCAGGGCTTCGCTGCCCGCGAGCAGACAGTCGATCCGCCGCCCGGTCTGCACGAGCCTGACGAGAAGCGCCGCCCGGATGGCGCGATCTCCGTTGCCGGCCATCCACGCGAGCCCTTCCCCGCACACCGCCATGGTCTCCGCCAGATCGGTCTCCTGGCGCATCAAAGCCTCGGTCTGTGGTGCGCCGCTGAGCCGGCCCCAGCGGCGGTGCAGGCGTGCCCACGCCAACCGGTCGCCGAGCGGCGTCGTCCGTGCGGCCTCGACGACCGCCGTGACCTCGTGCTGGAGGGGGTGCTCGCGCGTCGTGCCGTTCATGTCGTTCGTGCCCTTCATGCCGTTCATGCCGGAGCCTGCTCTCTCTCGTCGGTCGCACCAGGACCGGACGGTGCCGGTGCGGTGACTGCGCCGGCGTCCAGCTCGGCGCGTACGTGCGGGAGCCGCCGGTCGATCCAGGGCGGCAGCCACCAGTTCGCGCGACCGAGCAGCGTCATCGTGGCCGGGACGAGCACGAGGCGGACCAGGGTCGCGTCGAGTGCGACGGCCACCGCCATCCCGAGTCCCAGCATCTTGACGAGGACGGTGTCCTCGGTCGCGAACCCGAGGAAGACCGCCACCATGATCGCCGCCGCACTCGAGATCACCCGTGCGCTCGCGCTGAGGCCGGTGACCACCGATCCCCGCGCGTCCCCCGTCCGCAACCAGGCCTCGCGGATCCGTGACAGCAGGAACACCTCGTAGTCCATCGAGAGCCCGAACAGGATCGCGAACATCAGGATCGGTACCCAGCTCGAGACAGGGACAGCGCGGTCCATCCCGAGCAGGGACGAGCCCCACCCGTGCTGGAAGACGAGGGTCACGACCCCGTACGCGGCACCGATCGACAGCAGGTTCATCGTGGCGGCCTTGAGCGGGATGATGACCGACCGGAACATCATCGCGAGCAGGAGCATCGAGACGAGGACCACGAAGCCGACGACCACCCACATCCGCTCGGACAGCATGGTCGAGATGTCGGCGAGGATCACCGTCGTGCCGGTCAGCTCGACGCCGTCAGGGAGCCCATCGGTCCGTAGAGACGCGATGAGGTCGCTGGTGCGCTCGTCCTGCGGACCCGTCGTCGGTTGGGCGTCGAAGACGGTGATCGCCCCGTCGCGCGACGTGGTCGCGGGACCGACCGACGTGATGCGCGGGTCGTCGAGGAGGTCGGAGCGGAGGCGCTCGGTGTCGGTGGGGTCGACCGCACCGGTGTCGCTCACGAAGGTCAACGGCCCGTTGGCGCCGTGCCCGAACTCCGCGGCGACGAGGTCGTAGGCCTGGCGGGTCGTGAACGAGGCAGGGTCCGCGCTGGCGTCCTGCGGGAAGGTCCGCATGCCGAGCGCGGGTGCAGCCAGGGCGATCAGGACGACGAGTGCCGCGAGCGCCCACGGGAGCGGTCGTTTGCAGACCCGGCGCGCCCACCGTCCCGTGAGGGTCCGGCGCACGCTGCGCGGGCCACCGTTCTCGTAGGGACGCCCACGGTCTTTCCGCGCCACGAGGCGATGGCCGGCGAGACCGCAGAGCGCGGGCACCAGCGTCAGCGCGGTCGCCATGACCGAGGCGACCGCGATCGCGGTCGCCGCCCCGAACGCCGAGTACGTCGGCAGACCGGCAAGGCCCAGGCCCGTCAACGACACGAGCACCGTGAGGCCCGCGAACACCACGGAGCGGCCGGCGGTCGCCACCGCGGTCCCTGCGGCGTCGACCCTGGACCGGCCGCGGCGGAGCTCCTCGACGAAGCGAGTCACGAGCAGCAGCGCGTAGTCGATGCCGACGCCCAGCCCCACCATCGTCGCGACGGTCGGGGCGGTCGAGCTGACGTCGATCACCGCGGCAAGCAGCGTGACCCCTGCGCTCCCGACCGCGAGACCCACGAGGGCGACCGCGAGCGGCAGACCTGCTGCCACGACGGAGCCGAACGTGAGCACGAGGATGACCAGAGCGACGCTCACGCCGATCAGCTCGCCACGGCCGCTCATCTCCATCGCCGACCCGGGGACCTCTCCCCCGTACTCGACGTCGAGGCCGTCGACCCCCGCGGCCGAGACCGCGTCCTCCAATGGTTCGAGCGCGCCCATGACCTCGTGGTGGGTGACCGGCACGTCGTAGCGCAGGGTGAGCAGTGCCGTGTCGGAGTCGGCCGACAGCCTCGGGGGCGAGACCTGGGCGACGTGCGGGACGTCCTCCAGCGTGCCGGCGATCCGGGACAGGTCGGCTCGGACGAGCGCGCCTCCGTCAGGGTCGTGGACGGCGACCAGTGCGCTCGCGCCACCGGACTCCGGGAGGTGGGTGCGGAGGGCGTCGAGGCCGACCTGGCCCTCGGCGCCGGGCACGTCCCAGTCGTCTTGGGTCGCGCCTCCGGCGCTCGCGGCGAGCGCGAGCAAC
This sequence comes from Mumia sp. zg.B53, assembly GCF_019550935.1. NCBI lineage: Bacteria > Bacillati > Actinomycetota > Actinomycetes > Propionibacteriales > Nocardioidaceae > Mumia > Mumia sp. zg.B53. The sequence continues at coordinate 354,230 of NZ_JAHWCK010000006.1, read as the reverse complement.
CCGACGACCACGACGAGCCATGCGCTGACCGTGCGCCACGGGTGCGCCGCGGTCGCTCGACCGAGGCGGTACAACATGCTGGACATCACCAGTGCTCCTTGTCATCCGGTCTGGATGACAACGAGCCTCACGCGAACCGCTTGCGGATCCCTTGGGAAAGCCTTGGGGCGTCGCCGCAGCAGCGACGACGCCCCGTGGACTCCCGGACGAGGGCTAAGCGGTGCCGGAGCTCCGGCGCGCCCGTCTCGACAGGGAGTCGATCGTGACGGCGAGCAGCAGGACCGCGCCGGTGACGATGTAGCGAACCTCGGCCTCCACGCCGATGAGGTTCAGACCGCTGGTGATCGACTGGAGCACGAGCATCCCGAAGAGCGCCGCGTACGCCGAGCCGCGACCCCCGAACAGGCTGGTCCCGCCGATGACCGCGGCCGCGATCGCCATCAGGTTGGTGTCGGTGCCACCGCTGGACTGGGCGACCGACTGCAGCCGGCCGGCGGCGAGGATCCCGCCGAGGACGGCGAACGTCGAGGCTGCGGCGAACACGGTGATGTAGACCCTGTTCACCGGCACGCCGGCGCGCCGGGCTGCCTCCTCGTTGCCGCCGACCGCGTAGACCGACCGTCCGAAGCGCGTCTTGCGGAGGATCAGGTCGACCGCCACGATCATCGCCACCCAGAACAACGGCATGTAGCCGACGCCGCGGTCCTGGTTGAGGTACCAGGCGCCGAAGAGCATCGCGGCCACCATCAGCACCGTCCGGATCACCGCGCCCCGCAGGGACGGCGCCGACAGGTTCGCCGCACGGCGGCGACGGATCGTGCGCAGCCGCAGCGCGAGATAGACGGCACCGATCGCGACGGCCAGGGCGTACGACACCGGGTCGGGCAGGTAGGAGAAGTTGGCGAACTCGATGATCCACGAGTCGATCGGGAGGTTGACCGTGCCGCGGCTCCCGAGCACCCACAGCTGGACCCCGAGGAACGCGAGGAGTCCGGCCAGGGTGATCACGAAGCTCGGCACACCGAACTGCGTGAAGAGCAGGCCGTAGAACGTGCCGATCGCGACACCCACGGCGAGCGCGAGGAGGATCGCCGTCAGCAGCGGCCACCCCTGATAGACCAGCAGCACGGCCATGATCGAACCGCCGACGCCGCTCACCGAGCCGACCGAGAGGTCGATCTCGCCGAGGAGCAGGACGAGCACGATCCCCAGCGAGATCATGCCGATCGTCGCGGAGTCGAGGCTGAGGTTGACGAGGTTGCGCGAGGAGAGGAACCGGTCGTTCTGGAGGAAGAAGATCAGCCAGATCAGGACCAGGCCGATGATGACCGGGGCCATGCCGAGGTCGCCCGACCGGATCCGTCGCCCGAAGCCGCTGAGGACGGCGCGGGGCGACTCGCTCTCGAGGAGCCGCTCGTCGGTCTTGTCGTAGGTCGTGGTCATGCGTCGCGCTCCTGGTCGGGGTCGGGGCTCACGTGCCCCGGCCCGCCGGCGCCGTCCGGCAGGACGGCGTACGGGTCGATGGCGTCCGGCGTGATCGGGGACCCCGAGCGGTCGCGGGCCGCACGCTCGGCCACAACGTTGTCGGAGGCGCCGGTGATGGCAGCGACGAGCTGCTCCGTCGTGACCTCGCCGATCGCGAACTCGGCGCTGTTGCGTCCGAGCCGGAGGACGTAGATCCGGTCCGCGACAGCCTGGACGTCGGCCATGTTGTGCGTGATGAGCACGACACCGAGCCCACGCTTGCGCAACCGCTCGATCAGGTTGAGGACCTCGGCCGTCTGGGCCACACCCAGCGCCGCGGTCGGCTCGTCGAGCATGACGACCTTGGGCTCACCGACGAGGCTGCGGGCGATGGCGACCGTCTGGCGCTGTCCGCCGGACAGCGAGGCGATCGGGATGCGCACGGACGGGATCTTGGCCGAGAGCTGCTGCAGGAGCTCCCACGAGTGGCGTTCCATCTCCACCTCGTCCAGCACTCCGGCCTTGGTGCGCTCGTGGCCGAGGAAGAGGTTCGCGACAACGTCGAGGTTGTCGCACAGAGCAAGGTCCTGGAAGACCGTCGCGATGCCGAGGGCCTGCGAGGCCTTTGGCCCGTTGATCGTGACGGGGCGTCCGTCGAAGACGATCTCGCCGCCGTCGGGCTGGTACACGCCCGACATGATCTTGACGAGGGTCGACTTGCCGGCGCCGTTGTCACCGACCAGGGCGACCACTTCACCGGGGCGCACGTCGACGGAGACGTCGCTGAGGGCTTGCACGGCGCCGAAGCGCTTGTCGATGCCGCGCAGCGAGAGGATCGGCTGGCTGCCGTCGTTCATGATGTCCTTCGCTGATGGTGAGGAACGGGAACAGCCCGGGTGGTCACGACGCGCGTGACCACCCGGACCCCGAAGGCTTGATCAGCTGAGGCCCGCAGCCTTGCACGCGTCGGCGTACTCGGGGGTGCAGATGTCCTCGACCGTGTAGAACCCGTCAGCCACGACCGTGTCCTTGATGTTGTCCTTGGTGACGACCGCCGGGTCGAAGATGAACGAGTCGACACCCTCGTAGTCGGTGGTCTCGCCGACGTCGTCGCCGTTGACGATGGCGACCGCCACCTCGGCGGCCTTCTCGGCCTCGGTCTTGATCGACTTGTAGATCGTCATGTACTGGTCGCCGCTGACGATGCGCTGGATCGCGGCGAGCTCGGCGTCCTGACCGGTGACCGGCGGGAACTTCGTCATGCCGTCGGCGCGGAGGGCAGCGATCACGCCACCGGCCTGGCCGTCGTTGGCGGCGTACACGCCGGCGAGCGCGGCGCCGTCGACGTTGTTGAGCTGCGACGTGACGAACTTCTGAGCGTTGTCAGGGCTCCAGTCGGGGTTGTCGTACTCCGCCGCGACGGTCAGTCCGCTGGCGTCGATGGCCTTGTGCGCGCCCTTCTTGAACTGGGCGGCGTTCGGGTCGGTGGGCGAACCGTTGAGCATCAGGATGTCGCCGGAGCCACCGGTGGCCTCGACCAGCGCCTGACCCTGGAGCTCGCCGACCTTCTCGTTGTCGAAGGACAGGTAGTAGTCCGCGCCCTCCATGAACCGGTCGTAGGCCACGACCGGGACCTTGGACGACTGCGCCGACTTCACGGCGCCGGCCGCGGCGTCGCCGTCGACCGGGTCGAACACCAGCACGGCGGCACCGTCGGTGATCGCCGACTCGGCCTGCTGCTGCTGCTTCGCCGAGTCCTGGTCGGCGTTGAGGTACTTGACGTCGCAGTCGTCGCAGAGCTCCTTGACCTTGGCCTCGAACAGCGGCTTGTCGAACGCCTCGTAACGGGTGGTCTTCGTCTCGGGGAGCAGCAGCGCGATCGTCTTGCTGTCGCTGCCACCTCCGTCGCCGTCGTCGTCTCCGCCGCAAGCGCCCAGTGCGGCCGTGAGAACCACGACCGACGCCGCCCCTACGACGGTGCGCGCAAACTTGTTCACGATGTCCTCCCAGATGATGTGGTGCGGACAGCTGCAGGTCCGCCGCCGACAGTCTTGGGACCTTCCGCGTAATCGTCAAGTCATGAACGAATGAGCGTTGCAGAATCGAAACATATCTGTGAAATGTTCACCTCTTGACGACTCACGAGATCTGATTAGGTTGTGCCCATGCCTCCCACCGGCTCGCCCTCGGCGCTGCGCTCTGCCAACCTCGAGCGCATCGTGGGAGTCCTCCGCACCGCCACGGAGGTGTCCCAGGCCGAGATAGCCCGCCGCACCGATCTCGCGCCCGCGACCGTGTCCAACATCGTCCGCCAGCTCGTCGCCACCGGGCTCGTCGAGACCTCCGGCGGAGCCGGCCGTCGAGGCCTCACGGTCCAGATCTCCCGTCGCGCCGGACTCGTCGCCGGACTCGACTTCGGTCACTCCCACCTCGAGGTCGCGCTCGGCGACCTCGCCGGCCGCCCGCTGGTCGGCGTACGCCGCCCGCTGGACAACGATCACCGGTACGCAGACGGCCTCGCGCTGGCGGAGGAGCTCCTCGACGACCTGCTCGCCGAGCTCGGGGAGAGCCGCGACGCCGTGCGCGCCGGAGGCCTCGGGCTCCCCGCGCCGATCACGAAGGACGGCCGCATCACGGCCGGCTCGATCCTCCCGGGCTGGGTCGGCGTGGCCGCGGCCGACGTGGCCTCGGCCGTGCTCGGCATCCCGATCCTGGTCGACAACGACGCCAACCTCGGTGCGCTCGCCGAGCACCACCACGATCCCGGGGTGACGACCCTGGCCTACCTCAAGGCCTCCTCCGGCATCGGCTGCGGACTGGTGCTGGACGGCCGCCTCTATCGCGGCGGGCTCGGCACCGCCGGTGAGCTCGGCCACGTGACGCTCGACGAGAGCGGACCCTTGTGCCGGTGCGGCAGCCGTGGGTGCCTCGAGGCGTACGCCGGGGGTAGCGGACTGATCGAGCAGCTGCGTGGACGGGCCCCGGACCTGGCCGTCCACGACCTGGCCGACCTCGCCGTCTCAGGAGACGCGGGCGCCCGGCGCCTCCTCGAGGACGCCGGCCGGGCGCTCGGGCAAGGGTCGGCGATCCTCGCGAACCTGCTCAGCCCTGAGGTGATCGTGGTGGGCGGGGACCTGGCCTGCGAGATCCTCGTCGACGGCATCCGTGACGGTCTGCGCCGTCACGCGGTCGACGGGCTCGAGGGAGCGATCGAGGTGCGGTTGTCCACGCTGGGCGACAAGGCCTCGGTCGTCGGAGCCCTCGTGACCGCGCTCGACGCGGTGGCGCTGACCGGGTGACGTCCCCGGCGCCCGACCAGCCGCTCAGACCGTCGTACGGCCGAGCAGCGCGGTGAGCTCCACCGTCGTCGGCGTGCTCGTCAGCATGGTGCCGTCGACCTCGACGGCCGGTGTCCCGTCGATCTTGCCCATCGCGTCCTCGGTGAGCTCAGGGACCAGCCCGGCGTGCTGCCCGGTCTCGATGCAGGACCTCGCGTCAGCGGCGCCCACCTCGTCGGCGAGTCCGACGAGGTCGGTGTCGGACAGACCGCCCGGGCGCTGATGCTCCAGGAGAGCGACGACGAACGCGGCGTACTCCGCCGCCCCCTCGGCGGCGGCGACGCACAATCCGGCGTTGACGCTCCGCGCGGAGGCGCGGTCGGTGCTGCCGTTGTCGAGGAACGACACCAACCGGTACTCGAGCGTGATCGCGCCCTCCGCGAGCCGCGCCTCGAGCAGCCGCCCCTGGTCAGCGGCGAACGCCTTGCAGTGCGGGCACAGCGGCTCGACGTAGACGGCCACCGCGGTCGCCTGCTCGGGGAACGAGCCCGCGGGGTCGAGGTCGCGGGCGGTGACGACCACGCCGCCGCCGTCGGTGAGCGTCGGGACGGCCGCCGCGGCACCGGCTGGTCCTGAGCGACCCGTCGCGACATCGGCGGCGCTGCCGCACCCGGCGAGGACGCACGACACGAGGCACACCATGAGTCCGGTCACGAGCCAGGAGCGAGTCATGCCGCCATCCTCACAGAGGCTCCGCGTCGCCGGCCCGGGGGCTGCGGCGGTAGGCCGAGACCGTCGGGTCGTCGGTCACCCAGAACCGCCACGGGACGTCGGCCGCCCGTGAGACCCCCACCCGGGGCCCGGCACTGACGGCCTCGGCCGGGATCGGCGCGTCGCGGTGCAGCACGACCTGAGGTCCGTCGAGCGTGGCCCCGTTCTGCTCGATGGTGATCCCGAGCGCCGAGGTCAGGTTGGCAGGGCCTCGAGCGAGTCGGACGTCGGGCACTCCCCCACGCCGGTCACGGGCTGTCTCGACGCCCCGCACCACCTCACCGGCCCGCAGCAGCACGGCCGACGCGTCACCGTCGGCCCCCACGACCACGTTCGCGCAGTAGTGCATCCCGTACGAGAGGTAGACGTAGAGCACGTCGGGCGGTCCGAACATGATCTCGCTGCGCGGCGTCGGCCCACGGAAGGCGTGCGACGCCGGGTCGCCCGTCCCGCCGTACGCCTCGACCTCGGTGATCCGCACGGTCACGTCACCACGTGTCAGGGTCGCTCCCAGCAGGTGCCGCGCCTGCGTCTCGATCTCGTCCGTCACACTGCCGAGTGTGCCGGGCCGTCCGGCTTCACCGCGAGGACGGGGACGGGAGAGTCGAGGAGGAGTCGCTGGGCGACGCTCCCGGCGATCATCTTCCCGACCGGGGACCGGTGACGGATCCCGATGACGAGCTCGTCGGCACCCACCTCCGCGACGACGGCGAGCACCGCGCCGGCGACGTCGGGGTCGATCGGCTGACGGACGACCGCGTCGACGCCCAGCCGCACGAGCTCCTCACGGAGGTGGTCGGCCGCGCTGCCGGCGGCGAACCGCCGGTCGACGTAGGAGTCCCCGCGGGTCGCGTTGACGACCACGAGGTCGGTGTCCCGCAGCCTCGCCTCCGCCACACCGTGGGCGAGGGCGGCGCGTCCCTGGTCGTCCTCGCTGTAGGCCACGACGACGGTCATGGGCGGACCTCCTTCTCCAGGTCGTCGAGCTCCTTCTCCAGCGGGTCGGTGCCGCCACCGCGCAACCGGGCGACGAGAGGGACCAGCACGATCAGCGCGATCACCACGTACGCGACGACGGCGACCGGCTCGGAGAGCAGCGTGGTCCAGTCTCCCTCGGAGAGCTGGAGCGCCTGCCCGAGCTGGTACTCCAGCTGGGGACCGAGGATGACGCCGATGATGAGAGGCAGCACCGGCAGCGCGAACCGTCGCATCGCGAGGCCGAGGAGCCCGAACGCGAGCAGCACCAGCAGGTCGAACCACTGGAAGTTGACGCTGTAGGCGCCGAGCGAGGCGAAGAAGAGGATCCCGGCGTACAGGTACGGCCGCGGCGTGCGCAGCAGCTTCGCCCACACCGGCGCGAGCGGGAGGTTGAGCACGAGCAGCAGGGTGTTGGCGACGAAGAGGCTGGCGAGCAGGCCCCACACGAGCTCCGGCTCGTTGTCGAAGAGGCCGGGTCCCGGCTGCAGGCCGTAGCTCTGCATGGAGGCCAGGATCACCGCCGCGGTCGCGGTGGTGGGCAGCCCCAGGGCGAGCAGCGGCACCATGGTCCCGGCGGCGGAGGCGTTGTTGGCCGCCTCCGGACCGGCGACGCCCTCGATCGCGCCGTGGCCGAACTCCTCGGGGTGCTTCGAGAGCCTGCGTTCGGTGATGTAGGACAAGAACGTCGGCATCTCGGCGCCACCGGCCGGGAGCGCGCCGAACGGGAAGCCGTACGCGGTGCCACGCAGCCACGGCCTCCAGGAGCGCGACCAGTCCGCCCGCCCCATCCACGGCCGACCGACCGGCGTGATCTCGAGCGGGCGACGCCGCAGGTGCGCCGCCACCCACAGCGCCTCCCCGATCGCGAAGATGGCGACCGCCACGACCACGATGTCGATGCCGTCGGCCAGCAGCGAGTTGCCGAACGTGAGACGCGGCTGACCCGTCGACGTCCCGACCAGGCCGATCGACAGACCCAGCGACAACGAGATGAATCCGCGCAGCTTGGAGTCGCCGAGGACGGCGGTGACCGCCACGAGGGCGAGCAGCATGATCGCGAAGTACGACGGAGCACCGAGGTTCACGACCCAGTCGGCGACGCTCGGCGCGAGCGCCACGAGGAGCACGGTCCCGATGGTGCCGGCGACGAACGAGCCGATCGCCGCGGTGGCGAGCGCCTGGGCCGCGCGGCCCGCCTTCGCCATCTTGTTGCCCTCGATCGCGGTGATCACCGACGACGACTCCCCTGGCGTGTTGAGCAGGATCGAGGTCGTCGAGCCGCCGTACATCCCGCCGTAGTAGATCCCCGCGAACATGATCAAGGCGCCCTCGGGCGAGACGTTGTAGGTCACCGGCAGCAGCAGCGCCACGGTCATCGCCGGGCCGATGCCGGGCAGGACGCCGACCGACGTGCCGAGCAGCACGCCGATGCAGGCGTAGAGGAGGTTGATCGGGGTCAGCGCGGTCGCGAAGCCGTCGAGGAGCATGTCCATCAGAGCACCCCGTCCAGGATCCCGGCCGGGATCGGGATGCCCAGCCCGACGTAGAACCCGTACCAGGTGCCGACCGACATGACGGCGCCGATCGCGAGGTCGCGCACGTGCGTCCGGCTGCCCAGGACCCAGGTGCAGCCGGCGAACAGGAGTGCGCCGGTGATCGCCCAGCTCAGCAGGTCGATGAGGAGGATGTTGACGACGAAGACGCCCACGAGCTTGGCGACGGTGAGCCAGTCGGCGCCCTCGGTCAGGTCGACGTCCTCGCCGGCCTCCGCCTCCGGCACGTCGCCTCGGGCGGTGACGACGGCCAGCAGCACCGCGAGCACGACGAGGGCGCCCCCGACGACGTAGGGGAACGCCGCCGGGGACAGCACCTGGTCGGAGAACCCGGCGCTCAGGGTCGCGGCGTCGTACAGCACGTAGGCGCCCACCACGGCGAGAAACGCCGCGAGGGCGTACTGGGCGCGGTCGACGACCCGCGTCGACGGCTCGTCCGCCTTCGCCGCGCTCATACCAGCCCCAGCTCCTTCAGGGTGTCCTCGACCCGCGCGTCCTGGGAGACCAGGAATTCCTCGAACTCGGCCCCGGTCTGGAAGGCGTCCGTCCAACCGTTGCGCTCGAGCTCGTCACGCCATGCGTCCGTGTCCTGCATCTCCTCGAGCAGCGTCACCAAGGCGTCGCGCTGCTCGTCGCTGATCCCCGGCGGCGCGAGCACACCACGCCAGTTGCTGAAGGCGAAGTCGACACCGGACTCCTTGAGGGTGGGTGCGTCGACGGTCTCCAGCCGCTCCTCCCCCGACACCGCGAGGACCCGCAGGCTGCCTTCGGCGATCTGGCCCTCGAACTCACCGAGACCCGACGTCCCGACGTCGATCTTGGCGCCGAGGAGAGCCGTCGTCAGCGGGCCGCCGCCGTCGTACGCGACGTAGTTCACCTCTCGCGGGTCGACGCCGACCGCCTGGGCGAGCTGCATCGGGAAGAGGTGGTCGGGTCCCCCGGGCGAGGAACCGCCGCCGATCGACACGCTGCCGGGATCGGCCTTCCATGCCTTCACGAAGTCCTCGACCGTCGTGAATGGCGAGTCCGACGGCACGAGGAGGCCCTCGGACTCCTCGACGAGGCGCGCCAGCGGCGTCGCTCTGTCGACGGTGGCGTCGGACCGGTTGGTGTAGACCGCACCGACCACGCCGAGCCCCATCGTCAGCATGAGGTCGTCGGCCTCACTCTCGTTGAGGAGGCGCTGCATCGCGACGGTGCCGCTGGCGCCGATCACGTTGGTGATCTCGAATCGGCCGGTCAGGCCGTCGTCCTCCATCACCCGCGCGGCGGCACGTCCGGTGAGGTCGTAGCCGCCCCCGGGGCTGTTGGGGATCATCATGCGGAGGCGCCGGTTGTCGGCCTCGTCGGCGCCGCGGGTCACCCCGCAGGCGGCGACGACGGCCGTCAGCACCGTGACCAGCACCACGACCCAGGCGGCACGCGCCCGCCGCGAGCCTGGGTCCCTCACGTCAGTCGGCATCGTCCCTCGTTCCGTCGCGCGCGCCCGTACGGCACGTCCGTCCCCTGCGAGGATGGACCATCCCGTGGTCTACGTCACGTCGAGCCGACCACCGGCCGGTGTGCCGGCTCAGCCCAGCCGGGTCCGAAGCTCCGCCAGCTGCTCGGCGACGCGCACCGGTGCCGTACCCCCGCGGGCGTCCCGCGAAGCGATCGATCCCTCGACGCTGAGCACGTCGCGGACCTCCGGCCTGAGATGCGGCGAGACGGCCGCGAGCTCGTCGTCGCCGAGATCCCACAGCTCCTTGCCCTGAGACTCCGCGACGCGGACGCACGCTCCCGAGATCTCGTGCGCCTCGCGGAAGGGCACGCCCTCGCGCACGAGCCACTCGGCGATGTCGGTCGCGAGGGCGAAGCCCTGCGGCGCCAGCGACTCGAGCCGCTCGGTGTGGAAGGTCAGGGTGGCGATCATCCCGGTGAACGCCGGGAGCAGGACCTCCAGCGTGTCGACGGTGTCGAAGACCGGCTCCTTGTCCTCCTGGAGGTCGCGGTTGTAGGCGAGCGGGAGCGCCTTCAATGTCGCCATCAGGCCGGTGAGGTTGCCGATGACCCGTCCGGCCTTGCCGCGGGCCAGCTCCGCGATGTCGGGATTCTTCTTCTGCGGCATGATGCTGGAGCCGGTCGAGAAGCCGTCGTCGAGCGTGACGAAGCCGAACTCTTTGGTGTTCCAGAGGATGATCTCCTCGGCGAGGCGCGAGACGTCCACGCTGATCATCGCCGCGACGAACGCGAACTCGGCGACGTAGTCGCGCGCCGCGGTCCCGTCGATCGAGTTCGGGGCCGACCCGGTGAACCCCAGGTCGGAGGCCACCTGCTCGGGATCCAGCCCGAGCGACGACCCGGCGAGGGCGCCCGACCCGTACGGCGACCCGGAGGCCACGCGCGCATCCCAGTCGGCGAGCCGGTCGAGGTCGCGGACCAGCGGCCACGCGTGGGCCAGCAGGTGGTGGCTCAGCAGCACCGGCTGCGCGTGCTGGAGGTGGGTGCGTCCCGGCATCGCGACGCCGAGATGCCGCTCGGCCTGGTCCGCGAGCGCGGCGACCAGCGCTCGCACCAGCCGGCCGATCTCGGCGGCGTGGTCCCGCAGGTAGAGCAGGCCGAGTGTCGCGATCTGGTCGTTGCGCGAACGGCCGGCGCGCAGCCGCCCTCCGAGCTCCGGGCCGAGTCGGTCGACGAGCCCCCGCTCGAGGGCGGTGTGCACGTCCTCGTCACCGGGCGCGGGAACGAACGAGCCCGAGGCGACGTCGGCCTCCAGCGCGTCGATGCCGGCCAGCAACGCCGTGAGGTCGTCCTCGCTCAGCAGCCCCGCGCGCCGAAGCACCCGGGCATGGGCGCGCGAGCCCGCGAGGTCGTACGGCGCGAGGCGCCAGTCGAAGTGCGTCGAGCGCGACAGCGCCTCGAGCTCGGGCGAGGGGCCCGACGAGAACCTGCTGCCCCACAGCACGCTCCGCTTCGCCGCCTCCCCGCCCGTTGCGTCGACCGGCTCGTCTCCCGCGACCTGCTCACCGGTCACGGTCACTCCCCCACCAACGCCCGGTCGCGCTTGCTGGCCAGCGTGCTCGACATGCCGAAGATCTCGATGAAGCCCTTGGCCATGCTCTGGTCGAACGTGTCGCCCTCGTCGTACGTCGCGAGGTTGAAGTCGTACAGGCTGGTGGCGGAGCGGCGACCGGTCACCGTGGCCTTGCCGGCGTGCAGCGTCATCCGGACCTCACCGGTCACCGCCTCCTGCGAGGACGCGATGAAGGCGTCCAACGAGTCCTTGAGCGGCGAGAACCACAGCCCGTCGTAGGCCAGCTCTCCCCAACGCTGGTCGACACCGCGCTTGAAGCGGGCGAGCTCGCGCTCGACGGTCACGTTCTCGAGCTCCATGTGGGCCGCGATCAGGGCCGCCGCGCCGGGCGCCTCGTAGATCTCACGGCTCTTGATGCCCACGAGCCGATCCTCGACCATGTCGATCCGGCCGACGCCCTGCGCGCCGGCACGGATGTTGAGCTGCTGGATCGCCTGGAGCATCGTCACCGGCTTGCCGTCGAGCGTGACCGGTGCTCCGGCCTCGAAGCCGATGACGACCTCGTCGGCGTCCCGCGGCTGGGCCGGGTCGGAGGTGTAGGAGTAGAGGTCCTCGATCGGACCGTTCCAGATGTCCTCGAGGAAGCCCGTCTCGACGGCGCGACCCCAGACGTTCTGGTCGATCGAGTACGGCGACTTCTTGGTGACGTCGATCGGGAGGTTGTGCTCGTCGGCGTAGGCGATGGCCTTCTCCCGCGTCCACGCGTAGTCGCGGACCGGGGCGATGACCTGGAGGTGCGGGGCGAGCGCCTTGGCGCCGACCTCGAAGCGCACCTGGTCGTTGCCCTTGCCGGTGCAGCCGTGCGAGATCGTCGTCGCACCGTGGTAGGTCGCGGCCTCCACGAGGTGCTTGACGATGAGCGGGCGCGAGAGCGCCGAGACCAGCGGGTAGCGGTCCTGGTAGAGCGCGTTGGCCCGGACCGCCGGAAGGCAGTAGTCCTCGGCGAACTCGTCCTTCGCATCGATCACGATCGACTCGACGGCGCCGCACGCCAGGGCGCGCTCGCGGACCACGTCCATGTCCTCGCCGCCCTGACCGACGTCGACGGCGACCGCGATCACCTCCGCGTCGGCCTCCTGGCCGAGCCAGCCGATCGCGACCGAGGTGTCGAGTCCGCCCGAGTAGGCGAGTACGACCCGTTCGCTCATGATGTCTCCTTGTTCTTCGCCGAGACACCGGTCTCGGCCGAGGTGAGTGTGTCGGGGCTTGCCAGGGCGCGGAACTCCTCCGCGACCTCCGGTCCCCCGGTCGGGTTCTTGCAGATCACCAGCACGCTGTCGTCCCCCGCGATCGTGCCGAGCAGGGCGCCCAGCGCCGCGTGGTCGATGGCCGAGGCCAAGAACTGCGCCGCGCCGGGCGGTGTTCGGAGGACGACCAGGTTGGCCGAGCCCTCCGCCGACACCAGCAGCTCGTTGCACAACCGGGCCAGCCGCGCGTTCGCCGAGACCGGCTCGACGGCCGGGCGGGGCGTACGGTCTCCGCCCTCTCCCGGGACGGCGTAGACGAGGCCGCCGCCCGGGTGCCGCACTCGCACGGCGTCCAGCTCGACGAGGTCGCGCGAGAGCGTCGACGGGTTGACCAGCACGCCGTCCTCGGCGAGGAGGTCGGCCAGGTCGGTCTGGGACCGGACGACGCGCGTCCGCAGGAGCTCGACGACTCTCTGCTGCCGCGCCGCCTTCGTGGCCGGGATCGTCGTCACGAGGCACCACCCGTACGAGCCAGCAGCCACACGAGGAGGGCCTTTTGCGCGTGGAGACGGTTCTCGGCCTCGTCCCAGACGACGCTCTGCGGTCCGTCGATGACGTCGGCGGCGATCTCGAGCCCTCGGTAGGCCGGCAGGCAGTGCAGGACGATCGCGTCGTCGGCGGCGCGCGCGAGCAGGTCCGCAGTGATGCCGTACCGGCTGAAGGTCGCAACCCGCTGCGCCTTCTCGTCCTCCTGGCCCATCGACACCCAGGTGTCGGTCGCCAGGACGTCGGCGCCCGACGCCGCCTCGACCGGGTCGGTGAGGACGGCGACGGAACCACCCGTGGAGGCGGCGATCCGGGCGGCGTCGTCGAGGACGTCGCCTCGGGGCGCATAGTCGTCCGGAGCACCGACCCGTACGTGCATCCCGGCGGTGGCACCGGCGAGGAGGTAGGAGTGCGCCATGTTGTTGGCGCCGTCACCGAGGTAGGTGAGGGTGAGCCCCGCCAGCGTGCCCTTGTGCTCGCGGACCGTCAGGAGGTCGGCGAGGAGCTGGCACGGGTGGAAGTCGTCGCTGAGCGCGTTCACCACCGGCACGCCGCTGACGGCAGCCATCTCGTCCAAGCCGGACTGGGCGAAGGTGCGCCACACGATCGCCGACACCATCCGCTCGAGCACCTTCGTGGTGTCCGCGACGCTCTCGCCCCGTCCCATCTGGCTGCTGCTTGCGTCGATGACCAGGGGACTGCCCCCGAGCGCCGCGACGCCCACGGCGAACGAGACGCGCGTCCGGGTGGAGGCCTTGTCGAAGATCACCGCGACCGTCTGCGGCCCGTCGAGCGGCCGCTGGGAGTACGGCGCCGCCTTGAGGGCGTCGGCCAGGTCCAGGACCTCGGTCTGCTCGGCAGGTGTCAGGTCGTCGTCCCGCAGGAAGTGCCTCATCCGTTCTCCCCCTCGCTGGCGTGCGTGTCGAGCACGCGCATGATCACCGCGACGGCCTCGTCGGCCTGCTCCGCGGTCAGGATCAACGGCGGCACGAGCCGCAGCCGTCGAGGAGTGGCGGCGTTGATCACGACGCCGCGCTCGAGAACTGCGGCCTGCACCTGCGGCGCCACCGGAGCGTGCAGCCCGATGCCGATGAGAAGGCCGGCGCCCGAGACGTCGGTGACCATCGGGTGATCGGCCAGCGCGGCGCGCAGCCTCTCCCCTGTCGCGGTCGCCTGCGCCAGGAGCCCTTCACCCTCGATCGTGTCCAGCACGGCGTGGGCAGCCGCTGCGGCGACCGGGTTGCCGCCGAACGTCGTACCGTGGTTGCCGGGCTGGAGCAGCTCACCAGCCTCACCGACGGCGATGCAGGCGCCGATGGGGATCCCGCCGCCGAGGCCCTTCGCGAGCGTCACGACGTCGGGCACGATGCCTTCGGTGCTGTGCGCGAACCACGCGCCCGTGCGACCGATGCCGGTCTGCACCTCGTCGAGCCACAGCAGGGCTCCGTGGCTGCTCGTGATCTCGCGCGCGGCGGCCAGGTAGCCGGCACCGGGCACCACCGCTCCGGCCTCGCCCTGGATGGGCTCCAGCACGACCGCGGCCACGGTGTCGTCCACCGCTGCCCGCAGCGCCTCCACGTCACCGTAGGGAACGAACGTGACCTCGCCCGGGAGCGGCTCGAACGGCGCCCGGTAGGCCTCCTTGCTGGTGAGCGCGAGCGCACCCATGGTGCGTCCGTGGAAGCCGCCGACGGCCGCCACGAGGCGGGTGCGACCGGTCCGCCGTGTCAGCTTGAACGCGGCCTCGTTGGCCTCGGTGCCCGAGTTGGTGAAGAACACCTTGCCGTCGGTCCCGAGCAGTGCCAGGAGCCGCTCGGCCAGGCTCACCTGGGGCTCGCTGGCAAAGAAGTTGGAGATGTGACCGAGGGTGCCGATCTGCGCGGTCACCGCCTTGACCACCGCAGGGTGGGCGTGCCCCAGCACGTTGACGGCAATGCCTGCGAGCAGGTCGAGGTAGCGGTTGCCGTCGGCGTCCCAGACGTACGCGCCCTCGCCACGCACGAGAACGCGCTGCGGAGGACCGAAGGTGTTCATGACTGCGCCGGAGTAGCGCTCGAGCCACTCCTGCTGGTTGGTGCTCTCGGCACTCATGCCTGCCTCCTCAACGCGGTCCGTACCTTGGTCTCCGCCTCGGGGAGGACCTGCGTCCCGACACCCTCGTCGGTGAAGATCTCCAGCAGCACGGCATGCGGCTCCCGGCCGTCGACGACCGTTGCTCGTGGCACTCCCCCTCGTACGGCCTGGGCGCACGCGCCCATCTTGGGGACCATGCCGGAGGCGAGGCTCGGCATCAGGTCCTCCAGTGCGTCCACGCCGATCTCACCGATCACGTCGTCGCTGTCGGGCCAGTCGCGGTAGAGGCCTTCGACGTCGGTCAGGACGAGCAGCTTCTCGGCACCGAGCGCGACCGCGAGCGCGGCGGCGGCGGTGTCGGCGTTGACGTTGTGGACCTGGCCCGACGCGTCTGGGGCCACCGACGAGACCACCGGGACGCGTCCGGCCTCGATCAGGTCGAGAACCGCCTCCGGACGCACCTCGCTCACGGTGCCTACGAGTCCGAGGTCGACCTCCTCGCCGTCGACGACGGCGCCGGTCGCGACCGCGGTGAAGAGTCCGGCGTCCTCGCCCGACAATCCGACGGCGACAGGTCCATGGGCGTTGAGGAGCCCGACGAGCTCACGGCCGACCTGGCCGACGAGCACCATGCGGACCACCTCCATCGCCTCGGGCGTGGTCACCCGCAGCCCGCTTCGGAACTCCGAACGGATGTCGAGCCGGTCGAGCATCGTCGAGATCTGCGGCCCACCGCCGTGGACCACCACCGGCCGGAAGCCGGCGTAGCGCAGGAACATCACGTCCTCGGCGAACGCCCGCTTGAGCTCGTCGTCGACCATGGCGTTGCCGCCGTACTTCACGACGATGATCTTGCCGTGGTACTTCATCAGCCACGGCAGCGCATCGGCCAGGATCGCGGCCTTCTCGGTCTTCCGCTTCCAGTGGGCCGGGACGTTGGTCGTCAGGTCGGTGCCGCTCATGAGGAGTACGCCGAGTTCTCGTGGACGTAGGAGTGCGTGAGGTCGTTGGTCCAGATCGTCCCCGCGGCGGACCCGGCCTTCAGATCGATCGTGACCGTGACCGCCCTCGGCTCCAGGTCGACCTTCTCCCGCGGGTCTCCTGGGCCACTGTTCCGGCAGACCCAGACCCCGTTGATCGCAACGTCGAGGTCGGCGGGATCGAACGCCGCTGCGGTGGTGCCGACCGAGGCGAGGATGCGCCCCCAGTTGGGGTCCCGGCCGAAGATCGCGGCCTTGAACAAGGCACTGCGCGAGACGGCCCTGCCCACCTCCAGCGCGTCGGCCTCCGAGGCCGCGTTGACCACGTCGATCGCGATGTCGTGGTCGGCGCCCTCGGCGTCGGAGAGCAGCTGGAGCGCGAGGTCGCGGCACAGCGTCTCCAGCTGGCCCTGGACCTCGGCGAGGTCCGGCTCTACGCCGGACGCGCCGTTGGCCATCAGGAGGACGGTGTCGTTGGTGGACTGGCAGCCGTCTGAGTCGAGCCGGTCGAAGCTGCGTGCGGTGGCGTGCCGGAGGACGGTGTCGCACTCCTCGGAACTCAGGACGGCGTCGGTGGTGATCACGACGAGCATCGTCGCCAGAGACGGGGCGAGCATGCCTGCGCCCTTGGCCATCGCTCCGAAGGTGTATCCCGCACCCTCGAGCACGACCTGCTTCGGGCGGGTGTCGGTCGTCATGATCGCCCGCGCCGCGTCGGGCCCGGCCTCGGCGTCGAGGGACGCGACGGCCGTCCGGACCCCGGCGAGCAGGTCGTCGCGGTCGTTGAGCAGACCGATCAGGCCGGTCGAGGCCACCTGGACCTCGATCGGCGCGATCCCGAGCAGCCCGGCGGCCGTCTCGGCGGTCAGGTGGGTCGTCGCGAACCCTTCCGTCCCGGTGTAGCAGTTGGCTCCCCCGGAGTTGATGACGACCGCACGGGCGCTCCCGGCCTTGATCGCCTGCTCGCTCCAGAGGACGGGGTTGGCCTTGCAGCGGTTGGCCGTGAAGACGGCGGCGGCACCGGCGCGAGGGCCGTCGTTGACCACGACGGCGACGTCGGGCTCACCGGTCGACTTGAGACCGGCGACGACGCCGGCGGCACGGAAGCCTTGAGGTGCGGTCACGCTCACGGCGCCACCCCGACGACCGGCAGACCGAGCGTCTCGGGAAGCCCGAGCGCGAGGTTCATGGACTGGATCGCCGTGCCGGCCGTCCCCTTGGTCAGGTTGTCGATCGCCCCGACCGCGACGACCCTCCCGACCCTGGTGTCGACCGCGACCTGGACGTGGACGCTGTTGGACCCGAGCACGGCCTTGGTGGCCGGCCACTGCCCCTCGGGGAGCAGGTGGACGAAGGGCTCGTCGGCGTAGGCCTTCTCGTACGCCACCCGGACCGCGTCGGCGTCGACTCCGGCTGCGAGCGGAGCGCTTGCCGTGGCGAGGATCCCCCGTGACATCGGGGCGAGGACGGGAGTGAAGGAGACGCGTGCGTCGGCGGCACCGGCGCGCCGCAGGTTCTGCTCGATCTCCGGCGTGTGCCGGTGAACTCCCCCGACGCCGTAGACCGAGGCCTGCCCCATCACCTCCGATCCCAGGAGGTGCGGCTTGAGCGACCTGCCCGCGCCCGAGGTACCCGTGGCGGCGACAACGACCACCTCGGGCTCGACGAGGCTCTCGGCGACCGCCGGCAGGATGCTGAGCGTGGTGACGGTCGGGAAGCAGCCCGGCGCGGCGATCCGGCGTGCGCCCGCCAGCCGGTCGCGCTGACCGGGAAGCTCGGGCAGGCCGTACGGCCACGTGCCGGCGTGCTCGCCGCCGTAGAACGCGGTCCACTCGTCGGGGTCGTCCAGACGGAAGTCGGCGCCGCAGTCGACCACGAGGACGTCGTCGCCCAGCTCCCCCGCGAGCGCGGCGGACGCGCCGTGCGGGAGGCCGAGGAACACGACGTCGTGACCGGCGAGGGTCTCAGGCGTGGTGTCAACGAGCGTGCGTCCGGCGAGCGGGGTCAGGTGCGGGTGGTGGGCACCGAGCGCGGTCCCGGCGCTCGATCCGGCGGTGAGGGCCCCGATCTCGACCTCGGGATGGCCGAGGAGCAGCCGGAGGACCTCGCCACCGGCGTACCCGCTCGCTCCTGCGACGGCGATCGTGAGGGAAGCCATGTGCATAGTCTTGCAGCCCATTGCAAAGTCCTGCAAGGCGGGGTGGGGGTGGTGCCAGTCGTCCGGCCCCACCCCTCTCCCGTCAGGTGCGCTGAACCGCTCCGGTGACCTCGCCGGCGCGGGCAACGGCCGCGTCTCGTACGGTCGCCGTCTCGGCCTCGGTCAGCGTGCGCTCGGGCGCCCGCATCCGCAGCGCGAAGGCCAGGGACTTGTGCCCCGCGGGCACCTGCTCGCCGGTGTAGACGTCGAAGAGTCGCACCGACTCCACCAGGTCGCCGCCACCCTCGAGGAGGGCGTCGGCCACGTCCTGGCTGGGGACGGACTCCGCGACGACGAGGGCCACGTCCTCCTTGGCGACGGGATACGTCGAGAAGGAGGGCCGCGGGCCGAGCTCCGGCGCCGCACCCAGGATCGCGTCGAGATCGACCTCGGCCGCGACGGTGCGGGCCGGGACGCCGTAGGCGCGACAGACACGGGGGTGCAGCTCCCCGGCGAACCCGACCGGCGCACCGTCGACGCGCAGGACAGCCGTACGGCCGGGGTGCCATGGCGCAGGCACCTCACCGCCGCCGACCGCCAGGTCGACGTGCACCGCGGACGCCACGCGGCGGACGGCCTCGACGGCGTCGGCCCACTGCACGCGACGGCCGTCGCCCCACCAGCCGGCCCGCTCGCGACGACCGGTCGCCGCCAGCACCAGGTGCAGAGGCTGGTCGGGCAGAGCCTCGTCGAAGGCGGCGTACTCCTCCGCGCTCGGCGCCCGGTCGACGCCGTAGACCGGGGCCTCCGGTGCGGACTCCTTGGGCAGGAAGACGCGGCCGGTCTCGAAGATCGCCACGTCGTCGTGCCCGCGCCCGACGTTGAGGGCGAGGGCCTTCATGGCGCCCGTCATCAGGGTGGTCGTCAGGCCGGGCTCCTCCGCGGAGAGCGGGTTCTCGAGGAGGACCTGGTCGCGCCGAGGATCGTCCTCGGGGATGCCGAGCTGGTCGAAGTCGGCGGGCCCCGCGAACGGGAACGTCTTGACCTCGACGTAACCGGCTCCGGCGAGCACCAGCCCAGCACGCCGTCGCAGACGCTGCTGGGTGCTCAGCCCGCGGCCGGCCGGGGCGTGCGGCAGCACGGACGGGACCTTGTCGTAGCCCACGTAGCGCAGCACCTCCTCCACGACGTCGTACGGGTCGGTGAGGTCCAGGCGCCACGAGGGTGGCACGACGTGGAGGGTGCCCGCCTCGTGCTCGACCGTGCACGCGTTGGCCTCCAGGGCACGCACCGCCGTCTCGGCATCGACGTCGACACCGGAGATCCGCGCCGGAAGATCGTCGGCGAGCGAGATCTGGGGCGCCGCAGGCGGCGTCCCGACCGATGTGAGGCCGTCGGAGATCCGACCTCCGCCGTGCTCCACGAGCAGCTCGGCCACCCGCTGGGCGGCGTACGGCGGCAGTGCCGGGTCGACCCCGCGCTCGAACCGACGGGACGCCTCGCTGCCGAGGCGCTGCAGCCGGGCCGTGCGCGCGATCGTCGGGGGGTCGAAGTGCGCCGCCTCGATGACGATGTCCGTCGTGCCGGCAGCGAGCTCTGTCGTCTGACCACCCATCACCCCGGCCAGACCGATCGGGCCGGAGTCGTCGGTGATCAACAGGTCGTCCGGCGTCACGTCGCGCACCACGTCGTCGAGGGTCGTGACCTTCTCCCCCGGACGTCCGCGGCGCACGGTGATCGGACCCGTCAACGCGCTGCGGTCGTAGCCGTGGATCGGCTGACCCAGCTCGAGCATGACGTAGTTGGTGACATCGACCGCCAGCGAGATGGGACGCATGCCCATCAGCTCCAGCCGGCGTGCCATCCAGCGAGGGGTGGGCCGCGTCGGGTCGAAACCCGTGACCGTCCGGGTGACGAAGACCGGACAGGCGAGCGGGTCCTCGACGACGACCGGGTACGCGTCGGACCCGTCGCTCGGGACCTCGATCGCCGCCGGGTCGCGGAAGCCGACCTCGTAGCCCATCGCGGCGTCACGGGCGACGCCACGCAACGACAGCGCGTACGCACGGTCGGGGTTGACCTCCAGGTCGAGCACGTCCTCGCGGAGGCCGAGCAGCGCGATCGCGTCGTCACCGACCTCGGCGGAACCCTCGGGCAGCACGATGATCCCGTCGGGGTCACCCGCCGTCCCCAGCTCGGCACCCGAGCAGATCATGCCGTCCGAGACGTGGCCGTACGTCTTGCGCGAGCTGATCGCGAACGGTCCGGGCAGCACCGACCCCGGGAGGGCGACGACGACCAGGTCACCGGGACCGAAGTTGTGGGCGCCGCAGACGATGCCACGGGGCGCGCCGTCGGCGGCGTTGTGGTCCGGGCCGACGTCGACCGAGCACCAGTTGATCGTCTTGCCGTTCTTCTGCGGCTCGGGCTCGGCCGACAGCACCCGACCGACGACGATCGGACCCGAGATGTCGGCGCCGACGGCGTCGATCTCCTCGAGCTTGAGGTCGAGCATGGTGAGCCGGTCGGCCAGTGCGGCAGTGCTCAGGTCGGTCGGCAGGTCGGCGTACTCCCTCAGCCACGAGACTGGGACGCGCATCAGATCTCCACTCCGAACGGTTCGGTGAACCGGACGTCTCCGTCGAACAGGTCGCGCAGGTCGGCGATGTCGTACCGGCCGGTGATCGTCCGGTCGAGCCCGATCCCGAAGGCGAAGCCGGTGTAGCGCTCGGGGTCCACGCCGTTGGCGATCAGCACCCGCGGGTTCACGACGCCGCAGCCGCCCCACTCGACCCAGCCCTCGCCCTTGCACGTCCGGCAGTCGGCGACCGTGGCGGGATCGTTGTGGCAGACGTAGCAGAGCAGGTCCATCTCGGCGCTCGGCTCGGTGAACGGGAAGTAGGAAGGACGGAACCGCGTCGTCATGCCCTCGCCGTAGATCGCCTGCGCGAAGTGGTCGAGGGTGCCCTTGAGGTGGGCCATCGACAGACCCTCGTCGATCGCGAGGCCCTCGACCTGGTGGAACACCGGCGAGTGCGTGGCGTCGAGCTCGTCGGTGCGGAAGACCCGCCCCGGCACCACGACGTAGATCGGCGGCTTCCGGGTGAGCATGGTCCGCGCCTGCACGGGCGAGGTGTGCGTGCGCAGCACCATCGCGGCCTTGTGCGGGGCGACCCAGAACGTGTCCTGCATCGTACGAGCGGGGTGGTCCGGTCCCAGGTTGAGCGCGTCGAAGTTGAGCCACTCCGCCTCGACCTCGGGCCCCTCGGCGACCTCCCAGCCCATCGCCACGAAGATGTCGGCGACGCGCTCCTGGATGGTCGTCAGCGGGTGACGCGCACCGACGGGCTCGCGGTCGGTCGGCAGCGTGACGTCGACCGTCTCCTCGGCGAGCATGCGCGCCTCGGCCTCGACCTCGAGCACGGCCGTACGCTCGGCGATCGCCTCCGCGAGGGCCTTGCGGGCCTGGCCGACACGCATGCCGGCGTCCTTGCGGGCCTGCGGCGGGAGCGCGCCGATCTCGCGGTTGGCGAGTGCCAGCGGCGAACGGTCTCCGGCGTGGTCGAGGCGCACCTGCTTGAGCGCCTCGAGCGAGTCTGCGGCCGCGACCGCAGCGAGAGCCGCGTCACGCATCGCCGCGACCTCCTCAGGCTGCAGCGGCGAGACCTCGACCGGGTCGTAGTCGCTGTTGGGTCCGGACATGGTCACCTTTCTTCGGCACGGGACGTCGGCCCCGGCGCTGCTCGCGCGGCACCGAACACGTCCTCGGCTCCTGCGTCGTCCCGTCTGGTCAAGTCTAGGGAGGTTGTCGAACCCGTTATCCCCGCGGGCCGTCGCGGAGCACCTCGGGCACGTTCTCGGGGAACCAGACCCCCACGCACGCGCCTCCCTTGTCACCGTCGCAGACCTCGATCTCGCCCCCGTGGGCGTCGACCACGCCCTTGACGATGTAGAGGCCGAGGCCCGTGCCGCCCCGGTCGCCCGAGCGCCAGAAGCGGGTGAACATCCGCGCGCGGATCTCCTCGGGGATCCCGGGTCCGAAGTCGAAGATCTCGAACGCCACTCCGTCGGGGAAGCGCGACGGGCGCCTCACGACGATCTCTCGGACACCCATCCCGTGCCGCTGGGCGTTCTCCACCAGGTTGGTCACGACCTGCGCGAACCGGTCGGGGTCGACCCACACCTTGGGCAGGTCCTCGTCGGCGGTCACCTCGAGCGTGAGGCCGCTCCCGGCCGCGACGTTCTCCAGGATCCGTCGTGTCTCCTCGGCCAGGTCGACCGGCTGCGGGCGCAGCGTGAGCCGCCCGGAGTCGATCCGTGCGGCGTCGAGAAGGTCGGTGATCAGACGCGAGAGGCGGTCGGCGTCGGAGTCGACGGTCTCGAGCATCAGCTGACGCTGCTCGTCGGAGAAGCGGTCCCAGTTGTTGAGGAGCGTGGCCGTGAACCCCTTGACGCCGGTCAACGGCGAGCGCAGCTCGTGGGCCACCGTCGCGACGAGGTCGGATCGTGCGCGGTCACGGTGGGCTCGTGCCTTCGCGGTGCGCAGGCACACAACGACCTCGCGGACGGGCTGGCGCGGGGCGTCACGGTGGAGCGTCGCGGTCACGAGGATCTCGACCCCGGACTGGGTGTGCCAGCTGGACTCCGAGAGCCGGGTGCGCGTCGACAGCCCGGTGTAGGGGCGCATGCAGTCGAACCAGCAGTTGCCGGCCAGGTCGTCGAGCGGGAGGGCGTCGGAGAGGTGGAGCCCGATCAGCTCCTCGGCGCTGCGCTGGAGCATCCGGGACGCCGCCGCGTTGACACGGAACACCGTGCCGTCGGCGTCGGCGAGCACGACCCCGTCGGGAAGCAGGTCGACGTCGATCATGGCCGCCGTCCCTCGGCCGGGGTCGTACGCCCGGCGCGTGCGGAGGCGTACAGGCAGACCGCGGCGGCGGTGGCCAGGTTGAGGCTCTCGGCGCGGCCGAAGATCGGCACCGCGACGACCGTGTCGGCGAGCGCGCGGGTGGCGGCGGGCAGCCCCCATGCCTCGTTGCCGAACAGCCACGCCGTCGGGCCGTCGAGCAGGCCGCTCTGCTCGGCGGCGAAGAGATCGACGTCGGCGACCCCGTCTGCGGCGAGGACTCGGAGTCCGACGGCCTGCAGCGCCGACACAGCCGCGGCCGTGTCGCGCTCCACCACCACGTCGAGGTGGAAGAGGCTGCCGACGCTGGCGCGGACCGCCTTGGGGTTGTAGGGGTCGACCGAGTCGCCCAGCAGGATCACCGCGTCGGCACCAGCGGCGTCCGCGCACCGTACGACCGCGCCGGCGTTGCCGGGGTCGCGAACCTCCGCGCAGACCGCGACCAGGCGCGGGGAACGCTCGAGCACCGAGGAGAGCGGGACGTCGAGGTAGTCACAGACCGCGACCACGCCCTGCGGCGACACCGTCTCGCTGATCGCCGCGACCACCTGGTCGTCGACGACCTGCCAGCGGGATCCCGCAGCCGCGACCAGCTCGGGGTAGCGGGCGGTGACGTCCGGGGTCGCGTAGACCTCGCGGACGAGGCCGGCCTCTCGCGTCGCGGCGTCGAGCGCCTCGCGGACGGCCTGCGGCCCCTCGGCGAGGAAGGCCCGCTCCTTCTCCCGGAAACGCCGCGTGGCGAGCCTGCGGGCAGCCTTCACCCTCCCCGTACGGGGGGTGAGGACGTGCTCGGGACTCGCCACGTTGCGTACGCAGAAGCCTGAATCAGGCCGCGGCGTCCTTCGGCTTGTTGACGTCGTCGGGGAGGCTGGCCTTCGCCGACTCGACCAGAGCCGCGAAGGCGCCCGGATCGCTGATCGCCAGGTCGGCGAGGATCTTGCGGTCGACCTCGATGCCGGCCAGGCGAAGACCCTGGATGAAGCGGTTGTAAGTCAGGCCGTGCTGACGGACGCCGGCGTTGATGCGGGTGATCCAGAGGCGACGGAAGTCGCCCTTCTTGGCGCGGCGGTCACGGTAGCTGTAGACCAGCGAGTGGGTGACCTGCTCCTTGGCCTTGCGATACAGGCGCGAACGCTGTCCGCGGTAGCCGGATGCGCGCTCGAGCGTCTCGCGGCGCTTCTTGGCTGCGTTGACGGAACGCTTGACGCGTGCCATGGGTTACTCCTCGTTCGGTGTGACTCGGGTGCGGCGTGCGAGGTCTCGGCTCAGAGGCCGAGCATCTTCTTCACGCGGGGGACGTCAGCCTTCGCGATCGGCTGGTCGCCGCTCTCGAGGCGGGTGCGCGCCGTGTTGGACTTCTGCATCAGGTGGGTACGACGACGGCCGTGCTTGTGCACGAGCTTGCCGGTGCCCGTCACCTTGACGCGCTTCTTCATGCCCGAGTTGCGCTTCATCTTCGGCATCTCATGCCTCCATGTCGGGGTCGATGTTCTCCGAGCGCTTGCGCGGCTTCTTGGCCGACACAGGCTGCTCGCTCGCGTCACGCTGCGCCTTGTCGAACTCTCGGTCGGCGTCGCGCTCGGCTGCCCGCTCGGCTGCGAGACGATCCTTCGCCTCCTTGGCCTCCACACGGGCTTCGGACTTCTTCTTGTGCGGTGCCACGACCATCGTCATGTTGCGGCCGTCCTGACGAGGGGACGCCTCGACGAAGCCGAGCTCCTCGATGTCGCCGGCGAGGCGCTGGAGGAGACGGAAGCCGAGCTCGGGCCGGCTCTGCTCGCGACCGCGGAACATGATCGTGATCTTGACCTTGTCGCCCTGCTTGAGGAACCGCTCGACGTGACCCTTCTTGGTGTCGTAGTCGTGCTGGTCGATCTTGGGGCGCAGCTTCATCTCTTTGATGATGGTGTGCGTCTGGTTGCGCCGGGACTCGCGTGCCTTCTGGGCGGTCTCGTACTTGAACTTGCCGTAGTCCATCAGGCGGCAGACCGGCGGGCGGGCCGTCGGAGCGACCTCGACCAGGTCGAGGTCGGACTCCTGAGCCAGCCGCAGGGCATCGTCGAGTCGGACGATGCCGACCTGTTCGCCGTTGGGTCCGACGAGACGCACCTCGTTGGCGCGAATGCGGTCGTTGACGCGCAGTTCTGTGGTGATGGGTCCTCCTGGGTTCGTACCGGTCGGTTCGTCGTGCGACGACCACCGTGAACGAAAAAATGGCCTTCGCTTGCGAAGCGAAGGCCAGGGTCCCCACGCATGAGATGCGCGCTGTCTCCTCGACGGTCCGGAGGACGTCTCGGTGACGAAGAACCCGACGATCCGAAGATCGCCCAGGTGGGAGTGGTCTCCACTTCGACGGCCCACAGTAGCAGACGGTCCGAACCGACCGAAATCCGACGGGGATCGTGCCGAGCACCACCGTCCAGGGTCAGAGCCTGCGACAGATTTGTTAGGCTTCCGCGCGTCCCCGGCCCTCCCCGGGACATGACCGAGGAGCAGTCGTGAGGATCCCCCTGCGTGTCGTGGCCGTCTGCGGCGCAGCCGCCCTGCTCTCCGCCTGCGGGAGCGAGCCGATCGACGCCGACCGCCTCGAGCAGCGCATCAGGACAGGGTACGAGCGCCAGGTCGAAGGGACCACGGTGAAGTCCGTCACGTGCCCCAGCTCGCTCAAGCGGGAGCCCGGCGTCACCGCCACCTGCCGCCTCACGCTCTCGACGGGTGTGTCCGGGACGGTCGACATCCGTGTGCGTGACGACAAGAAGATCGAGTGGAAGGTCGCCGGCGCCGCGGGCTGAGGCCAGGGACCCGCGGGCTAGGAGTGCCGGGTCCAGCCCCACGAGCCGCCGACCAGGACCAGCTCGTCGCCGGCGGCGAGGTGCTCGAGGTCGTCGGTCTCCACCACCACCGGCACGGTGCCGGCGAGGTCGAGAAGCAGCGCCGTGGCGCCCTCTGCGAGCGCGGCGCGTGCCGCCTCGCGGGCCCACACCGGCACCGGACGCGCCTCGGGGCGCCAGCGCCGGAGCGTCTCGAGCGCGCTGAACGCGAGGAGACCCTTGCGGCCGTCCGCCCCCGTGAGCATGACCGTCGCCATGTCGGCTTCCTTGTCGCCGTCGGTGGCCGTCTCACCCCGTACGGCGACGACCGGGACCAGCACCCGGGCGCGGGCGAGGGCGACCAGGACAGGCCCGAGGTCACCGTCGGCGTCATACGTCGTCAACGCAGCAGCGAGGCCCGGATCGACCGAGCCGTCGTCGCCCGGGAACGCGGGTTCAGCCAGAGATGCCACACCCACCACGCTAACCGGTGGGCACGACCGCACCTGCTCCGAGGTCGGTGCGGCAGACTGGGGGCATGACCGCCGATGCCGTCACCCTGCTCCCCTGGGCAGCCCTGCTGTCCGCGATCGCCGTCTTCTTCGCGTGGCGGGCGTGGAAGGCAGGCGACCGTGCCGCCGTGGTCCGGCGCGTCGGATGGGCGCTGGTGCCATGGGCGCTCTGGCTCGTAGGGGCGCTGAAGCTCGTCGTACGCATCGGGTCCGCCGTCGCCGACTGGGCGGCCGGGTTCGTCTTCCGGCCCTCCGTCTGGCTCGGCATCGCCCTCGCGATCGTCGCGGTGCTGTTGATCGTCGCGGGGTCGCGGGGCCGCGGCAAGAGTCGTGCCGTCGAGGGCGGTGCGCCCACGAGGGACGCCCCGGCGGTGGGGGCCGCGCCGAGCGCGCGCCGGAAGAAGGGCAGCCCGAAGAAGGGCGGCGCCACGGCGCAGGACGACGACCTCGCCGAGATCGAGGACATCCTGCGACGGCACGGCATCGAGTAGCCGTCGCAGGTCGCCCTCACCGGTGCGTTCGCGTGAGCGTCGGCGGCTCAGCGCCCGGCGTCGAGGATCCGCTCGCGCAGGTACCAGACCGCGTCCCGTGCCCGCGGGCCGTCCGACGCCGGGATGCCCATCATCATGATGCGCCGGTCGTCCCGGGTCGCCAGCACGGGCCACGGGGCACCGGACGAGTAGGCGACATCGACGATCTCCGACCACCGGAGGTCGTGGTTCCGATAGCCGTTGCGGACGTGCAGTCCGTCGTTGTCGGCGATCACGCGACTGCGCCCGATCCCCCACATCGCGGCGTCGAACGCCAGAAGGAACAGGGCTAGCGTCGCCGTCTGCGGCCAGGTGAACTGCGCGCGGACCTCGGCGGGCAGGGTCAGCGCGATCGCGAAGAACAGCACCCACAGGCACACGATGGCCACGATCCCGACGACGCGGGGTCCGACAGGTCGGAACACCCGTCGACCGTCAGCCGCCGCGCCGGGCGTCTCGCCGCTCACAGCCGGCACGCCAGGATGTCGGTGACGAGCGTGCCGCGTGCGCCGAGGGTCCACAGCTCGTCCATGACCTTCTGGGCAGCGTCCCGACGCACCATCGAACGGACCGCGACCCACCCTTCGCGATGAAGCGGCGACACCGTCGGCGACTCGATCCCGGGGGTGAGCGCCACGGCGGCCTCGACCTGCTCGACCCGGATGTCGTAGTCCATCATCACGTACGACCGGGCGACCAGGACGCCCTGGAGACGACGCTCGAACACCGCGAAGCCGTCCGGCTCCGGGCGGTCCTTCGGACGGATGACGACGGCCTCGGAGGTGAGGATCGGCTCACCGACCACCTCGAGGCCGGCCTGTCGCAGGGTCGAACCGGTCTCGACCACGTCGGCGATCACGTCGGCCACGCCGAGGCGTACCGACGACTCGACCGCACCGTCGAGGCGGATGACCTTGGCGTCGAGTCCTCGCTCCTCCAGCCAGGCGCGCACGATGCCCGGGTACGAGGTGGCGATGGTGCGACCGCCGATCGCATCGAGGCTCGGCAGCTGACCCAGCGGTGCTGCGAAGTGGAAGCTGGATCCGCCGAAGCCCAACGACACCACCTCGTCGGCTGCCGCCCCGGAGTCGAGGAGCAGGTCGCGGCCCGTGACTCCGACGTCGAGCGTGCCCTCGCCGACGTAGATCGCGATGTCACGCGGACGGAGGTAGAAGAACTCCACGTCGTTGTCGACGTCGAGGGTGACGAGGTCCCTGGTGCTGCGGCGCTGGCGGTATCCCGCCTCGACGAGCATCTGGGCGGCGGACTCGGACAGCGAGCCCTTGTTGGGTACGGCGACTCTCAACATGGCGATCTTCCCGATCGGTTCTGGTGCTCACCGGACCCGGAGGCACGGCGGTCGTCTGCAGGCGAAGGCACGGGCAAGGGTGACGTGGCAGCTTGCCCGTCACAGATGCGCGTAGACGTCGTCCAGCGTCAGTCCCTTGGCGAGCATCATCACCTGCACGTGGTAGAGCAGCTGGCTGATCTCCTCGGCCGTCCGCTCACGGGTCTCGTGCTCAGCCGCCATCCACGACTCGGCGGCTTCTTCGACCAGCTTCTTGCCGATCGTGTGCACGCCGCCGTCGAGCTCGACGACGGTGCGCGAGCCCTCGGGGCGGTTCACCGCCTTGTCGCTCAGCTCGGCGAAGAGTGCGTCGAAGGTCTTCATCGAGGCCTAGCGTACCGAGGCGAGGACGCGCGCCGTCGCGACGGCTGCCTGCGCCGCCTCCCGACCCTTGTCCTCCCTGCTGTGGGGCAGGCCGGCACGGTCCAGCGCCTGCGCCTCGTCGTCGCAGGTCAGCAAGCCGAACCCGACCGGGACCCCGGTCTCGAGGGCGACACGGGACAGGCCGTCCGTCGCGGCCTGGCAGACGTAGTCGAAGTGCGGCGTGCCACCTCGGATCACGACGCCGAGCGCGACGACCGCGTCGTACCCGCTGCGGGCGTAGGCCTGGACGACGAGTGGGAGCTCGAACGAGCCGGGAAGCCGTACGAGGACAGGCTCGGCGCAGCCCATCGCCGAGAGAGCGTCCTTCGCGCCGGCGATCAGTCCGTCCATCACGACGGTGTGCCACGACGACGCGACGATCGCGATCTTCAGGCCGTGTCCGTCGGCGCTGCTCAGGTCGGGCGACCCCTGTCCGCTCATCGTGCGTTCTCCTCCATGTCGGCAGCCTTCTCCTCGATCTCGACCAGGTCCGGAAGGTGGTGTCCCATCCGCTCGGCCTTGGTCTGCAGATAGCGCAGGTTGTCCTCGGTCGGGTTGATCGCCAGCGGGACACGCTCGGTGACGGCGACCCCGAAGCGCTCCAGCGCCGCGACCTTGTCCGGGTTGTTGGTGAGCAGCCGCACCGAGGACACGCCCAGGTCGCGCAGGATCTGCGCTCCGTCGGCGTAGTGCCGGGCGTCGATGGGCAGCCCGAGCGCCAGGTTGGCGTCGACGGTGTCCTGACCGTCGTCCTGGAGCGCGTACGCCCGCAGCTTGGCGAGCAGTCCGATCCCCCGTCCCTCGTGCCCCCGCAGATAGACGATGACGCCGGCACCGTGCTCGGTCACTGCGGCCATCGACGCCTGCAGCTGCGGGCCGCAGTCGCAGCGCTGGGACCCCAGCACGTCCCCGGTCAGGCACTCGGAGTGGACCCGGACCAGCACGTCGGTCCCGTCGCCCAGGTCGCCGTGGACCAGCGCGACCTGCTCGTTGCCGTCGACGACGTTGCGGTAGCCGTACGCGGTGAACGTGCCGAACTCGGTGGGCAGACGCGTCTCGACCTCCCGCGCCATCTGCGACTCGTGCCGCCGGCGGTAGGTGATGAGGTCCTCGATCGAGATCATCGCCAGGTCGTGCTCGTCGGCGAACTCCCGCAGGCGCGGCGCCCGCATCAGGCTGCCGTCGTCGTTGATGAGCTCGCCGATGACACCGGCAGGCGTCAGGCCCGCGAGGCGGGTGAGGTCGACCGCCGCCTCCGTGTGCCCGGCTCGCGCCAGGACGCCGCCGGGCTTGGCGCGCAGCGGAAGGATGTGGCCGGGCTGCACGAGCTCACGCGGCTCGGTCGCGGAGTCGGCGAGGACTCTGACGGTGCGTGCCCGGTCGGCGGCAGAGATGCCGGTGGTCACGCCGTCGCGGGCGTCGACGGAGATCGTGTACGCCGTCTTGAGCCGGTCGCGGTTGTGCGGCGTCATCAGCGCGATCCCGAGCCGGTCGAGGATCTCGCCGGTCACCGGAGCGCAGACGTACCCGCTGGAGTAGCGGACCATGAGCCCCATCAGCGCCGGGGTCGCCTTGCTGGCCGCGAAGATCAGGTCGCCCTCGTTCTCGCGTCCCGGGTCGTCCACGACCACGACCGCCTTGCCGGCCGCGATGTCGGCGACCGCCCGCTCGACCGTGTCCAGGCGTACGGCGTCCAGCGCCTCGTACGGGTCGGGATCCTGCTTCGCCGCAGTCCTCATGCCACCGCCTCCGCTCGCGGGTCGTCGATCCTCGGTGCCTCGTCGCGTGCCGCCCGCCGCCACACCACGAAGCCCCAGACGACGAAGCCCGCGTAGACCGCGTAGAGCACCGCCGACGGGTAGTACTGGAAATAGATGAGCTCGGGGACGCCGACCAGGTCGACGGCGATCCACACGAGCCAGAAGTCCACCCACCCTCGGGCCATCGCGAAGGTGGCGAGGATGGAGCCGACGAAGATCCACGCGTCGGCGACGTAGTACCAGCCCGGAGCCGGCCAGCCGGCGCCGATCTGGGTGAACAGCCACGCGCAGAAGACGACGGCGATCGCGCCGGCGAGCAGGTACGCCGTCCGCTCGCGGCGGGTCGCCCAGCGCGGGACCACGGCCGGCGCATCGGGCTCGGTCCGGCTGCTCCGCCAGCGGTACCAGCCGTAGACCGAGACGGCGACGAAGAACACCTGGCGCGCGGCCTGCCCGAAGAGCGGCGCACCGTAGCCGCCGAGCGCGGTCCCGAGGAACACGGTGAACAGCAGCACGTTGCCGACGATCCCGACCGGCCACGCCCAGACCTTGCGGCGCATGCCCCCGATCGCGGACGCCAGCCCGAACCCGTTGCCCGCGATCTCGCGCCACGCGATCGGGTGCCCGCCGATCGTCAGGTGGGCGTCGTAGAGGTCGATGAGGACGCTCATGAGCGCGGTTCCCCCTCGGTCGCGCGGCCAGAGGCGAGCAGACGCTCCACGTACTTCGCGAGCACGTCGACCTCGAGGTTCACCGGGTCGCCCGGCTGCTTCGTGCCGAGCGTCGTCGCCGCCAGCGTGGTCGGGATCAGCGAGATCGTGAAGGTCTCGTCGCCGACGTCGACGACCGTGAGCGACGTGCCGTCGACGGTGACGGAGCCCTTAGGAACGAGGTAGCGACCGAGCTCGCGGGGATAGGCGACCGCGACGACCTCCCAGTGCTCGCTCGCCGTCCGCGACGCGATGGTCCCGGTACCGTCGACGTGTCCCTGGACCACGTGACCGCCGAAGCGTCCGTCGGCTCGCATCGCACGCTCGAGGTTCACCGGGTCACCGAGGGCCAACGCCCCGAGCGAGGTCTTGTCGAGCGACTCCTTCATCACGTCCACGGTGAAGGTGTCGGCGTCGTGGTCGGTCACGGTCAGGCAGCAGCCGTTGACGGCGATCGAGTCACCGTGGCCGGCGTCGGAGACCACCAGCGGCCCGCGGAGGGTGAGCCGGATCGCGTCGTCCTGCTCCTCGATGCCGGCGACGCTGCCGAGCTCCTCGACGATTCCTGTGAACATCAGGCGCCTTCTTTCCGGGTGGATCCGGCCCGCTGAGGGCGGGCGGTCAGCCTCAGGTCGGGGCCGATTCGGGTGATGTCGGTGACGTCGAGCCGTACGGTGTCCGCGATCGTGTCGATGCCGGTCCCCCGCAGGGCGTTCGGGCCGGCGCCGAGGAGGGCGGGTGCGAGGTAGGCCACCACCTCGTCGACGAGTCCAGCAGCGATGAACGCACCGGCGAGCACCGGGCCGCCCTCGAGCCACACGTGGCGGATCTCCCGCTCGGCGAGCGCAGCCATGGCGTCGTCGACGTCGCGGGTCCGCAGGTGCAGGAACGGTGCCTCGTCGTCGCGGACTCGCGCGTCGGCCGGGACGGAGCGCTCACCGATCACGACCCGCGCCGGCTGCTCGTCGTACGGCAGGGGCGCGTCCTCGTCGTCGCGGAGGGTGAGTCGCGGGTCGTCGGTGATCACGGTCCCCGTGCCGACGACGATCGCGTCGCACACGCTGCGCAGGCGCTGCACGTCCAGACGCGCGGCCGACCCGGTGATCCACCGGCTGGTGCCGTCGGCAGCAGCGCTGCGCCCGTCGAGGGTCGCGGCGAACTTCCAGGTCACGAACGGCCGGCCGGTGCGTACGGCGTGGGCCCACGCTGTGTTCAGCGCCTCAGCCTCGTGGGCCAGCACTCCGCCCTCGACGTCGACGCCCGCCGTACGGAGCCGATCGGCACCGCCGGCACCGATCGGATTCGGGTCGTCCATCCCGTAGACCACCCTGACGACCCCTGCGGCGATCAGCGCCTCCGAGCACGGACCCGTGCGGCCGGTGTGATTGCACGGCTCCTGCGTGACGACGACCGTCGCCCCGCGAGCCGCCTCACCGGCGTGCGTCAGCGCATCGACCTCGGCGTGCGGCGTCCCCGCACCTCGGTGGGCGCCCACGGCGATGACGGCTCCGGACGGGTCCAGGATCACGCAGCCCACGCGCGGGTTGGGCAACGCCGTGCGCACCGCGTCTCGGGCGGCGGCGAGCGCGCGCCGCATCGCCGTTTGCTCGTGATCGTCTGCCACCGGTCCGCCCTCTCGTCTACTGACGCGGGCTCCGGGGTCGTCGAACGGACGCCTCTGCGTGCGGACCCACGGGTCCCACGTCAGAGGTGTCTGCGTGATCCTCCCATCCGGACTTTCACCGTCGGTCCTGGAGTTCCACCAGGTCAACCAGTCTCCCGGAGGCTTCTGGGTCGCGGACTGTTACCGCCGGCTCGGAATTACACCGACCCCGGAGCACGCAATGCTCTGGAGCCAGTGTACGAGAGGCCCCGCGACACCCGCACCATCCCGCCGGTCGGTGAGACGTACGCCACGCGCCCAGGGGTGAGCCGGGGCTCCTCAGGCGTGACGGTGGTTCGCGGCCGCGGCCTGCTCCCGCAGCTGGTCGACCATCGCCGCCGGGTCGTCCGCGCCGAAGACCGCGGAGCCGGCGACGAACGTGTCCGCACCGGCCTCGGCGCACCTCTCGATCGTCGTCGCGGAGACTCCGCCGTCGACCTGGAGCCAGATGTCGCCGCCGTGCTTGTCCAGCAGCGCCCGGGTGCGCCGGATCTTGGGGAGCATGATGTCGAGGAACGCCTGCCCACCGAATCCCGGCTCGACGGTCATCAGCAGCACCATGTCGAGCTCGGGGAGAAGATCCTCGTACGGCTCGACGGGGGTGGCGGGCTTGAGCGCCATCGACGCCCGTGCGCCACGCCCGCGCAGCTCGCGGGCGAGGCGCACGGGCGCGGCCGCCGCCTCGACGTGGAACGTCACGCTGCCCGCCCCGGCCTCGGCGTACGCAGGCGCCCAGCGGTCGGGGTCCTCGATCATCAGGTGCACGTCGATCGGGGTCTCGGTGACCTTGCCGATCGCCTCGACCACGGGCAGGCCGAGCGTGAGGTTGGGGACGAAGTGGTTGTCCATGACGTCCACGTGCAGCCAGTCGGCGTTCGCGATCCGCGTCACCTCGCTCTCGAGGTTGGCGAAGTCGGCGGAGAGGATGCTCGGCGAGATGCGCAGGCCCATGGCGTCAGGCTAGCCGGACCCGCCGATGTGCCCGACACGTGAGTCCCCGTCCCCTGCCGCTCGCGGGTCGCCGTCGCGCACTCGCGGGTCACTCTCGCGTGCTCGCGGGTCACCGCCGCGTGCGCGCGGGTCACTCTCTGGCGCCCGCGGGTCACCATCCGCGCGGAGAGTGACCCGCGGACCCCAGAGACTGACCCGCGGACGCCAGGAAGTGACCCGCGGACGCCAGAGGGTGACCCGCGAGCGGAGAGGAAGGGGTCAGCGGGTGCGGCGCAGGGCCGCGACGAACATCGCGTCGGTCCCGTGCAGGTGCGGCCAGAGCTGGACGTACGGCTCCGAACGCTCGAGGTGGGGCACACCGGCGAGCACGCTGGTCGCGTCGACGAGCTCGACGTCGTCACGTGCGGCGAGCACGGCCTCCACGACCTCGCGGGTCTCGCGCCGGTGCGGCGAGCAGGTCGCGTAGGTCACCACCCCGCCAGGTCGCGCAAGGTCCACCGCATGGTTCAGCAGGTCTCGCTGGAGCACCGTCAGGTCGTCGAGGTCCGACTGCTGCCGGCGCCACCGCGCCTCGGGCCGCCGCCGCAGCGCCCCGAGACCGGTGCAGGGCGCGTCCACGACCACACGGTCGTATGCGGTGCCGGTCTCCAGCGTGCGTCCGTCCTCGACCGACACATCGACATTGTCGAGCAGCCGCACGGCCGATCGGACGAGCTCCGCACGGTGCGGCGTGACCTCGTTGGCGAGCACGTGCGCGTCACGTCCGCCGGCGATGGCGCCGAGCAGGGCCGCCTTGCCGCCGGGGCCGGCGCAGAGGTCGAGCCAGTGCTCGTCGGCCCCGTCGACGGCGAACGACGCGGCGGCGATCGCGACCAGCTGCGACCCCTCGTCCTGGACGCCGATCCGACCCTCGCGCACGGCCGGCACGGCGCCCGGGTCGCCGCCGGCGAGCCGGAACGCGTACGGCGACCACTCCCCCGCCTCGCCCTCGAGGCCCTCGAGGTCCTCGGGCTCGGCGAGTCCCGGGCGAGCCACCAGCGTGACCCGCGGAGGTGCGTTGTCAGCCGCCAGCAGCGCCGCGAGCTCCTCCGGCGCGGCGTCGCCGAGCGCATCGCGGAACGCCTCGACCACCCATCGCGGGTGTGCGTGGACGACCGCCAGGTGGCCGACCGGGTCGTCGTCGTACGGCGGGGCGACGCGCGACACCCACGTGTCCAGGTCAGCGGCGGCGACCTTGCGCAGCACCGCGTTGACGAACGAGGCGGGCCGGTGCCCGATCACGGCGCGGGTCAGGTCGACGCTGGTCGAGACCGCCGCGTGGCTCGGCACCCGCATGGCGAGGAGCTGGTGGGCCCCCAGCCGCAGAACGTCACGCACCGGGGCGTCGATCCTCTTGGGAGCGAGCCGGTCGAGCACCGCGTCGTAGGTGCGGGACCGCCGGATCGTGCCGTGGGTCAGCTCGGTGGTGAAGGCCGCGTCCCGTCCCGTGATGCCGTTCTCACGCAGGAGGCCGGGCAGCAGGAGGTTGACGTAGGCGTCCTGCTCCTCGACCGCGCGCAGCACCTCCCACGCGACCCGGCGGGTGGGGTCGACGCGCTGGCGCGTCTGCGGACGGTCGCGGCGCTCAGCCAAGGCGGGTCCCCGACTCGAGACGGGCGCCTCGCGCCCAGTCCGCGGCCGGCATCGCCTTCTTGCCGTGCGGCTGGACGTCGCCGAGCACCACGTCGGTGGTGCCGGTGCCGACCCGGACCTCCGTCTTCGAGACACCGAGCGCGCCCGGCTTCAGCTCGGCGCTGTCGAGCACCGTGACCGGCCCGACCTTGAGGCGCTCGTCGGCGTAGGTCGTCCACGCGCCCGGGGCGGGAGTGCAACCGCGGATCCGCCGGTCGACCCCGAGGGCGGGCGCGGACCAGTCAACCCTCGCGTCCTCGGTGGTGAGCTTCGGCGCGTACGACAGCCCGTCCTCCGGCTGGGGACGCGCCTCGATGTCACCGAGGGCGAGATGGTCGAGCACGTCGACGAGCAGGCCCGACCCCACGTCGGCCAGCCGCGCCAGCAGCGTCCCCGCGGTGTCCTCGGGCCGGATGCGCTCGGTCAGCAGCCCGAAGACAGGACCGGCGTCGAGCTCGGGGACCAACGAGAACACCGACGCTCCCGTCACCTCGTCCCCGGCGATGAGTGCGTGCTGCACCGGTGCGGCTCCACGCCAGGCGGGCAGGACGGAGAAGTGGAGATTCACCCAGCCCAGGCGCGGGATCGCGAGCACGTCGGACGGGATCAGCCCGCCATAGGCGACGACGGGTGCGCAGTCCGGAGCGATCTCGCCCAGGCGCGCCACGAAGTCGGGATCGCTCGGACGCGGCGGCCGCAGGACCTCGATCCCGAGGTCGAGTGCCCTCGCGGCCACCGGAGACGGGCGCAGCGTACGGCCGCGGCCCGCGCGCGCGTCGGGTCGGGTGACGACAGCGGCCACCTCGTGGTCGCTCTCGACGAGGGCATCCAGGGCAGGCAGCGCGACCTCGGGGGTCCCGGCGAAGACGAGTCTCACAGGACCAGCGTAGGGGGCGCCTCCTGCCGAAATCCGGTCGCTCCGCGCCACCGGCGTGATGGGGTGGAGATATGACTCAGCAGCCGCACCCCGTCGTCCATCCCCCGAAGCCCCGACAAGGCGACCGTGTCGCGGTGCTCTCCCCCTCCTTCGCGGCCCCCGCGCACTTCCCCGCCGTCCACGAGCAGGCGATGGTCCGGTTGCGCGAGGTGACCGGTCTGGAGCCGGTCGAGTACGCCACGACACGGGCCGACTCCTCCGCAGAGGCACGGGCGAGCGACATCAACGCCGCATTCGCCGATCCCGACATCCGAGCGATCCTCGCCACGGTCGGCGGCGACGATCAGATCACGGTCGTCCGCCACCTCGACCCCGCCCTCGCCCGCGCCGACCCCAAGCCCTTCCTCGGCTACAGCGACAACACCAATCTCCTCAACTGGCTCTGGGTGAACGGCGTCGCCGGCTTCTACGGCGGATCGACGCAGGTCCACCTCGGGGCGGGACCCGGCGTGGACGCGATCCACGCGGCCTCGTTGCGCGCGGCGTTGCTGTCCGGCGGCACCCTCGAGCTCAGCGAACCCGGGGAGTCCGAGGACACCGGGAGGCCGTGGGACGACCCGACCGCGCTGACCGCGTACGGCGAGCGCGAGGCCACGGAGCCGTGGACCTGGCACGGCCCGGCACGCTCGGTCACGGGCCGCACCTGGGGCGGGTGCCTGGAGGTCCTCGAGTGGATCCTCACCGCCGACAGATTCCCTTTCCCGCCGAGAGTGCTCGACGGGGGTGTGCTGCTCGTGGAGACCTCCGAGGAGCTGCCCTCGGCACAGACGGTGGGTCGCATCCTCCGGTCGATCGGTGAGCGCGGGCTCCTCTCGGCCGTCGACGCGGTCGTCGTCGCGCGCCCACCGACGTCCGACCTGGAGCACCGACCCCCGACCGACGAGCGTCGACGCCTCCGCGACGCCCAGCGAGACGTGGTCACAGCGACCGTCGCGACCTACAACCCGGAGGCGGTCGTCGTCGTCGGCATCCCCTTCGGACACACGCGTCCCCAGTGGATCGTGCCCTACGGCGGCACGATGACCGTCGACGGCGTACGGCAACGGGTGGTGGCCGACTACTCCTGACAGCGCCTGGTCACCGGGGTCCGCCTCGACGGGCCGCAGCCTGTCAGCCGAGAGCCTGGGGATCGATCGCGATGCGGTACGGGCGAGCCTTGTGCACCGCCCGCTCAGACTGCGCCACCTGCAACCGGCGCGCGAGGGCAGCACCCTCCGTACGGGGCACCGCCACGATCAGCCGACCCCACGGGTGGTCCTCGTCCTCCCCTGCCGGCCGGAGCTCCACAGGCCCGAGGACCTGAGCGGGCTCCGGCCACGGCCCACCCGCGAGCTCGCGGAGGGCGGGCAGCTCGCCCTCGACGGCTGCGAGCCGGGCCGCGGGCGGGAGCCGGGTCTCGATCCGGGCGACCAGCTCTCGCTCGGCGTGGCCGACGGGATCGGCCCGCACCAACGCCTGGAGCACGGGCAGCCCAGGATCTCCGACGGCGACGACCTGGCCGCCGTCGGTCGACGACCGCACCAGCGCGGAGGCGTTGAGCCAGCGGCGCAGCGACTCCTCGTGCGTCCGCAGGTCGGGTCGGGAGAGGGAGGCGGCGGTGTCGAGGAGCAGCGCGGCAGCGTATCCGCGCTCGGCGCGCGGCTCCGCCCCCGGCGTCGCGACGACGATCGCCGGCTCGTCGGGCACCTCGCGCAGCACCGCGTCACCGGCGGAGCTGCGGACCCGCACGCCGGGGAAGGCGCGCCCGAGCTCTTCTGCGGTACGCCGCTCCCCCGACACCGGTGCCCGCAGCCGCCGCCCCCCGCAGGTGGGGCACGACCAGTCGGCGGCCGCCTCGCCGCACCACCGGCAGCGGGGGGCGTCCCCGGGCCGGTCCTGGCCGAGGGGTCCGCTGCAGCGCCCGCACCGGGCCGGTGTCCGGCAGTCCTGGCACGCGAGTGCGGCCCGGTAGCCGACGCGCGGCACCTGGACGAGCACCGGGCCGACGGCGAGCCCCGACCGGACCGCGGCGAACGCCGCGCCGGGGATCCGTGCGGCCTGGAGCGCCCCCGCCCCCGCGTCGACGGTGATCCGCGCCCAGTGCGCACGGCGTTCGCGCATCGGGGCCGTGAGAGAGCGGCACCACCCGGAGGCGACGAGCTGCTGGGCCTCGGCCGTGCGTGCGTAGCCTCCGACGAGCACTCCGCACCCGGTGTCCCACGCCCGCGTCAGCAGGACCTCACGGGCGTGCGGGTACGGCGCCCGTGGCTCGGCGAGCAGGTCGTCGCCGTCGTCCCAGACGGCGACGAGCCCCAGGTCGTGCACGGGTGCGAAAGCGGCCGCACGGGTGCCGACCACCGCGCGGACCTGACCTCGGGCGAGGGCGAGGAACGCCGCGTAGCGTGCCGACGGACCGAGGTCGGCGGTGAGGACCACATGGCGGCCCGGTCCGAGGACCTCGGTGAAGACGGCATCGGCGCGCACCACGTCGGAGACGTCGGGGAGACAGACCACCGCCCCGCGTCCCGAGCGCAAGACGGCGTCGACGGCCTGGGCGAGCGCGCGCTCGGGCGGATCGGACGGCACAGCGTTCCACACGGCGCGGGGGCCGGAGCCGTCGGCAAGGGCGTGGACGAAGTCGGAGCCGCCCTCGTACACCGCCCAGGCGGCGTCCTGGGCAGGACCGAGCGGCTCGATCGCGACCTCGCGCGGGGCCTTCTTCTCGGTGCGGGCATGACGGGGCGGGACGGCCAGGCGGACGACGTCGGCGAAGACACCGGCGTAGCGGTCGGCGACCTCGCGGCACAGGCGGACGACGTCGGGACGCAGCACCACCTCCGGCGAGAGGACACGACCGAGTCGGCCCAGACGGCCGACGTGCTCGGTCGTGGCCGCTCGCTCGAGGACGAAGCCGCCCACCTGCTTGCCGGCGAAGCGGACGGTGACTCGACAGCCAGGCACCGCGTCGTCGGCCAGGTCGGCCGGCACCAGGTAGTCGAACGGGCGGTCGAGGTGGGCGAGACTGACGTCTGCCGCCACGCGCGCGATCGGGAGGTGCTCGGCGGCACCGGCGAACCGTGGGTCGGCCGCGCGCGGCCCCGGCGGAGGGGTCTCCTCCACCAGGGCCGGCTGAGCGTCGCGCGTCTCGGTCACCAGGTAGTTCTACCAAGGGGTCTGGACGTGGGCGTGTGCCGCAGTCAGACTCCGGCGGCCGCGCGCAGGGCGTCGGCCCGGCCGGTCCCCTCCCAGGTGAACTCGGGGAGCTCGCGTCCGAAGTGACCGTAGGCCGCGGTCTTGGCGTAGATCGGGCGCAGGAGGTCGAGGTCGCGCACGATCGCGGCGGGACGCAGGTCGAAGACTTCATCGACGGCGGAGACGATGCGCTCCAGCCGCACCTTCTCGGTGCCGAACGTCTCGATGTAGAACCCGACCGGGTGCGCCTTGCCGATCGCGTAGGCGACCTGGCACTCGACCCGGCTGGCGAGTCCGGCCGCCACGATGTTCTTGGCGACCCACCGCATCGCGTACGCGGCGGAGCGGTCGACCTTGCTCGGGTCCTTGCCGGAGAAGGCGCCGCCACCGTGGCGAGCCATGCCTCCGTAGGTGTCGATGATGATCTTGCGGCCGGTCAGGCCGGCGTCGCCCATGGGGCCGCCGATCTCGAAGCGACCGGTCGGGTTGACCAGCAGCCGGTAGTCGGCGTGGTCGATGTCGAACGTGTCCAGGACCGCGTCGACGACGTGCTTCTTGACGTCGGGGGTGAGCATCGCCTCGAGGTCGATGTCGGCGGCGTGCTGGGTCGAGACCACGACCGTGTCGACCCGGACAGGCCGGTGGTCGTCGTCGTACTCGATGGTGACCTGGGTCTTGCCGTCGGGACGCAGGTAGGGAACCGTGCCGTCCTTGCGTACGGCGGTCAGCCGCTCCGCGAGCCGGTGCGCGATCGTGATCGGCAGCGGCATGAGCTCGGGGGTCTCGTCGGTGGCGTAGCCGAACATCAGCCCCTGATCACCGGCACCCTGCAGGTCGAGCGGGTCGGCCGAGCCCTCGGCCCGCTCCTCGTAGGCCTGGTCCACGCCCTGGGCGATGTCGGGCGACTGCTGGCCGATCGTCACGGTCACACCGCAGGATGCGCCGTCGAAGCCCTTGGTCGACGAGTCGTAGCCGATCTCGAGGACGCGGTCGCGCGCGATCCGGGCGATGTCGGCGTACGCGCGGGTGGTCACCTCTCCACCGACGAGAACGAGTCCGGTCGTCACGAACGTCTCACAGGCGACGCGCGCCTGGGGGTCCTGCGCGAGGAGTGCGTCGAGCACGCTGTCGCTGATCTGGTCGGCGATCTTGTCCGGGTGACCCTCGGTCACGGACTCAGAGGTGAACAGGCGGCTCACAGGGTGTCCTTTCGGCTGCCGTTGGACGAGTCGACCCAGCCTATACCGCGGGTCGGCGAACGATCAGCCGTTGTCCAGGCGCTGGGCGACCGTGTCCCAGATCGAGTGGGCGACCGCGACCTTGGGGCCGTACGGGACCTCGGCGACGCTGCCGTCGCGGCCGAGGACGACGACCTCGTTGTCGGCACGGTCGAACGCCTTGCCTCCGCTCACGTCGTTGAGCACCAGAAAGTCGCAGCCCTTGCGTGCCAGCTTGGCCCGAGCGTGGTCGAGGACGCCCGCGGTGTCGTCCCCGGTCTCGGCGGCGAAGCCGACGATCAGCGGCGCGGCGGCGCCCGAGCGACGCTCGACGAGGTCGCGGAGGATGTCGGGGTTCTGGACGAGCGTGACCTGCGGGACCGACCCGGCGTCGTCCTTCTTGATCTTGGTCGCGGCCACTGCGGCGGGACGGAAGTCGGCGGGCGCCGCGGCCATCACCACCACGTCGGCAGCCCCAGCCCGCTCCAGCATCGCGTCGTGGAGCTCGGCGGTCGTCTCGACCCGGACGACGTCGACACCGGCCGGCACGGGGACCGACACGTTCGCGGCGACCAGCGTGACCTTCGCTCCTCGGGACACGGCGGCCTGGGCGATCGCGATGCCCTGGCGCCCGGAGGACCGGTTGCCGAGGTAGCGGACGGGGTCGAGGTATTCGCGGGTGCCTCCGGCACTGACCAGGACGCGCACGTCACCGAGGTCGTTCGTCCGCGCCTCGTCGCGCGCAAGGACGGCCAATGCGGCCTCGACGACCTCGCCCGGGTCGGGGAGACGCCCTTTGCCGGTGTCCTTGCCGGTCAGTCGACCCACGGCGGGCTCGAGAACGATCACGCCGCGCGACCGCAGCGTGGCCACGTTGGCCTGGGTCGCCGCGTGCTCCCACATCTCTGTGTGCATCGCCGGTGCCATCACGACCGGGCACCGGGCGGTGAGCAAGGTGTTGGTCAGCAGGTCGTCGGCCAACCCGTGCGCGGCCTTGGCCAGCAGGTCGGCGGTCGCCGGTGCCACGACGACGAGGTCGGCGGACTGACCGATCGAGACGTGCGGGACCTCCGGCACGGACGTGAAAACGTCCGTGCTGACCGGCTGTCCCGACAGCGCCTCCCAGGTCGGGGCACCGACGAACTTCAGGGCCGCGGCCGTCGGCACCACGCGCACGCGGTGGCCGGACTCGCTGAACCTGCGCAGGATCTCCGCGCCCTTGTAGGCGGCGATGCCGCCGCCTACACCCAGGACGACGTTGCTCATGGGCTTCGACGCCGTCAGCAGGTCAGGCCTGCTTGGCGCCCTGCTCCTCGGCGTCGGGAGTCTCGGGCTCGGTCTTGAGCAGGCCACCGTCGATCTCGCGCAGCGCGATCGAGAGCGGCTTCTCCTGGACGTGGGTGTCGAGGAGCGGACCGACGTACTCGAGCAGGCCCTCGCCGAGCTGCGCGTAGTACGCGTTGATCTGGCGGGCGCGCTTGGCGCTCACCAGGACGAGCTCGTACTTCGAGCCCACCTTGCTGAGCAGGTCGTCGATGGGCGGGTAGGTGATGCCTTCAGGGGCAGCCTGGGTGCCGGACACGTGGTGGCCTCACAAGGGATTCGTGGGTGTTCCCCGGACGACGTCCGGGGGATTCTGGACCAATGCTACCAACTCGGCACAGGCGCGGCGGACGTCGGCGTTGACGATCGTCACGTCGAACTCCTTCTCCGCGGCGAGCTCCACCCTGGCGGTGGCCAGCCGACGCTCGCGCTCGGCCTCGTCCTCGGTCCCTCGTCCGACAAGGCGGCTGACCAGCTCCTCCCACGACGGCGGCGCGAGGAAGACGAACAACGCCTCGGGCATCGCCTCGCGCACCTGGCGCGCACCCTGGAGGTCGATCTCCAGCAGGGCGGGCGTGCCGGCGGCGAGGTGCTCGTCGACGGGGATCCGGGGTGTCCCGTAGCGGTGGTTGCCATGGACGACCGCCCACTCGAGCATCTGCCCGTCGTCGACCAGCCGGTCGAACTCGGCCGGGGTCACGAAGTGGTAGTGGACCCCGTCGACCTCTCCGGGCCGTGGAGGTCGCGTCGTGGCCGACACCGAGATCCAGATGTCAGGATGCTCGGCGCGCACGCACGCCGCCACCGTGCCCTTGCCGACAGCGGTCGGTCCTGCCAGCACGACGAGCCGGGCAGCGCCCGAGGCGGGGGGCACGGACTCAGCCACGGTTGGCGAACTCGTGCTCCAGAGCCGCGATCTGCTTGACGCCCAGTCCGCGCACGCGCCGCGAGTCGGCGATACCGATCCGCTCCATCATCTGGCGAGCACGCACCTTGCCCAGGCCGGGCATCGACTGCAGCAGGTCGTAGACCTTCATCTTGCCGACGACGTCGTTGGTCTGGCCGTCCTCCAGCACCTCCGAGAGCGAGGCACCCGAGTGCTTGAGGCGATTCTTGATCTCGGCGCGCTCACGGCGCGCGGCCGCCGCCTTCTCGAGCGCGGCCTGGCGCTGCTCAGGCGTGAGCGAAGGAAGGGCCAACGTGGGTCACCTCGTGGGTCGGGTCGATTCAGTGAACTTAGCCAGGGTTTCCGCA
The DNA here is from genome assembly GCF_019550935.1 of Mumia sp. zg.B53. Lineage (NCBI taxonomy): Bacteria > Bacillati > Actinomycetota > Actinomycetes > Propionibacteriales > Nocardioidaceae > Mumia > Mumia sp. zg.B53. Next base: position 311,067 of record NZ_JAHWCK010000006.1, on the reverse strand, counting down.
GGGCGGCAACACGAAGTCGCCCACCGCGTCGCGGGTCGGCGACAGCCTAGTAGGCCGCGCTGGTCACGACGCGGAGAGGTCGACCCGGCACACGCGCTTCACCTGCGCCTCGACCGCCGCACGGGTCTTCGGGACGCGGCTCTGACGCTGCACGGCCTTCCGGACGGCGACCCGTTGCTGCGCCGAGAGCTCGGCGGTGACGGAGGCGTCGGCAAGGTCCTCCATGCGCAAACCCGCTCGTGCGATGCCTCGCTGAAGGTCGACCAGGCTCTTGTGGAGCACGCCCCAGCGAGGCGCGACACGCCGTGGCGATGCATCGCGGACCGCAGCGACCGCCGCCACGGTCTCGCTCAGCGCGTCGTCGGTGGGGTAACCGTCACGACCGATGCCGGTGAGACGGTCGCGATGGGCGACCACGACGTCGCAGTACGGCGAGGTGACAGGGCGCGGCGTCGGCGACGCCGTCGCGGACGGGGTCGCCGACGCCGTGGCCGGAGCGTCTCCGCTCGCCGAGGCCTCGTCACCGGCCGCGGCGGCAGGCATGTCCTGGTCGCGGTCCTCGCCGCCGCTGCACCCGGCGAGACCGACGACGAGAAGGACAGCGACGACGGTGGGAAGCGTGCGACGGGACATGCGGGGGGCCCTCCTCAACGACACCGGACACGAGGTGACACCAGAGGTGCACCCCGAGGTCCCAGCACCTTAGCCCGCGATCGGGGTCCCCGAGAAGGGACCGAGCTAGCTGGTGCTCTCGTTCAGGTCGATGTCGCAGTCGGCCTTGACCTGCTTCTCGAGGTCCTTGCCGGCCTTCTCCAGCTTGGCGGAGTCGACGTCGGCGACATCGCCCTTCTGCACGGCCTCGTACGAGGTGATCAGGATGTCCCAGTTCTCCTTGGTCTTGCCCGAGGCCTCGTCGCGAACCTTCTTGAGACTGTCTACCGCGGCCTTGATGTCGCCCTGTCCCGTGACGCCGTTGATCGACTTCGCGGCGGACCGTACGGAGTCGCAGTAGGCCTCGTTGGTGTCCTTGTCGTCACCACCGCATCCGGCCAGGGTGGCGACGGCCAGCGTGGCGCTCGCGATGGCGAAGGTGAGACGGCGCATGGAAGCTCCTTGTCGTGCGGCCGCTCGGCGACCTGGTGGGGCGTACGTATCCGCGATCGCGGGGTACGAGCGCAGCGACCGGGAGAGGGACGTCGCCGCACGGCGAGTGCCACCTTAGCCGCCGTCGAAGTCCTGGGCGAGGGCCCTGGTCAACCGAGCTGGTCGCGCACCGCGCGTGCCGCACCCCGCAGGGCGGACACGTCGGGACCCGCGGCGAGGATGCCGCGGGAGCTGGCGGGCAGCACGTGCTCCCACACGTGCCCGAAGAGCCGTCGCAGGTCGGCGACGGTCCCGCCCTGCGCTCCGAAGCCCGGGATCAGGAGAGGACCGCCGATCGCCACGTCCTCGGTCAGGTCACCCACTGTGGCGCCCACGACGGCACCGTACGAGCCCTGCGGCTGCGCCCCGGCGTTGCGGTCTCGGAGGTGGCCCAGCATCCGTCCGGCGACGGTCTGCTCCCCCACGCGGGCGTGCTGCACCTCGGGCCCCTCCGGGTTGGAGGTCAGTGCCAGGACGAACACGCCTCCCCCGTGCCGCTCGGCTGCGCTGAGGAACGGCTCGAGGGACCCGAAGCCGAGGTACGGCGACACCGTGACCGCGTCGACACGCATCGGCGAGGCCGGATCGAGGTACGCGTCGGCGTACGCAGCAGCCGTCGAGCCGATGTCTCCGCGCTTGACGTCGAGCAGGACGAGGAGCCCTGCCTCGCGCGCGGTCTGGATCGTCTGCTCGAGGACCGCGACACCAGCAGCGCCATGCCGCTCGAAGAACGCCGACTGCGGCTTGACGACCGCCACCTCGCCGGACATCGCCTCGACGACGGTCGACGCGAACCGCTCGAGTCCAGCGACATCGTCGGAGAGCCCCCAGTCCGCGAGCAGCGACGCGTGCGGGTCGATGCCGACGCACAGTGGGCCGTACTCCCCCACCGCCTCGCTCAGCCGTGCGCCGAACGACCTCGTCGCGTGCGCTGTCTCAGCCATGCGCGGCTCCTCTGACCTCGTCGAGCGATCGGATCCCCCGCCGCGCGAGCTCGTCGCGCAGCTCGCGCACGATGCGGGCAGGGGCGCTGGGGTCGTTGAAGATGACGGTCCCGACCTGCACGGCGAGCGCCCCGGCGAGCACGAACTCGAGCGCGTCGAACCCCGTGCGGATGCCGCCGACGCCGATGATCGGCAGGTCGGGCAGCGCCTTTCGGATCTGCCAGACCGCGCGGACCGCGACCGGACGGACCGCCGGACCGCTCAGGCCACCGGTGACACCGCCGAGCCGAGGGCGCAGCGTGTCGGGGTCCATCGAGAGACCGAGCAGGGTGTTGATCACGGTGACGCCGTCGGCTCCGGCGTCGGAGACGGCTCCCGCGATCGCGGCGATGTCGGTGACGTCGGGCGTCAGCTTGGCGAACACCGGGATGTCGGCGGGGATGTGCGGGCGGACCTCCTCGACCACCCGGTACGAGGAGTCAGGGTCGCAGGCGAAGACGAGTCCGCGGTTCTCGACGTTGGGGCAGGAGATGTTGACCTCGATGGCCGCGACGCCGGGGGCCTGGCCGACCCGCCGGGCCAGCTCGACGTAGTCGTCCGGCTTGTCCCCCGCGATCGAGACGATCGCTCGAGCGCCCCGCTGGACCAGCCAGGGGAGGTCGCGGGCCAGGAACGCGTCGATCCCGGGTCCCTGGAGGCCGATCGAGTTGAGCATCCCTGACGGCGTCTCGACCATCCGCGGCGTCGGGCGACCCGACCGCGGGTTGAGCATGATCGATTTGGTGACGACCGCACCCAGCGCCGCGACGTCGAAGAACTGGTCGAGCTCACGACCGGCGGCGGCGCAGCCCGAGGCGGTCATCACCGGGTTCGGAAGCGTCACACCGCACAGGTCGACCGAGAGATCGACCTCCTCGGGCGCGATGGCAGCCGTCGTCGTCATCGCGGACCTCCCAGCGTCCCCGGCGGGATGGTCCCGACGGCGTCCCACCGGACCCGGTCGCCCCGGAAGACGGGGCCTTCGACGCAGCTGCGGACCATACGGACGATGCCGTCCTCTCCCTCGACGGGCAGCACGCAGGTCATGCAGACCCCGATGCCGCACGCCATCGACTCCTCGACGGCGCACTGGCTCCAGGCGCCGTTCTCCTCGGCGACCTCGGACACCGCTCGCAGCATCCCCATCGGGCCGCAGGCATAGACCACCGCCGCGTCGGTGTCGTCGACGAGGGTGGCGAGGACGTCGGTCACCCGGCCTCGGGTGCCGGTCGACCCGTCCTCGGTAGTCACGTGCACGCTGCTCGCGACCTTGTTGGCCTCCAGCAGCCCGAAGAGGCGCGGGGTCGTGGCGGCACCGAGCACGAGGTGCGCCGCGCAGCCGCGCTCGCGCAGCGTGGTCGCGAGCGAGAACATCGGTGCGGAGCCGTACCCGCCGCCGACGAGCACGCAGGAGACCGGCTCCTTCGGCAGCGCGAACGGTCGGCCGACCGGCCCGACGACGTCGATCGGGTCGCCCGGTGCGAGATCGGCCATCCAGCGGGTGCCCTTGCCGTGCTCGGCGAAGACGATCTCGACGGTCTCGCCGTGGCGTCCGGTCGTCGACGTGCGATAGATCGAGAACGCCCGCCGCAGGAGCATCGCACTGTCCGCTCCTCCGACGGCCAGCGCGACGAAGTGACCGGGGCGCGTGTGCGCCGCGATGCCCTCGGCGGCGATGACGAGGTGGTGGTAGTCGCCAACCAGGGTGCGCGACACCACCGTCCCCTGGGCCTGCGTCGCGCTCACGAGTCGTCCCGCGCGGGAGTCGACCGCGGGCGTACGGCCTCGGCCCACGACTGCAGCGAACGCACTCCGACGCCGCCCTCGCGAGCCGCCTCGATGCCCTGCACCGCGGCGGCGAGACCCTGCACCGTCGTGATGCACGGCACGCCGGCAGCGATCGCCGCCGTACGGATCTCGTAGCCGTCGACGCGCGGGCTGCCTCCCGAGGTCGTCCCGTGCGGGGTGTTGACGACGAGACCGACCTCTCCGGAGGTGATCAGATCCACCAACCGTCGGCCGTCGTTCGTGGCCGAGGACTCGCTGAGCTTGCGGACCACGGTCGCGGTGACGCCGTTGCGGCGCAGCACCTCGGCCGTGCCGGACGTGGCCACGATCTCGAAGCCGAGGTCGGCCAGCCGCTTGATCGGGAAGATCATGTGGCGCTTGTCGCGGTTGGCGACCGAGACGAAGACCTTGCCCGAGGTCGGCAGCCCTTCCTGGGCTCCGGCCTGAGCCTTGGCGAACGCGGTGCCGAAGAGCGCGTCGATCCCCATCACCTCGCCGGTCGAGCGCATCTCGGGGCCGAGCAGGGTGTCGACGGACATGCCCTCGAGGGTGCGGAACCGGTTGAAGGGCATCACCGCCTCCTTGACCGCGACCGGGGCGTCCGGGCCGACGTCGGCCCCGTCTCCCTCGGCCGGCAGGACGCCGGCGGCACGCAGGTCGGCGATCGACTCCCCCAGCATCAGTCGAGCGGCTGCCTTCGCCAACGGGACGCCGGTCGCCTTCGAGACGAACGGGACGGTCCGCGAGGCGCGCGGGTTCGCCTCGAGGACGTAGAGCACGTCCGAGCTCAGGGCGAACTGGATGTTGATGAGTCCGCGGACCCCGACGCCCTCGGCGATGGCCCGGGTCGACACCCGGATCTTGGCGAGGTCCTCGGCGCCGAGCGTGATCGGCGGGAGCGCGCACGAGGAGTCGCCCGAGTGGATCCCGGCCTCCTCGATGTGCTCCATGACGCCGCCGAGGAAGAGGTCGGTCCCGTCGAAGAGCGCGTCCACGTCGATCTCGACGGCGTCGTCGAGGAACCGGTCGACCAGGACGGGGTGCTCGGGCGAGATCTCGGTCGACCGCGCGATGTAGTCGGCGAGCGTCGGCTCGTCGTACACGATCTCCATGCCGCGCCCGCCCAGGACGTAGGACGGCCGGACCAGCACCGGGTAGCCGATCTCGTCGGCGACCTTCTTGGCCCCGGGGAACGAGGTCGCCGTGCCGTGCTTGGGTGCGGGGAGGTTCGCGTCGGCCAGCACCCGCCCGAACGCCCCGCGGTGCTCGGCCAGGTCGATGGCCGCCGGCGACGTCCCGACGATCGGGACGCCCTCGCGCTCCAACGCCGCAGCGAGCCCGAGCGGGGTCTGGCCCCCCAGCTGCACGATGACGCCGACGACCGGTCCGGCCTGGCGCTCGGCGTGGATGACCTCGAGGACGTCCTCGAGCGACAGCGGCTCGAAGTAGAGCCGGTCGGAGGTGTCGTAGTCGGTCGAGACGGTCTCCGGGTTGCAGTTGACCATCACGGTCTCGTAGCCGATCTCCGACAGCGCGAGCGCCGCATGGACGCACGAGTAGTCGAACTCGATCCCCTGCCCGATGCGGTTGGGTCCGGAGCCGAGGATCAGCACCGCCGGACGCTCGCGCGGCTCCACCTCGGTCTCCTCGTCGTACGACGAGTAGTGGTAGGGCGTCCGGGCGGCGAACTCGGCGGCGCAGGTGTCGACCGTCTTGTAGACGGGGCGGATCCCCAGCGCGTGCCGCACGCCCCGCACGACGTCGGCACTCATGCCGCGGATCTTGCCGATCTGGTCGTCCGAGAACCCGTGCCGCTTGGCCTTGCGCAGCAGACCGGGCGTGAGCTCGTCGGCGGCCGTCACCTCGGCGGCGACCTCGTTGATGAGCGCGAGCTGGTCGAGGAACCAGGGGTCGATCCTGGTCGCCTCGAAGAGCTCCTCGGGCGTCGCGCCGGCACGGATCGCGTCCATCACCTTCTTGAGCCGGCCGTCGTGAGGGACGGCGATCTCGGCGAGCACCGCGTCCTTGTCCAGGTCGACCCACTCGCGGCGCCAGTCGAAGGCGGCGTTGGGCCGCTCCAGCGAGCGCAGGGCCTTCTGGAGCGCCTCGGTGAAGCTGCGGCCGATCGCCATCGCCTCACCGACCGACTTCATGTGGGTCGTCAGGCGCTCGTCGGCGGACGGGAACTTCTCGAACGCAAATCGGGGCACCTTGACGACCACGTAGTCGAGCGTCGGCTCGAAGCTCGCCGGCGTCTCCCGCGTGATGTCGTTGGGGATCTCGTCGAGCGTGTAGCCGATCGCGAGCTTGGCGGCGATCTTGGCGATGGGGAAGCCGGTCGCCTTCGACGCGAGGGCGCTCGAGCGGGAGACCCGCGGGTTCATCTCGATGACGACGATGCGTCCGTCTGCGGGGTTCACCGCGAACTGGATGTTGCACCCGCCGGTGTCGACGCCGACCTCGCGGATCACGCCGATCGCGATGTCGCGCAGCCGCTGGAACTCGCGGTCGGTCAGTGTCATCGCTGGCGCGACCGTGATCGAGTCGCCGGTGTGGACGCCCATCGGGTCGAGGTTCTCGATCGAGCACACGATGACGACGTTGTCGGCCCTGTCGCGCATCACCTCCAGCTCGTACTCCTTCCAGCCGAGGATCGACTCCTCCAGGAGGACCTCGGTGGTCGGGCTCGCGGCGAGGCCCGCACCGGCGATGCGGTGGAGATCCTCCTCGTCGTGGGCGATGCCCGAGCCGACACCACCCATCGTGTACGACGGCCGGACGACGACGGGATAGCCGAGGGTCGCGACGGCCTCCAGGCACTCGTCCATCGTGTGGCAGATGAGCGAGCGGGCGACCTCTGCGGCCCAGGCCTCCGGCAGTCCCTCGACGATCGCCTTGAACAACTCGCGGTTCTCGCCCTTCTCGATCGCCTCCACCGAGGCCCCGATCAGCTCGACGCCGTACTTCTCGAGCACACCGGCGGCGTCCAGCGCCATCGCGGTGTTGAGCGCGGTCTGGCCACCGAGGGTCGCGAGCAATGCGTCGGGCCGCTCCTGGGCGATCACCCGCTCGACGAACTCCGGGGTGATGGGCTCGACGTAGGTGGCGTCGGCGAACTCGGGGTCGGTCATGATCGTCGCCGGGTTGGAGTTGACCAGCACGACCCGCAGGCCCTCGCTGCGCAGCACCCGGCACGCCTGCGTGCCGGAGTAGTCGAACTCGCAGGCCTGCCCGATCACGATCGGGCCGGACCCGATGACCAGGACGGAGGAGATGTCGTCACGGCGGGGCATTCAGCGCACCGTCCCTTCTGTGCTGCGGGTCCGGCGCGCCGTCATCAGCTCGGTGAACCGGTCGAACAGGTGCTCGGCGTCGTGCGGGCCGGCGGCGGCCTCGGGGTGGTACTGGACGCTGAACGCGACCAGGTCGCCGTCGTCGTCGCGGACCTCGAGGCCTTCGACGACGTCGTCGTTGAGGCACACGTGGCTCACGGCGGCGTCGCCGAAGGGCGTCGCCACGGTGTCGCCCAGGTCGGTCGGCCACGCGACCGCGAACCCGTGGTTGTGCGCGGTGATCTCGACCCTGCCGGTGGTGCGGTCCATCACCGGCTGGTTGATGCCCCGGTGCCCGTAGGTGAGCTTGAACGTCTCCAGCCCGAGTGCTCGGCCCAGCATCTGGTTGCCGAAGCAGATCCCGAAGAACGGCGTGCGCTCGCGCAGCACGTCCTGGAGCAGCGACACGGCGTCGGTGGTCGCGGCGGGGTCGCCCGGCCCGTTGGAGAAGAAGACGCCGTCGGCTCCGGTGGCACGGACCTGCTCCAGCGTTGCGTCGGCCGGCAGGACGTGCACCTCGATCCCGCGCTCGGCCATCCGGTGCGGCGTCATCGCCTTGATGCCGAGGTCGACCGCGGCGACCGTCAGCCGCTTCTCGCCGACCGCGGGCACGACGTACGGCTCCGACGTCGTCACCTCGCCGGCGAGATCGGCGCCGGCCATCGACGGGGACTCCCGCACCAGGGCGAGCAGCGCGTCGGCGTCCTCGGAGACCGAGCTGATCCCGACCCGCATGGCGCCCCGCTCACGGAGGTGACGGGTCAAGGCTCGGGTGTCGACACCGCTGATGCCGACGATCCCCTGCTCGACGAGGTCGTCCTCGAGGGTCGCGGTGGCGCGCCAGCTGCTCGCGACCCGCGCGGGCTCGCGGACGACGTAGCCCGCGACCCAGATCCGGTCCGACTCGGCGTCCTCGGTGTTGACCCCGGTGTTGCCGATGTGCGGCGCCGTCATCACGACAACCTGCCGCCGGTAGGAGGGGTCGGTCAGCGTCTCCTGGTATCCGGTCATGCCGGTGGAGAACACCGCCTCTCCCACGGTCTGGCCGAGCGCACCGTACGACTCCCCGCGGAAGACGCGGCCGTCCTCGAGCACCAGGATCGCCGGCGTGCGGGTGGCACGGGTGGTGGCGGCGGCGTTCACGCGGCCACCTCCTCGACCACGGCGCCGTGGAGGACGGTGGGCCGCCCTCGGAGGAAGGTCGCGACCACGCGGCCCGGCAGCTCCATGCCTCGGTACGGCGTGTTGCGCGAGCGCGACACCGAGTCGGAGGGCTCGACCATGCGGGTGGCACGCGGGTCGTACAGCACGACGTTGGCCGGCTCCCCCACGGCGATCGGACGACCGTGGGTGGCGACGCGACCGATCCGCGCGGGCGCGGCCGACATGCGCTCGGCGACGCCGGCCCAGTCGAGGAGCCCGGTGTCGACCATCGCGTGCTGGACGACCGACAGCGCGGTCTCGAGGCCGGTCATGCCGAACGCGGCCGCCGCCCACTCGCAGTCCTTGTCCTCGCTCGGGTGCGGCGCGTGGTCGGTGGCGACGATGTCGATCACACCCTCGGCCAGCGCCTCGCGCAGCGCCTCGACGTCGTCGGCCGTGCGCAGCGGCGGGTTGACCTTGTAGATCGGGTCGTACGTCGCCGCCAGCTGGTCGGTCAGCAGCAGGTGGTGCGGGGTCACCTCGGCGGTCACGTCGATCCCGCGGGACTTCGCCCAGCGGACGATCTCGACCGATCCGCGGGTCGAGAGGTGGCAGACGTGCAGACGGGAGCCGACGTGCTCGGCGAGCAGGACGTCACGCGCGATGATCGCCTCCTCGGCGACCGCGGGCCAGCCGGTGAGGCCGAGGACACCCGAGAGCTCGCCCTCGTTCATCTGCGCGCCCTCGGTGAGGCGCGGCTCCTGGGCGTGCTGCGCGATGACGCCGTCGAAGGCCTTGACGTACTCGAGCGCCCGGCGCATCAGCACCGCGTCCGAGACGCACTTGCCGTCGTCGGAGAAGACCCGGACGTGAGCGGCCGAGTCGGCCATCGCGCCGAGCTCGGCGAGCGTGGATCCGCCGAGCCCCACGGTGACCGCACCGACGGGCGCGACGTCGCAGAAGCCGTGCTCACGCCCGAGCCGCCAGACCTGCTCGACGACGCCGGCGGTGTCGGCGACGGGGTCGGTGTTGGCCATGGCGTGGACCAGGGTGAAGCCGCCGACCGCGGCGGCTCGCGTCCCGGTCTCGACGGTCTCGGCGTCCTCGCGGCCCGGCTCGCGCAGGTGGGTGTGGAGATCGACCAGGCCGGGGAGCGCGATCAGGCCGTCGGCGTCGAGGACCTCGGCGTCTCCCGTGTCGAGGTCGCGACCGATCTCGGAGATGACGCCGTCCACGATGCGCAGGTCGGTGACCTCGTCACCGAGGAGGTTCGCGTTGCGGATCACGTAGGCGGTCATGCCTGCCCTTCTGTCTGGTCGGAGAGAACGCCGCCGGCGTCGCCGGGGGTCGGCTCGGGGGTGCGGACGCCGCTGAGCAGCAGGTAGAGCGCCGCCATGCGGACGGCGACCCCGTTGGTCACCTGCTCCACGATCACCGAGCGCGTGGAGTCGGCGACGTCGGCGCTGATCTCCATGCCGCGGTTCATCGGGCCGGGGTGCATGACGATCGCGTCGTCGGGCATCTTCGCCATCCGCTTGCTGTCGAGTCCGTAGCGCCGGCTGTACTCGCGGGCGCTCGGGAAGTACGCGGCGTTCATGCGCTCGTGCTGGACGCGCAGCATCATGACCGCGTCGGACTTGGCGAGGACCGGGTCGAGGTCGTACGAGGTCTCGACCGGCCACGACGCCACGCCGTACGGCATCAGTGTCGGCGGGGCGACGAGAGTGACCTCGGCGCCGAGCGTGCTGAGCAGGAGGGCGTTGGACCGCGCGACCCGGCTGTGCAGGACGTCACCGACGATCGCCACCCGCCGGCCCTCGAGGGTGCGGTCGCCGGCGGGCGCCAGGTGCCGGCGCATCGTGAACGCGTCGAGGAGCGCCTGCGTCGGGTGCTCGTGCGAGCCGTCTCCGGCGTTGAGGATGGCCGAGTCGATCCAGCCGGCGCGGGCCAGCCGCGCGGGCGCACCGGAGGCGCCGTGGCGGATCACGACCGCGTCCGCGCCCATCGCCTGCAGGGTCAGCGCCGTGTCCTTCAGGCTCTCACCCTTGGACACGCTCGATCCCTTGGCGGCGAAGTTGATCACGTCGGCGGAGAGCCTCTTGGCGGCGGCCTCGAAGGAGATCCGGGTGCGGGTCGAGTCCTCGAAGAAGAGGTTGACGACCGTCCGGCCGCGCAACGTCGGCAGCTTCTTGATGGGTCGCTCGGCGACGCTCAGCATCTCCTCGGCGGTGTCGAGGAGAAGGACGGCCTCGTCGCGGGAGAGGTCACCGGTGGAGAGGAGGTGCCTCATCGGGTGCCTGCCCCGGGTGCGACCTGGCGCGCGGAGACGATCCGGACCTCGTCGCGCTCATCGAGGCCGGACACGGCGACCTTGACCTGCTCGGCGAGGGAGGTGGGGAGGTTCTTGCCGACGAAGTCGGCGCGGATGGGGAGCTCTCGGTGGCCGCGGTCGACCAGGACCGCGAGCTGGACGGCCCGGGGCCGGCCGAGGTCGTTGAGGGCATCGAGGGCGGCGCGGATGGTGCGGCCGGAGAACAGGACGTCGTCGACCAGGACGACGACCCGGTCGTCGAGATCGACGGGGATGTCGGTCTTCTCCAGCGCGCGGGCGGGCTTCATCCGCAGGTCGTCGCGATACATCGTGATGTCGAGCGAGCCGTACGGCACGGGATGCCCGTCGACCTCGCTCATCCGCTCGGCGACACGGCGGCCGAGCTCGACCCCACGCGTCGGGATGCCCAGGACGACCACGCGGGACGAGCCGCGGTTCTTCTCGATGATCTCGTGGGTGATCCGGGTCAGCGCCCGGGAGATGTCACCGGCGTCGAGGACCACGGTCGAGGTGCCGCCCGCAGGATCCGAGGATGCTGGGGACGTGGAATCAGGGGTGTGCGCAGACACCGGCTGACCTCCTTCTCCGCCTCACGGGACGGTGGTTAAAGGATGTCTTTCGGTTCTCAGCCTACACGTGCGAGGCGGCGCTCCCGGCACCGCGGGGCGGGGGTGGTCACCCCACCAGCCCTTGCTCCCGCAGCCAGTCGCGGGCGACGAGGGCGGGTTCTCCCCCGTCGACGTCCACCTTCGCGTTGAGCTCGAGCATCACCTCGTTGGTGAGCAGGGGGCGCACCTTGGCGAACACGTCGGCGATCTCCGGGTGCGCGTCGAGCAGGTCGGTGTTGACGACCGGTGCCAGGTTGTAGAGCGGGAAGAACCGCTTGTTGTCCTCGAGGACCGTGAGGTCGAGCGCCAGGATGCGACCGTCGGTGGTGAAGACCTCGCCGAAGTTGCACGCGCCGCGCGCCGTCGCGTCGTAGATGACACCGGTGTCCATCCGCAGCACGTTGCGGGCGGGGACGTCCTTGCCGTACTTCATGCCGTACGTCTCCAGCATCGGCTGGAAGCCGTCCTCGCGGCTGAAGAACTCGTCCTCCACGCAGAACGTCCGCTGCGCGACCGGCAGATCCTTGATCTGCGAGAGCTTCGTGATCCCCAGCCGCTTGGTCGCCGCAGGCCCCATCGCGAACGCGTACGTGTTGTTGACCGGGCTGTAGGGCAACCAGGTCAGGCCGTAGCGGAGGTCCGCGTCGTGGACGGCCTGCCACTGCGCCTGCTCGCCCTTGATCGGCTTGGCGTTGCCGAGGTAGCTGATCCAGCCGGTGCCGGTGTACTCGGGCGCGACGTCGACCGAGCCGTTGAGGAGCGCGTTGCGGACGCCCACGCTGCCGGCGATGTTGCTGCGGTTGGTGACGTCGGCGCCGGCGGTCTGCAGCAGCGTGGCGTACATGTTGCCGAGGATGAGCTGCTCGGTGAAGTCCTTGGAGCCCACCGTGATCTCCACGCCCTCGAGCGACTTCATCCGCTCGACGGCCGCAGGCTCGGCCGGTGCGATGTAGCCGTTGGCGTTCTCGAGCCCGCATCCCGCGAGGACCGCGGTCACGGTGGTCAGGGCGACGAACGCGAGCGTACGGCGCAGCGAGCGGTGCCCGCGAGCGATGGTGGTGCGCATCAGAGTCCCTTCGGCGTCGCCGCCTGCTCGATCAGACGGGCGAGCCAGTCGATGAACAGCGCGAGCGCAGCGATGGCCAGGGCGCCGACGACGAGGACGTTGTCGAGCCCCAGCTTGATCCCCGTGTTGACGAGCGTCCCGAGACCGCCGGCGTTGACGAACCCGCCGAGCGCCGCAGTGCCGGTCATCAGGACGAGGGCGGTCCGGACCCCGGTCATGATCACCGGGACCGCCAGCGCCAGCTCGACCCGCATCAGCGTGTCGAACGCCGACATCCCCATCCCCCTCGCCGCCTCGACGAGACGGCGGTCGACGCCGTCGAGGCCGGTGACGACGTTGGCGAGGACCGGCAGGATCCCGTAGACGGCGAGCGCGCCGATGAACGGGAACCGCCCGGTGCCGAAGTAGAGCGCGGCGATGACGATGAGTCCGATCGCCGGCGCCGCCTGACCGAAGCCCGCGACCGCGATGATGGGCGTGGAGTAGCGCCGCATCGGACCCCGGGTCAGCAGGATCCCGAGCGGGATCGCCACCACGACCACGAGGGCGGCCGCGGAGAAGGCCAGCAGCATGTGCTCCCACGACAGGGTGAGGAGCCGGTCGACGCTGAGGGTACGGGCCTCCACCGACGAGAGGTCGGCGAACGAGACGTAGGCGAGCAGGGCGGCGAAGACGGCGACGCAGGCCAGCAGCTGTCCGACAGCGCGGCCCCGTCGCAGACGCGCAGGGCCGTCCGTCCCGCTCGCCGTGGTCGCGGCCGGGACGGCGTCGACGGCGGTGGTGGAGGCGGTCACCGGACCACCCGTCCGGCATCGCGGGACGCCGCGGGAATCCGCTGGATCGCGTCCATGACGGTCTCGATCCGCACGACGCCCTCGTAGCGGCCACGCCGGCCGATCACGACGACGACACCGTGCGAGGAGGTGAGCATCGTGTCGAGCGCGTCGTTGAGCGTCGAGGACAGGCTCACGGACTCGAGGTGCTCGTCGGGGGTCACCTGGGAGAGCGCGTCGGCACGCCGAAGGTCGCGCAACGACAGCCAGCGCAGCGGCCGTTCGGAGGAGTCCAGCACGATGACGTGCTCGCGGCCGAGCGCCACCGCGGCTGCGGCCGCCGCAGCCGGGTCGTCACCGACGTGGGCGACGGCCGCCTCGTGCAGCGGCACGTCACGCACCCGGGTCAGGGTCAGCTGCATCAGTGCCGCCCCGTGGCCGATGAACCCCTCCACGAACTCGTTGGCCGGCTCGGCGAGGATCGCCTCGGGCGTGTCGTACTGGGCGATCGTGGAGCCCATGTCGAGGATCGCGATCCGGTCACCGAGCTTGACCGCCTCCTCGAAGTCGTGCGTGACGAAGACGATCGTCTTGTGGAGCTCCTCCTGGAGCCGCAGGAGCTCGTCCTGGAGCCGCTGGCGCGTGATCGGGTCGACGGCGCCGAAGGGCTCGTCCATGAGCAGCACCGGCGGGTCGGCCGCGAGCGCGCGGGCGACGCCGACGCGCTGCTGCTGGCCACCGGAGAGCTCGCGCGGGTAGCGGTCGGCGTAGGTGTCGGCGTCGAGGTTGACGAGCTCGAGCATCTCCCGGACCCGCGCGTCGACGCGGTCCTTGTCCCAGTCGAGGAGCCTGGGGACGAGCGCGATGTTCTTGGCGACGGTGAGGTGCGGGAAGAGGCCCGCTCCCTGGATGACGTAGCCCACGTGGCGGCGAAGCTCGTCGGGGTTCTTGCGGGTCACGTCCTCGTCGCCGATGAGGATACGACCACTCGTCGGCTCGATCAGACGGTTGATCATCTTGAGGGTGGTCGTCTTGCCGCATCCGGACGGGCCGACGAGCATGACGATCTCGCCGGCGGGGATCTCCATCCGGATGTCGTCGACAGCCGCGCTGTCCTGACCGGGGTAGCGCTTGGTGACGCCGTCGAGGAAGATCCGCTGCCCGCGCGCCTCGGTCAGCACGGTGTCGTCGGCCGGGCGGTCGGCAGGCGGGTTCACGTCGGTCTCAGACACGGATACCCCTCGAGGTGGTCAGGCGTCCCAGGACGTTCAGGACGAGGTCGAGCAGGATCGCGAGGCCGACGATGGCCAGCGTCCCTGCCCAGGCGGAGTTGGTCGCGTTGGCGCCGCCGATGCGCGACAACCCGGAGAAGATGAAGGTGCCGAGCCCGGGACCGGAGACGTAGGCGGCGATGGCGGCGATCCCCATCAGCATCTGCGCCGAGATGCGGATGCCGGTGACGATCACCGGCCACGCGAGCGGGATCTCGAGCCGCACGAGGGTAGCCGTCCGGCTCATGCCCATGCCGCGCGCAGACTCGACGAGGGTGGAGTCGACGCCGGCAAGACCCACGATGGCGTTGCGCAGGATGGGGAGTGCTCCGTAGAACGCCAACGCACCGACCGACACGGTGACCCCGTTGGGGATGAAGGCGATGAGAAGGCCGAACAGCGCGAAAGACGGGAAGGTCAGCCCGACCGAGCTCGCCGACAGCGCGACGTTGGTCACGCGCGACGAACGGTAGGAGAGGCACGCGATCACGACGGCCAGCACCGTGGCGATCGCCAGCGACTGCACGACGAGGCTCACGTGCTGGTAGCCCTGGAAGGACAAGAGCGACCAGCGGTCCTGCACGAACTCCCACAGCGTCACCCTGCGCTCCTCAAGCCGTCACCCGTCCATTCCGTCTCACCCGTCGACGTCGCCGAGCGCTCCGGTGACACCGGGGGCGACGCTAACGCATACCCGAGACGCCGCTGTCGAGTGGCTCGCAGCTCCCGTCACGTCGTCAGCAGCGCTGACGCTTAAGCCTTGACTTATATTAGTGACCGCGAAAGTATGCGGCATATGGGGGCTTTCGACATCCTCGGCGAACCGGTCCGACGGCGCATCTTGGAGATCCTCGCCGACGGGGAGAAGGCAGCCGGCGAAGTCGCCGTGATCGTGGGCGAGGAATTCTCGATCAGCCAGCCCGCCGTCTCGCAGCACCTTCGTGTGCTGCGAGAGAGCGGGTTCGCCACCGTACGCACCGAGGGCACCCGCCGCCTCTACGCCCTCGATCCCACGCCTCTCACCGAGGTCGAGGAGTGGACCGCCGGACTCCGGCGGTTCTGGGACCAGCGGCTCGACGCCCTGGGCACCGAGCTGGCCCGAGGCGCCCGCAAACGCCGTACCACCGACGCGAGGAGAACACCATGAAGGACCTCATCGACGAGATCGACGCCGCACACCGTGCCGTACGCGATGGGAAGCTTCCCGCCGGGGACGCCCACGTCGTCGCCCTGTCACGGACCTACCCCGCGCCCGTCGAGGAGGTGTGGGACGCCCTGACCGACGCCGAGCGGATCCCCCGCTGGTTCCTGCCGATCAGCGGGGACCTCCGACTCGGCGGGACCTATCAGCTCGAAGGCAACGCAGGCGGCGAGATCCGCGTCTGCGAGCCGCCCGAGCGCCTGCTGGTCACCTGGGTCATGGGCGAGCCGGCCGGACCCGAGGACGCGTCGATCGTCGAGGTCCGGCTCGAGCCGGCCGGAGACGGCAGCACCCACCTCCGTCTCGAGCACACCGCCGTCGTCCCGCCTGAGATGTGGGACCAGTTCGGGCCGGGAGCCGTGGGGGTCGGCTGGGACCTCACCCTTCTCGGGATGTGGGCGCACCTCACCGGGCTCGCGCTCGGATCACCGGAGCAGCTCGACAAGGATCCGACGATCAGAACCTGCATGACCAAGAGCAGCCAGGCCTGGGGCGCGGCACTCGCCGAGACGGGCGCGTCGCCTGACGACGTGGCGGCCAAGGTCACGGCGACGACCGCGTTCTACGTGCCTCCGCTCGACGGCGCGTGACGCGACGCAGCAGGTGGTGCGGTCAGACCGACAGCGTCGGCTTGACCTCCACGATCCGGCTCAGCAGACCCTGCACGAAGCTCGGAGAGTCGTCGGTCGACAGCTCGGCGGCGAGGTTGGTCGCCTCCGACACCGCCACGGCATCGGGGACCTCGTCGCGATAGAGCACCTCGTACACCCCGATGCGCAGCAGGTTGCGGTCGACGGCCGGCATCCGGTCGAGCGTCCACCCCTGCGCGTACTCCTCGAGGAGGGCGTCGATCCGGTCGCGGTGCTCGCGCACACCCTCGACCAGCTCGATCGTGTACGGGTTGACCGGCGGGTCGCCCGCGGCGACGCGACCGTCGAGGGTCGCGCCGACGCCGCGGCTCTGCAGCTCGCTCTCGAACAGGACGTCGAGAGCGCGCTTGCGGGCCTTCGTGCGAGAACCCGCCATCAGGAGCTGACGCGGCCCTGGTAGGAACCGTCGCGGGTGTCCACCTTGACCTTCTCGCCGGTCGTGATGAAGAGCGGCACCTGGATCTCGCGACCGGTCTCCAGCTTGGCCGGCTTGGTGCCGCCGGACGAGCGGTCGCCCTGCAGGCCAGGCTCGGTGTACTCGATGGTGAGCTCGACGGACGCCGGCAGCTCGATGTAGAGCGGGTTGCCGTCGTTCATCGCGACCACGGCCTCCTGGTTGTCCAGGAGGAAGCCCGAGGCGTCACCGACGGTGGCCTCGGGCAGCTCGTACTGGTCGAACGTCGAGGTGTCCATGAAGACGTACGAGGTGCCGTCGTGGTACAGGAACTGCATCGTGCGCTTGTCGACGTTGGCCACGTCGACCTTGACGTCGGCGTTGAAGGTGCGGTCCACGATCTTGCCCGAGAGCACGCTCTTGAGCTTGGTGCGGACCACGGCGCCGCCCTTGCCGGGCTTGTGGTGCTGGAACCACACGACGGACCAGAGCTGCCCGTCGAGGTTCAGCACCATGCCGTTCTTCAAGTCGTTCGTCGTTGCCATCAGGCGAGCTCCAGGAGGTCTTTGGTCGCGACCGTGAGCAGCTCTGCTGGTCCGTCGGTCACGACGAGGGTGTCTTCGATCCGCACGCCGCCGCGACCAGGCACATAGATGCCGGGCTCCACGGTCAGGGCAGTGCGACGTTCAAGTCTAGCGGGGGCCGGTCGGCTCAGGAACGGGTCCTCGTGGATCTGCAGTCCCACACCATGACCCAGTCCTGTCGTGAACGCCTCCAGCCACCCCGCGTCCTCGAGGCTGCGGCGGACGACCGCGTCCACGTCGTGCGTCTGGGCACCGGCGGTGACGGCGTCGACACCCGCCTGCTGGGCCGTACGGACCACCTCGTACACCTCGGTCTGCCAGGCGTCGGCCCGGCCGACGACGACCGTACGGGTGCAGTCAGCGTGGTAGCCGTCGACGCGGGCGCCGAAGTCGATCTTGAGGAGCTCGTCGCGACCCACGGGCCGGTCGGTCGGGTCGTGGTGCGGGATCGCGGCGTTCGCCCCGGCGGCGACGATGGTCTCGAACCCGATCGCCTCCGCACCCATGGCGTACATCGTCCACTCCAGGTCACGGGCGATCTCCCGCTCGGTACGCCCGAGCAGCGGTCCCGCGAGCAGCTCGTCGAGTGCCTGGACCGAGATGTCGCAGGCCCTCCGCAGCGCGTCCAGCTCGTCCTCGTCCTTCACGACGCGCAGCACCTCGACCGCCCGGTCGAGCGAGACCAGCTCGACGCCGGCGAGGACCTCGCGGGCGTGGACGTGGTCGTCGACGGTGAGCACGTGGGTCTCGATGCCCACGCGCGCCGCGCCACGGGCGCCGCCGGCGAGCACACCGAGAAGGTCTCGACCGATCGTCACCGCGACGTCCGGGGCCTCCTCCGCGGCCTGGTCGCGATAACGACCGTCGGTGGCGAGCTCGGCCGACCCGTCCTCCGCGACGCGTACGGCACCGTTGGACCCCGTGAATCCGGTCAGGTAGCGGACGTTCACCAGGTCGGTGACCAGCGCGGCGGCGAGACCGCGCCCGCGCAGCTGCGCGGCAAGGCGTTCGCGGCGGGCGACGTGCGGGGCGGGCATGGCGCCAGCCTACGGGTCGGGGACTCCTAGCCCGAGATCTCCGCGTACGCCGCCGTGAGCAGGCCCTCGTCGGGACCGGGGAAGATCACCGGCTGGGCGAGACCGTCCAGCACCACGAACCGCAGCTGTGACCCGCGCGACTTCTTGTCGAGCCGCATCCCGGCCGCGAGCTCGTCCCACACGCCGGGTCGGTAGCCGGTCGGCAGTCCCAGCGAGCCCAGCACGGACCGGTGCCGACGGGCGAGGTCGGCGTCGATGCGTCCGTCGAGCCGGGCCAGCTCGGCGGCGTACACCATGCCGATCGAGACCGCGGCACCGTGACGGAACGCGTACGACTCGTACCGCTCGATCGCGTGCCCCAGCGTGTGCCCGTAGTTGAGGGCCTCGCGGCCGATCGTCCCGTCTGCCCCCGTCTCGGTCAGGTCGGTCGCGACGACCGACGCCTTGACCCGGATGCCTCGCTCGACGACGTCACGCAACACCTCGCTGCGGACGTCGAGGACAGCGGCGGGATCGGCCTCGATGCGGTCGAGGATCTCCGGGTCGGCGATGAACCCGCACTTGACGACCTCGGCAAGGCCGGAGCGCACCTCGTTGACCGGGAGCGTGCTCAGCAGCGAGAGGTCGCACAGCACCCCGACCGGCTCGTGGAAGGCGCCGACGAGGTTCTTGCCCTCGGCGGTGTCGATGGCGGTCTTGCCGCCCACCGCCGCATCGACCATGCCCAGCACGGTCGTCGGGATCAGCACGTGGCGTACGCCCCGCAGCCACGTCGCGGCGACGAACCCGGCGAGGTCGGTGGCCGCCCCGCCGCCGACCCCGATCACCACGTCGGACCGGGTGAATCCCCCCTTGCCGAGCACCGACCAGCAGAACGCCGCCACGTCGGACGTCTTCGCGGCCTCGCCGTCCGGGATCTCGATGGCGTGCGCCTCGCGTCCCCCGGCGGCGAGCGTCGCGCGGATCGCCTCACCCAAGGCGCGCAGAGAGGCCGGATAGAGCACGGCGGCGCGGACGGCGTCCTCGGGGATCAGCCCTGGGAGCTCGCCGCTCAGTCCGGTCCCGAGTAGGACCTCGTACGGGGCGTCGGTGTCGACATTGATCCGGGTGGTCTCTGCCACGACGAAACTCCTCGATGAGCGGCCGGTGGTGCGCGAGCGGCGGACGGACGGGGTCTGGTGCTCGGTCACCCGAGCAGAGTCAGGATCTCCTCGGCGATGTCGGACGGCGTACGGCCGTCGGTGGCGACCACGTGCGTCGCCACCGCCTCGTACGTCGGGCGCCGGGCGTCGAGCAGAGCCTTCATCTGCGAGCGTACGTTGCCGAGCAGAAGCGGCCTCGTGCCCGTGAGGCCGACGCGCGCCGCAGCCTCGGCGAGCCCGACGTCGAGGAAGACCACCGTGTGGCCCGAGAGCGCCGCCCGCGTCTCCTCGCGCATGACCGCACCTCCGCCGAGGGCGACGACCCCGCCGTGCTCAGCGAGCGCCGCGGCGACCGCCTCGACCTCGAGCCGCCGGAAGTGCTCTTCGCCGTGCGTGACGAACAGGTCGCCGATGCTGACGCCCGCGGCCTCCTCGATGTCACGGTCGGTGTCGCGCACGTCGACCCCGAGCGCGTCGGCGAGCAGCGCCGCCACGGTCGACTTGCCGGCGCCGGGCGGACCGACCAGGACGACGAGCGGCCGCTGCGGGGTCCCGGGCGTCGACGCGCTCACGCGGGCGTCATCGCGTCGAGGTAGGACGCGACGTTGCGGGCGGTCTCGGTGACGGAGTCGCCACCGAACTTCTCGAGCAGGACGTCGGCCAGCGTGAGCGCGACCATGGCCTCGGCGACGATGCCCGCAGCGGGCACCGCGGCCACGTCGGAACGCTGGTGGTGGGCCTGCGCGGGCTCGCCGGTCGCCACGTCGATCGTCCGGAGGGCGCGGGGCACGGTCGCGATCGGCTTCATGGCGGCGCGCACCCGGAGCACCTCGCCCGTCGACATGCCGCCCTCCGTCCCACCCGAGCGACCCGACGCACGGCGGATGCCGTCCTCGGTGCCGACGATCTCGTCGTGGGCCAGCGACCCACGGGTACGGGCGAGCTCGAAGCCGTCACCCACCTCCACACCCTTGATCGCCTGGATGCCCATCAGTGCGGAGGCCAGACGTGCGTCGAGGCGGCGGTCCCAGTGGACGTGGCTGCCGAGACCCGGCGGGAGGCCGTGCACGACCACCTCGACGATGCCGCCGAGGGTGTCGCCGTCCTTGCGTGCGGCGTCGACCTCCGCGACCATCGCGGCCGAGGTGGCCGGGTCGAGCGTGCGCACCGGGTCGGCGTCGAGTCGCTCGACGTCGTCGATCGTCGGGAGGAGGCCCGCGGGCGCCTTGACCGAGCCGAACTCGACGACGTGGCTGAGCACCGTCGCCCCGCACACCTGGCGCAGGAACGCGGTCGCGACTGCTCCCAGGGCGACGCGCGCGGCTGTCTCGCGAGCGCTCGCCCGTTCGAGGATCGGACGGGCCTCGTCGAAGCCGTACTTCTGCATGCCGACGAGATCGGCGTGACCGGGTCGCGGGCGGGTCAGCGGGGCGTTGCGGGCGACGCCTGCGAGCTCCTCGGGGTCGACCGGGTCGGCCGACATCACCTGCTCCCACTTCGGCCACTCGCTGTTGCCGATCCGCAGGGCGATCGGGCTGCCGAGCGTGAGCCCGTGGCGGATGCCGCCGACAATCTCGAGCTCGTCGGCCTCGAAGTTCATCCGCGCACCGCGGCCGTAGCCGAGCCGACGTCGCGCGAGCGCGTCCGAGATCGTGGCGCTCGTCACCGAGACGCCCGCAGGCATCCCCTCGACGACGGCAACCAGTGCAGGACCGTGCGACTCCCCGGCCGTCAACCAACGCAGCATGGGGCAAGTCTGTCATGCATGCGCGCCGCGCCCGCCGCGGTCTCGCGCCGGGCTCAGCCCCATGTCCCGAGGAGTGCGCCTCCCCACATCGCGCCGGACCACGCGCCGAGCACCATGAACGGACCGAAGGGGAAGGCCAAGCGGTCGACCAGACCCGCGACGGCGAGCGCGACTCCCCCGACGGCGCCGAGCACGAACCCCGCATAGGCACCGACGATCAGCTCGGCCCACCCAAGCGTCGCCAGCGCGATCGCGATCAGGCCCGACAGCCGGACGTCGCCGTAGCCGATGCCGCGCGGGGCGACGAACCAGAGCAGGGCGTACACGCCGGACACCGCGGCCCAACCCACCGCCACGCGGACGAGCACGTCGGCGCTCCCCTCGGCGAGCGCGACGACCCCTGCGAGGAGCAGCGCGACAGGGTAGGCGGGGAGGACGAGGCGTTTGGGCAGGAGGTGCGTGTGCCAGTCGATGGACGAGAGCACGACCCCGAGGACGATGAAGCCGATCCAGAGCGGTAGCGCGGGATCGAGACCCAGACGCCAGCCGAGCGCCGAGGCGAGCACCGCGCAGACGGCGGCGAGCGCCGCGGGAAGGTGCGGCCGCGCCGCCAGCTCGGCGTACGGGATCTTGCGCCGGGCGGAGGGCACGGTGACGGCCGCGTCGGTTGCCGGCTCCGGCAGGCGGGCGATCGACCACGGCGCGACCAGGCCACCGACCGCCGCGGCGACGGCGGCGATCATGGCGGCGACCAGAGGCTCGGGCACGGGGGAACGATAGCCCGGTTGAGGACATGCTCAGCCGCGTTGTCCCCAGGCGCTGCGACGATGCCCCAGTGACCCCGGACCTCCGATCCCAGCTTCCGCTCGACGAGCAGGTCGCCGCACTCCGCGACGCTCTCGCGCAGAACCCCACCCTCGTCACCGTGCTCGAACGCACCGCGGCGCTCGACCTCCCCGGCTGGTACGTCACGGCGGGCGCTGTCTTCCAGACGGTGTGGAACGTCGTGTGCGATCGCCCGGCCGACGCGGGGATCCGCGACTACGACGTCTTCTACCACGACGCGAGCGACCTCTCCTGGGAGGCGGAGGATGTCGTCGTGCGTCGGGCGGCGGAGGTCTTCGACGACCTCGGCGTGGAGGTGGAGGTCCGCAACGAGGCGAGGGTGCACCTCTGGTACGAGGCTCGGTTCGGCGTCGCCTGTCCCCCGTTCCGGTCCTCGGAGGACGCCATCGACCACTTCGCCGCCACCACGTGCTGCGTCGGCCTCCGCCTCGGAGCCGACGGCGGCTGGCAGGTCTACGCGCCGCACGGTCTGGGCGACGTCTTCGGGATGGTCGTGCGACCCAACCCGGTGCTCGCGCCGCGGCACGTCTACGACGAGAAGACCGCCCGCTGGGCACGCGAGTGGCCGCGGCTGCGCGTCCTCCCCTGGCCCGAGCACGCGTGACCGGGGTTGTCAGTGACACCCGATAGCGTCGTACACATGTTCGATCACGCCCTTCCCGAGACGGCCGCCGCCGACCTCGCGGCCACGCTCGTCGCGGGGGTCCACGCGGTGGTGGAGGCGGTGCGCTCGCGAGCCACGCAGCACGGCGCCGACGCGATCGAGCTGGGCGCTGCCGAGGTCGACCTCGTCACGGCGTGCGAGGAGGTGGTGCGGATCGCCCAGGGCACCCAGCTCGAGGCCGTCCAGATGCTCGACGAGCGCCGGCGGCGGGTGATGGACGACCGGGTCGACGAGACGGTTCTCACGCGGTCGTTGTTCGCCGAGATCGCACTGGCTCGCCGCGTCTCGACTCCGTCCGGCGAGACCACGTACGCGCTGGCCCGAGCGCTCGCAGTCCACCCTCGGACCCACGACCTGCTCCGCGACGGCACGATCTCGCAGGGTGTCGCGGCAGCGGTCTGCCGTGAGACGACGTTCGCGTCGCTCGACGACCGGCGCCTCATCGACGCCCAGCTGGCGCCGGTGCTCCCCGAGCTCTCACCGCGACGCGCCGCCCAGGAGGCGCGCCGTCTCGTCCTCGCCTCCGACCCGCACGCCGCCTACGAGCGCGTGGTCCGTGCTCGCGCCGAGCGTGCCGTGTCGCTGCGACCGGAGCTCGATGCCATGGCCACGATGACGGTGTACGCGCCCGCGGAGCAGCTCGTGAGCGCCTTCGAGCGCCTCGACCGTGACGCGTCTGCCCGCCGCGCGGACGGCGATCCTCGCACCATCCGACAGATCACAGCCGACCTCGCGGTCGAGGCGCTGACCGGGGTCGGCGTGAAGCAGGACGGTTGGGCGCACCTCGGCGTCGAGGTCGGGGTGGTCATGACGGCCGACACGCTGTTCACGTCCGCTGACGCCCCGGCGACGCTCACCGGCTACGGTCCGGTCCCGGCCGAGCTGGCGCGCCGCCTCGCGTCGTCCGAGCATGCCTGGGTCCGTCGGTTCTTCACCGCTCCGGACGGCGAGACGCTCACCGGCTCCGACCCGCGGGCGCGCCGGTTCACCGCGGCGGTTCGGCGACTCGTGCAGGTGGTCGACGGTCAGTGCCGCAGACCGTGGTGCGACTGTCGGATCCGCGACATCGACCATGTGGTGCCCTACGCGCGCGGCGGGTCCACGTCCGCCAGCAACGCCCAAGGTGCGTGCCAGTCCGACAACCTCGTCAAGGAGCTCCCCGGCTGGGCGGTCACAGGCAGAGCGTCGCCTGACAGGACCCTGCCCTCGGAGGTGCGGTGGCGGACACCGACCGGCCATCTCCACACGTCGCGGCGGCGCGGCGCCGCGCGTGTCCCACCGCCGGCCTCCCGAGGGGGCGAAGGCGAGCCTGAGTCAGCGATGGAGTCAGCGACAAGGTCGGCGATGGAGTCACGGTTCGCCGCCCTGCTGAGCGCGTGACCGCGACTCTCCGCGTGACCGCAACGAACCACGCGCCCGCGTGACCGCGACGACCCGCGGTGCGGGTCGCTAGCGGCACGCCGACAACGCCGCGAGCGCGGCGTCGCGGAGCAGCACGGCCGACACCTCGTGACCGGTCATGAGCCGGACCTGTTCGGCGCCCTGGTGCGCGAGCAGGTCGAGTCCCGAGACGATGGGGACCGCCTCGGCGTGAGCGGCTCGGGCGAGCGGGGTCGGCCACGGGTCGTAGACGACGTCGAGGACGGCGTCGCACCGCATCGCGAGCATCTGCGCGAACGGCGCGACCGCGTCGGCCGGGACGGTCGAGACCACGACCTCGGCCGAGCGAGCGAGGTCCGCCCCCATGCCGACGACCTCCACCGCGATCGCGTCCTCGCCGCCGGCCGCGCTCGTGATCCGCTCCGCGAGAAGCGCCCCGCGGTCCAGCGAACGGACGGCGAGGGTGACGCGGCGCAGGCCGAGACGCCGCAACGAGGCCACCATCGACTCCGCTGTCGCTCCGGCGCCGATGACGAGCGCGTCCTCCACCTCGTGGACGCCTCGCTCCCGGAGCGCTGCCGCACCCCCCGACACGTCGGTGTTGAACCCGTGCCTGCCTTCGACGTCGATGATGACGGTGTTGACGCCGCCGACCTCGCGGCCCGTCTCGTGAACGGTGTCGAGGTACGGGATGACCGCTCGCTTCAGCGGCATCGTCAGCGACAGCCCACGCCACGCCTCGTCGAGCCCCGAGAGGAACGGGCCGATGCCGTCCTCATCGACCTCCAACGCGTCATAGCTCCAGTCGGACAGTCCCAGCTCGGCGTACGCAGCCCGGTGCATGACCGGTGACAGCGAGTGCGAGATGGGGCTCCCGAGCACGGCACAGCGGGGCATCAGCACTTCTCGGACGTCGTGCAGAACTCCCGCAGCTCGGCGATGTTGCGGTTGTGCTCCTCGAGCGACGGCGCGAACTTCGTCTCGCCGGTGTCGAGGTCGACCGCGACGAAATAGAGCCAGTCGCCGTCAGCCGGGTTCAGGGTGGCCTCCAGCGCCGCCTCACCCGGGTTGCCGATCGGTCCCGGCGGCAGACCGACGACCTTGTACGTGTTGTACGGGGAGTCGGAGTCGCGGTCGGTGCTGTCGGTCCACACCGAGCCGTCCTTGCCGGAGACGAAGTGGACCGTGGAATCCATCTGCAGCGCCATGCCGACGTCCAGGCGGTTGTAGATCACCCGCGCGACCTTCGGCGCATCCTTCGCACGACCCGACTCCGCCTCGACGATGCTCGCGATGGTGAGTGCCTCGTGCGGCGTGATCCCCAGCGCCGCGGCGCGACCCTCGAGGTCGAGGTCGCTCTCCATCTCGACCGCCTTCTTGACCATCTGCTGGAGCAGCGAGAGCGGCGTCGCGTCGGGCGCGACGGTGTAGGTGGCCGGGAAGAGGTAACCCTGAGGATCACCGTCGGCCGCCGCAGGGAGACCGAGCTTCGGATCCTCCAGGGCGGCCATGACGTCCTTCTTGGAGAACTCTGTCCGCTTGACGATCTGGGCGACGACCTGGTCGACCCGAGCGCCCTCCGGCACCGAGATGGACGCGTCGACGCGACTGTCCGGACTGATCAGCGTCGTGACCGCCGAGCGTGCCGCCATCTCCTTCTTGAGCTGGTAGAAGCCGGGCTGCACCTGGTTCATCTCCGGCGCACCCGAGGCTGCCTCGAGGAACGCATCGACACTCGCGACGACGCCCTTCGCCTTCAGCTCCCGCCCGATGGCCGCCACGGTGTCGCCCTTGCGGACCTCGATGACGACGCTCCCGGTGCCGTCACCGGAGTAGTCCTCGGGTCCACCGAGGAAGTCGCCGGCAGCACCCACGAGCTTGGAGACGCCGAGATAGCCGCCGACGCAGACGGCGGCGACGATGAGCAGGAGGAAGAAGCAGCCGGGTCCGCGGCGTTGCTTCTTCTGCGCGCGGGCGGCCCGGTGGCCGGCGGGGCGGCGCTCACGGTCGGGCAGGATACCGAGGTCGCTCACGAGCCCACCTCGATCAGCTCACCGGGAAGGTTGCCGCTCGTCCGCTCGATGTCGAGCGCGGACTGGAGGATCACGACCGCAGCGGCCTGATCCACGACAGAGCGTTGCTGCTTCGCCTTCCGGCCGGCCTGGCGCAGGCCCTGCTGTGCAGTCACCGTCGACATCCTCTCGTCCACGAGCCTGACCGGGGTTGGAGCCGACGCTGCCGCCAGCTCCTCGGCGTAGGCCCTCACCTTGCGTGCTGCGGGCCCCATGTCTCCCGAGAGCGACCGTGGCAAGCCAACCACAATTTCGATGGCTTGACGATCATCCGCGATGGCCAGGATGTCGCGGACCGACTCAGGACCGGCCGCCACCGTCTCGACGGGGGTCGCCAGGATCCCGGAAGGATCACAGGTGCTCACACCGATCCGTACGTCGCCGACGTCGACCCCGATTCGGGTCCCGCGGCGCACGTCAGACCGCGTCCTGGATCGCGCGGCGAACCGCCTCGAGCGCAGCCGGTGCCGCACCGACCTCGGTGCCGCCACCTTGCGCCACGTCGGCCTTGCCGCCGCCACGTCCGCCGAGCGCGTCCATCGCCGGCTTGATGAGGGTGCCGGCAGCGAGACCCGCAGCGCGCCCGGCGTCGTTGACCGCGACGACGCAGGCCGCCTTGCCGTCCGCCGTGCCGATCACCGTGACCACCGACGGCCGCGCGGGGTCGAGACGCCCACGAACGTCGAGCGCGAGTGTCCGTGCGTCCTTGGCGGCGAGCCCGTCGGCGACGTGGCCGACGTACGCGACGCCATCGACGTCCGCCGCGCCCGCGGCGAGGTCGGAGACCGACGACAGAAGCTGCGCCGAGCGGAGCTTCTCGACCTCCTTCTCGACCGCGCGGAGCCGCCCGACGAGGTCGGCGACCCGTCCCGGCACGTCCGCGCGCTGCACCTTGAGCAGGTCGCTGACCTGGGCGACGAGATCGCGCTCACGGGCCAGGTACGAGAAGCCCTCGAGCCCGACGACAGCCTCGACGCGTCGGTTGCCCGCGCCGACCGACGAGTCCGACGTGAGCACGATCGTCCCGATCTGCGACGACCGTGAGACGTGGGTGCCACCGCACAGCTCGCGCGACCACGGCCCGCCGATCTCGACGACCCGCACGTCCTCGCCGTAGGTCTCGCCGAACAGCGCCAGCGCGCCGATCTCCTTCGCCCGCGCGAGCGACATGGTCGCGGCGCTCACGGGCAGGTCCTCGCGGAGCGCGACGTTGGCGGCCTGCTCGACGTCGTGCAGCTGCTCCGGCGACAGCGCGCTGGACCAGCCGAAGTCGAGCCGGAGGTAGCCCGGCCGGTTGTACGAGCCGCTCTGGAGCGCGGTGGGGCCGAGCACCTCGCGCAGAGCGGCGTGGACCACATGGGTGCCCGAGTGTGCCTGGCACGCACCGACACGCCACTGCGGGTCCACGTCGGCCTGCAACGACGTGCCCTCGGTCAGCTCTCCCTCGAGGACCCGCACCTGGTGGACGACCAGACCGCGCACCGGGCGCTGAACGTCGAGGACCTCCGCTCGACCGCCGTCCCACACGAGCACGCCCGCATCCGCGCTCTGCCCGCCGGACTCGGCATAGAAGGGGGTCCGGTCGAGCACGACCTCGGCGACCTGGGACTCCCCCACGGCCTGCGTGCGTCCGGCCTCCTGGATCAGCGAGCGCACCGACGACTCGGTGCTCAGCGTCTCGTACGCCAGCCACTCCGTCGGACCGGACGCACTGAGGGCGTCACGGTAGATCGTGGTGTCGGCGTGCTGGCCCTTCTTGGACTTCGCGTCCGCCTTCGCACGTGCTCGCTGCTCGGACATCAGGGCCCGGAAGCCGGCCTCGTCGACCGCCAGCCCTTGCTCGGCGGCCATCTCGAGCGTGAGATCGATCGGGAAGCCGTACGTGTCGTGCAGCTGGAACGCCTTGTCGCCGCCGAGGGTGGAGGCACCCTCCTGCTTGACGGTGTCCGCCGCGAGGTCGAAGATCTGCGTGCCCTTGGCCAGGGTCTGGCGGAACGCGTCCTCCTCCGCGTACGCGATCTGCGAGATGCGCGCGAAGTCGGAGGCGATCTCCGGGTACGCCCGAGACATCTGGTCGCGGCTGACCGGCAGCAGCTCGGGCAGCGCCGGGTCGTCGTAGCCGAGGAGCCGCATCGAGCGCACCGCGCGACGGAGCAGACGGCGCAGCACGTAGCCGCGCCCTTCGTTGCCCGGCGTGACGCCGTCGCCGATGAGCATGAGCCCGCTGCGGACGTGGTCGGCGATCACGCGGAAGCGGACGTCGTCACCAGCGTCAGCGCCGTAGCGACGACCGGAGAGGGCCGAGGCCCGCTCGATCACCGGGAAGACCTGATCGATCTCGTACATGTTCTGCTTGCCCTGCAGCAGGTACGCCACCCGCTCGAGACCCATGCCGGTGTCGATGTTCTTGCGGGGCAACGGCCCGACCACGTCGAAGTCGGCCTTGCTCCGGACCTGGCTGAGCTCCTCCTGCATGAACACGAGGTTCCAGATCTCGAGGAAGCGGTCCTCGTCGACGACCGGGCCACCGTCCGGACCGTACTCGGGCCCACGGTCGATGTAGATCTCCGAGCACGGACCGCCCGGTCCGGGGACGCCCATGTGCCAGTAGTTGTCCTCCAGCCCGCGGTCCTGGATGCGCTCGTCCGGCAGCCCGGCGACCCGCCGCCACGCGTCGCGCGCCTCGGTGTCGCTCGGCAGGACCGTCACCCAGATCTTGTCAGGGTCGAACCCCAGCCCGCCCTCGGCGACCGACCCGGTGACCAGGGTCCAGGCCAGCTCGATGGCGCCTTCCTTGAAGTAGTCGCCGAACGAGAAGTTGCCGTTCATCTGGAAGAACGTGCCGTGCCGGGTGGTCTTGCCCACCTCCTCGATGTCCTGAGTGCGGACGCACTTCTGGACGCTCGTGGCGCGGGCGAACGGCGGGGTCTCCTGACCGAGGAAGTACGGCTTGAACGGCACCATGCCCGCGTTGACGAACAGCAGGTTGGGGTCGTCCAGGATCAGGGACGCCGACGGCACCACCGTGTGCCCGGACTTCTCGAAGTGTTCGAGGAACCGGCGGCGGATCTCGGCTGTTTCCATGGAGGGTGGCTGTCCTTACTCGTCGTACGGGGAGAGCGGAAGTGGAGCGTGCGGGGCCGCAGGCGGGGCGGCACCGAGGCTACGCCGGTCGTCAGCGGCCGGGGACAGGGCCGGAAGCCCGAGCTGGGCGGCGATCTCGGCCTCGCGGTGGGCCATGCCGGTGCGGAGCTCGTCGGCGAACGCCTGGGCGCCGAGCTGCCAGGCGGCGATCTGGTCGGTGACGCCTGCGGGGGTGAGCCGGTAGGCCAGGCGTCGAGCCTTGACGCTCCCGTACACGCCCGCGGTCGTGCCCGCGACGAACCACAGCACGCGGCCCTTCATCGTGTGCCCTCCTGCTCGGTCGTCGGGGGTGAGCCACCGATCCACGACGTCGTGCTCGTGTCGTCGTGGGAGACCGGGACCGACCGTGCCGCCATCCGTGCGGCACGCCGCCTGAGCTTGCGGCGACGGCGGAACTCGCGACGGACGATCCCTCGGATCCGGTCCCTGCTCTCGGGCCGCAACGCGTACATCAGTCCGTGGCTGAGCACGGCGCCGCGGACCAACGGACGTCCCATGGTAGCCGCCACCACCTGCTCTCCCGAAGGAAGGACGATGACAGTCCCGTCCTGGGTGACCACGGCGTGCTCGTGCGGGAGGACCTGACGCGCACGTCCGTCGGTGCGTTCGAGCGGAACCGGGGCGTAGACGACCTCCCCCGTCCCGTGCTGCGTCGTCGTCGCGTGCGGCGTCTCTGCCGGCAGACGCCGATCGACGTCGTGCGGCAGGTCACCGGCGCGCTCCTGGAGGCCCCGTACCTCTCGTCGTAGCCGCCGCAGCGCGCGAAAGGCCATCAGCGCGGCAGCGAGAGCGAGGATCGCGACGCCGCACGCGAGCACGGTGACCCAGGACTCGTTCGGCATGAGCCGACCCTACCGATCGACGCCGAGCCCTTACCGATCGACGGCGCTCTCAGCCGCCACCGCGGGCACGGGGGTCGCGCAGGATCTCTCGCAGCCGGGCCACGCGCTCGGCGTACGCCGCCTCCTGCCCGCGCCCGGTCGGGCGGTAGTAGTCCTGCCCGTCGATCTCGTCCGGGGCGTACTGCTGGGCCGACACGCCGCGCGGGTCGTCGTGCGCGTACTTGTAGTCGTGGCCGTGCCCCAGCTTCTTGGCGCCGGCGTAGTGGGCGTCGCGCAGCGCCGGGGGGACCGCACCAGCCTTGCCCGCGCGTACGTCGGCGGTCGCGGCCGCGATCGCCTTGTAGGCGGCGTTGGACTTGGGGGCGAGCGCGAGCGTGATCACGACCTGCGACAACGTCAGGGCGGCCTCGGGGAAGCCGATCATCGCGACGGCCTGCGCTCCCGCGACCGCGGTCTGGAGGGCGACCGGGTCGGCGAGGCCGATGTCCTCGCTCGCGAGGATCATCAGCCGGCGAGCGAGGAACTTCGGGTCCTCCCCCGCCTCGACCATCCGCGCCAGGTAGTGCAGCGACGCGTCGACGTCGGACCCACGGATCGACTTGATGAGCGCGCTCGTCACGTCGTAGTGCTGGTCGCCCTGGCGGTCGTAGCGCACGGCCGCCCGGTCGACCGCGCTCGCGGCGTCCTCGACGGTGATGTGCTCCCGCTCCTGAGACGCCGCGGCACCGGCCGCCGCCTCGAGATAGGTGAGGGCACGGCGCGCGTCGCCGCCTGCCAGCCGGACGATGTGGTCACGCGCCTCGTCGTCGAGGCTGACCGTGCCGCCGAGCCCTCGCTCGTCGAGCACCGCCCGCTCGACGAGGGTCGCGACGTCGTCGTCGGTGAGCGGCTCGAGCGTCAGGAGCAGCGACCGCGACAGCAGCGGCGAGATCACGGAGAAGTGCGGGTTCTCCGTGGTCGCGGCGATCAGCGACACCCAGCGGTTCTCGACCCCGGGCAGCAGGGCGTCCTGCTGCGCCTTGGAGAAGCGGTGGACCTCGTCGACGAACAGGACCGTCTCCCGACCGCCCTGGGAGAGCTGTCGCCGCGCCGACGCGAGCGTCTCACGGACCTCCTTGACCCCGGCGGAGACCGCTGACACCTCGACGAAGCGCCGGTTGGTCTGATGACTCACCAGCGAGGCGAGCGTCGTCTTGCCGGTGCCCGGAGGTCCCCACAGGATCAGCGACATCGACTGGTCGCCGTGGATCATGCGCCGAAGCGGCGACCCAGGGCCGAGCAGCGACTCCTGGCCGACCAGCTCGTCGAGGGTGCGCGGGCGCATCCGCACCGCGAGCGGCGCGGCGCGGTGCTGCGCATCGCTCAGGCTGCCGCCACCCGACGCAGGCGGAGCGACGTCGGGGACGTCGAACAGGGCGTCGGAGTCCATCGCACCAGCGTACGCGGCGCCTCAGGTGCCCTGGTCGACGTACGACTCAGTTGCCCTGGTCCACGTACAGGTCCGCGAAGATCGGCATGCCGAGCATCTCGTTGACCGACATGCCCCCGACCCTGCTCCCCCGCGCGAGAGCCACTCCGCGGTGGCCGAGCACCACCGCCGGGTAGTAGCGCGTGCCGATCCGCTCGTCGAGCGCACCCCACGCCCTGGCCGCGGCCGCGGCGGTGAGGGTGCCGAGGATCCGGTCGATCTCGCGCTGGACGCCTGGCTCAGTCAGCATCGACGGATTGGGCCGACCAGGGCCATCAACCGGGGCGGTCTCCCACTGCGCAGGGAACCACGACGAACCCGTCGGCCAGTCGGAGCACCGAGCCGCATCGACCACGTCGTGCGGGCCGTCGGGGTCGAGCTGAACGGTGCGGAGACGATCGGCGGTGGTCGCGATCGGTCGTGGATCGAAGCCTGCACGGCGCAGCGACGTGACCACGACGTCCTTGACGGCGACCTTCTCCGGGACGTCACTGGCGTAGTACCACCGGACCCGCGACCCGAGGGCATCGGCACGCGTCAGGAGACGCCGTGCCTCGGCGACGTCCGTACGACGCCCGCCGTTGCCCAGCGGGTCGTACGAGCGGTGTCCTGTGGTCCCCGGCGGGAGGATCGTCGTGCCCGGGAGCCGGGTCGCCCCGACGGTCTCTCGGCCGGCCCGCCACGCCGCCTCGTACGGGTAGGCCCAGCCGAGTGCACGTCGCACGCGCAGGTCGGGGATCCGGCGGGTGTCGACGTGCCACAGGTAGGTGCAGGGCGACGCCGCCACAGCGACCCGCGAGGGGGCGCGTTCGCGCATCGCGACCAGGCCCTCGGGGCCGAGGGAGTCGTAGCTCAACGCGCGCTGGGCGTCACCGTCGTTCTCGAGCAGCAGCTCGTCGATGCGGTCGGGGGCCTGTCCCCAGAGGAACGTCCAGCCGTCGGCGTACTGGTGGCGTCCCGGATCGGTCGCCGGGTCCCACTGCGCGTTGCGGACGAGGACGAGGGTGGTGCCGCGACGCAGGCTCGCCACCCGGTAGGGGCCGGTGGAGACCAGCCGGTCGCCGTACGCCGCCGGGCGGGCGTCGGCGGCGCGGGGCACCGGCGAGAACTGTGGCAGGGCGACGACGTAGGGCATCTCGGCGACCGGCCGCCGGAGGCGGAAGGTGATCGTCCGTCCGCGCACCTCGACGCCGCGGAAGGCTGCGCCGGCGTACCACCCACGGGCGTACCCGGGACGGCGACGCAGCTCGGCCGCGGACGCGTACGGCCCTTGATAGCGGTCCCCGTCACGGAAGAACGCACGGAGGTACGACGGGGCGCCGGGCAGCACGTCGGCGGCGAAGGCACGCTGGAGGCCGTAGGCGATGTCCTGCGCGGTCACGGCGGTGCCGTTCTCGAAGCGGACGCCCGACCGCAGCGTGAACGTCCAGGCGGTGCGGTCGTCATTGGCCACGCCGAGGTCGGTCGCGAGATCGGGGACGAGCTCCATCCGGCCCGTGACGGGGTTGCGGCGGAGCTGCGTCAGCGAGCGGGTCAGCAGCCCCGACAGGATGCCCCGGGTGTCGACGAACGACGATCGCGCTGGATCGAGCGACTCGGGCACCGTGGAGCTGAGGACCGTCAGCAGTCCGCCGCGCGTCGCCCCCGGGACCTCGGCGGCGGGCGCGGCGGCGTCCGGGGCCGTGGCGCTGCCCGCACGGCCCGCTGCCACCTGGTCCGGCGTCTCCGTGGTCGCCGCGGGACCCGCCGGCCGGTCAGGCGAGGTGCAGGCGCCGAGCAGCACGCCGACGCAGAGCACCGCGAGAACCTGCCTCAGCCCGCGTCTCACGAGCACTCCTCCGTCCCGGGCCCCGTGGGCGGGACACGCTCCCACGACCCTAGGGGAGCCCACCGACACGCGGCGACCACACCGCGGTCACGGTTTCGTCAACCGTCGCTACCCGGCGGTGGCGCGTCGATGCCGGCCTCCTTGCGCTGCTGAGCCGTGATCGGCGCGGGCGCGCCGGTCAGCGGATCGCCGCCGGAGGCCGTCTTCGGGAAGGCGATCACGTCGCGGATGGTCTCCGCGCCGGTCAGCAGCGCGACCACGCGGTCGATCCCGAGGGCGATGCCGCCGTGCGGCGGCGGGCCGTACTGGAAGGCCTCGAGGAGGAAGCCGAACTGGCCCTGCGCCTGCTCCTCGGTCAGTCCGAGCACGTCGAAGACACGCTTCTGCATCTCCGAGCGGTGGATACGGATCGACCCGCCACCGAGCTCGCTGCCGTTGAGCGTGATGTCGTACGCCTGGCTCAGCGCCGAGTCCGGATCGGTGTCGAAGGTGTCGGCGAACTCCGGCGCCGGGGCGGTGAACGGGTGGTGGATCGACGTCCACGCGTCGTGGCCGTCCTCCCCCACGTACTCGAACATCGGGGCCTGGTTGACCCAGAGGAACTCCCACCGCTCGTGGTCGATGAGGCCGCAACGCTCACCGATCTCCACGCGCACCGCCGCCAGCAGCGCCTTGGCGGCGTTGTACTGGTCGGCGGCGAAGAAGATGCAGTCACCCGGCTTGGCTCCGGCGTGCGCGACCAGACCCTCGCGCTCGGACTCCGAGAGGTTCTTGGCGACCGGACCGCCGAGGGTCCCGTCCTCCTGGACGAGCACGTACGCAAGCCCCTTCGCGCCGCGCGCCTTCGCGAACTCCTGCCAGGCGTCGAGCGTGCGTCGGGGCTGGTCGGCGCCGCCGGGCATCACGACCGCGCCGACGTGCCAGTGACGGCCCTTCGGAGCGAAGACGCGGAACGGTGTGTCCTTGAAGTAGTCGGTGAAGTCGACCAGCTCGCACCCGAACCGCATGTCGGGGCGGTCGATGCCGAACCGTGCCACCGCCTCGCGGAAGGACATCCGCGGGATCGGCAGCGGGATCTCGTAGCCGAGGATCTCGCGCCAGATGCGCACGAGGATCTCCTCGGTGAGCGCGTAGACGTCCTCCTCCTCGAGGAAGCTCATCTCGACGTCGAGCTGGGTGAACTCGGGCTGCCGGTCGGCGCGGCTGTCCTCGTCGCGGAAGCACCGTGCGATCTGGTAGTACCGCTCCATGCCGGCGACCATCAGCAGCTGCTTGAACAGCTGCGGCGACTGCGGCAGGGCGTACCAGGTGCCCGGACGCGTCCGGGCCGGCACCAGGAAGTCGCGAGCGCCCTCCGGCGTCGACGCCGTGAGGTTGGGCGTCTCGAACTCGAGGAAGCCCTGCTCGGCCATCACCTCGCGGATGATCCGGGTGACGGCGGCGCGGGTGCGCAGGTTCTTGGCCATCTCGGCACGGCGCAGGTCGAGGTAGCGGTACTTGAGGCGCACCTCCTCGCCGACGGGGCTGGCGTGGAACTCCTCGACCGGGAACGGCAGCGGCGCCGACTCGCTGAGGATCTCCACGGAGTCCGCGATGACCTCGATCTGACCTGTCGGGAGGTTCGGGTTGTCGTTGCCCTCGGGCCGGCGCTCAACGGTGCCCACGACCTTGAGGCAGAACTCGCTGCGCAGGGGCCGGGCCACCTCCTCGTCCCTGATCACGACCTGCGCCACACCCGAGGCGTCGCGCAGATCGATGAACGCCACGCCTCCGTGGTCACGGCGGCGGGCCACCCAGCCGGCCAGCGTGACGCGGGTCCCTGCGTCGGTGGCGCGGAGGCTGCCTGCCTCGTGGGTGCGGATCACGATGTTGCTCCTCGGGTGTCGTTCGTGGGGGTCGGGGCGTTCGGGGTGACGACGGCGGGCCGCAGGTCGTCGGCGGGTGGGGTCCAGACGTCCGGATCGGCGTCGGCCTGGTCTCCGCTGCGGATGTCCTTGACCTGGTCGGCACCGTCGCCGGTCGCCGGGAACCAGACGTACGGGATGCCCCGACGCTCGGCGTACCGGATCTGCTTGCCGAACTTCTGCGGAGCGGCGGCGACCTCCGTCGGGACACCGCGTGCCCGCAGGCGCTGCGCGATCGCGTTGCTCAGCGGACGTGACTCCTCGTCGACGAGCGCGACGAGGACAGCGGAGGGGACGGCACGCGACGTCGTCAGGTGCCCTCGGGAGATCAGCGGGACGAGCAGGCGGGTCACGCCCAGCGAGATGCCGACGCCCGGATAGACGTTGCGGCCGTCGTCGGCCAGCTTCTCGTAGCGTCCGCCGGAACAGATCGACCCGAGGCTCTCGAAGCCTTCGAGCACCGTCTCGAACACCGAGCCCGTGTAGTAGTCGAGGCCGCGCGCGATGCGGAGGTCGGCAGTCACCGTGACACCGTCGAGCTCGACGGCTGCGAGTGCCTCGACCAGCTGGGCGAGCTCCTGCAGGCCCTCGTCGAGCAGCGGGTCGTCGATCCCGAGCGCGCGGACCTGGTCCACGAACGACGCGTCGGAGGTCCGGATGCCGGCGAGCGCCAGGCACTTGCCGGCCTGCTCCTCGTCGAGGTCCTCCTTGGCGAGGAGGTCACGCACGCCGTCCGCCGGGAGCTTGTCGATCTTGTCCATGACCCGCATGACGGCAGCAGGGTCGGCCGCGCCGAGCCCGCGGTAGAAGCCCTCGAGGAGCTTGCGGTTGTTGACCTGGATCCGCAGCGGCGGGACCGGCAGACCAGACAGCGCCTCGGCCATCACGGTCGCGATCTCGACGTCGAAGTGGAACGGGAGCTCGTCCTTGGCCACCACGTCGATGTCGGCCTGGGTGAACTCCCGGAACCGCCCTTCCTGGGGCCGCTCGCCTCGCCAGACCTTCTGGATCTGGTAGCGCCGGAACGGGAACTCCAACTTTCCGGCGTGCTCG
This sequence comes from Mumia sp. zg.B53, assembly GCF_019550935.1. Classification (NCBI taxonomy): domain Bacteria; kingdom Bacillati; phylum Actinomycetota; class Actinomycetes; order Propionibacteriales; family Nocardioidaceae; genus Mumia; species Mumia sp. zg.B53. Next base: position 274,672 of record NZ_JAHWCK010000006.1, on the reverse strand, counting down.
AGGACGTACCGCGCGAACGGCACGGTGAGGTCGAAGTGCAGGCCGATCCCGGCGTCGCCCTCCCCCTCGGCCGCCTGGAGGCGCCGCAGGACGTAGACCTCCTTGTCGATCTCACCCTTGCGGAGCAGCTGGTCCATCGGCTCGACGGCGCGAGTCTCCACGGGCGCGAAGCCGTGGAGCTCGAACGTACGACGCAGGTGGTCGAGGACGTGCTGCTCGGCGAAGCGGTCGGCAGGCAGCAGCTCGGGGAACCCCGACAGGGGTGTGGGGCGTGCCATCGTCAGGCGTCCTCTCGTCCGGACGCAGACGGCGAGCCGACGTACTGCTGCACGAACGGGTTGGTCGCGCGCTCGCGGCCCACCGAGCTCTGGGTGCCGTGCCCGGGCAGGACCGCCACGTCGTCGGGCAGCTCCATGAAGCGCCGCAGGCTGGCCACCATCTCGTCCATGTCGCCGCCGACGAGGTCCGTGCGTCCGATCGAGCCGGCGAAGAGGAAGTCGCCGGTGAACGCGACCTGGGAGACGGGCTCGTCGCCGGTGTGGTCGACCCGGTAGACGACCGTGCCCGGAGTGTGACCGGGGAGGTGGTCGACGGTGAAGCTCAGGCCTGCGGCCTCGATCACCGCGCCGTCGGTCGCGTCACGCACGTCGGCGGGCTCACGGAACTCCGGAGCGTCGTCCAGGCCGAACTGCGTACGGAGCATCGCCGCGGACTCCCCCGAGATCGCGGCCATCGGGTCGGCCAGGAGGTGCCGGTCGGCCGGGTGGACGTAGACCGGCACGCCGTATTCCTCCGCGACATCGGCGACCTGCCACATGTGGTCGAAGTGGCCGTGCGTGACGAGGACGGCGACGGGCGTGAGGTTCTGCTCGGAGACGACCGTACGGATGCCCGTGAGGGACTCCATCCCGGGGTCGACGATCACGCACTCCGTACCGGGTCCGCGACCCACGAAGTAGCAGTTGGCCGCCAGCGGGCCGGCGGGAAAAGCGGCGATCAGCACACGGAACAGCGTACGCGAGCGCCCGTGGCGGCGGCGACTCGCTTCGTCGCGACGAGCGCCGCGCTCGCCAAACGGACGGACAGGAGCACCATCGGCCCGTCATCCTTCTAGACTGTGCCCGACACAACGGACAAGGTGGATACGTGAGCGAGAACCTCTCGAACCCTTCTGAGGCCTGGGGCCGCATCGACGACCAGGGGACGGTGTACGTCCGGACCCGGGACGGCGAGCGCGTCGTCGGGCAGTGGCCGGACGGCGACCCGGCCGAGGCCATGGCCCTCTTCACCCGCCGCTACGAAGGGCTCGCGGTCGAGGTGGAGCTCCTCGAGAAGCGGATCGCCTCCGACAGCCTGTCGCCGGAGGACGCCAAGCGTGCCGTCGACCAGGTCCGTACGGCCGTCGACAACGCGGCCGCCGTCGGAGACCTCGACGCCCTGAAGGACCGGCTCGACGCGCTCGGCCCGCTGATCGAGGCCCAGCGTGAGCGCCGAAAGGCCGCCCGCGCGGAGCGAGCCGCCGAAGCGCAGGTCCAGAAGGAGGAGATCGCGCGCACCGCCGAGGAGATCGCCGTCAGCGACGACTGGCGACGGGGCGCCGACCGTCTGCGCGAGATGCTCGAGCAGTGGAAGTCGCTCCCCCGGCTCGACAAGGCCGTCGACGACGAGCTGTGGCACCGGTTCTCCACCGCCCGTACGGCCTACACCCGCCGCCGCAAGGCGCACTTCGCGGAACAGAACGAGCGGCGTGGTCAGGCCCAGCAGATCAAGGAGCGCCTCACCCTGGAGGCCGAGGCGCTCGCCGACTCCACCGACTGGGGACCGACCGCCGGCAAGTTCCGTGACCTCATGGCGCAGTGGAAGGCCGCCGGCCCGGCGCCGCGCGGGATCGACGACCGCTTGTGGAAGAGGTTCCGCGGCGCTCAGGACACGTTCTTCGGCGCGCGCGACGAGGCCAACTCGCGCCTCGACGAGGAGTACGCCGCCAACGCCGAGGTCAAGCTGGAGATCCTCGCCGAGGCCGAGGCGCTCCTGCCCATCGAGGACCTGGACGCTGCTCGTGCCGCATGGCGCGGCATCGCCGACCGCTGGGAGGCCGCCGGCAAGGTGCCGCGTGGGCAGATGAAGGAGCTCGAAGGCCGTCTGCGCGCGGTCGAGAAGGCGATCGCCTCCGCCGCCGACGAGGAGTGGCGCCGGAGCAACCCGGAGACGCGTGCCCGTGTCGACGACACGGTGAGCAAGCTCGAGAAGTCCGTGGCTGACATCGAGGCCCAGCTGGAGTCGGCCAAGACATCGGGCAACGACCGCAAGATCCGCGAGCTGCAGGATGCGCTCGAGGCCCGGCAGGCGTGGCTGGACCAGGCACGCAAGTCCGCGGCCGAGCTCACCTGACCCGTCCGTGCTCGCGGGTCGCCGACGGTGACCCGCGAGCGCCAGACGGTGACCCGCGAGCGCCAGACGGTGACCCGCGAGCGCCAGACGGTGACCCGCGAGGCTACTGGTTGACGCGGTAGACGTCGAAGACGCCCTCGACCGTGCGTACGGCCTTGAGGACGTGACCGAGGTGCGCCGGGTCCCCCATCTCGAAGGTGAAGGTCGACTTCGCCACGCGATCGCGCCCGGTCGACAGCGACGCCGACAGGATGTTGACGTGCTGGTCGGAGAGCACACGCGTCAGGTCCGACAGCAGCCGCGCCCGGTCGAGCGCCTCCACCTGGATCGCGACCAGGAACATGCTCGACGCGCTGGGCGCCCACTCGACGTCGACGAGCCGCTCCTGCTCCTTGAGCAGGCTCGTGGCGTTGGTGCACGACCGCCGGTGGACCGAGACCCCCTGGGTGCGGGTCACGAAGCCGATGATGTCGTCGCCCGGCACCGGGGTGCAGCAGCGCGCCAGCTTGATCGCCACCGAGCCGTCCATGCCCTTGACCAGGACACCCGGGTCGCCACGGCGCACACGGCGACGGCGCGTGGACTCGTCGGGGACCAGCACCGCCTCGGCGAGATCCTCGGTCGCACCCTCCTCGCCGCCGAGGAACGCGAGCACCCGCTCGACGACGTTCTGCGGGCTCACGCGTCCCTCGCCCAGCGCCGCGTAGAGCGAGGTCACGTCCGACAGGTGCAGATCCTTGGCCACCGTCGCCAACGTCTCGTGCTTCAGGAGACGCTGCAGCGGCAGGCCCTCCTTGCGCATCTGCCGCGTCAGGGCGTCCTTGCCGCGTTCGACCGCCTCGTCGCGCCGTTCCTTGGTGAACCACTGCTTGATCTTGTTGCGCGCCCGCGGGCTCTTGACGAAGTCCAGCCAGTCTCGGCTGGGTCCGGCGCCGGGTGCCTTGGACGTGAAGACCTCGACGACGTCGCCGTTCTCGAGCTTGGACTCGAGCGACACCAGGCGCCCGTTGACACGCGCACCGATGGTGGCGTGCCCGACCTCGGTGTGGACCGAGTAGGCGAAGTCGATCGGTGTGGCGCCGGCGGGCAGCCCGATCACGTCACCGGCAGGCGTATAGACGTAGACCTGGTCGGACAGGTCGAAGCGAAGGCTCTCGAGGAAGTCCTGCGACTCCTCGTTCTCCTGCTGCCACTCGAGGAGCTGGCGGATCCACCCGAGGTCGTCGGTCCCGTCGGCCTTGCCCGCGGGCGCGCCGGCGGCACCCTTGACCGCGCCGTCCTCCTTGTACTTCCAGTGGGCCGCGACGCCGTACTCGGCGCGCCGGTGCATCTGCCTGGTCCGGATCTGGAGCTCGACCGCGTTGCCCTGCGGACCGATGACGGTCGTGTGCAGCGACTGATACATGTTGAACTTCGGCATCGCGATGTAGTCCTTGAACCGGCCAGGCACAGGGTTCCAGCGCGAGTGGACGACGCCGAGCACCGCGTAGCAGTCGGTCAGCGAGTCGACGAGCACGCGGATGCCGACCAGGTCGTAGATGTCGGCGAAGTCGCGGCCGCGCACGATCATCTTCTGGTAGATCGAGTAGTAGTGCTTGGGTCGCCCCGTCACCGTCGCCTTGATCTTGGACCGCTTGAGGTCCTCGTTGACCTGGCTGATGACCGTCGACATGAAGTCCTCGCGCGACGGCGCGCGGTCGGCGACGAGGCGGACGATCTCGTCGTACACCTTCGGGTGGAGGGTCGCGAACGACAGGTCCTCGAGCTCCCACTTGATGGTGTTCATGCCGAGACGGTGCGCGAGCGGCGCATAGATCTCGATCGTCTCGCGGGCCTTGCGCTCCTGCTTGTCCTGCCGCAGGTAGCGCAGCGTACGCATGTTGTGGAGGCGGTCGGCCAGCTTGATGATGAGCACTCTGATGTCACGGCTCATCGCGACGATCATCTTGCGGATCGTCTCGGCCTCGGCGTTCTCGCCGTAGCGGACCTTGTCGAGCTTGGTCACACCGTCGACGAGCTGTCCGACCTCCTCACCGAAGTCCTTGGTGAGCTGGTCGAGCGTGTAGGGCGTGTCCTCGACGGTGTCGTGGAGGAGCGCGGCGACGATCGTCGGCGGGGTCATGCCCAGCTCGGCGAGGATCGTGGAGACCGCTAGCGGGTGCGTGATGTAAGGGTCACCGCTCTTGCGCTTCTGACCGCGGTGCATCTTGGCCGCGATCCGGTAGGCACGGACGATCGCCGCGGTGTCGGCCTTCGGGTGGTTGGTGCGGACGATGCGCAGCAACGGGTCGAGAACGACCGGGTTGTCCGAGGACGACCGTCCACCACCGAGCCGGGCCAGACGGGAGCGAACCCGCGCGGGAGTCGGGACGGACTCCTTGCGGGGCTCAGACTCGGTACGAGCGCGATCGGCCACGTGCACCTCCCCTTCCATCGTAGGCCCGCCATCTTAGGGTGCCGGGACCAACGACATGGAAGGCGGTGACGCGAGCTGGGGATCAGCCGAAGAGGACACCGAACGCGGTGGCGCCGCCCGCGAGGACGAGGGCGATCACGACAACGATGGCGACCAGCTTGGTGCTCTCAGGGCTCACGCTGACAATCCTAACCGGCGGCTCGGCAGTGCCGGGTCAGTACGTCCGCAGGGCACCGAACCGCTCCGGGTCGAGCCGCGCCCGTCCGCCGAGCGCGCTGAGCTCCAGGACGACGACGTTGGCGGCGGCCTTGGCCCCGGCCTGCGCGATCACCGCGTCGACCGCGGCCATGGTGCCCCCGGTCGCGAGCACGTCGTCGACGACGAGCACGCGATCTCCGGGGGCGATGGCGTCGGTGTGGATCTCGACCGTCGCCGACCCGTACTCGAGGTCGTAGTCCTCGGCGTACGTCGTCGACGGCAGCTTGCCGGCCTTGCGTGCCGGGACGAACCCGGCGCCGAGGGCCACCGCGACCGGCGCCCCGAAGATGAAGCCGCGCGCCTCGATCCCGACGACCTTGTCGATGTCGGTCCCGGCGAGGTCTCTCCCCAGCGATGCCAGGGAGTCGACGGTGGTCCGGAAGCCCTCGGCGTCGGCCAGCAACGGCGTGACGTCACGAAACGTGATCCCCGTCTCCGGCCAGTCGAGGATGTCGCGGACCAGCGAGTCGAGCATCTCGTCGAGCCCGAGCGGCATCAGACCTTGCCGTCCTCATCCTCGATCGGACGGGTCTCGACGACCTCGTGGGTCGCGGTGCCGGCGTCGGTGCCGTCGATGATCTTGGCGACGACGTTGCGGTGGACCTCGATGTCGACACCGGGGGCGATCTCGAGCGTCATCGTCTCGTCCTCAAGAGCCTTCACCGTCCCGAAGACGCCGCTGGTGAGCATGACGCGAGAGCCGACGACCACGCGATCCTGCATGCTCAGGAACTCGCGGCGACGCTTGCCCTGCGGGCGGATGATGAAGAGATAGAAGATGGCGACGAGCAGGATGATCGGCAGCAGTGCTGCGAGGTCGTTCACGGGTGGCTCCAGCCAGGTCGGTGTCAGGGGGCTTCGTGGTGCGGGACGAGTCTAGCCGGAGCCCGTCAGTCCAACGGCAACGTGGGATCGGCGGTCGTCGTCGGTGGAGTCAGCCCGAGATGCCTCCACGCGGCCGCCGTCGCGACGCGTCCCCGGGGCGTGCGGGCCAGGAACCCCTGGCGTACGAGGAAGGGCTCGGCGACCTCCTCGACGGTCTCCCGCTCCTCGGCGACCGCGACGGCGAGGGTCGAGACACCGACCGGCCCGCCCCCGAAGCTGCGGCACAGCGCGTCCAGCACCGCACGGTCGAGACGGTCCAGGCCGATCTGGTCCACCTCGTAGAGGTCCAGCGCGCGGTGGGCGATGTCGAGGTCGACGACCCCGCTCCCCCGGACCTCGGCGTAGTCGCGGACCCGGCGAAGGAGCCGGTTGGCGATCCGTGGCGTGCCGCGCGACCGCGACGCGATCTCGAAACCGCCCTTGGGTGTTGTCTGGACGCCGAGCAACGCTGCGGAACGGTCGACGATCCGGTGGAGCTCGGTGGCCTCGTAGTACTCCAGCTGCGCGGTGAACCCGAACCGGTCGCGCAGCGGTCCCGGCAGCAGACCGGCCCGCGTCGTGGCGCCGACGAGCGTGAACTGCGGGATCTGCAGCGGGATGGCCGTCGCTCCTGGACCCTTGCCGATCACGACGTCGACCCGGAAGTCCTCCATCGCCATGTAGAGGAGCTCCTCGGCGGGACGCGACATCCGGTGGATCTCGTCGACGAACAGCACGTCGCCCTCGTTGATCCCCGACAGGATCGCGGCGAGGTCTCCGGCGTGCTGGATCGCGGGCCCGCTCGTGAGCCGCAGCGCCGTGCCCAGCTCGGCGGCGATGATCATCGCCAGGGTGGTCTTGCCGAGCCCGGGAGGACCCGAGAGCAGGACGTGGTCGGGCGTACGACCGCGCGCCCGCGCCGCGGTCAGCATCAGCGCGAGCTGCTCGCGGACACGCTCCTGCCCGATCAGCTCGTCGAGCGACCGAGGGCGCAGAGCCGCCTCGTACGCCTGCTCGTCGGAGACGACGTCCGGGCCGACGAGCCGCGCTTCGAGCTCGGCCCGCTCGGCCGCCTCGAGCCGGCTGGTGTCCTGCTCCTCCATGCCGATCTCCTCCCTCATGCCTTCGAGAGCGTACGGAGGGCCGCGCGCAGCAGGACGGACACGTCGACCGCGCCGGTCCCCTCGATCTGCTCGGTGGCGACAGTGACCACGGCGGCGACCGCGGACTCCGCCTCGCGGGTGCTCCATCCGAGCCCGACCAGGGCGGCGTGCACCTGAGGACGCCAGTCCGCGTCGGCGGGCGTCGAGGCAGGTGCGGTCGCGGTCGCCTGGGAGACAGCCGCCGCAGCACCGAGACGGTCCTTGAGCTCGAGCACGATCCGCTGGGCTCCCTTGCGCCCGATGCCGGGGACCTTCGTGAGCGCGACGAGGTTCTCCTCGGCGACCGCACGGCGCAGACCCTCGGGGCCGAGGACCGCGATGATCGCCTGCGCGACCTTGGGGCCCACGCCGCTGGCGGTCTGAGCGAGCTCGAAGGTGTCACGCTCGTCGTCGTCGGCGAAGCCGTACAGCGTCATCGAGTCCTCGCGCACCACGAGGCTGGTCGAGACCTGCGCCTGCTCACCGTGCCGGAGGTCGGCCAGCGTGCCCGGCGTGCACTGCACGAGCATCCCGACCCCGCCGACGTCGAGGACGGCGGAGTCGAGGGCGGTCGAGGCGACGGTGCCGCGGACGAAGGCGATCATCGAGGCTTCCTCTCGGGGAATCTGGGGTTGGTGCGCGCAGCGCCTGGGATGCGGGAACGGATGGGCTCGGCGGCCGTCCGCATCGGACCTGACGGGCGTGCCGCGGCGGCGAGGGCGTCGTCGAGCCGGCTGACCGACGTGCCGCGCCAGACGTGGCAGATCGCGAGGGCGAGCGCGTCGGCGGCGTCGGCGGGGCGCGGCGCCTCGACCAGGCCGAGGATCCGCTTGACCATCGCCGTGACCTGCGCCTTGTCGGCGCGACCGTTGCCGGTGACCGCCGCCTTGACCTCGCTCGGGGTGTGGAGGACGACGGGGAGGCCGTGGCGGGCTGCGACGACCATCGCGACCCCGCTGGCCTGGGCGGTGCCCATGACGGTCGAGACGTTGTTCTGGCTGAAGACACGCTCGATCGCGACCACGTCCGGCCGGTGCGTGGCGATGGCTTCGGCCAGGCCGCGTTCGATCGCGAGGAGCCGGTGGGCGACGTCGTCGGCGGCCGGCGTACGGATCACCCCCACCGAGACCGCCCGCAGAGCGCCCCCCACGCGTCCGTCGACCACGCCGACCCCGCACCGCGTCAGGCCGGGGTCGACTCCGAGAACACGCATCGCGCCGGCGGTCATGCCACCTCGCGGAGGACCCGCAGCGAACACATGTTCGACACCCTAGTCGCACGACGGACGAGTGTGGCGGCGACGCGCCGAGGACCCGTACGAACGACGAGGCCCCTCCACGGCGTACGTGGAGGGGCTTCGTGTCGTAACCTCCACGGCGTACGTGGAGGAGACTTGCGCCGAGCGCGGCGGCTACTTCTTGAAGGCGTCCTTGACGTTGTCGCCGGCCTTCTTGAAGTCGGCCTTGCTCTGGTCGGCCTTGCCCTCGGACTCCTGCGACGTGTCGCCGCGGAGCTTGCCGGAGGCCTCCTTGGCCTTGCCCTCGACGTCCTCGGCCAGGTGCTTCAGCTTGTCATCCAGACCCATCGCACTCACTCCTCGAGATCGGGTTCGGGTGTACCCCGACCCTAGGACGGATCGAGCGCGGGCGCAGATCGCCGTGGCGCGCGCAGACCCATCACCCCGAGCCCGAGTTATCCCCCAGGTGGGGCGACTGCATCGGGTGCCCCCACCCGCCGGTGGTGCCAGGCCCAGGCGGCGGCGCGTACGGAGCCTGCGATGCGTCGTCGCTGGTGCTCACCGTCAGGGGCAGCGCGTACACCGCGTCGCCCAGCTCTCTCATCCGGGCCTTCGACGTCGCGCGTCCCGGGGCCGGCTCGACGTGCACGACGACCCCGCCGCGGGTGACCACGAGAGGGCGCCGGCCCACCTCGGCCGTCGGTGCGACTCCCTCGCCCGCCAGCTCGCGCATCCACGGGAGCGGGTCGGGGAGAGTGCCTCGCCGACGTCGCGCGATCCGCCACATGATCCCGCCGGGCCTCAGGATGTCCATGGCCCATCCTGGCACGCCGGCAGCTCGGGCAGGCGGGTTCGCCGCGCGCCTTCCGCCCGGCACGGGAGAATCCCTCCGCCCCGAGCCGGGCAGAAGGTGGAGCGGCGTGTCAGCCGACCTGCGCCATGACCTCGTCGGAGGCGTCGAAGTTGGCGAACACGTTCTGGACGTCGTCACAGTCCTCGAGGGCGTCGATGAGCCGGAGGACCTTGCCGGCCGCGTCGGCGTCGACCTCGACGGTCATGGAGGGCACGAACGACGACTCGGCGGAGTCGTAGTCGATCCCGGCGTCCTGGAGAGCCGTGCGCACCGCGACCACGTCGCCGGCCTCGCTGATCACCTCGAACGAGCCGTCGTGGTCGTTGACGTCCTCGGCGCCCGCGTCGAGCACCACCTCGAGGACGTCGTCCTCCGCGAGCGTCTTGCCGTCCTGCTCGGCCGGGACGATGACGACGCCCTTGCGGGAGAACATGTAGGACACCGAGCCGGGGTCGGCCATGTTGCCGCCGTTGCGGGTCATCGCCGTCCGGACCTCCATGGCCGCACGGTTCTTGTTGTCGGTGAGGCACTCGACGAGCAGCGCGACACCGCCGGGGGCGTAGCCCTCGTACATGATCGTCGTGTAGTCGACGCCCGCGCCGTCGAGACCGCCGCCGCGCTTCACGGCGCGGTCGATGTTGTCGTTGGGGACCGACGACTTCTTGGCCTTCTGGATCGCGTCGTAGAGCGTCGGGTTGCCCGCGGGGTCAGGCCCGCCGGTGCGTGCGGCGACCTCGATGTTCTTGATCAGCTTGGCGAACATCTTGCCGCGCTTGGCGTCGATGACCGCCTTCTTGTGCTTGGTGGTCGCCCACTTGGAGTGGCCAGACACGGCACTCACCTGCTCTCGCTGTTACGACGGCGTACGGCCGCGGCTCGCGACCGCCCTCGATCCTAGCGGCTGGCCACGTCGCCGTTCGCGTGCACCGACCGGACGAACATCTGGTGGAGGCGGTGGTCCGCCCCGAGCTCGGGGTGGAAGGACGCGGCGAGCAACGCCCCCTGCCGCACCACGACCGGGCGGCGCCCCTGGTCGCCGCGGTCGACCGCCGCGAGGACCTCGACACCGGGACCGTGGCTCTCGACCCAGGGACCGCGGATGAACACCGCGTGCAGCGGGTCGTCGAGGCCCTGGACCCGGAGATCGGTCTCGAAGGAGTCGACCTGCCGGCCGAACGCGTTCCTCCGCACGGTCACGTCCATCCCGCCGAAGGTCTGCTGGTCGTCGGTGCCGCCCTCGACGCGGTCGGCGAGCAGGATCATCCCGGCACAGGTCCCCAGCACCGGCATGCCCGACCCGATGCGCTCACGGATCGGGTCGCGGAGCTCGAAGGCCCGCGACAGCTTGTCGATGGTGGTCGACTCCCCGCCCGGCACGACGAGGGCGTCGACCACGTCGAGCTCGCTCGGCCGCCGCACGGTGGTCGCCTCCGCGCCGCTCGCCGCGAGCATCCGGAGATGCTCCCGGACGTCGCCCTGAAGGGCGAGGACACCGACCCGGGGCGCACTCACGCGTCGGTGAGGCGACGGTGCCAGAACGCCCGGACCTCGATCCGTCCTTCGTCGAAGTGCGCCGCGAGACCGGCAGCGTCCAGCGTCGCGACGACCGCGGAGCACAAAGGGTCGCCGTCGGCGATGTTGGCGGAGTCGGGGTGCCACACGTTGACCTCGAGCATCCCGTGATCGACGGCGTGCCAGACATCGGACGGCGTGAACCACACGATGCCTCGGAGCGCGCTCCCCGTGGCTCCCCCGGCCGCCTCGCGCACGACGCCGGCCGCCGCCCAGTGGTCGTCGACGCCCTGGAGCACGACGAAGCCAGCGGCCTCCAGTGCCTGGAAGGCCTCCTGCAGCGCGTCGTAGTCGGTGCGCGCCGGCCAGCCCGACTGCTCCTCCGCGAGCGCCGCGCGCTCGTCGTCGACGAGTCGCTGGGCCTCGGTCCGGGCCTTCGTGTCAACCAGCCCGGCATCCTCGCGTGCCGCGATCTCGACCTCGGTGACGCAGGCAGCGCGCTCGGTGAGGCCGGCGCGTACGAGGACCCGGGCGTAGCTCCGCAGCGCGTCGGCGTCGGTCAGGCGCGGTGCTGAGAAGAAAGGCACCGTTCACCAGCCCCGCTCGGCCAGCCGGTGCGGCTCGGGGAGGTCGGCGACGTTGATGCCGACCATCGCCTCGCCGAGCCCGCGCGAGACCTTGGCGATGACGTCGGGGTCGTCGTAGAAGGTGGTGGCCTTCACGACCGCGGACGCGCGCTCGGCCGGGTTGCCCGACTTGAAGATGCCCGAGCCGACGAACACGCCCTCGGCACCGAGCTGCATCATCATGGCGGCGTCCGCGGGCGTCGCGATGCCTCCCGCGGTGAAGAGCACTACGGGCAGCGCGCCCTTCTCGGCGACCTCGCGGACCAGCTCGTATGGCGCCTGAAGCTCCTTGGCCGCCACGTAGAGCTCGTCGGCCGGAAGCGTCTGGAGACGGCGGATCTCATCACGCATCGCCCGCATGTGGGTCGTCGCGTTGGAGACGTCGCCCGTGCCGGCCTCGCCCTTGGACCGGATCATCGCCGCACCCTCGGTGATGCGACGAAGCGCCTCGCCCAGGTTGGTCGCGCCGCACACGAACGGCACCGTGAAGGCCCACTTGTCGATGTGGTGGGCGTAGTCGGCGGGTGTGAGGACCTCGGACTCGTCGATGTAGTCGACGCCGAGGGACTGCAGCACCTGCGCCTCGACGAAGTGGCCGATGCGCGCCTTGGCCATCACCGGGATGGAGACGGCCTCGATGATGCCGTCGATCAGGTCGGGGTCGCTCATGCGGGCCACGCCGCCCTGGGAGCGGATGTCGGCGGGCACGCGCTCGAGGGCCATGACCGCGACGGCACCGGCATCCTCGGCGATCTTGGCCTGCTCGGCGTTGACGACGTCCATGATGACGCCGCCCTTGAGCATCTCCGCCATGCCGCGCTTCACGCGTGCGGTGCCCGTGTCCTCCCGGGACACGGCCGGTGTCGGGGCAGTCGGGTTCTCGGACATCGTTCACCTCGGGGCCTGGGACGCGGTGCGCCCGCTCGGACATTGGCCTCATCGTACGACCGTGCACCGACGCCGGAGCGGTCCCGCCACGAGGTGAGCCGATCAGCCCTGCTGCTGCCCCATCTCGGAGGAGGCCACGGGGCGCTCGTGCGCGACGAGGTGCGGCGGCGGCGTGTCGTCGAAGTCCATCCGATTCGGCCACGGCGCGTAGCCGGCGAGCCTCGCCCACCGTACGATCCGCTTGCGCCGCATCCGCTGGGTGCGGGCGACGAGGTCGTCGTGGAAACGGTGCGCCAGCTGGACGCGTTCGCACGCGTCGCCGAGGTCGGCCAGCAGCTCGGCCTGCGGCTCGTCGGCGGCCGCCCACAGCGCGTCGACGTCCTCGGCGTCACCGAAGACGGTGCGCATGACCTCGCTCAGCGCCGTCTCCCGCTCGGCCTGGTCGCTCTTGCCGATCGCCGCGCGCGAGGCATCGGCGGCTTCGACCGCGACCAGAGCGCTGGCAGGGTCCAGGACTCCGCCCACCGCGACGTTGCGCAGGCACGTCGACCGGTCGAGGAGCTGACGGTCCAACGAGGCCTGGGCGGTCGCCAGACGGATGTGCAGCCGGTCGAGCCGGCCGGCCGTCGTCGACAGCGCGACCGTGATCGCCGCGACCACGGCACCGACGACGAGGATCCACTCGAGCGTGCTCATCCGACGCTGCCTCCTCCGAGGACTGTCTCGTACACACGGACCACCTGCGGCGCGACCACACTCCAGTCGTACCGCCGGACCTCGCGTCGCGCCAGGTCCGCACGTGCCTGACGAGCCCGGTCCTCGAGCGTCGAGACGAGGGTCTTGGCCAAAGCCCCGGGGTCCTCGTTGGCGAAGAGGGCACCGAGGCGGCCGTTCTCGAGCACGTCCGCGAACGCGCGGATGTCGCTGGCCACCACTGGTGCGCCCGCCGCCATCGCCTCGATGAGGACGATGCCGAAGCTCTCGCCACCGGTGTTCGGCGCGACGTAGACGTCGGCCCGGGCGAGCAGCTGGGCGCGCTCGGCGTCCGAGACCCGCCCGACGACCTCGACGTGGTGGCGCAGCCCCTCGGGGACCATCGCCGACCCGACCTTGGGGTCCCCCGCCCCGGCGACGACGAGACGGAGGTCAGGGAACCGGTCGACCACCGGCGGCAGGGCGCCCAGCAGGACGGGAAGACCCTTGCGTGCCTCCTCGAACCGCCCCAGGAACAGCAGCTCCGTGCGGCCGGTGGTCCCCGCGCTCCGCGGTACGGCGTCGAAGTCGTCGACGTAGAGGCCGTTCGGGATGATCACCGAGTCGCCGCCCTGGTACTGCTCGACCACGCGGTGCGCCTCCCGCGAGACCGTGATCCGCGCGCTGAGCTTCTCCATCGCCGGGCGCAGCAGCGACTCCGTCGCCGCGAGAGCGCGCGAGCGGCCGATGGAGGTGTGGATCGTCGCGATCGAGACCCCGGAAGACAGGCTCAGCGCCACCAGCGAGACGCTCGGCGTGGCCGGGTCGTGGACGTGCAGCACGTCGAAGCGGCCGTCGCGCAGCCAGCGTCGGGTGCGGGCCATCGCCATCGGCCCGAACGACACGCGCGCGACGGCACCGTTGTAGCGGACGGGCACGGCGCGGCCGGCCGGTGTCACGTAGTCGGGCAGGTCGTCGTCGTCGGCGGCCGGCGCGAGCACCGACACCTCCACGCCCAGCCCTCCGAGCGTCCGGGAGAGGTCCAGGACGTGGTTCTGGACGCCGCCGGGGACGTCGAACGAGTACGGGCAGACCATCCCGATCCTCATCGCACGCCTCCGTCCGGAAGCCGGTCGACCTCGAAGACGCGCTGGAGCATGTGCCAGTCGGCGGGGCTGCGGCGGATCTCTGCGCTGAAGACGTCGGCGAGGTCCTGCGCCATCGCCACCAGTCCGTCCGGGCCTTCCCGGGTCGGCACGACCTCGTGCACGGTCATGCGCAGCCGGTCCTGCTCGTACCGCGAGGTCGCCGCGAAGAGCGCCGCCCCGGTCTGCTGCGCGAGGAGCGCCGGTCCGACGGGCATCCGCGCCTTCTCGCCCAAGAGGTCGACGACAAGTCCGCTGCGGGACATGTCGCGGTCGGCGAGCAGACACACGAAGCCCCCCGCCCGCAGGTGCGCGGCGAGCCGCGGCATCGTCGGCTCTCCACCGGTCAGCGGGAGCACCGTCATGCCGAGTCCCTCGCGGAACGCGACGAACTCGTCGTACAGGCGCTCGGGCCTGAGACGCTCCATCACCGTCATCAACGGGAGGCCCTGGCTCAGCGCCCAGGCGCCCATGAGGTCCCAGTTGCCCATGTGCGGCAGTGCGGCGATCATCCCCCGCCCCTGCGCCTTCAACGCGAACACGCGCTCGGGATGGTCGACCGTGATCCAGTCGTCGACGGTGTCGGCGGTGAAGCGCGGGAGACGGAACACCTCCCCCCAGTAGCGCAGGTAGGAGCGCATGGCGTCTCGCCCGAGCTCGTCGAGCTCTCCGGCCGTCGCGTCCGGCACCGCCCGCGACAGGTTCGAGCGCAAGCGGTCGATGCTGCTCCCGCCGCGCGCGTACAGACGGTCGGCGGTCGTCCGCATGGCCCGGTCGACGAAGGGCTGCGGCAGCCGGACCGCGAGGTCCCAGCCGATCGTGTACGCCGCAGCCTCCGCGTGCGTACGCGCCACGTCCAGGACGCGACCGCTGGGGGAACTCATACGTCCGCCAACGACTGCTTCCGCACCATCAGGATGCGCTGCACGACCGTGATCGTGCTCGCGACCGCCAGCGTCCAGAGCACGATCGTGCGGAGGATCGGCAGGTCGAAGATGCCCGACAGGCCGGTCATCATGAGGATCGCGACGAGCCGGTCCGAGCGCTCGGCGATGCCGCCCTTGGCCTCCATGCCGAGCGACTCCGCCCGGGCACGGGCGTACGAGGTCAGCTGCCCGCCGACCAGGCACCACAGTGCGACGGACGTGAGCACGAGGTCGTCCCCCGTGCCCGCGTACCAGAGGACGAGCCCGCCGAAGACCGCCGCGTCGCCGATCCGGTCGAGGGTGGAGTCGAGGAAGGCACCCCAGGCGCTCGACCGTCCCGACTTGCGGGCCATGAGGCCGTCGATCATGTCCGAGAACACGAAGAGGGTGATCACGGCGGCACCGAGGAAGAACTGTCCCCGCGGGAAGAACCAGAGGGCGGCGGAGGTGACCCCCAGCGTCCCGACGAACGTGACCGCGTCGGGGCTGACCCCGAGTCGGAGCAGCAGGTCGGCGATCGGCGACATGATCCGAGCCCAGGTCGCGCGGAACCTCTCGAGCATCAGGCGTTCCACGCTTTCGCGAGCAGGTCACGCGTCTGCGACAGCAGCTGCGGCATCACCTTGGTGTGCCCCGTGACGGTGATGTAGTTGGAGTCGCCCATCCAGCGCGGGACGACGTGCTGGTGGAGGTGCTGCGACAACGACCCGCCCGCCACCGCCCCGAGGTTGAGGCCGACGTTGAACGCGGCCGGCGCGCTGACGTGCTTGAGCACCCGCAACGCCTGCTGCGTGGTTGCCGTGAGCTCCCACGCCTCGTCGTCGGTCAGCTCCTCGAGCTCTCCCACGTGGCGGTTGGGCACGACCATCAGGTGACCCGGGTTGTACGGGTGCAGGTTGAGCACCGTGTAGACGTGGTCACCGCGAGCGACGATCAACGTCTCCTCGTCGGGCCGCTGCTGCATCACGCAGAACGGGCAGCCCCCCTCGCGTGGGCCGGTATCGGTGATGTAGGCCATCCGGTGCGGGGTCCAGAGCCGGTCGAAGTCCTCGAATCCGGTCTCGGGGCGTCCCCACGGGCCGGAGTCGCCGGCGTCGTGTCCAGACGTCATACCTGGGCCCGGTCGGCGATGGCCTGCGCGATGCGGGCGACCGCATCGTCGAGGGCGACGCCGTTGTCCTGGCTGCCGTTGCGGTAGCGGAACGACACCGCGCCGGCCTCGACGTCGTCGTCACCCGCGATCAGCATGAAGGGGATCTTCTGCGTCTGCGCGTTGCGGATCTTCTTCTGCATGCGGTCGTCGGCCTCGTCCACCTCGACCCGGATGCCCTGCGCCTGCAGCGTCGCCGCTACCTCGCGCAGGTAGTCGACGTGCCGCTCGGCGACTGGGATCGCGACGGCCTGGACGGGCGCGAGCCAGGGAGGAAAGGCGCCGGCGTAGTGCTCGACGAGCACCCCGAGGAACCGCTCGATCGAGCCGAACTTGGCCGAGTGGATCATCACCGGCTGCTGCCGTGAGCCGTCGGCGGCGACGTACTCCAGGTTGAACCGGTCGGCGGAGGGCTGGTTGAAGTCGTACTGGACGGTGCCCATCTGCCAGGTCCGGCCGATGGCGTCGCGCGCCTGGACGGAGATCTTGGGACCGTAGTAGGCAGCTCCGCCCGGGTCGGGCACGAGCTCGAGCCCGGTGCGGAGGGCGACGTCGGCGAGGACCTTGGTCGCGGTCGTCCAGTCCTCCTCCGACCCGATGAACTTGTCCTTGGCCGCGTCGCGGGTGGACAGCTCGAGGTAGAAGTCGTCGAGACCGAAGTCGCGCAGCACGCTGAGCATGAAGCCCAGCAGGTGCTCGACCTCGTCGGGGGCCTGCTCGGGAGTGCAGTAGGAGTGCGAGTCGTCCTGCGCGAATCCGCGCACGCGAGTCAGGCCGTGCACGACGCCCGACTTCTCGTGCCGGTAGACGCTGCCGAACTCGAACAGCCGCAGCGGCAGCTCGCGGTAGGACCGCTGCCGGGACCGGTAGATCAGGTTGTGCATCGGGCAGTTCATCGCCTTGAGGCGGTAGTCCATGCCGTCGACGTCGAGGGGCGGGAACATCCCCTCTCCGTAGTACGGGAGGTGCCCGGAGGTGTAGAACAGCTCCTCCTTGGCGATGTGCGGGGTGCCGACGTACTGGAACCCCTCCTCGATGTGCCGGCGACGGACGTAGTCCTCCATCTCCCGCTTGATCACCCCGCCCTTGGGGTGGAAGACGGGGAGCCCGGAGCCGATCTCGTCAGGGAAGCTGAAGAGGTCGAGCTCGCGGCCGAGCTTGCGGTGGTCGCGGCGCTCGGCCTCCTCGATCCGGTGCAGGTAGGCCTCCAGCGCCTCCTTCGACTCCCAGGCGGTGCCGTAGATGCGCTGGAGCTGCTTGTTCTTCTCGTCGCCTCGCCAGTACGCCGCCGCGCTCCGCATGAGCGTGAAGGCGGGGATGCGCTTGGTGGTGGGCAGGTGGGGTCCGCGGCACAGGTCGGTCCACACCCGCTCGCCGCGACGGTCGAGGTTGTCGTACATCGTGAGGCCACCGGAGCCGACCTCGACGCTCGCGCCCTCGGCGGCGTGGTCCAGGTCGTCGCTGCCCGCAGTGCTCTTGAGCCCGATCAGCTCGAGCTTGTAGGGCTCGTCGGCGAGCTCTACCCGCGCCTCCGCGTCGTCGATCGCGCGGCGAGAGAAACGCTGGTTCTCCTTGATGATCTTGCGCATCCGGGACTCGATCTTGGCCAGGTCCTCGGGCACGAAGGGGGTCTCGACGTCGAAGTCGTAGTAGAAGCCGTTCTCCACCGGAGGCCCGATGCCCAGCTTGGCCTCCGCGAACAGCTGCTGGACCGCCTGCGCCATCACGTGGGCGGTGGAGTGCCGCAGGATGTCGCGGCCGTCCTTGCTGGTGATCGCGACCGGCTCGACGGCGTCGCCGCCCACCAGCTCGTACGCCAGGTCCTTGAGGTCACCGTTGACCCGGGCCGCGACGACGTCGGGGTTCTCGGCGAACAGCTCCCACGCCTTCGTGCCGGACGTCACCGTGCGCTCGGCCTTGGAGTCAGGGCCGACGACGAGGACTACGAGCTCGGACACGGGTGCTCCTCAGGTGGTGCGGACAGACGCCTCGATGCTATCTGCAAGGCCGCCGTGGCCGCGCACCCCTTTGGTCGTGGTCTGTTCTGGCGCTCGAAAGGCGCGCAGCATGGCGACGCCCCGGCTGGGTACCTCGTCGGCACGCCACGGAGGGAGAGTCATGACCGACGAGCAGAGCACGCTCCTCGAGCTGCTGGACGATCTCAGGATCGCGATGTTCACGACCGTGGACATCGACGGGACGATCACGAGCCGGCCGATGGCCCGCCAGCAGGTCGAGCCGAGCGCCGACATGTGGTTCATCACCGCACGGGACTCTCGGCAGGTCGCCCACATCACCGCCCGTCCGCACGTGGGCATCACGTTCTCCTCGCCGAGCACCTGGGTGTCGTTGAACGGGACGGCGACCGTCGTCGACGACCCGGCGAAGCTCGAGGAGCTCTGGAACACGTTCGCGGAGGCATGGATGCCCGAGGGACCCGACGACCCCAACGTCGTCCTGATCCGGGTCGACCTCCAGGGCGGCGAGTACTGGGACACGCCCGGCGGGCGCGTCGCGTCTCTGATCAGCCTGGCCAAGGCAAAGATCACCGGCAACGCCTACGACGGCGCAGACAACGAACGCGTCGACCTCTAGGGCCGAGCGGTCGGCCATGAGACCCCATGGCCGACCCCTCGCCTTCGACTTACAGTCGTCAGGTGCACGTACCCGACGGCTTCCTCGACGCATCCACCTCGGTCGCGACCGGCGCCGCCGCCGTCGCCGGCCTCGCGCTCGCCCTCCGCGGCGCGCGACGTGAGCTGGACGACCGGACCGCCCCGATGGCCGGACTGGTGGCCGCCTTCGTCTTCGCCACCCAGATGATCAACTTCCCCGTCGGGGCCGGCACGAGCGGGCACCTCCTCGGAGGCGTGCTCGCCGCGGTCCTGGTCGGACCGTGGACGGCGGTGCTGTGCATCAGCACCGTTCTCCTGGTCCAGTGCCTCCTCTTCGCCGACGGTGGCATCACAGCGCTCGGCACCAACATCACGCTCATGGGGCTCGTCGGCGTCGGGGTGGGTTGGCTGGTCCTCCGTCTGATCAAGGCCGTGCTGCCGGACCGGCTGGCGTCTGTCACGCCCGCCGCGGCGCTCGCTGCCCTGGTGTCCGTGCCGGCTGCCGCGCTCGCCTTCACCGGCCTCTACGCCGTCGGTGGCGAGGCGCCGATCCCGCTGGGGTCTCTCGCCACCGCGATGGTCGGCTGGCACACCGTCATCGGGCTCGGCGAGGCCGTGATCACCGGACTCGTGGTCAGCGCCGTGCTCGCCGTGCGTCCGGACCTCGTCTACGGGGCCCGGTCGGCACTGACGACGCGGACCTTGGAGCTCCGCCCCTCCAAGAGGGCGGCAGCGTGAGCGCGCGCCGGAAGCGGGTGTCGACCCGAGCCCTCGTCCTCGTCGGCGTCCTCGTCGCGCTCGTGCTGGCGGGGTTCGTCAGCCACTACGCCTCGAGCCACCCCGATGGGTTGGAGTTCGTCGCCGGTGACAAGGGGTTCCTCGGCACCGCGGAGGAACACCGCTCCTCGGCCGACAGCCCGATGTCGGACTACTCGACCAAGGGCATCGACAACCCTCGGCTCTCCGGCGCGGTCGCCGGCGTCACCGGTACGGTCCTGGTCCTCGTGATCGCCGGAGGTGTCGCACTCGTCGTGCGCCGCCGCGGGCGTCACACCGTCTGAGCACCTCGCGATGGGATCAGCGCACCGGCGCAGGACGCACGTCCCGGGACGTACGCCGGTGCACCGTGCGCCCGCACACCTCAAGCTGCTCGCACTGCTCGGGTTCATGCTCGTCGTCGTCGCCACACCTCGGACGGCGTACCCAGCGTTCGCCGCCTACGCGGCTGTGCTCGTCGCCCTGATCGTCATGGCGCGGGTGCCGCTCGGCTTCCTGCTGCCGCGGATGCTCGTCGAGGTCCCGTTCGTCGTCTTCGCCGTCCTGCTGCCGTTCATCGCCACCGGGCCCACGACGACGTTCCTCGGCCTCACGGTCAGCGAGCCCGGTCTCGAGGCAGCCGCGGCACTGCTCATCAAGGCCACGATCGGCGTCGCGGCGAGCCTGACGCTGGCCGCCACCACCGAGCCGCACGAGCTGCTGACCGGCCTCGGCCGGTTGAGGCTCCCCCATGAGATGGTCCAGATCATGGCGTTCATGATCCGTTACGTCGACGTCGTCGCCGACGAGATGCACCGCATGCGCATCGCCCGCGAGTCTCGCGGCTTCCGCGGCTCCTCGATCCGCCAGTGGGGTGTCCTCGGCCGTACAGCCTCAGCACTGTTCATCCGGTCCTACGAGCGTGGCGAGCGGGTGCACCTGGCGATGATGTCGCGGGGTCACGACCCGTCGGGCGGTCGATCGTGAGCGTCCCCGTCATCGACGTCCGCGGGCTGGCGTACGCCTATCCGGACGGCAGCCAGGTCCTGTACGGCGTCGACCTGCACATCCACGCCGGCGAGCGCGTCGCCCTCCTCGGACCCAACGGCGCGGGCAAGACCACGCTCGTGCTCCACCTCAACGGGATCCTGCTGCCCGGTGCGGGGACGGTGGCGGTCTCGGGGCTGCCTGTGGTGAAGAAGAACTTCCGGGAGATCCGGCGCCGGGTCGGCATCGTGTTCCAGGACCCCGACGACCAGCTGTTCTCCGCGACGGTCCGCGCCGACGTCGCGTTCGGCCCGGCAAACCTCGGCCTGCGCGGCGACGCGCTCGAGCAGCGGGTGATGCACGCGCTCGACCAGGTCGGCATGGCCGACTACGCCGACCACCCGCCCCACCACCTCTCCTTCGGCCAGCGACGGCGCGTGGCGGTGGCCACCGTGCTGGCGATGGAGCCGCAGATCCTCGTGCTCGACGAGCCGTCGTCGAACCTCGACCCGATGGCGCGCCGCGAGCTTGCCGACATCGTGCGCTCGCTGTCGGTCACGGTGCTGATGGTCACCCACGACCTCCCGTACGCGCTCGAGCTCTGCCCCCGGTCGGTGGTGCTCGCCGACGGGGTCGTGGCCGCCGACAGCGACACCCGCAAGCTGCTCTCCGACGAGGACTTCATGCGCGCTCACCGGCTCGAGCTGCCGTTCGGGTTCGACCCGCGGACGGTGTGAGGCCGTGGGTCACGCGGCGAGGTGGAACGTGCTCGCGAAGCGAGCGAGGAGATCGCCGCGACCACGAAGGACCTCGATCTCACCCGTGGCGAGCGCGCGATCGGGAGCGAGCTCGCCGGAGATGAGCCGACGGAGGCCGGGTCCCGCCGCGAACGCCAGGTCGACCGGCCCGTCTCCACGTGTGACCTGGAGCGTGGAGCCGTCCACCCGCACGAGCAGCTCGGCGGGACCGAGGCGTGCCGCGTAGGCGGTCGCCGGCAGCTCCAGGGCCACCTGCGGCCGGAAGGCGGTCCGCAGGGTCATGGTCAACGAGTCGGGCGTGACGACCTGCTCCTCTCGTGGCTCGTCCATCGCTTTGAAGCCCCACGCGCCGAGGGCCAGCACGACGGGCTCCAGCTCGCGTCCGAAGGGCGTCAGCTCGTAGACGATGACCCGCGAGCGCGGGACCCGGCGGAGGATGCCGGCCGCCTGGAGCTCCTTGAGCCGTGCCGCCAGGACGTTGCTCGGGATCCGGGGAAGTCCCGCGGCAAGCTCTCCGTAGCGGCGCGGCCCGACGAGCAGGTCGCGGACGATGAGGAGGGCCCAGCGCTCACCTACCAGCTCCAGGGCTCGGGTGATGCCGCACCACTGCCCGTAGTCGCGTGGCGCCATCGACCTCAGGCCTGCTGCTCCATGAAGGCCTCGGGACCTTGCTCGGCGGCGGCTTTGTCCATGTAGCCGAACTCGATGATGTTGCCGTCGGGGTCGGCGAGCCCACGCTGGTACATGAAGCCGTAGTCCGCAGGGGGACGAGGCTCGGAGCCGCCGGCACCGATGCCGTTGGCGACGGCCGCGTCGACCTCCTCCCGCGTGTCGACGAAGATCGCGGTGGACGAGGCTGGGCTCGCGGCCGGGTCACCGAGCGGGAGATCGGTGAAGGTCTGGAAGTAGTCGCGCACCAGGATCATGACGTAGCTGTGGTCCTCCTCGACCACGACGCAGGCAGCGTTGTGATCGGAGAAGGCTGGGTTGATGGTGAACCCGAGCGCTGTGTAGAACGCCTTCGCGCGCTCCAGGTCGGTCACCGGCAGGTTGACGAACATCGCGGTCATCGTGGGGTCTCCCTCATGGGTAGGTCGTGCGTCTTGCGGTTCCGTCACACTTGCAAAAAACAAGTGCCGAGGTCAAGACCTTGTCGACGGCTACATTTCCTGCATGACGCTCACCGTCCCGCTCGACGACGGCCGCGCTGCGTGCCTCGACACGATCGACGCGTTCGTGCGTGCCGTCGACGCTCTGAGCGAGTACGAGCTGCTCGGCGCCTCTCGCTGCCACGGCTGGAGTCGCCTCGACGTCGTGGTCCACGTCATCGGCGGATGGCAGGAGATGCTCGGGGGCCTGGTGTCCTCGGTCGACTCAGAGCCCACGGTCGATGCGGCCAGCTACTGGACGGCCTTCGTCGTCGAGTACGCGACCGACGACCCTGTCCCGGAGCTGATGTCGCAACGCCGTCGCACCATGGCGTACGCACGACCGGCCTCGGCGACAGCCCAGCTTCGCGACGTCGCCGCAGCGCTGCGCCGCGGGGTCCTCGCACTCGGCGAGCGCCCGCGTGCGCGGCAGTGGCACGTTTTCGCTCCTGGCGACTACCTGGCTGTCTGGGCCGTCGAGGTCGTGGTGCACCACCTCGATCTGCTGTCCGACGAGCCGCCACCGCCCGGCGCCCTCGCGCTCGCGCGAGCGACGGTCGAGGCCCTCGTCGACGAGCCCCTCCCGTCGTCGTGGACGGACCTGGACGTCACGCTCATCGGCACCGGTCGACAGCCCGCACCGGCGTGGCCGGGAAGCGCGACCGTCCGGTTCCCGGTCTTCGATTGACGGGCAGCCCGCTAGCGGACGTTCGCAGCTATGGCGGCAGCGACCGGCGTGGTCCCCTGGTTGAGCTCGAGGACCTGTCGGCCGATGCGGTGTTCGTACAGAAGTCCAGCCAGGACGCTCGCGACGTCGGCGCGAGCGATCTCCTCGTGCCTCTCGGCCGGGCCGAGTGACACACGACCGAGACCATCGCGGTCGTGCAGCATCGAGGGCCGAAGGATCACCCAGTCCAGATCGCTGTGGCTGAGGAAGATGTCGGCTTCCTTCTTCACGGCGAAGTAGTGCTCGGTCTCAGCATCGAGACCGCGCTCTCGCCATGCCTCGGGCATCACGGACACGTGCAGCAGACGGTCGATGCCCGCCAGGCGCATGGCGCCCACGGTCTTTCGGAGCCCGCCGGCGTCGAGCGCATCGGTGACCGCTCGAGAACCGCCGTTCGAGCCCGTCGCGAAGACGACCGCGTCGACAGAGCCGAACGCAGGCGCCAGGTCTTCCTGGGACATCGTCGTCAGGTCACCGACGACGGCGTCGACACCCGACGCCGCGAGATCGGCCCGTTGTCCAGGTCGGCGTACGAGCCCGCGCACCGAGGCGCCCCGACCACGGAGCTCCTGGGTCAGCAACCGTCCGACTCCCCCGGTCACCCCGATGATGAAGACGTCCACATCGAGTCCCTTCATCAGCGTTCGACCGATCGGGTCGGCCCCTGGAACGGCACGAGGCCGGCTCCGCTTCGGGAACCGACCTCTGACCTGTGGTGCTGCTGGTGGGCGATACTGGGTTCGAACCAGTGACCTCTTCGGTGTGAACGAAGCGCGCTACCACTGCGCCAATCGCCCGCTCGGACGTCCCACCGGAGCGGGACGACACAGAGACTAGCGTACGCGCATGACCTCTCCGAAATCCGGGTCTGGCTCGTCGCGCCGTACCCTCGCCGTCCTTGACATCGGCGCCAAAGCGTTGCTCGTCGTCCTCCTCCTCGTCGCCGTCGCGTACCCCGATCTCGGGAACCTTCGCGGCAAGGCGATGGGGTTCCGAGCGGTCGCGTATCCCCTCGGCGCCGCCATCGTGCCGCTGCTGTGGTGGTGGCTGTGGCGGCCTCGCGGCACGGCGTACCCGTGGCTGGGCGACCTGCTGATCACCCTCCCCTGGCTCACCGACACCCTCGGCAACCGCTTCGACCTCTTCGACACCGTCTGGTGGTTCGACGACTGGATGCACTTCATGAACTGGGGTCTGCTGACCGCCGGCTTCGTCGTCCTCACGCTCCCCCGTGACGCGGCTCTGAGTGCCGTGACCGAGAGGGCGCTCGCCTTCGGGCCTGTGACGGCCGTCGCCTGGGAGGCCGGGGAGTACGTCGCGTTCGTCCGCCACTCCTCCGAGCTGGTGACTGCCTACACCGACACGCTCGGCGACCTGACGCTCGGCACCCTGGGCGCGTACGTCGGCGGCCTCTGCGTCTACGCGCTGTCGCGCCGCCGCACGATCGTCGAGGATCCGGTCACGGGTCGACCGTCTCCGCCGAGCGTCGCGCAAAGATCTTCGCTGCCAGCGCGGTGACCGGTCCCGGGGCGGGCAGCTCGCGGTCGTCGACCCGGTGGACGCCCTGGACGTCGCGCGTCGTGCCGGCGAGGAAGACCTCGTCGGCACGCTGCAGCACCTCGATCGGCTCGTCGCGCTCGACGACGTCGATCTCGTCGCGGCACCACTCGAGGACCAGTGCTCGCGTGACGCCGGCCAGGCACCCCGACTCGAGGGTGGGCGTCACGAGCTGACCGTCGAGGACGTAGAAGATGCACGACCCGGTGCCCTCGCAGAGCAGGCCGGCGGTGTTGGCCATGACGGCCTCCGAGGCGCCGTGACGGAGCGCGTGCTCGACCATCAGCGCATTCTCGGCGTACGAGGTGGTCTTGAGGCCGCTCAAGGCGCCACGCTCGTTGCGCGCCCAGGGCACGGTCGCGATCGCGGTCGTCGCCGGAGGTGGCGTGGACGGCTCGGTCACGACCACGAGCGTCTGCCCCTGGTCCCCGCGCGGCGAGCCGAGCGGACCAGGCCCGGAGGTGACGGTGATCCGGATCCGACCGAACGGGATCACCTGCCCGTCGACCGTCGCCTCCACCCCATGGCGTACGAGGTCGAGGTCCGGCTCTCCGATGCCGAGACCGCCGGCCGAGCGGGCCAACCGCTCGAGGTGACGGGTGAGAGCGAACGGGACACCGTCGACGACCTTGATCGTCTCGAAGACGCCGTCGCCGACGACGAGGCCGTGGTCGAGGACCCCGAGAGCGGGTTCGTGTGGGGATTCCAGCGTTCTTCCGTTGATCCAGGCGCGCATGGCGCCACGTTAACGTGCGCGGGCGACCCCCGGTTTGGACCGCCTGAACCCATCCGCTAATGTTTCTCTCGCACCGGGGAAGCCCGGAAGCACGCGGACGTGGCTCAGTGGTAGAGCATCACCTTGCCAAGGTGAGGGTCGCGGGTTCGAATCCCGTCGTCCGCTCGGAGTGGGTCCCAGGGCCCCTTCTCAGACATCGTAGATGTCCGGTGGAGTGGCCGAGAGGCGAGGCAACGGACTGCAAATCCGTTTACACGGGTTCAAATCCCGTCTCCACCTCGATGGGGCCGCAAGGCTCCATCCCTGGTCCGCAAGGACCACGGGCGATTGGCGCAGCGGTAGCGCGCTTCCCTGACACGGAAGAGGTCACTGGTTCAAACCCAGTATCGCCCACCAGTAATCACCGCAAGTCCGAGGCCGGTTCCCGAGGGGAGCCGGCCTCGTCCCGTTTCCGACGCCGAGATGTCGTGACCGTGCGCGGCCGTCGACCGGCGAGTGTGAGAGCCCGTCAGGCGACGGACTGCTGCGACTGCTCGAGGCGCCGGGCGACCCGAGCCTGCCACGTCAAGACCAGAATCGGTCCGACAACGGGCACGGCGAGCAGAACGACCCAGCCGAGAATCCCGTACGGCACCGTCAGCCGACCCCGCAGCAGCTGAACGACCACCAGCAGGATGAGAGCCACGTTCACGACCGCAGCGACCCCGGCACCCAACTCCGACCAGGTGGGCGTGAGGGGTTCGAGCTCGGCCGATTCGGGCATGGCGGTCCATCTCCTGCTCACGACGGGGTTTGCAGCGCAGAGGCTACAGGCCCGAGCACGACACGAGGCGCGCGGCGTACGGGCGACTCCCACCGATCAGCCGATCTCCATCGCGGCGTCGGCCGCGGATCGGAGTGTCATGATGGTTCATGGACATCCTCCGGGCGGGCGGCACGTTCTGGCGCATCGGGCGTCGACGGTGTCCTGAGGTCGGCGACGCGGCGCCCTGGATGCCGGAGTTCGCCGCAGGCGCGGACGCTCCGCCGGCTGCCTCGGAGCTCGGCCGCCGCCCGATCGTCGTGACGTGCGACGGCGTCGTGATGCACGTCGAGCCGGCGCCGGGACGCCGTGACACGGAGCGCCGGATCACGGAGATCGCCGCGGCTCTCTACGCGCTTCCGTGGGCGGTGGGGACGGCCGACGACCCCGACCACCGGCCGCACGGTCCGGTGCCCCGCCCCAGCGACGCCAGATGGCTGGGACACACCTTCAACGGGTTCGGACCGCCCTGACCCCCGTACGAACGAGGACGTCTCCCCCCGGCCGACGTCACGATCACGGCGCCGAAAGGTCCAACACCCCGGCATAAGTCGGCCCCGAGAAGAGGTGGAAGCTCTGCTCGGGGCCTCGGCACAGGAAGGCGAGTTCCCGTGAACCGTGCCTCCATTGTCGCACCCTCCGGTGACGACCGGACGTGCGGCCTCATCGCTCGTCCAGCAGCTGGGTCAGCCCGTGCTGGCCGACCGCACGTAGGACGGGCGCGTCGTCGGACGCGGCGATGAGGACCGCCGCGAAGAGCACCGCCCACCCACGTGCGCGTTCCCACGTCATGGCGTCGGCGTAGCCGGCCCGGGACACCTGCTCACGGAACTCGGCGCGCCCCGGTGCGTCGAAGGTCAGCCACGCCGTCGCGAGGTCGGTCGCCGGATCACCGGACGTCATGTCGCCGAAGTCGATCACCGCCGACAGAGCGAGGTCGTCTCCCCCGTCGGTGACGAGCACGTTCGCGGGATGGAGGTCGCCGTGGAGCCACAGCGGCGGCCCCTCCCAAACAGGCGCCGCCACCGCCGTTTCCCAGAGGCTCAGCAGCTCCCCCGCGTACGGCACGTGTCCGGATGCGACGCGCTCCCGCATCCCCTCGTCGCGGGCGGCGAGCGGAACGCCTCGGTACGGGTTGCGCGGCGCGTCCTCCGGAGCCGGTCGGTGCAGTGCGGTCACGACGTCGGCGAGCGGCCGCGCCACCGTGCGGCGGTCGACCACCGGAGTCTCCCCCAGCATGCGTCCGTCGAACCAGGCGACGATGCTCCACGCCCACGGGTATTCCGGCCCGCGCGTGCCGTCGCTCGGCAGCCCGGTGCGTACGGGCTCGGGGACGGGGACCGGGAGGTGCGGCGCGAGGATCGGCAGCCAGTTCTGCTCGTGGCGGACGAGGTCCGCGGCGAGTGCCCGCCGAGGCACCCGGAGCGCGAGCTCATCACCGAGCCGCAGCACCACGTTGTCCCACCCGTTCGCGACGAGTCGGATCGGGAGGTCGGCGAGATCGGGATGCTGAGCCTCGAGGAGCCCTCGGACGAGCGGTATCGTCACGTCGACCTCGGCGGCGGGCATGGGCGGCACCGCTCGATGTTAGTGCGATGCAAGAACTCGGCCCGGCTGAACCGCCTTTGCGATCATGCGGGGGTGGACCGGTCGGTACCGTCCCCCACGACTGCGCTCGTCGGTCGTGACCGCGAGCGCGGCCTGCTTAGCGCCCTCCTCGACGAGACCGAGGCAGGACGCGCGTGCACCGTGCTCGTGCACGGTGAGGCGGGAGTGGGCAAGACATCGCTCGTCCGTGCTGTCACCGAAGCCCGCACCGAGGGTGTCGCCCTGTACGGAGCGGGTCTGCCGTTGTCGAGCCTGACGGTGCCGCTGCTCGCCATCCGGTCTCTGGTGCGCGAGCTGCCCGACGACGTCCCGCCCCTCGATCTGCCCAATGGCCATGACGCCGCCGATGCTCTGGTGAGTATCGATGCCTGGCTCGACAGGCTCGCGGAGACACGCCCCGTCGCACTTGTGGTCGACGACCTCCACTGGGCAGACCAGACGTCGCTGGACGTGCTGCAGTACGTCGTCGCCGGGCCGGAGCGCCGTCGGTTGTCGATCATGGCCACGGTCCGTTCCGGGGCGGTGACCGATGAACACCCGCTCACGCGCTGGCTCGCCGACGTGCGTCGACTGCCGCGTGTCGAGGAGATCGAGCTCGCACCGCTCGACCGGGCGTCCACCCTCGACCAGCTCACCAGCCTCCTCGGGGAGACGCCCCACGGCTCTCTCGTCGGCGAGGTGTACGCCCGGGCCGGTGGGAACCCCTACTTCACCCGCCTCCTAGCGACCGGTCTACGCAGCGACGCTCGTCACCTGCCCACCGCGATGCCGGGATCGTTGCACGACGCGCTCCTGCGAACCTCCTCCACGCTCTCGGCGTCGGCGAGACGCGGGACCCAGACCCTCGCCGTCGGTGGCCATCCGGCGACCTACGACGAGCTTGATGACGTCGCCCCGGATCTCCGGTGGGACGAGATCGTGCCCGAGGCCGTCGCCGCTGGGGTCGTCGACGCACTTCCAGCTGGGCGGTTCTGGATCCACCACCCGCTCCTCGCCGAGACCATGGAGGCGGAGATGCCCGGGCGGGAGCGACGTGCCCGGCACCGCGCCTTCGCGCAGTGGTGGGAGCGACAACCGCCGTTGCACGAGGAGACGGCCGAGGCCGCACGCGTCGCTCTGGTGGCCGACCACTACTTCCAGGCCCAGGACACCGATCACGCCCGGACCTGGGCGCTGCGTGCGGCAGAGGCCGCCGAGTCGGCGGGCGCCTGGTCGGAGGCACATCGTCTGCTCGAGCGAGAGCTCACACACGACTCGTCGGACGGACGCGACGACACGCGGCTCGGCCTCCTTCACCGCGCCCGGGCCGCCGCCGAGATGTCCGGAGACCTCGACGCCGAGCTCGCCCTGGTCGACGAGCTGATGACGTGCGTGGACCCAGCGACCGACCCGCTCGCCGTGGCCGACCTGATCGTGCGGCGCGCCAGCGTCCGCCACCTGACGGGCCGGACGTACGTCGACGACGACGCACTGGAGGCCGCCGAGACGCTCGCCCGCTCACAGCCTCCGTCGGCCACGCTGGTGCGAACGCTTGCGTGGAGCGCGATGCATGGTGACTGGGAGCCCGCCAAGTGCGCCGCGCTCAGCGAGGAAGCCGTCATGATCGCCCACGAGATCGGCGCCGCCGTCGGCATGGCGCTCACGGCCAAGTCCGTGACGGCCTTCGTCGGTGACGACGCCACGGCATCGATCGCCTGCGCAGGTGAGGCAGTTGCCGCAAGCATGCGCGAAGGCGACTGGCCATCGGCGGCGAGGAGTGCGGAGTACCGCACCTGCGCCGGCGACTCGGCCTGGTCACCCTGGTTCGCCGAGCAGATCGCGCGCGACCGCGAGCACCTCGCCGCTTCCGGCGCACCGCGGCACGAGATCGTGCTCTTCGACATCCTCGAAGCCGATGCTCGCCTCTGGATCGGCGAGTGGGAGGAGTGCGTGGCGATTCTCCGCTCCTGCATGGCGACGCGCCTGCAGCCGATGTGGGACGCCGGCGGGCGTCTGTCGCTCGCCCATCTCGCGGCGGGGCAAGGGCGCCACGAGGAGGCAGCGTCGCACCTGGCGCGAGCCGAGGAGCTCGTTGTCGACACGCAGAGCTTCTACGAGCTCGAGTTCGACGCGGTCCGGGCGCTGGTGGCGCTCGCCGCTGCCGATCCTGAGGCTGCCTACTCCCACGCGGTCGCGGGTCTGGGGTTCGACACGCTTCCGCCGTCCATGATCGAGTACCTGCTCCCGCTGGCGGTGCGGGCTCTCGCCGACCAGATCGAGCGACGTCGAGCCGCCGGGGAGGGCACCGACGACCTGCTGCGCATGCTCACCGAGCTCGCTGCGACTCACCGCCACATCGTCCTGGACATCGGTGAGATGCAGCCGTGGGTGGCAGCCCAGATCGAAGCGATCCAGGTGCTCTACCGTGCCGAGCTCGCACGCGCGATGTCGAGCCCGGACGCGCCCCTGCTCTGGCGTGTCACCACGGTCCGCGCCCGCCGCGCGCACCTGCGCTGGGACGAGGCGTACGCGGGATGGCGCTGGGCCGAAGCGCTGCTGCGCTCCGGCGATCACGGACGTGAGACCAACGGGATCCTGCGCGACGCCCACGTGCTCGCGAGCCGGCTCGGGGCCGTCCCCGTGATCGACGCCCTCGAACGGCTCGCGGCAAGCGCCCACATCTCGTTGGCGGAGGTGGTGGGCGAGCCCGCCGGGACGTGGGCCGACGGCGCCCTTCCCGGCCTCACCCCACGCGAGAACGAGATCGTGGCGCACCTGGTCGCCGGGCGGACGTACGCGGAGATCGCTGATGCGCTCGTCATCAGCGAGAAGACGGTGAGCTCCCACGTGTCGAACATCTTGCGCAAGAGCGGTGCGAAGAACCGCGTCGAGCTCGCGGTGCTGGCCCAGCACCGGGTGGGCCCCTGACCGTCAGCGACTGGCACCCTGCTCTGGCACCGTCTGAGGTGCCGGAGCGGCTCCGGCCAGGTGGTCGCACTGCACGAGCCGATCTCCGACGCGTTCGATCTTGCAGTGGCTGTCGTTCAGCGAGGGTGAGACCGTCGCGGCGGGAGCATCGTCGGCGTACGGGCCGTCCTCCGGGACTGGCTTCGCGTGCGTGGGTTGCGTACCGGCGAGCACCAGGGCGAGGGTCGCGGCAACAGCAAAGATGCTGCGGTGTGGGTGGTGAGGTGTGTTCACGGGATCCTCCTGCGATGTGGATTCCACCGTCGAACGCGCGAACGCCGGTGAGCATCGGGGAGCACCCCTCAGATCTCTGCATCCGATCCCTCAGAGCATGACCCCCGTCTCACGGGTGAACTTCGCTGGACCGGTGCCGTCGCCGCACGCCATCCTTGTCCGTATGAGCGACGACCCCGCAACAACGGCCGCCAGCGGGGTCATCTACGGCAAGCGGGCCGCGCACCGTCCGCCGAGTGCGCCGGGTCCCGAGTGGCCGTATCCGACCTGTGTCCGGTTCTGCGCGATGCCCCACGAGGTCGGAGCACCGTGCCGCTCGTTCGGCGACGACGTCTTCCTCAGCCTTCGCGGGGTCGACCCGAAGACCGGCGAGCCGGTGTTCGTCCTCGTCTTCCCCGAGCACCCGGACTCGCCCGAGGTCGTGCTGACCGCCTACCAGGCGTCGGTCCTCGCTGCCGAGCTCTCACCGGAGAGCCTCCGCTAGCTCCGCGTCGGCGTCAGTCAGTGCGCGTGCGGCTCGAGGGGGACCGTCGGCGACGACGGGTCGCCGCCACCAACGCCGTACGAGAGAGCGAGGGTCAGAAGGCCCAGGGCGACGACGACGAGCGTCCCGTCGCCTCGAGCGACGTTTCTCCCGCGCCTCCGCTCGAGCACCCCCAGCACGGTCGCCGCGGCCATGACGACAAGCCCGTGGCCGATCATCACCGCCGTCATGAGGACGCAGCAGGTCGCGACGCACCGCCGCGCCGTCGCGACGCCGTAGCGGACACAGTCGCGGTCCGCCCTCCATCCGCTCACCGCCAACGGCATCGTCATCGCGCACTGGCGGAGGAGGCGTCGCCGCGACGGGGCTGCGTACGCCGCGGCGGCGACCGCGAAGCCCACCACGATCGCGGGGCGCCATCCCACGAACGTGACGAGCAGGCCGCCGAGGACGACAGACGCGGTCGCGACCGCCGTCCAGACGGCGAGATAGCCGACCAGGTAGCCCGCCGCGGCCCGGTAGCGCCGCGACCAGAGGCTGGACTGGGCGACGAACGCGACCTGCGGAAGGACGAACGGCACCATCATCGCCGTCACCATCACCGCCGCATGCCCGAACGCGTGCAGCGGAGGGTGGACCTCGGGCGAGCCGAAGAAGCGGACGGGATCGGCGAGCGCGAGCCACGTGAGGACCACCCAGGCCGAGGCCGCGAGCGCCACGGCGCACCACTCGGGGTGGTACCAGTGCGTCCGTACGACGAACGTCGCGCCGCTCATGCGTGGGCCGTGCTCATGCGTAGAAGAGGCTGACCCGGCCGACGGTGACGTCACCCGACGGGACGTTGCCGGTGGCGTCGGGGATCGGCGTGAACGAGACGTCAAGCTTCTTGGGGTCCCACTGCCCCGCCGCCGCCAGCGCCTTCACGATGCGGGTGATCTCGAACGTGGCGTTCTTCCCGCTGCCGCTGTGGGTGTCGGACTTCGTGGAGGACTCGATCACCCCGAACATCGAGAGCAGACCCGCCTTGCGGTCGGGGAAGTCTCGCGGCGATGCCCCCGGGGGTACGTTCACGTGAACGACGACCGATCCCGCACCGAGCCGGGTCGCGGTGACGTTCTCCAGGCGGAGGAAGACACGCGAGCCTGGGGGGACTCCCCCCGACTCCTCGATCAGCCGCGCGACCGGACCCCTCGGGGCGTTCACGTCCACGCGCGCCGAGGAGGGTCGTGAACCCACCTGTACGGGCCCGCTGGACGCACCGACCATCTCCGGCGGCCGTTCCTCCTGCTCGGCAACGGGCTGCGGCACCTCGTCGAACCGTTCGGCGAGCGCTTCGCGGGCGGCGGCAGCGGGCATGTCCGCGTACCGGTATCCCAACGGCGGCCGGCGGGGGTCGATCACCTGTGCCGTGGTCAACGTCGTGGTGGTGGTGCCGGACCCGAACACCCATCGGGCGTCTCGCCAGTCGTTCCGGGTCGGGTTGCGGTTGTTGCCTCGGCGCAGCCACGCCTCCCAGAGCCGGTCGATGTTGGCGTGGTGGAGCCAGAAGAGCGGATCGCGGCCCGCGGTCTCGAAACGTGCCATGAGTCCTCGGGGCGCCGAACCACCGACGGCCATGTGGACACCGCCGTGGGGTGAGTCCTCCAGCGCACCGGAACCGGGACCACCGGCGTGGGTGCCCACGGGTGCCGACCGCCCGCCGAACCCTGGCGAGAACGGCCCGGTGAACTGGTTGGTCTCCATGGCGCTGGTGAGCTCGACGGCGTCCGCAGCCATCGCTGCCCCTCCGTTGATCCCGGGTGCACGCTGGGACACGAGCAGCGGGTTGGGCTGGTTGTCGGGCGTCCGGGCGTCACGAAATGCCGGGGGGATCCTGCGGACGTCCGAACGGGACTGGTCGCTGTAGTTCCAGAACGGCAGCGCCCAGCCCTGCGGACCACCGAGGCGGGTGATCTCGTCTCGCACGATCCGCTCGAAGTGGTGGAGGTAGACGCGGTGCCACGGCAGGAAGTGCCAGCTCTCGTGCTCACAGGCGTTCCAGCGCGCACCGGACGGCCAGGACGACCGGTCGATGTCGGTGCCGTGCGTCTCGGCGAGGTGACGCCAGCAGCGCGGGTCGGCGAACGTCGTACCGTCCCTGGCCTGGAGCGCGGTGATCGCGCGGGCGTACCAGAGGATGGTGGGGTGCCACCGGTCGGCCGCGCTGAGAGTCCAGACGTCTTCACGGACTCGTACGCCCGGCGTGGGCATGGGTGTCGGGGTGGGCGCAGGTGTCGGGGTGGGCACAGGTGCGGGGCCGGGTACTGGCGCCGGGCCCGGCGCGAGCTTCTCGAGCTCCGGCCACGTCTTCGGTCCGATCATCCCATCACGGACCAGGCCGCGACACGCCTGGAACATCTTCGTCGCAAGCTCCGTGCCCTGCCCGAACCGGCAGTCGACGACGAGCGGGTCCTGGCCGATCGCCTTGAGCTGCGGCTGCAACGACGCTATGTACTGACGCGTCGCCTGGCTGGTGTCGCTGCACGCCGGCGTGCCGGAGCGCCATGCCTCCAGGAACCGGTTCAGGAGGTGCTGCGCGTAGCCGACCGCGGGGTTGCGCGCCTTCGAGGCCGAGGTGCTGCGGTGGATGAGCGGCCGCGGCCCGACCGGGGCTGCCGGCGGCCCGTCACCCGGCGCGCACCGGTGCGCGCCCCAGGTCTCGGCCTCCGTGGTGGGATCTTCTCCCCACTCGGTCTCGCCCCACTCCGTCTCGCCCCACTCGGTCTGGGTCGACGACACGGCCTCTGCTCCACCCTCGGTCCGGAACGGGCTCTCGTCGAACCACTCCTGCGTGCCCGCATCGGTCTCGGTCTGCCACGGCACCTCGTCCTCGAGCATGGTTCACCCCGTCATCGCTTGGTCAGCGGCCGCGGTGCGGCGACGACCTGGATCGGTGTCGGGCGTTCCTTGAGGTTGCGCCCGCTCGCAGCCGCCCACTCGGTGATCACGCGACGCACCTCGGTGCCCAGCGGGACCGCGCCGGGCGGCAACGGTGGCAGGGCCGGCGGCACTGTGCTCTGATACAGCAACCATGCGGTGCCGCTGTCGGTCACCCAGCCGGCCTCGAGCGCACGCAGCACCAGGGACAGCTCCTGGGCCATCGCGAAGAACGAGTTCGCCCGCGAGTGCGGTGTCAGCCCGACCCGCTCGCCGATCACCCGGAGCCGGTCGGCCGCGCTCGTCGCCTGAGCCCGCAGGTCCACCACGACCGGAGTGTTGGAGCCGAGCGTCAGCTCCACCCATCCCATCGCGGTCGTCGCCGCGAGCTCCTCGCGGCTCAGCAGCGCGTTCTGGCGGCGGGAGCGCAGCATGAACCCGATCTGCTCGGCGAGCCGATAGATTCGGTCGTCGTCGGTGGTGTTGCCAGCGACCAGGTTCCGCACGTTCTCGATCGCGCGCCACAGCTCGTACAGCAGCTCCTCGAGCAGCGCGACGAACGTCCGGTTCGAGGCCTCGGCCTTCTCGTACGGGTACGGCGCGTTGGCGTCGGTGCCGTGGGCGAGGTCCATGCCGAACATCCGGTAGTACGCGTTGCGGCGTACGGCTTCGGCGTCGGGACGCACGGCGCTCGTCGACAGCCACGCGGCCACGGGGTTGTGGGCGCCGAACAACAAGGTCTCGGTCGCGTCCAGCCAGCGCTGCGTCGACACCGAGGGGATGCCGAGCCCTTCGCCACCACGGAACGCACGCACGACACGCGCCAGGATGTGGGCGGCACGGGTGTTCTCGATCGCGTAGGCATAGATCAGGTGGTCCCACGCCGGCTGCGACGGCATCGCGACGCCGCCGAACGCCCCCTGGTTGAAGAGCGCGACGCGCGCGGGGCCGGCCGGGGGCGGGTTCGGTGCCCACGGGTTGGCCGCGTCGAGGACCTGCTCCATGCGCCAGACGAGGTCGAGCGGGTCCGCGGTGATGACCTGGGCCTCCGCGGCGGGACCGCCGCCGAGCTGCTGGACGAGCTGCGTGATCATGCCACCTGCTCCTCGTAGTACGGGCCGGTGACCACCGGCCGGGCCTGACCGATGAACGAGACGGGGAGCTCGTAGTCCGTGGCCAGCTGCTGGAAGTTGGAGTCCCGGTCCCCGCCGAGCGAGTCCCGGATGACGGCGAGTGCCTCACCGACCCCGGGATCGAGCTCGAGGGCGGTGGACGGCGGGACGATGCTGCGCAGCGGTCCCATCACCTCCGCGATCTCGGCAAGGCCGACCGCGAGGCCGTCGAGCCCGGCGATCCCGCCGAGCGTCGTCCACACCTTGGCGAACTCCCGCGACGAGCTGTGCTGCATCGCCTCGACAGCCTCGAGCAGCTCCTCCGTGCGCTCCTCGATCGTCTCCATCGACGACGCCAGCGACCTGGTCGTCGGGTTCGCGCTCGTCTTCTTCGCCACGTCTGCCACCTCCGCTAGGCGCCGCTCACGCGGCGACGCTCCGTTGTCCGGTCATCCAGGTCCTCGCCCGCGAGATCCACTCGCCGGCCCTCTCAGGGTTCTCGGCCTCCCGCAGCCCGGCGAGGGCGATCAGCCGGATGCCCTCCGTCCCGCGCCAGTGCGGCGAGGTCCACAGCGCGGGTCCTGCGCTCCGCTCCAGCTCCGCGAGCGCCGACGGCGACACCCGCTGGGGGTCGACCAGCGCACTGACCGGCCGGTCCCGGAACCCGGGCACCGGGGTGTCGAGGCAGGTCGCGGCGATCGCGTCCAGGCGACGCTGCGAACGCAGGATGAGCGGCACGCTGCTCGCGTCGGCACGGCTCGCCGGATAGGTCGTCATGACCGCCCGCTCGAGCCGGTCCCACGGCCCAGGGCCGTACGCACGCCGACACATCGCGCAGCCCAGCAGGGTTCGCAACCACCCGATCGGGTGCGGATCCCCCAACGGCCACCGGAAGAGCGTCCGCTCGTCGCCGACCACGTCGTGCAGGGCGGCGACGGAGGCGAACCCGGTCAGGACGAACGCGTACACGTCCGCAGCGATCTCGCTGCTCCACGGCTGCCACATCGCCTTCAGGGCGGGATCGTCGGCGAGGGTCTTGCCGAGCGCGTCCGCGAGGGCGGCGTTCCATCCCGCGAGGTGGGCGACCTGGTGCCCCGTCTCGTGGAAGAGCGAGGTGGGACGATAAAGGTTGTGCCGCACGATCTTGACGGCGGCGACGGGGTTGACGGCCCCAGGGGCCCAGAGCCGGATCCCCACCCGGAGGATGCTGGCGCCCAAGCCCTCCCCCAGGTACGTGAGCACTGGGGGAACAGGGAGGCCGAGCGGCCGCAGGACCTGCTCGATGCTCTGGTAGGCGACCGAGTCGAGGAACTGCAGCGTCGTACGGAGATGTGTGCTCGTGCGGGTGTTGACCGCCTGTCCGAAGAAGTCCAGCGTCGTCTCCACCTGGACGTAGCGACGGCGGAACTGCTGCACCGCTGCGTGCGCCTCCGCGAGCCGCCCGGGATCCAGGCGACTGGCCCGGACCGCCGCCGTGGTCGTCCGGCCGTTCTCCAGCAGCTGGTCGACCGTCTGCGCCAGCTGGGTCCGCACCGGCAGGCCGATCGAGCGCTCGAGCGACTCCCACGCGTGCCGTGACGCGAACTCCTCGGCGTCGACGAAGCACTGCGCGGCACCGGTCCAGTGACCGAGCTGACGCTCGAGCTCGTCGGCGATCAGGCGGTGCTCGTTCACGGTTCGACCCTCCCGGGGACGACCGTGACCGTGGCGGGCGCCGCGGGCACCGCCGTCGTCCCGTTGCTGCCGGCGGTCGCAGCCTGTGGCGCCGTCCCGGGCGTCTCACCGGCGTCCGCGTCGTCGGCCGGGCCGGCGACGCCTCGCAGATGCACCTGAACGGTGACTCCGCGAGCCGGGTCCTGGGCGGCCCGCACGAACTCGTTGCCCCGCGTCCGGACGAACTCGGCCAACGCCTTGGCCAGGCCCGCACGCAACCGCCGCTGCGCACGCGACGGCCCTCGCCCACGCCCTCGGCCCCGTCCCCGCGGTGCCGTGGGTCGACGCCGACGCGGACCCCGCGCCGTCGCGAAGGCAGAGCGGAGCAGCGCGCGGAGCAGGGTCGTGCCCCCGCGGCCCGAGGCGACGGCAGCGGCGAGGCGTTGCGCGTCGGCCTCGGAGAAGAACAGCGACAGGCGGACGTCGCCACGTGACTCGTCGCTCCTGACCCTGCCGTCGCTCGGACGGACGGCCTCGGCGGCCGAACCCGGCGTCGCGTCGGGAGCGCCGCTCTGGCCCACAGGCTCGAGACGGAAGAAGCGCTGGCCCACGGAGATGCGGTGGCGCGACGCCAGGAAGCGGACGGGGGCATCGACACCGAGCCGCGGCTCGCGCAGCAGCACCCCCGCGTTGGCGATCGTCAGCGGATGCAGCTGGCTGTGCGCACCTCGGGCGGACGCCGACCCCGCGATCCTCTCGAGTCGCGCGAGGCGCACCAACGTCGTCCCCGGACCTGACTCGTACACGTGCACGCGGAACCGTCCCGGCAGGGCGATCCCCGCTGCTCGCAGCGCGGCAGCCAGCGTGACGCCGCCGAATGTCGTCACGGTCGAGGCGACCGCAGCGGTCACCTCGATCTCGGGCACCCGGGAGAACTTCTTGTAGGCGTAGGCCGTGCGAGCGTGCCGGACGACGAACGACCCGCCGAGCGACGGCGCGATCTGCAGGTCGGGCCGTACGAGCTGGGTGGGGAAGTTCGCTGCCACCGCCTCCTCGAAGGCCTCGGACAGAGCCACCTGGAGGAGGTCCTCGTCCTCGAAGAACGCCGCCGGCTGCTCCGAGAGCCGCCGCACCGTGTCCTCGACCGTCGCAGCGAGCGCCGCGGGGGCAGCCTCCTGCTCGAGATCGCCCGGACGGCCTTGCTCGAGCCCGATCACACGCATGCCCACATCGACGATCGCCGACGACAGGGGGCCGGAGAGCTTCGGCCCGACCCACTGTCCGATGAGCTTGGCGAGGAAACCCGACAGGAAGCCCACCACCTTCGGGCGACCGACGAGCCGGACGCCGAGCCTGAGCGCGGGCAGGATCGCGGGGAGGAACTGGTCGATCGCCGGGGTGAGGTCCTCACCCTCCTGTGCCGAGGCGACGCGGTCGATGAACGCGCTGCGAGCCGCTGCCAGCGACTCGAGCTCGTCGGACGCCGCCGGAGCGGCGCCGCGTTCCTGGTCGTGGCCGAAGCTCTCCCCTTGCTCCAGCGACTCACCACCGAGGACGGACTCCGCCAGAGCCGCGTCGAAGGACTCGGCAAGACTCTCGGGATCTCCCGCGGTCACCGGCGTCGGGGCGAACGACGAGACGAGGAACTCCTCCTCGGCGTCACCCTCGGTCTCGACGAGGTCCTCGGTCTCCTTCTGGGCCAGCCCGAAGCGCCGCGCGAGAGCGCGAGCGGGTTCGTGCAGCGCTGCCGGAAGCTTGTTGATGGCGATCGCGAGGACGCGCTGGAGCAGCGGGCGCACGAGCGCCTTCAGCTTGTTGAGGATGGGGCCGAGCACCGAGAGCGCCGCCTTCCCGATCTTGCCCGCAGTGCTGACCACCGTCTTCACGACGCTCTTGGCCTTCTTGATCAGGCCTCCGATGAACTCCTCGCCCGCTGGAGTGACGTCCAGCTCCCCGACCTCGAAGCGGCCGAGGAGCTCGTCGAGCTGGTCGGGTGCCATCGCCTCGACGTCCAGGTTCTGCAGGTGGTCGGCGAACCGTTGGACGCACCGCTCGGCCTCGGAGCCGATCGGTGCCAGGTGGGCATCGGCGATCTGCTGCCGCTGCAGAGCGAGCTGCTGCGGCTGCTCGGCGACCAGCCCCGTCTCGGCCGCTTCCGCGGTCTCCGCGATGAGCTCGGCAAGAGCCTCGTCGAACTGCTCGTCGTGGATGCTCTCGAAGGCTTCGGCGATGACCTCTGCCGTCTCCCCGTCTCCCTCGGCCTCGCCGGTGAGCAGCTCGGCGAACGGCGTTGTCACCTCGGTCCACGGGAGGAAGCCGAGGGTCGAGGGCAGCGTCTCCAGCGTGGTGGCGTCCTCGGCGAAGGGGGTCTCGACCTCTCCCTCGAGGCGTTCCCCTGCAGCTTGGTCGATCACGGTCATGAGACCCTCCCGGAGCTTGTCGATGCGCGACAACCAGCAGCCTGCAGGGCCGCCGTAGCCGGCGGGGTCTCGCTGTCGTCCCCGCCGCGACGAGGCCCCGTACCCCGCCCTGGTCGGTTCGCGTCCGTGCTGCGTCCCTGTTTCGTGCGCGGCGCGTCCTCGTCGTCGGGCGCAGGTGACAATGCCCGCGAGCGCGAGCCCGGGGGCCCCTATGCTCGTGAGGTCGAACCCACGCCGCCGTCGCCCGGCCCTCGCTCGACTCCGCGGCACGTGGCCCCCGGACGCCTACTCAGGACGTGCCAGGGACCAGGAGCAAACGGTGACCAGCTCGAACGGATCGCGCCGCGTCGGCGTCCTCGGAGGGCTCGGGACACGTCCCCCCGAACGCCTCTCGGGAGCCGGACGGCGGCTGCTCGCCTACGCCGCGGTGAAGGGACCCCGGGTGAATCGGCTCCTCACCGGCACCGACCTCTGGCCAGAGCTGACGGAGGCAAGGGCGCGCGCGAACGTGCGGCGTGCCCTCTGGCAGCTCCCCCGCCGCTGGGTCCGTGCCGACGGCCCCGACCTGGAGCTGGCGGCGAGCGTCGACCTGGGCGAGGCGCGCCGCGTGGCCGACCAGGCCCTGGCCGACGCCGAGGTGGGAGCGGAGGAGGTGGAGATGCTCAAGCACGACCTGCTGCCCGGGTGGTACGAGTCCTGGGTGCTGGACGAGCAGGACCAGTTCCACCTGCACCGTATCCAGGCTCTCGAGGCGGTGTGCAGGACCGCGTCGGCGGCAGGCGCCTACACGTTGGCGACCGGAGCAGGACTTGCCGCCGTCTGTGCGGAGCCGCTGCGCGAGTCGGCGGTGACGGTCCTCGTCCAGGCGCTGGTGACCGAGGGGAACCGCTTCGAGGCCGCGCGACGCTACCGTGCGTACGCGCAACGACTCCGCCACGAGCTCGGCGCCGCTCCGGGTGACGACCTGGTCGCGCTGGTGCGGCCCTTCCTCCGCCGTCGGGCGTGACGGCCGCGTACGACGGCCCCGTCGACCTCTCGCGCGATCGGTCGGTCGGAGTGAGACTGAGGTATGAGGAGATCCGCCGTCGCCATCGCAGGCCTGGCCGCCGCGGCCCTGCTCGTCCCCGAAGCCGGGGCGGGTGCGGAGCGCGAGAGCGGGGCTGCCCCACCGATCGCTCCCAGCACCGCTTCCGCCCGGCCCACGACGGCCCCGGCCCCGGCCGCGGCCCTGAGAGCCGCGCCGATGCGCGTCACCACCGTCCTGGGTGGCCTCGACCATCCCTGGGACATCGCGTTCATCTCTTCTCGGCAGTTCCTGTTCACCGAGCGCGCCCGCCGTACGATCTCGATCGGCACCCTCAGCGGCGGCAAGCGCGTCGTGGGGCGAGCGAGGGGAATCTGGGCGAGCGGGGAGACCGGGCTCATGGCGCTCGAGCTCGCGCCTGACTTCGCCCGTACCGGGGCCTTCTACACCTGCCACGGCTACCGCTCGGGCTCGACGACGGACGTCCGTGTGGCCCGCTGGCGCCTCAACGCCGCCCGCACCCGTGCCCGCCTGGTCACGACGATCGTGCGAGGGCTCCCCGCCACCACCGGACGCCACGGTGGGTGCGCACTGGCCTTCGGCGCGGGCAGGACGCTCTTCATCGGGACCGGTGACGCCGTGGTCGGGCGCAACCCGCAACGGCTCCGGTCCGGGGGCGGGAAGGTCCTCCGCGTCGATGCGCGGACGGGTCGCGGTCTGCGGACGAACCCGTACGCGAAGTCCCGCTACGCGATGAAGCGCCGGGTCTACACCTACGGCCACCGCAACGTGCAGGGCCTCGCACGGCGTGCGGGCCGCATGTGGTCGGTCGAGCAGGGCTCCTCACGCGACGACGAGGTCAACGCGCTGTTCCGCAAGGGCAACTACGGGTGGAACCCGGTGCCGGGCTACAACGAGTCCGTCCCCATGACGAACCACCGGCTCCCGGGCAAGCAGCGCAGCGCACGGTGGCGTTCGGGCCGCACGACCCTCGCGACGACGGCTGCCGCCTGGCTGCGGGGGTCGGTCTGGGGCAACCGGGCCGGGCGCGTGCTCGCGGTGACGGCGCTGAAGGCCGAGCAGATCCGCCTGCTGCGGTTCGACAAGCGAGGGCGGCTGCGTGGCCAGTCGGTGGCGCTCCAGGGCCGGTACGGCCGGCTGCGGGCGATCACGGTCGCACCCGGGGGCGCGCTGTACGTGTCGACCTCCAACGGCAACGGAGCCGACCGCATCCTGCGCGTGCTCCCGGGCTAGGCGTCGGGCCCGAGGTCGGCGGGTGCGGCCGTGGACGCCGACCTGCGGAGGTCCGGCTCGAGGTAGATGACCCGGGCGATCGGGACGGCGGCGCGGATCCGAGCCTCCGCACCGTCGATGGCCGCGGCGATGTCGGCGGCGTCCTCCGTGGTGTCGACCTCGATCTTCGCGGCGACCAGCAGCTCCTCCGGGCCCAGGTGGAGGGTACGCAGGTGGATGACCGACGGCACGCCCTCCCCGACGACAGCCGCCTTGATGGCGTCGACGTCCTTGCGGCTCGCCGACTCACCGAGGAGCAGGGACTTGATCTCGATCGCCAGCACTACGGCGATGGAGACGAGGAGCACCCCGATGCCGGCCGTACCGAGGGCGTCCCAGCGCCCGTCGTCGGTCGTCAGGGTCATGCCGACACCGAAGAGCGCCAGGACCAGGCCGATCAGGGCGCCGAAGTCCTCGAGAAGGACGACCGGGAGCTCCGGCGACTTCGCGTTGCGGATGAACGAGACCCACGACTGGGGCCCGCGGACGGCGTTGGACTCGACGATGGCGGTGCGGAAGGAGAACCCCTCCATCCCGATCGCGGCCAGCAGCACCACGATCGGCACCCACTGCCAGGAGTCGATCGGGTGCGGGTCCTCCCACTTGTGCCAGGCCTCGTACAACGCGAAGAGACCACCGACGGAGAACAGCACGATGGACACGATGAACGCGTAGATGTACCGCTCCCGCCCGTACCCGAACGGATGGCGCTCGTCGGCCCGACGCCGGGCACGCTTGCCTCCGAGGAGCAGCAGCCCCTGGTTGCCGGAGTCGGCGACCGAGTGCACGGACTCGGCGAGCATGGACGAGGCACCGGTGAGGAGGAAGGCGACGAACTTCGTGACCGCGATCCCCAGGTTGGCCGCGAGAGCGGCGACGATCGCCCTGTTGCCCCCGTGTGCCGTCACGTCCGTCCTCCTCGAGCCAGGGCCGGAGCCCGCCTGTTCCGCGCCTGGCAGCGTACCGCCGTGAGACCGTGGCCGCCGTACGTCAGCGCGCCCTGCAGAGGCCTCGGCGGTGCGGGATCCCACTGATACGCTCCCAGTGACCTCGGACACACGCATGCCTCAGGAGCCCCCGTGCCGCACTCACCTCGCGTCCACGCGTTCGGTGACGACGTTCTCGGTGACCTGGACGCGACCGGCGTCGCCGAGCTCGTCGCGACCCGTCAGATCAAGCCGCGCGAGGTCGCCGAGGCGGCGCTCGCCCGGGTCGAGGCGGTGTCCGCCCTCGATGCCGTCGAGCACCTCGACGCCGACCGAGCGCTCGACGCGGCCGACCGTGCCGCAGCGGGCGCGTTCGGTGGAGTGCCGACCTTCGTCAAGGACAACGTCGACGTCGCGGGCTGGCCGACGGGCAACGGCTCGGAGGCGTACGCGCCGCGACTCGCCCGCGCCGACAGCGACTTCGTACGGATGTGGTCCGACCAGGGCCTGACCTACCTCGGGAAGTCCCGGCTCCCGGAGTTCGGGTTCAGCGCGACCACCGAGTTCATGACCCGGCCGCCGGTGCGCAACCCGTGGAACCCTGCGTACTCGTCCGGTGCGTCGTCCGGTGGCTCGGCGGCGCTCGTGGCCGCCGGGGCGGTCCCCCTCGCTCACGCGAACGACGGCGGCGGATCCATCCGCATCCCGGCGGCGGCGTGCGGGCTGGTGGGCCTCAAGCCGACCCGTGGTCGCATCACTCCTGACCGCCTCGACGAGACGATGCCGGTCAAGGTGGTGACGCAGGGTGTCGTCACGCGGTCGGTGCGCGACACGGCTCGGTTCTTCGCGGCCGCCGAGCGCACCTACCGCAACCCGCGCCTGCCTGCGGTCCGGCTCGTCGAGGGCCCGGGCACGACCCGACTGCGCATCGGCGTCATCCACGACTCGGTGACGCGGGCCAGCGACCGCGAGACCCACGACGCAACCACCGGGACCGCCGAGCTCCTGGCGTCGCTCGGCCACCACGTCGAGGAGATGCCGCTCCCGATCACCCAGCAGTTCGCCGACGACTTCGCGCTCTACTGGGGGTTCCTCGCCTGGTACCTCACCGTCTCCGGCAAGCGTGGCCTCGGACCCGACTTCGACCCGGCGCTGACGGACAATCTCACCCAGGGCCTCGCCGCGGCGTTCCGCAAGGGTGT
The DNA here is from genome assembly GCF_019550935.1 of Mumia sp. zg.B53. Classification (NCBI taxonomy): domain Bacteria; kingdom Bacillati; phylum Actinomycetota; class Actinomycetes; order Propionibacteriales; family Nocardioidaceae; genus Mumia; species Mumia sp. zg.B53. The sequence continues at coordinate 230,667 of NZ_JAHWCK010000006.1, read as the reverse complement.
CCGCCGGTTCCCCGGAGCGATCTACCGCCTTCGCCGCGCCCAGCACTCCTACCGCGCGATCTTCGCGACCTACGACGTGCTGCTCTCCCCCGTGCTCTCGCACACGACGCCCAAGCTCGGCTACCTCTCGCCGACGCTGGACTTCGACCGGCTCTTCGCGCGTCTGTATTCCTACGTCGGCTTCACACCGCTCAACAACGTCGCGGGAGGGCCGGCGATCTCGCTGCCTCTCGGGCAGACCCGCTCGGGGCTTCCCATCGGGTCCCACCTGTCCGCCGACCACGGTGACGAGCGGACGCTGCTGGAGCTCGCCTACGAGCTCGAGGCAGCGCGTCCCTTCGCCCGCATCCAGGACGCCTGAGACCCCGCGTCCACCGCGTGCGCCGGACGAGCCAACGGCTCTGCCGGGGCCTACGGTGGGATGGTGAAAGCAGCTCGCGCGCTCACCCTCCTCGTCACCGTCCTGGTCGGCGCCCTCGTCGGCTCGCTGCTCGGTGCGGCACCGGCCTCCGCCGCACCGCCCCAGCTCACCGTCTCGGCGCCGGCGAGCGCGTACGCGGGGACGACCGCCACGATCCGCGGCACCACCTCACGGTTGGACGGCGAGATCCTGCTCGAGCGCGGTCGCAACGACGGAGCCTGGGAGAGGCTGGCCGCGACGCGGCCCGCGTCAGACGGCTCGTACGCGGTGGGCGTCTCCGTCGTCCCGGGCGCCCAGCGACTGCGTGTACGTCACGTCACCGTTGAGGGGACCGCGGTTCGCGAGCTGGGTCTCACCGGGACCGCCGCACCGTCTCGACTCGCCCTGTCCGGGCCGGCCAGGCTCACCGACGGCCGTACCGCCACGCTGACGGCCCGCTGGACGACCGGTGACGGTCGCGCGGTGACCGGGACGGCCGCCCTGTGGGGTCGTCGCTCTGGGGAGTCGGCGTGGACACGGCGCGGCTCGGTGGCGGTGCGCGCAGGGTCCGGGAAGGTGCGGGTCAAGCCTCGTGTCGACGTCGCCTACCAGCTGCGCACCGCCCGGACGGCGTACGTCCTGGCGGGGACCTCCGCCCCGCGCGTCGTCGACAACGTGCCCCCGGGTCGGGTCTTCGTCCGTCCGCCGGGCGCAGCCTCGCCGCGCATCAGGCTCCCCCGGCAGCCTCGAGCACGTAAGGCCGGCGCGCACGTCTCCGTCAGCCGGATCTCCAACGCGGTGTGGCGCTCGATGAAGGGCCGCACCTGGCACCGCGGCTGCCCCGTGGGCCGGTCCTCACTCCGGATCCTGCGGACCAACTACTACGCCTACGACGGTTATCGGCGCCGTGGCGAGATCGTGGTCCACGCGCGCGTCGCGAAGGCGACCAAGCGCGTGTTCCGCGACCTGCACGCCGCGAAGGCTCCGATCCGGTCGCTCTACCGGGTCGACCGCTTCGGCTGGTCGCGCAGGCTGCGCGGTGGCGACGACATGAAGTCGATGGCCGCCGGCAACTCCTCGGGATTCAACTGCCGCAGCGTCGTGGGACGACCGGGACGGCGCAGCCCGCACAGCACGGGGCGCAGCATCGACCTCAACACCTGGGAGAACCCGTACCGCTCGGCGTGGGGCCTCGTCCCCAACCGCGACTGGGACTCCCGACGCAGCCCGGCGGCGTTCGTCTACCGCAGCCGCAACCATGCGGTGGTGCGGATCTTGGCGCGGCACGGGTTCCGGTGGCTGGGGAGCGCGGATTGGCAGCACTTCCAGTACTCCGGTCGCGGTGCTCGCCACCTGCCGGCGCCGAAGACGTTCTGGGACTGACCCGCCCCGGTCCTGGTTCAGTGCCCTCGCTCGCGACGCAGGCGGCGCTGGGCCCGGGTCGCGCGACGGAGGTGCCGGTTCTGCTCGGCGGCGAGGCGGGCGTCGGCGCGTCGTCGGAGCCACATGGCCTCACGCTGCAGCGCCTCCCAGCTCTCGTACCGCCGCAGGCTCAGCGTCCCGTCGTCCAGCGCCGCGCGCACTGCGCAGCCGGGCTCGACGTGGTGGCCGCAGTCGGCGAAGCGGCACGACTCGACGAGGTCCTCCACGTCGGCGAACGCACCTGCCAGCCCGTCTGGATCGGTGACTCCGACGCCACGCAGACCGGGTGTGTCCACGACCCAGCCGCCACCGGGGACCGCGACCAGCTCGCGCCAGACTGTGGTGTGCCGGCCCCGGCCGTCCGCTCGGATCGACGCCGTCTCGATCAGCTCCTCTCCGGCCAGCGCGTTCACCAGCGACGACTTCCCCGCGCCGGACGAGCCCACGAGGGCGAGCGTGGCACCGACCGGAACGAGCGCCGCGACCTCTGCGACCCCCTCCCCGGTCCTGATGCTGCAGACCATGACGTCGGCGCCGAGCTGCGTCGCGACGTCCTCGGCGACGTCGCCGGCATCCGGCGCGAGGTCGGCTTTGGTGAGCACGACACGCACGGACGCTCCGCTCGACCAGGCGACCACCAGCAACCGCTCGACCTTCTCCAAGGACGGCATCTGGTCGAGCGCGACGACGACCCCGACGGTGTCGACGTTGGCGGCGAGCGCCTGGCGCCGCGAAGACCCTCCCGGCTCCGCCCGCTCCAGCAGCGTCCGTCGGGGCTGGACCTCGACCACGGCACGGTCGTCGCCGTCCACGGCGACCGTGACCCAGTCGCCGACGCACGGAGCGTCCACCGGCTCGGAGACGGGGACGGCCACCCGCGCGGTCACCGCGTCACCGTGAGGCTCAAGAACCCGGACCTGTCCGCGGTCGACGCGGACCACCCGGCCGCTCCAGGCCGTCGCGCCGCCGTTCTGCGTCTCCATGAGCCTGACCGTACGAACGGCCGGCAGCGCGCGCGAACGATTTAAGGTGTCGCCATGGACCCGTTGCAGCGTGCCTCCACCAACCAGGCCGCCCCTCTCGTCGGCTACGACGCGGTGAGCTCCGACGCCGCGCTCGTCGCCGCGGTGCGGGCGTTCGCCGGTGACGACGCCCCGGCAGTCCTCTCGTCGCTGGAGCCCGTCGGACGGCTCGCCGGCTCGGCGGAGGCCCGCGAGCACGGGATGCTCGCCAACCAGAACGGGCCCGTCCACCACCCGGTCGACCGCTACGGCAACCGGGTGGACGAGATCGCGTTCCACCCGTCCTGGCACTGGATGATGAGGCAGGGGATCGGGTTCGGGCTGCACGCGACACCGTGGGTGAGCGACCAGCCCCAGCCGCACCTGCGGCGTGCTGCGGCGTACGTCGCGTGGACCCACAACGACCCGGGGCACGGCTGTCCGCTGACCATGACGTACGCCGCGGTCCCCGCGCTCCGCGCCGACGACGCGCAGGCCAAGCAGTGGACGGCACTGCTCGCCTCCACCTCGTACGACTTCGGGCTGCGCAACCCCGCGGAGAAGACGGGGATCCTCGCCGGGATGGGGATGACGGAGAAGCAAGGCGGCTCCGACGTCCGGACCAACGTCACGACGGCCACGCCGACGGCCGTCGACGGTGAGTACGTGCTGCACGGTCACAAGTGGTTCACGAGTGCTCCGATGAACGACCTCTTTCTGGTGCTTGCGCAGGCGCCGGGCGGACTCACCTGTTTCGTGGTGCCGCGGGTGCTCCCCGACGGGACGCGCAACCCGCTCCAGGTCGTCCGCCTCAAGGACAAGCTCGGCAACCGGTCCAACGCGTCCTCGGAGCTGGAGTTCGCCGGCACCTGGGGAGTCCGGCTCGGCGACGAGGGCCGCGGTGTCCGGACGATCATCGAGATGGTGGCCTCGACCCGCCTCGACTGCGTCCTGGGCTCGTCGGCGCTGATGCGCCGCTCGGTGGCGGAAGCCACGTGGCACGCCGCGCAGCGGTCCGCGTTCGGCGCGCCGCTGTCGCAGCAGCCGGCGATGCAGAACGTCCTCGCCGACCTCGCGATCGAGTCCGAGGCCGCGACGCTGCTCGGGCTCCGGCTGGCCGCGAGCGTGGAGAGGTCCGACGACGAGCACGAGAAGGCGCTGCGCCGGATCGCGCTGCCCCTCGCGAAGTTCTGGGTGTGCAAGCGCACGCCCTTCCACGTTGCGGAGGCGCTCGAGGTCCTCGGCGGCAACGGCTACGTCGAGGAGTCCGGCATGCCGCTGCTCTTCCGAGAGTCGCCGCTCAACTCGATCTGGGAGGGCAGCGGCAACGTGAACGCGCTCGACGTCCTCCGCGCCCTCCAGCGTGAGCCCCAGGCGCTCGAGGCGTGGTTGACCGAGATGGGTGCCGTACGGGGTTACGACCCGCGCGTCGACGGCATCGTGGACGACGTGCTGGTCGAGCTCGCCGATCTCGACGACGCCGAGTTCCGGGCCCGGCGCATCGCCGGTCAGATGGCGGTCGCGCTGCAGGCGTCTCTCCTCATCCGCCACAGCGATCCGGGGGTCTCCGACGCGTTCGTCGCCTCGCGGATCGGGGGCGACTGGGCGGGCGCCTTCGGGACGCTCCCCCGCGGGGTGGAGGCGGCCCGCATCGCCGAGCGGGCCACGCCCGTCCTCGGCTGATCTCCGCCCCGTCATTTCGGTCACGCCGTTGGGTTAAGCCGTTGCCGCTGTGGTGCGGGTCACAAAGACCCCTGTCGATCCCTGCAACGGCGGGAGGAGAGACGGCAAAGTCTCATCATATGGATGAGGATCTCATCTTGTGAGATGAAGCGTTGCTCTCGACGGGGTACCCGGCGCAGACTGACGACCATGCTCACAGCGCAGACGACCCACCTGGCGGTACGCCGTCACGTGGACTTCGGTCGGATGCGCAGCATGATGTGTCGCTGCGGTTGATCGTCCCCGCCCCGGCCCTCTGACGCGCCGGCTGACCATCGCACCCGAGCATTCTTCGACAGGACGCCACATGACCGCGACCACCGACGCCCCCGTGCGCGTCGCCCGCCCCCGCCGCGCCAAGGGCGACGGCCAGTGGGCCCTGGGATACCGCGAGCCGCTCAACGCCAACGAGCAGTCCAAGAAGGACGACAACCCGCTCAACGTGCGTGCTCGCATCGAGAACATCTACGCCCACGGTGGGTTCGACTCGATCGACAAGGCCGACCTCCGGGGACGCTTCCGCTGGTGGGGCCTCTACACCCAGCGCAAGCCCGGCATCGACGGCGGCAAGACTGCCACGCTCGAGCCCGAAGAGCTCGAGGACTCCTTCTTCATGCTCCGCGTCCGCATCGACGGAGGCCAGCTCGACCTGCGCCAGCTGCGGACCATCGCCGGCATCTCGACCGAGTTCGGCCGTGACACCGCCGACCTGACAGACCGCCAGAACGTGCAGTACCACTGGATCCGCGTCGAGGACATGCCCGAGATCTGGGACCGGCTGGAGTCGGTCGGGCTCAGCACCCAGGAGGCCTGTGGCGACTGCCCTCGGGTCATCCTCGGCTCCCCCGTCGCCGGCATCGCCTCCGACGAGATCATCGACGGCACCTGGGCGGTCCAGGAGATCGAGCGCCGCTACATCGGTGACCCCGAGCTCTCCAACCTCCCCCGCAAGTTCAAGACCGCGATCAGCGGGCACCCGAGCCACGACGTCGTCCCGCAGATCAACGACGTCGCCTTCACGGGTGTCGTGCACCCCGATCACGGCCCAGGCTTCGACCTGCTCGTCGGAGGCGGCCTGTCGACCAACCCGATGCTCGCGCAGCGCCTCGGCGCGTGGGTCCCGCTCGAGGAGATCCCCGAGGTCTGGCACGGCATCGCGTCGGTCTTCCGCGACTACGGCTACCGGCGGCTCCGGACCCGCGCACGCATCAAGTTCCTCATCGCCGACTGGGGCCCGGAGAAGTTCCGCGACGTGCTCGAGAACGAGTACCTCAGGCGCAAGCTCGTCGACGGGCCCGAGGCGCCCGCACCTCGTACGCCCGGGGACCACGTCGGCGTCCACCGCCAGGTCGACGGCAGCTACTACGTCGGCGTCGCGCCGAAGGTCGGTCGCGTGACCGGCACGATCCTCTCCCGGCTCGCCGACGTCGTGGAGGCCCACGGGAGCAACCGGATCCGTACGACGGCCCAGCAGAAGCTGCTCGTCCTCGACGTCGCCCCCGACAAGGTCGACTCGTTGGTCGCCGAGCTGGCCGCGATCGGTCTGGAGGCGGACCCGTCGCCGTGGCGCCGCAACACGATGGCCTGCACGGGCATCGAGTTCTGCAAGCTCGCGATCGTCGACACCAAGAACCGCGCGGACCTCCTCATCGACGAGATGCAGCGCAGGATCCCCGAGCTCGACGAGCCGATCACCGTCAACGTCAACGGGTGCCCCAACTCCTGCGCCCGGATCCAGACCGCCGACATCGGTCTCAAGGGCCAGCTGGTGCTGGACGGCGGCCGACAGGTCGAAGGCTTCCAGGTCCACCTCGGCGGCGCCCTCGGCCTGACACCAGGCTTCGGGCGCAAGCTGCGTGCGCACAAGGTCACCGCGGAGGCGCTCCCCGACTACGTGGAGCGGGTCGTCCGCGGATACCTCGACCACCGCAGGGACGACGAGTCGTTCGCCGAGTGGGTCTCCCGAGCCGACGAGGAGCAACTGCGATGAGCGGGCGCGCGGCTCCCTTCCACTGCCCCTACTGCGGCGACGAGGACCTGCGTCCTCACGGGACCCGTCACGGCGCCTGGGAGTGCCGCGCCTGCCTCCGCGCCTTCTCGCTCTCGTTCATCGGGTTGATCCCCGCGGGGGGTGACGTCGCATGACGCCCACCGCGATCCGTCACGACGTCCCCGCGCGGTCCACCGAAGAGCTCGAGGAGCTCGCCCGCATCGCCGGACCGGAGCTCGAGCTCGCACCGGCCGAGCTGATCCTGGAGTGGGCGGTCGAGCACTTCGGCGACCGCTTCTGCGTCACGTCGTCGATGGGTGACGCCGTCCTCGCCGACATCGCGAGCAAGGTCGCTCCGGGGCTCGACCTTGTGTTCCTCGACACCGGCTACCACTTCGCGGAGACCATCGGGACCCGCGACGCCGTCGAGGCCACCGTGCCGGTCAACCTGATCACCGTCACGCCCGTACAGAGCGTCGCGGAGCAGGACGCCGCGCACGGCAAGGACCTGTTCCGTACCGATCCCGACCTGTGCTGCGCGCTCCGCAAGGTCAAGCCTCTCGAGGAGGCATTGGCCGGCTACGACGCATGGGCCACCGGACTGCGCCGGGACGAGACGCACAGCCGCGTCATCGCCCCTGTCGTGGGGTGGGACGGCCGCAAGGGCAAGGTCAAGGTCTCTCCGCTCGCACGCTGGACGGCCGACGACGTCGACCGCTACATCGCCGAGAACGGCGTCCTCGTCAACCCTCTGCAGTACGACGGATATCCCTCGATCGGGTGCTGGCCCTGCACCCGGCGTGTCGCTCCGGGCGACGACGCCCGTAGCGGACGCTGGGCCGGCACCGGAAAGAACGAGTGCGGCATCCACCTCTGATGCCGCACACCACTCTTCGACACCCTCTCGGAAGGAGGAATGCACCATGACCGCCCCTGCACTCGTCACTCTCGCTCACGGGAGCCGTGACCCCCGCTCGGCCGCAACCATCGCATCACTGACGGAGTTGGTCCGGTGCATGCGTCCGGACCTCCGCGTGGAGGAGTCCTACCTCGGGCTCTCCGAGCCGTCACCCCTCACGGTGATCGACCGGCTCGTCGCCGAGGGGCACGACGAGGTCGTTGTCGTCCCGCTCCTCCTGACCCACGCCCACCACGCCAGCGTCGACGTCCCCGCCGTCGTCGAGGCGGCGCGGCGTCGCCATCCTCACGTCCGGGTGCTCGCGACCGACGTCCTCGGCATCCACAAGAGCTTCCTCGGCGTGCTGGACCTCCGGTTGCGCGCGGCCCTTCGCGAGGCCCGAGCCACCGAGCTCGACGGCCTCGTGCTCGCAGCGGCCGGGTCCTCGAACCCGCTCGCCAACGCACACGTCGCCCGCGTCGCCCGCGCCTGGGGCGCCCGCCACAAGCTGCCGGTGATCGCGGCCTTCGCCTCAGCGGCACCGCCAGCAGCGGGCGAGGCGGTGCGGGAGCTGCGCCGTGACGGCAAGCGTCACATCGCCGTCGGGTCGCTGTTCCTCGCCCCGGGCTTCCTGCCCGACCGGGCCACCGAGCTCGCCCTCGAGGCCGGGGCGGTGGCGGTCTCCGACCCGCTCGGCGCAGCACCCGAGCTCGCCGAGGTGGTCCTCGCCCGCTACGCCGTCGGCGCAGTCGATCTGGTCCCGATCCCGGCCTGACGCGGTCGGCCGCGCCACGCCTGCGCTCGGTCTGCCGCTCAGGCGCGGCAGACTGAGCGCATGACGACCTCGGGCGACTCTCCAGCCACTCCCCTGCGTCTCGGCTCCGCCGTCGTGCACGGCGCCACGGGATACGTCGGGCGGCACCTCGTCCGCGCCTTGCTGCTCGAGGACGTGACGGTGCTCGCGGTCGGCCGATCCGACGCCGGGCTCGACGCGGTGCGTGAATGGCTGGGTGAGGCCGGCGCCCTGATGCGTCCGGTCGTCGCTGACGTGTCCACCGACGAGGGCTCCCACTACGTCGCCGATCAGCTGCGCCGGCGCGGTGGGATCGACGCTGCCTTCGCCGCGATCGGGGGGTGGTGGGAGGGCCCCGACCTGGTGGATCTCGACACCGCCACCTGGGACGGTCTGCTCCGGAGCCACCTGACCGCCCACTTCCTCGCGGCGCGGTCGACGGTGCCGTCCCTGGCACCCCAGGGGTCGGCGTACGTGGCCCTCAACGGCATCGCGACCCTGAAGCCGGAGGCCGGATCGGGACCCGTGAGCGTCACCGGAGCGGCACAGAGCATGCTCCTCGAAGTCCTGCGGGCGGAGGAGGACCGACCGCGGGTCCGCTTCCACGAGCTCTGCGTGGTGAACCCGGTCGTCGACGACGGTCAAGCCCCGGACGCGCGCGAGGCCGTCGTCGAGATCACCGACGTCACCGCCGCCGCCCTCCGGCTCGCCCGCGCCGGCGATCCCACCGTCGTACGCACCGAGCTCGGGCAGTGGCAACCGGCACCCGCCGCGACACCCCACAGCGGTGACTCGGCGGTAGGCTGACCCCGTACCGACCGCAGTCGGCGGACTCGTCACGAAAGGCCTCACCGATGACCGAGCCCACCCAGGACGCCCGCACGCCGTACGACGTGGCGGTCCTGTTCGAGCAGGAGCTCTCCGAGCTCGACGCGCGTCAGCTCACGTCGCTGCACGAGGGTCTCGACGACCCGGTCGTCTATCACCTGCTGCTCCCGGTCGAGGACGCTGCCGCGACGATGGCGACCTCTCTCGGCGTGCTCGGTGGAGCCGATCTCGCTATGCCCGACTCGCAGACGGTCGGAGACGTCGACAATGCGATCGTCGAAGCCGGCCAGGAGTCGTTGCAGCGCTCGATCGACCTGATCGTCGCTGCGGGCAAGGCCGACACGACCGCACGCGGCGCCCTGACCCACGACGACCCGGTCAGCGCGCTCGCCGACCTCGTCACGCGGGTGGGGGCCGAGGAGGCGATCATCTTGACGACGTCGCACGTGTTCTCGGAGTTCTTCCACGTCGACTGGGCCTCGCGCGCCGAGCGCAAGCTCCACGTGCCGACGCTCCGTCTCATCGAGCACGAGAGCTTCGACGCGCAGTCGGCCGGTGCAGGCGAGGGCGCTTCCCTCATCTGACGCTCGCGGGTCACCCCCTGGCGCTCGCGGGTCACCCTCTGGCGCCCGCGGGTCACCCTCTGGGCGTGTGCTCGTCCGTACGATGGAGGCATGGCGTACCAGGTCGAGAAGACGGATGACGAATGGCGTGTCGAGCTCACGCCCCAGGAGTTCCACGTGCTGCGGGAGGCGGGGACCGAGCGCGCGTTCAGCAGCTCCTACGAGACCGACGAGACCCCCGGCGTGTACGAGTGTCGAGCGTGCGGCGCGGAACTGTTCCGCAGCGACACGAAGTTCGACGCGCACTGCGGTTGGCCGGCGTTCTTCTCACCGCTGGCCGGAGATCGCGTCGAGCTGATCGAGGACGTGTCGCTCGGCATGCGGCGCGTGGAGGTGCGCTGCGCGAGGTGCGGCTCGCACCTCGGTCACGTCTTCGAGGGTGAGGGCTTCCCGACGCCGACCGACCAGCGCTACTGCATCAACGGTGTGAGCCTTCGGCTCGTCCCTGACGCATCCTGACCCGCGGACCCCAGACAGCGACCCGCGGGCCCCAGAAACTGACCCGCGAGCGCAAGACAGCGACCCGCGGTCAGGGAAGGGTGTCGACGAGCTCGGCGACGGTGCGCAGCCGACCCGTGTAGAACGGGATCTCGTCGCGCACGTGCAGCCGCGCCTTCGAGGCCCGCAGCTCGCGCATGAGGTCGACGATGCGGTGCAGCTCGTCGGCCTCGAACGCGAGCAGCCACTCGTAGTCGCCGAGCGCGAACGACGCGACCGTGTTGGCCCGGACGTCGGGGTACGGCGCCGCCATCATGCCGTGCTCGCGCAGCATCTCCCGGCGCTCGGCCTCGGGCAGGACGTACCAGTCGTACGACCGCACGAACGGGTAGACGCAGAGGTACGCCTTGCCTCCAGGCTCGGTCATGAACGCCGGGGCGTGCGAGCGGTTGAACTCCGCCGGGCGGTGCAGCCCCATCTGTGACCAGACCGGAGCCAGTCGCTCACCCAGGGCCGTACGGCGGAACGCATGGTAGGCGTCCTGGAGCGCGTCGGCGCTCACGGCGTGCCACCAGATCATGACGTCGGCGTCCGCGCGCAGCCCTGCGACGTCGTACGCACCCCGCACGACCACGTCGGCGTCGGCCAGCTCCGCGAAGAGCTCCTCGACCTCGGCGATCACCTTCGTCCGGTCCGCGATCTCTCCGAACGGCGTCTCCAAGCGGAACACCGACCACATCGTGTAGCGGATCGTCCCGTTCAGGGCCTCGTGGTCAACCTCGGGCGTCGTCGTCATGGCTTCATTGTCCCCCTCGGCCCACGGGACCCTCGAGGTGGTCGCAGATGCTCCGGGCGGCGGCCTGGGCGGATGCGACGACCGCCGGGATCCCGACCCCGCCGTACGCCGCGCCGCACACGGCAAGCCCGGGCGTGCGGCCGACGGCGTCGGAGATCTGGTCGACTCGGGCGAGGTGCCCCACGGTGTACTGCGGCAGACCACCGCCCCAGCGCTGGACATCCGCGTCCACCAACGGCCCCCGGAGGCCGATGACCTCGGCGAGGTCGGACACCGCCGTCGCCACGAGGTCGGCGTCCTCACGCTGGAGGACGTGCTCCTCACCCGCCCGGCCGAGAGAGGCGCGCAGGATCATCAGGTCACCGGTCCGGCGCCCCAGCCAGCCCCACTTCCACGACGAGAATGTCGCCGCCTTGATCGCCTTCCCCTCCACGGGCGGGACCAGGAAACCCGATCCTGCGGCGGTGGCGGCCACCTGGTCGCGGGGCACGGCCAGGGTGACGATCGCCATCGAGGCGTAGTCGACCTCACGCAGCAGCCGCGCCGCCACCGGGACGCACGGCGCCAGCAGCCGCGCAGCAGGCGCAGCCGGGGTCGCGACGACCACGGCATCGACCTCCACCACCTCGGCGGCGTTGGCGGGGCCGACGACCAGGCGCCACCGACCGAAGCCCAGCGCGCTGATCTCACGCACGGTCGCGCGGGAGCGTACGACGATGCTCGGGTGGTCGACCACCGCGGCGGGCAGCTGCCACATCCCGCCCTCGAGGCCCGCGAAGACCGGCGGAAGATCCTTCGGCGCCGCTGCCGACTGCTCGGCGGCGGCGTGCGCGAGACGCCGTCCGCGGTGGTGGAGCGCCCAGATCGCCGGCGCGGCCGCACGCACGGAGAGCTCCGAGGCGTGACCGGCGTACACACCGCCGAGAAGCGGCTCGACCAGCATGTCGACGACCTCCCGCCCCAGACGCCGCCCCACGTACGACGCGACAGACACGTCGTCGGCGGGCTCGGGCAACGGCAGGTCGGCGCGGGCGCGCAGCATGCCGGCGCGACTGAGGACGTGGGTCTCGGCGAGCGCGTCGAGGTCGGTGGGAACGCCCATCACCGACGGCGGGATCGGGCGCATCTCACCGCGCGCCCAGAGTGCCGCCGCGACCGGCTCGGGATGGACGAGACGCTCCCCGAGACCCACCTCGCGGGCCAGACGCACCGCCTCGGGACGCCGGTTGAGCATGGACTCCGCCCCGACGTCGACCGTGATCCCGGCGACCTCCGTGCCCGCGAGCTTGCCTCCGACCCGGTCAGAGGCCTCGAAGAGGGTCACGACGGCGTCGGGCAACGCCTCCACCACGGCGCGCGCTGCCGTCGCGCCCGCCAGGCCGCCACCGACGACCGCCACGCGCACGGGGGACCTCACCGGCACGCTCAGCGCAGCTCGTAGGCGTGGACGTGGTCGACCAGGCGCTTGAGGGCATCGGGGTCGGTGGCGGGGAGCACGCCGTGACCCAGGTTGAACACGTGGCCGCGTGCCTTGCTCCCGGCATCGAGGATCGCATCGGCCTTGGCCTTCATGATGTCGTCGGGTGCGAACACGACCGTCGGGTCGAGGTTGCCCTGGACCGACCGGCCCGGACCCACCCGTGCGATCCCGTCGTCGAGCGCGACCCTCCAGTCGACGCCTACGACGTCGGCTCCCGCGTCACCCATCTCGGTGAGCAGCTCGCCGGTGCCGACACCGAAGTGGATGCGCGGCACATCGAGGTCGGCGACCGCATCCAGCACGGTCTTCGCGTACGGCTTGACGTAGCGGACGTAGTCCTCACGGGAGAGCGAGCCGGCCCAGGAGTCGAACAGCTGCACCGCCCGGGCACCGGCCTCGACCTGCACCCGCAGGAACGCGGCCGCGATCGAGGCGAGCCGACCGAGCAGCGCGTCCCACGTCTCCGGGTCCCGGTACATCAGCTCCTTGGTCAGCCGGTGGTCGCGCGACGGCCCGCCCTCGATCAGATACGAGGCCAGCGTGAACGGTGCGCCGGCGAAGCCGATCAGCGGCGTGTCGCCGAGCTCGCCGACGAGCCCGCGCACGGACTCCGTGACGTACTCGACGTCGCTCGGCTCCAGGTCGCGCAGCTGCTTGGCAACGGCCTTGGCCGTACGGATCGGCGTCGCGACGACGGGGCCGGTGCCGGGGACGATGTCGAGATCGACTCCGATCGCCTTCAGCGGCACCACGATGTCGGAGTAGAAGATCGCGGCGTCCACGCCGTACCGGCGCACCGGCTGCATCGTGATCTCGACGACCATCTCGGGCCGCGTGCACGACTCGAGCATCGGGACGCCCTCGCGGAGCTTGCGGTACTCCGGGAGAGAACGCCCGGCCTGACGCATGAACCACACGGGCACATGGGTGGGCTTCTCCCCCCGGCACGCGGCGAGGAAGGCACTGGTCGTCTTCGGCGTCGTCCCGTCCTTCGCAGGGCTGGGCGCGGCCGTGGTCGACGACGAGGCCTCGGGCTTGTCGTCCTTCTGCGGGGCACTCACCCTCCGATCCTCGCAGGTCGAACGGCGCGTCGCTGCGTCAGGTCTGACGCTCCGCGAACTATGGTGGAGGCATGGCAGCACGCAACGAGCTCGACGGTCAGCCGTCCGAGTTCATCGAGGCTGTCGCTGCCCTGCGAGACGCGGAGCTACGTCCCGAGGTGGTCTGCGAGGAGCTGGCAGCACCCCGTCGGATCGCGCCGTACTCGTACGCGCAGAGCGGCGATGTCACCGCCGATGGCGACGAGGTCGGCACCGGCCGGCTCGTCCTGCTCCACGACCCGGCGGGCAACGACGCCTGGCAGGGCACGTTCCGGCTGGTGACGTTCGCCCGCGCCGAGGTCGACGCCGAGATGGCCAGCGACCCCGTGCTTCCCGAGGTCGGCTGGAGCTGGCTGGTCGAGGCGCTGTTCTCCCAGGGTGCCTCGTACGTCGCGCCCAGCGGGAGCGTCACGACCGTCCGGACGGAGGGCTTCGGAGGGATGGAGGAGGACGGCTCCAGCGCGCAGCTGGAGATCAGAGCCTCGTGGACACCCCTGTTCGGCACCGGTGACACCCTCGCCTCGCACGCCGTCGCGTGGAGCGAGCTCTTGTGCACCGTGGCCGGGCTCCCCCCGTTGGCCCCTGGTGTGCTGACCCTGCCCCGACGCGGGCGCGAGGGACGGCCGCCGCGGTGACCTCCGAACCCGACGACTCCCCCACCGAGGAGGTCGTCCTCCCGCCCCTGCAGCTGCACGACCCCCTCCCGGCGGTGGTCGACGACGCGCAGGCCCTCCAGCGCGTGCTGGACGCCCTCCGCCACGGGACCGGCCCGGTCGCGATCGACGCGGAGCGCGCCTCCGGATACCGCTACTCGCAGCGGGCGTACCTGATCCAGCTGCGCCGTGAGGGAGCTGGGACGGCTCTGGTCGACCCGATCGCGTTCGAGGACCTCCATGAGCTCGACGACGTGCTCGCCCCCACCGAGTGGATCCTCCACGCGGCCACCCAGGACCTGCCGTCTCTCGCGGAGGTCGGCCTGCGCCCCCGTGCGCTCTTCGACACCGAGCTCGCCGGCCGACTCCTCAACCTCCCCCGCGTCGGCCTGGCTGCGCTCGTCCAGGACGTGTACGGGATGAGCCTGGCCAAGGAGCACTCCGCTGCCGACTGGTCACGACGGCCACTCCCCGAGCCGTGGCTCGTGTACGCCGCCCTCGACGTCGAGCCTCTGGTCGGGCTGCGCAACGCCCTCGAGGAGCGCCTCGAGCGGGCCGGCAAGCTGGAGTGGGCCCACGAGGAGTTCCAAGCACTGCTCCACTTCGCCGGTCCCGCGGTCCGGACGGAGCCGTGGCGGCGGACGTCCGGCATCCACAAGGTCCGTGGGCCGCGACGGCTCGCGCTCGTGCGAGCCCTGTGGGAGGCGCGCGACGTCATCGCCCGCGAGCGCGACGTAACCCCGGGGCGGATCCTCAACGACGCCGCGATCGTCACGATCGCCCGCACCGCGCCGGCGAGCCGCCAAGAGCTGCGTGACCTGGAGGTCATGCGCAGCCGCGGAGCGCGCCGCTACCTCGACACATGGGACAGTGCCCTCGCCGCCGCCCGGGACCTGCCGGAGTCAGAGCTGCCCTCCAACGCGTCGAGCGACGCCGACGGTCCTCCGCCTGCTCGCGCGTGGCCCGAGCGGAACCCTGAGGCTGCCGCCCGGTTGGCGGCGTACCGGACCGCTCTGACGGCGATCGCCGAGCGCCACGACCTGCCTCTCGAAAACCTTCTGACACCCGACATCCTCCGGCGGCTCGCCTGGGACGCGACGGTGGCACCGGACCGCGACGCCGTCGCTGCGTTCCTCACCGACCGTGGTGCCCGCCCGTGGCAGGTCGCTCTCACCGCCCAGGCGCTCGCCGAGGCGCTCCGCGCGCTCTGAGCACCCACTACGCTGGCCGGGTGGCTGAGTTCAAGAAGCCGCTCGTCGCGGCTCCCGAGCTGTTCGCGGCGCGCCAGGCTGACCAGGACCCGGTGGCACGCGCGGAGGCTGGCGCACGCGTCGCCCACCTCCTGGTCCGTGGCGCCCGAGACGCCTCCGACCAGGCCACCACCGAGAGGGTCCTGGCACTGGCCGACGAGCACGGGCTCGACCTGCTCGCCGAGCTGTGGGCCGACGCCCCCGGCGACTCGCTCGCCGGTGCGCTGTGGCGCCTGTACGTGTTGCGCACCTGGGTGCGACGCGACGCCGTCCAGGCCGCCCGCGAGTTCGACGCCGGCAAGGCCCACGCGCCCGTCGACGAGGTGGTCGCCGGTGTCGTCGATCCCCCGGGACCGCAGGAGGTCGTCGCGCTCGCCGACGCGGTCGTGCGCGGTGTCGTGACCAACGACCTCGCCGACACCCTCGACCGGGCAGCGGCGTTCGCCCGGATCGTCGGGGTGGGCAGGGCCGCGCTCGGTGAGGACGACCACGGCCAGGCCATCAGCGCGTCACGGCTCGTCGACACCGCCGCCGCGTTGGAGAGTGCCGCCCGGAATGAACGCCGAGGCAACCTGGTTTAGTCTGGGAGTGCGCCGGGCTGCGGTTGCCCCGGGTCCCAAAATTAGCCGCTACGAGCGGCCACGCGCCGTGAGGTGCTCCCAGCCCGGCGCACTAGCCTTCTCCCCTCCCTCGTCCCGCCGATCGGTGCTGCGGGATGTCCCTCGGTGAGCGATGCTCGCGTCTATGGACACTGCTCCGTACGGCCGTACAGGCTCCACCGTCGACGTGGTGGTCATCGGCACGGGTCCCGGCGGCGAGGCGGCGACGGGGGCGCTCGCACGCTCCGGGCTCGACGTGGTGGCGGTCGAGGACGGACTCGTGGGAGGCGAGTGCCCCTACTACGGCTGCATCCCCTCGAAAACGCTGATCCGCTCCGCCGATCTCCTCGCGTCGGCCCGTCGAGCCGACGGCGTGGCCGGTGAGGTCGCCGTGACCCCGCGCTTCGCCGACGCCTACGCGCGGGTACGGGACGTCACCGCCGACTGGGACGACTCGGCGTCGGTCGCACGGCTCGAGAGGGCGGGCGCGACGATCGTACGGGGGACTGCGACCCTCACCGGGCCGCGGACGGTCGCCGTCGGTGACCGGACCTGGTCGGCTCGCCGGGGTGTCCTCCTCGACGTCGGGACCCGTCCGTCGGCACCGCCGATCGACGGACTGGACGGCACGCCGTACTGGACCAACCGCGACATCCTCCGGAGCCCCGACCTCCCCCGATCGCTGCTCGTCCTCGGCGGTGGCGCGGTGGGGCTGGAGCTCGCACAGGCGTACGCGCGCTACGGCACGGTGGTCACCGTCGTCGAGTCCGGGCCACGGCTCCTCGCGCACGAGGAGCCGGAGGCGGGGAACCTGGTCGTCGGCGCCCTGCAGGCCGACGGAGTCACGGTGCGCACCGGGAGCCCGGTCGCGGCGGTGGCGTACGACGGGGAGCGCTTCGCCATCACCCTCGATGACGGCTCCGACCTCGACGCGGAACGGCTGCTGGTCGCCACCGGGCGGACTCCCAACACCGACCGGCTGGGCCTCCAGGAGCTCGGTGTGCCCACCGAGCACGGATTCGTCACCACCGATCCGCACCAACGGGTCCTGAGCGGCGGCGCGGTGGTGGACGGGCTGTGGGCGATCGGGGACGTCACCGGCCGCGGCGGGTTCACGCACGTCTCGATGTACCAGTCCGCGATCGCCGTGGCGACGATCACCGGTCAGAAGGGCCCTGGTGCCTCGTACCGCGCGCTTCCTCGTGTCACCTTCACCGACCCCGAGATCGGCGCGGTCGGACTCACCGAGGAGCAGGCACGCCGCCGCGGGCTCCCGGTGCGTACGGGGATCACCGACCTGGCAGCGTCCTCGCGGGGCGCGACGTACGGACCGGGTGCGAGCGGGCTCATCAAGGTCGTCGCCGACGCCGAGCGCCGCGTGCTCGTCGGAGCGACCTCCGCGGGGCCGGCGGGCGGGGAGATCCTCGGAGCGCTCACGGTCGCGATCCAGGCCCGGGTCCCCGTGGAGGAGCTGCTCCGGACCATCTGGGCCTATCCGACGTTCCACCGCGCCATCGGGTCCGCCCTCGCCGACCTGTCGTGAGCGTGAGAGGCGGAGGACGGCGGGAGTGACCACGATCACCTCGACGGAGGAGTGCCCCCTCCTGTCCGGTTAGACTGGTCAAATGCTCAGGACCGTCCCGCGCCTGCCTGCCGTGATGCTTGCGGCAGCGCTGTCAGGACTCCTGCTCATGCTCGCGGGTCCGGCCTCGACCGCGACCGCTCGCAGCCAGACACCCGCGCCGTCCGACGCACGCAGCTCTGCCGACCGCGCCGTGACGGTGACCAAGGTGACAGTGCACAAGGTCGACGTCGGGGCTCGCGCCCATCACGACCAGAACGGGCTCGGGCCCGACCTCGCGGCGCTCCCTGCTGCCCACATCGGCGGCACGGCAGTGACTGCCCGCAGGGTCCTGGCTCTCGACGATGCGGCGTCGGCCGCTACCGCCTCACCCGAGCGCAGCCGCGCGCCGCCCCGCTGACGGACGACCTCCACAGTCCTGACCGCGCTGACCGCGGTCGCCACGTCAGCAGATCCCGGAGCCTTCCGTGTCACGTCCCGATTCTCGCGCGCCGTTGTGGCGCGCTCTGGCGGCCCTCACCGTCCTCGTCATCTCGGCAGTCGTCGCCCTGAACTTCACCCCCCGCCTCGGTCTCGACCTCAAGGGCGGGACACAGATCGTCCTGGAGACCCAGGACACCGAGCGCGTGAAGGCCGACGGCGAGGCGACCGACCGTGCGCTTGAGGTCCTGCGCGGCCGCGTCGACGCCCTCGGTGTCGCCGAGCCCACCCTGGCTCGCTCCGGCGAGAACCGGATCATCGTCGAGCTCCCCGGCGTCCAGGACCCGCGCGAGGCCGCCGAGGTCATCGGCCAGACCGCCCAGCTGACCTTCCACAACGTGATCGGCCCGGCTCAGGAGGGCGCCAAGCCCGCTGAGGGGCAGCAGATCGTCGAGGACGAGGACGGCAACCCGATCATCGTCGGCCCGCAGCTGCTCGACGGCAACGGCGTCTCCAGCGCCAAGGCCGAGCAGGAGCAGCAGTCGCTGCAGTGGGTCGTCAACGTCCGCTTCAACGGGGAGGGCACCCCCGGCTGGAAGCAGCTCGTCAACGAGGCGTGCGCCAACACCGCCGGCGGGCAGCGCATCGCGATCATGCTCGACAAGAACGTCATCTCCTCCCCCGCCGTGCAGCCGAGCCTCTGCGCCGGCCCCGGATCGACCACCAGCATCACCGGTGACTTCTCGGCCGACTCGGCCAAGGATCTGGCCGTCCTGATCGAGGGCGGCGCGCTCCCCGTCCCGGTCGAGGTCATCGAGCAGCGCACGGTCGGCGCGACCCTCGGCGACTCCGCCATCGAGGCGTCGATCGAGGCGGCGCTCATCGGCGTCGCGCTCACCGCGGTCTTCATCATGCTCGTCTACCGCCTCATGGGCTTCCTGGCGAGCATCGCCCTCGGCACCTACGCCCTCCTGTCCTACGCGATGCTCGTGTGGCTCGGGGCGACACTCACCCTTCCCGGCCTGGCGGGCTTCGTCCTCGCCATCGGCCTCGCGATCGACGCCAACGTCCTCGTGTTCGAACGAGCGCGCGAGGAGTACGCCCGGCGGACCGGTGAGGGCTTGCCACGAGCGCTCGACACGGGCTACAAGAAGGCCTGGACGGCCATCCTCGACTCCAACGTCACGACCATCATCGCCGCGGGACTGCTCTTCTTCTTCGCCAGCGGGCCCGTCAAGGGCTTCGGTGTGACGCTGACGATCGGCACGATCGCGTCGATGGTCTCGGCGCTCGTCATCGCCCGCGTCCTCACCGACTGGGCCGTACGACGGTCCTTCGCCCAGAAGCGCCCCGGCATCACGGGTCTCACCGGGACCGGCAAGTTCCGCACGTGGCTGGTGACCAAGGGACCGTTCATCCTGAAGCGCTCGGGCCTGCTCGTCGGGCTCACGCTCGCCGCGATCGCCGTCGCCGTGACCGGCGTCGTCACCCAGGGGCTCAACCTCGGCGTCGAGTTCACCGGCGGCCGCGTCCTGGACTACAAGGTCAGCAAGCCCATCACCACCGACGCCGCCCGTACGGTCGTCAGCGATGCCGGCTTCCCGAGCGCGGTGGTCCAGGAGAGCGGTGGCGAGTCCGGCGACCAGAACAACATCACGGTCCGCACCGACAAGATCACCGACGACGAGGCCGTCAAGATCGAGGACGCCCTGGACGAGGCGGCCGGTCCCGTCACCAAGGAGCGCGACGAGCTGATCGGCCCGAGCCTCGGCAAGGAGCTCCGCAACCAGGCGATCATCGCGTTCATCATCGCCCTGGCCGCCCAGATGCTCTATCTCTCGATCCGGTTCCGATGGACGTTCGCGACCGCAGCCGTGCTGGCGCTCGCCACGACAGTGGCTCTGGTGGTCGGCATCTTCGCGTGGTTCGGTGAGCCGGTCGACGGGGTGTTCCTCGCCGCGATCCTCTCGATCATCGGTCTCGACGTGAACGACACCGTCGTCGTCTTCGACCGCATCCGAGAGAACCTGCGAGAACGCAAGAAGGGCGACAGCCTGCGCCGGATCTTCAACGACTCGATCATGCAGACGGTCCCCCGTACGGTGAACACCGGCCTGGGCGCGATCTTCATCCTCGCCGCCCTGGCGATCCTCGGTGGTGCCTCGCTCCAGCCGTTCGCGATCGCCCTGCTGCTCGGTCTCACGCTGGGCACGCTCGGCACGGTCTTCGTGGCGTCGCCGATCGCCGTCCTCCTCGAGGAGCGGTTCCAGCCCAAGGACAAGGCCGACCGCGTGGCGGCTGCGGACCCGTACGCGACCGTGCCCGCGGGTGGTCGCGAGAGCGGCGCGCTCTGACCGGACTCGCGTCGCTCTGACGCGGGCTCGCCCCTGACGAGACGGAAGGACCCGCCATCGGGCCGCTGCGGCGGCCCGATGGCGGGTCCTTGTCGTCGTGTCGGGTGGCGCGCCTCAGAAGGTGCCGGCGCGCTCGCGCGAGACGGTGAAGCCCTCGTCGGTCTCGGTGTTCAGGCACGTGATGCCCGTGCGCTGACTGGTGCACCCGAAGGAGCCGAGGGTCGTCGACTTGCCGTAGGCGAGCTCTGGGGAGTTGCCGGCGAGCGTCGGCGCGTCACAGCTGAAGAAGCCGCCCTCGTCGTCGACGACCAGCGTGCGACCCCATCCGTCCTCGCAGCCCTCCGGCTTGGGCGGGGGCGAGAAGTCGAAGTCGCCGATGTCGCAGCGCGCACCGTCGGTGTTGAGCCGGCACACGATGTTGCCGCTCGGGCTCCGGAACGCCCTCATCGGACCGACGTCGTCGGTCAGGTCGGTCGCGACGTCGTCGAGCGGGAGCTGCGCGGTGCGCGGCGACGTCGTCGGGGCGGATGCTTCGGCCGCTGGCTCGGCGTCGGCCAGATCGGACGCGGAGCCGCAGCCACCGAGCGCGACCGCCAGGAGAATGGCGGCGCCACGGGCGAGCACGAACGACCTCGATCGGTGCACATCTGTCCTTCCGTACGGGCTGGTTCGTCGGCCACTCTAGGTGACCGCCCGACGGCTACGACGAGAGGTAGCGGGCGAGACCGACCTGACCGCGACGCATCATCGCCGTGTGGTTGAGCCGGAGGACCGGGGACACGAGGCTGCCGATCGCGTTCATCCACGGCTCGGTCGTGACGACCTCCTGCGAGTAGCGGAGGACCGTGGTCTCGCGGTCGGCGCCGAGCCGCCAGCTCGCCCAGCCCTCGAGGTCACCGGCGATCTCGGCGAGCAGATGGCGTGACGTCTCGTCGACGCGGGTCCGGTGGAGGGTGAGGTGGAGCGTGTACGGGAGGGTCGCTCTGATCGCCAGCCGCGCGGTGTCGTCGTCGATGCCGGTGACGTGACGCACGTCGGGCCACCACACGGCATAGCGCTCGAGGTCGGCGACGGCGTCGAAGGCCTGCGCGACCGGCGCTGCCACCCGCCACGTGCTGGCGAAAGAGTAGTGCCGTGGCTTCATGACAGGGTGAGCCGCTCCGTGCGGGCGCCGCCGACGGACTCGAAGCGCCGGGGCTGACAGGTCAGGAGCACAACCTGTGCCGAACGGCCGACATCGTTGAGGACCACCGCGAGACGCTCCAGACGATCGGGGTCGGAGAAGCCGAGGGTGTCATCGAGGATGACCGGAGCGCCCTCGTCGGGGTCGACCAGCTGTGCGCAGGCGAGGCGTCCGAGGACGGCGAGCTGCTCGCGGGCGCCGCCGGACAAGGAGCCGAACGGGACGGTGCGTCCCCGCAGCGTCCGGGTCTCGATGGCGAGGTCGGTGCTGACCTCGACCTCGAAGTCGGGCCCGAAGACGACCTTGCCGAGTCTGTCGATGCGTTGCTTGAAGGGCGCGACGTAGTGGCGCTGAGCCTCGTCGCGGTGCCGCAGCAACGTGGCGCTGAGAAGGTCGGCGGCCTGCGCCGATCGGGCGAGGCGCCGGTGGGTCGCGCTGGCGACGGCCAGCGCGGCTTCGACGTCGGTGAGCCGGTCGTGGATGCCCTCGGCCGCGCGGTCGTCGAGGAGCGTCTGCAGCTCGACGCGGCGTTCGTCGGTCCTGGTGAGGTCGCGGTCAACCCCCTCGACGAGCTCGCGGGCGTTGGCGAGCTCCATCGCGAGAGTCTCCGGGGACGCGGCCTCGAACGTGGCCCGCGACGCCCTGCTCGTCGTCCTGGCGCGCTCGTACGCCTCGTCCGCGGCGACCACGGCTTCGGTGAGTGCCTCGTCATCCACCTCTGCTCTGGCGGCAGCCAGACGCGCCGTCTCGCGCGCCAGCTCGTGCTCGGCGCTCTCGAGCTCCTGCCGAGCTCGAACCGAAGCCTCGCCCGCCACCGAGAGAGCCTCACGCGCACCGTCGTGGGCGTCCCGCGCGGCCGCCGCGTCGGCGTCGGCGTCCTCCGCGGCACTGCGGGCGGCGTCCGCGGCAGCCTCGAGGGCGTCGCGCTCGCCTTCGGAGCTGGGGTCGGAGCTGGGCTCGGCGCTGGGCTCGGCGCTGGGGTCGGAGGGGCGTCGTCGCTCGAGTGTGGCCAACCGGAGCTCGAGATCGTCCAACGTCGTGCCACCGAGGGCGTCGGAGAGCGAGTCCTCGGCAGTGGCGCACTGGGACTCGGCAACCCGACGACGCTCGTGCGAGGACCGGGCCTCGTCCAGAGAGTCCACCCCGGCCTCGTGGAGAGCCACGTCGAACGCCGCGCGCGCCCGCGCGACGCGACGGTCGAGATCTGCGGGCGGCGTGCCCGGACTGACCACGACCTCGACCACCCCGTCGACGGTGATCCGGACGTCGTCGAGGACCGAAGCCTCGTAGGTCTCGCCGACGACCTCCGCACCCCCGACGTCGACCCGGTGGCCGCCGAGGGGACGGACCGACACCCGCGCGGCGGCGGCGTCGCGCGCGCCGACCGCCACCTGGACGTCCGTCGACAGGTCGGTCAGGCGCGCCAGCACCGCGTCGTCGACGCGGAGGACCTCACGCTCGGCCCGTGCGCGGGCGCACCGCTCCCCCGCCTCCCTCGCACGGCGGACCCGCTGAGCGAGCGCGGTCCGCTCGAGCTCGTCCCGGTGGCGTGCCACGGCGAGCGCGGCAGTCTGTGCAGCATGGCGGGCCACACGTGCGCGCTCGGTGGCGACGCCGACCTCTCGTCGCGCGTCGTCCTCGGCCGTGCGGGCGTCGGAGTGAGCCGCCACTACCTCCGCGACACGCGTCCGCAGCGCGTCGATCGTCTCGGCACGGCGAGCGAGGTCGTCGACCATGCTGCGGCGGTCGTCGCGCGCCCGGACGGCGTGCGACAGGGCGCGCTCTGCCACCTCGAGGTCCTCCTCGGAGCGGCGCAGCTCCTCGCGCAGCGTCTCGAGAGCCCGGACGGCGTCCTCCGAACGGCGAAGACGAGCGTCGGCCTCGATCGACAACGTCGACAGGCGCGCGTGCTCATGCTCGTTGGCCGCGTAGTCGTCGACGTAGCGGTCCATCTCGGCGCTCCGGGCACGCAGCCGCGCAGCCTCGGCCTCGAGCTCCACGATCTCGGCCGCTGACTGTGCGTGAGCCCCCCGCGGCTTGCCTCCCGCGGTGAGGAGACGGTCGCGCTCGGCGAGAACGGCGGCCATCAGCGCGTCGTGGTCGCCGGTCGCGCCGGCCGAGTCGTCCAGGGCGCGGTGGAGCGCGGAGATGCGGGCGAGCTCGGGCTGGTCGAGCGACTCGCCCTGGACGATCTCGAGCGCCTCCCACAGGTCGACGTCGACCGTCTCGCTCAGGATCGCTGCGAAGCGCTGGTGCGCCTCGTCGCCGCTGTGCTGCTCTCGCGAGGGCGCGGTCACGTCCAGCTCGGTCATCGGAGACTTGAGCCAGCGCTTGCGGTAGACCAGCGCGTACGGGCCGGTGCGCAGCTCGACCTCGGCCTCCGGTCCGACGTCGAGCCCGACGGGCTTGACGTCGCGGACCGCCTGACTGCGCGAGCTGGACTTGGTGGTGCGGAGCAGACGGACCGCTTCGGCGACCGACGACTTGCCCGCCTCGTTGGGTCCCACGACCACCGTCACGCCGTCGCCGAACCGGACCGTCGACTCCTGAACACCCCTGAAGTGCCGCAGCGTCACCCGCACCAGCCTCATCGGCCGGCCCCCGCGAGCCGGTAGAGCAACCCGAGCGCGTCTTGTGCCACGGTCGCGTCCGGTGCGTCGGAACGGGCGAGCTCGGCGAGCTCGTCGAGAGCGGCCTGAGCGAATCCGCTGAGACCGAGATCGGCGAAGTCGTGACCGTCAGGCAGGACGACCAGGTCCGTGTGCCGTTCCCAGGCGTCGAGCCGTGCGAAGAGGTCGCTCCCGTGCTCGAGAACGCCGTCGAGCCGCGCCATCTCGGCCGTGGAGAGCGTCCCGCTCAAGGCCAGCCACACGGCCGTGCGGTCCTTGTCGGGCATCTGCTCCAGCCGATCGGCGAGTCGGTCGACGTCCTCGGAGGAGGCCAGCTCCTGCTCGACGACCTCGAACCGCCAACGGCCGACCCGGACCGGATCCACGGTCACGGCCCGCGACTCCGGGTCGACGTCCACGACCAGCACGTTGCCGGGATCGTCCTCGCGGCGCGACGTGACCTCGGGAGCACCGGCGTACCAGATGCGGGACTCGATCTCGGTGGTCGAGTGGCGGTCGCCGAGGACGGCGACGTGAGCGCGGCCGGAGTCGAGTGCCTTGGTGAGGGTGGGCACGTCGATCGCCGCGAGCGCGTCACGGTCGGGGTTGAACGTGCTCGCCACGCCGTGTCCGGCAACCACGCGCACCAGATCGCCCGACGTCGGCCGGAGTCCGGCGCACGCGTCTGCCACCAGGTCACGCGTGGGGTGCTTGCCGAACCACGGCGCACCGACGACCTCGGCACCCTCGACCACCGTGAAGGGGGCGCTGTCGCGCAGCACGTGCACGTGGTCGGGCTTGCGCTCGGCGAAGACACGCGAGTCGTAGATCGACGCGGCGTCGAGCGGGTCGTGGTTGCCCGGGAGCAGCACGACCGGCACCGAGAACCCTCGGAGAACCTCGAACGTCCGCGCGACGATCGCCCGGTCGAGCTGGTTGGACTCGAAGACGTCGCCGCAGACGACGGCGAACGCAGCGTCGCGCTCAGCGGCGAGGTCGCCGATCCGCCGGACGGCGTCGAGCCGGGCCTGCTGGAAGCGCGCACGCGCCTCGTCGCCGAGGAACCAGGCGGTCATGCCGAGCTGCCAATCCGCTGTCGCGATGAAGCGCATGCATCCACCTCCGGGGTCCGTGCGAGCCTCCGAGCAGGCTCCCTCGGAGCCTAGTGACGAGGGCGGACAGGTTGAGGGACGCGCGCCGGGCTGGGGACGGCCGGATCGTGTGGACAACACCACTCCCGTCACGCCCGCCACGCCTGCCGGGCGGGCCCTGGTCTCAGCCCGGCTGGGCACCGAGCCAGGTGGTCGCCTCCGCGCCGGCAGCCACGGCGGCCCCGAGCGCGCCAGCACGCCCCTCCCCCGCGGCCAGCGCGGCGGCGAGGGCCCCGGCGAACGCATCCCCGGCACCGGTCGTGTCCACGACCTCGACCCGTGGCGGCGTCGCCGAGTCCTCGCCCCAGCGTGCGCCCGCGGACCCGAGCGTGACGCAGAGCGAGACGGCGTCGTACTCCCGCGCCTCGTGCTCGTTGACCACCAGCGGGTCGGCGAGCGCGAGCAGGGACGGCGGCAGCGGTCGTACGGGCGAGGCGTTGAGCACGAGCCTCGTGCCCGCCTCCCCCGCGACCTCCGACACGGCGTCCACGGCGTCCTGGCCGATCTCGAGCTGCACCAGCACCACGTCGGCCCCGCGGATCGCGCCGGCGGCGTCGCGCACGTCGGCGGCCGTGAGTCGGGCGTTGGCGCCGGGGGCCACCACGATGGTGTTCTCTCCCCGGCCGTCCACGACGATGAGGGCCGTCCCGGTCGCCACGTCAGGCGTGGTCCTCAGATGGGTCACGTCGACTCCCGCCGCGGCCAGCGCGTCACGGTACGCCCGACCGTCGGCGTCGTCACCGACCCTGCCCACCAGGGCGACCGAGGCGCCCGCGCGGACGGCACCGATCGCCTGGTTGGCGCCCTTGCCGCCGCGGGCTCGGCGAAGATCCCCACCGAGGACGGTCTCGCCGGGCGAGGGATGGCGGCGGACCTCCGTGACGAGGTCCACGTTGAGCGATCCCACCACCGCGACCCGCGCTGACGTGCGCGACCGCGGGGCGGGATCCGGGCGGAGCTCCGCACGCGTCACCGTTGGACCGCCCGTGCCGTGTCGTCGCCGTGCGACGCCTGCGGGCCGGCGCAGATGGTGGTGAGGAACAGGTCACGTGTGGCCTCGTGGTCGACGTCGACCGCCACGTCGACCAGATGGCCGAGGGAGTCCACGCCGTGCACCGAGTCCTCGCCGAGCACGTAGCGCCGGTCGACGACCGTCTGCCCCCGGGTGAGGCCCGGCGCCAGTGCGACGTGGACCGGCCAGCGGCGAGTCGTGAGCAGGCCCGGGGACGCGACCGAGCAGACGGCACCGGCATCGCCCACCAGGCCGCCGTGCCCGACCCGGGGGTCGCTGCGGATCACCTCGTGCGAGTGGGCGAGCAGCCGTCCGGCCAGCGCGACGGCAGGGTCGGGGTCGTCGCGCAGCACCTCATACGTCTCCGCCTCGACGACGACCCGCGAGAAGACGTCCAGCCCGTAGAGCGTGACCGGAACCCCGGAGGCGAGGACGATCGCCGCCGCCTCCGGGTCGTGCCAGACGTTGAACTCGGCGACAGGCGTCGCGTTGCCCCCCTCTAGGGCTCCGCCCATCGCGACGATGCCTCGAAGGTTCTCCTTGACCTCCGGGTAGGCCCTCAGGAGCAGCGCCACGTTGGTCATCGGCGCCAGCGGGACGAGCGTCACCGGGTCGGGAGAGTCGAGGATCGTCATCCGCATCAGCTCCAGCGCCCCGCCCGCGAACGGCATCCGCGAGGAGGACGGGAGCCGTTGCCCCCCGAGCCCATCGGCGCCGTGGACGTGCCGGGCGTCGCGGGAGCCGCCGAGCAAGGGCTGCTCGGCTCCCCGCGCCACGGCCACGTCGGGCGCGTCCAGGGCGTCGAGGACCGCCAGCGAGTTCGTCACGACCTGGTCCACGTCGGTGTTGCCGGCGACGCAGGTGATCGCCCGCACGTCGATCGCAGGGTGCCGGACCGCGAACATCAGGGCCAGTGCGTCGTCGACGCCGGTGTCGACGTCCAGCACGACCGGGACGGGCGGCGTGGTGCTCGGCTCGAGCGGGGGGTTGCTCATGCCCACACCGTAGTCCCGGCGACATGTGCGCGATCCCACTTGGACGGGTCGCTCGACTTCGCTAACGTCGAAGGTTGGCGCGGAGCCGGCCGCTCCCCGGCCCGACCCCGCGCTCGACCACCGAACCACCCCCGAGATCAGGGGTACGAGACGTACGCGCATGTCGCGGGAAGGGATGTATGGCGGCCAAGAAGCCCGAGTTGGATGCCGAGGACGACAGCGGAGGTGTCCTTTCGGGAGTCTCCTCCAGCCAGGTCGTCGGGAGTGCCCTCGCCGCGATGACCGCGGCCGTGGCGGGCTCGTTGCTCGGCGTCGCCGGCACCCTCATCGGCGCGGCCGTCGGCTCCGTGGTGGCCACCATCGCCGGCACGATCTACACGAACTCCCTGCGCAAGAGCCGCCAGCTGGCCCAGGCCGCCCGGCTCACGAGCCTCGCGACGATGGCCAAGCGCGATGTCGGTGCGGGTGCCGGTGCCGGCGGTACGGCCGTGCTGCCTGTCCCCGAGGCGCTGGACGAGGTGGGCCAGCCCGGCGACGGTGGTGTCGAGGACACCGTCGACCCGGAGACCGCCGTCGACGCGCCGGACGACGGAGCCGAGGTGGAGGCCGACGGCACGGACACCGAGGCCGCCGACCCCGATGCCGCCTCCAAGCGACTGATCTCGTGGCGCGGAGTCGCGGCGGCCACGGTCGCGAGCCTGCTCCTCGCCCTCGGAGGCATCTTGGCGTACGAGGCGATCGTCGGGCACCCGATCGGAGACAGCGGCAAGTCGGGGACCACGTTCAGCAACGTCGGGACGACGTCGGACGACGGCAAGGACGGCGGCGGCGACAAGGACGGTGGCACCGACCCCTCCCCGTCGTCGACGCCGTCGACGACGGATTCCGACCCGGACGAGCCCGCCCCGACCGACGAGGTGACCCCGCCGGCCGAGGAGGCCGTCCCCCAGCAGCCCGGGCCGACGACCGAGCCCACTCCCGAGCCGTCGACACCCTCGACGGAGCCTGCCCCGCAGCCCGACAACCTCGACGAGGATCCGTCCCTCGGCCAGCCGTCGCCGGCTCCCGCTGCCGACGAGGCGACGCCCTCGTCGTTCGAGGGATGACCGCTGGTTGGATGGTCCGGTGACATTCAACTTCTCGGTCGGTGACCGCCTCGGCGAGACCGTCGACGGCGCCCAGGGCCGTACCGGCGTGATCTCGACACCGCACGGCGACATCCAGACACCGGCGTTCATCCCCGTGGGCACCAAGGCCACGGTCAAGGCGGTGCTGCCCGAGACGATGGGCGAGCTGGGGGCCCAGGCGCTGCTGGCCAACGCCTACCACCTCTATCTCCAGCCCGGCTCCGACATCGTCGACGAGGCTGGCGGGCTGGGTGCCTTCATGAACTGGCGCGGTCCGACGTTCACCGACTCGGGCGGCTTCCAGGTGCTGTCGCTGGGGGCCGGCTTCCGCAAGGTGCTGGCGATGGACACCACCGACCGTACGGCCGACGACGTCATCGCCGACGGCAAGGAACGGCTGGCCCACATCGACGACGAGGGCGTGACGTTCAAGAGCCACATCGACGGGTCCAAGCACCGGTTCACCCCCGAGGTGTCGATGCGGATCCAGCACCAGCTGGGTGCGGACATCATCTTCGCCTTCGACGAGTGCACGACCCTGATGAACACCCGCGGCTACCAGGAGCGCTCGGTCGACCGCACCCAGGCGTGGGCGGTCCGGTGCGTCGCCGAGCACGAGAAGCTGACCGCAGAGCGGGCCGGCAAGCCGTACCAGGCGTTGTTCGGCGTCGTCCAGGGCGCGCAGTACGAGGACCTCCGGCGGCGGTCGGCACGCGGCCTGGTGGAGCTCGGGTTCGACGGGTACGGCATCGGAGGCGCGCTCGAGAAGGAGCAGCTGGGCACGATCGTCGGCTGGGTCAGCGAGGAGCTTCCGGAGGACAAGCCGCGCCATCTGCTCGGCATCGGCGAGCCGGACGACCTCTTCACCGGGATCGAGAACGGTGCGGACACGTTCGACTGCGTGAGCCCCTCGCGGGTGGCGCGGTCGAGCCGGGTCTACACCCACGACGGTCAGCGCAACCTGGCGGTGGCGTCCTCGCGGCGGAGCTTTGCGCCGATCGACGCGGAGTGCGACTGCTACACGTGCGCGAACTACACCGAGGCGTACCTGCACCACCTGTTCAAGGCCAAGGAGTACAACGCCGGCACGCTGGTGACGATCCACAACGAGCGCTTCATCGTCCGGCTCGTCGACCGGATCCGCGCGTCGATCTCCGACGGCACCTACGCCGACCTCAAGGCGGACTTCCTCGGCCGCTACTACGCCTAGCCCGGCGGCCCTGGCCGCGCGCGGGCGGTGGTGGCCGGGTCAGCGCCAGTACGAGGGCTCGCGGGACTTCAGCCAGCGGATCACGAGCATCGTCACCGGCATGACGAGCAGCTCGACGCAGACCTTGTAGACGAACCCGATGACGGCGTAGTTCCAGAACTGGCCCCACGTCGTGATGCCGATGACCGACGCGGCGATCGCGCAGAAGATCAGCGTGTCGGCCAGCTCGCCGGCCCCGGTCGAGGTGGCGAGCCGCGCGAACAGCCCTCGCTCGGCGGTACGCGCCTTCATCCTGACCAGCACCACGCTGTTGAGCAGCTGGCCCACCACGTATCCCGCGAGACTCGCCAGCACGATCTGCGGAACGAACCCGAGGACGCTCTCGTACGCCCCCTGGTTCTCATAGAACGACGCTGCAGGCGCTTGCTGGACCACCCAGAACGTCACCGCCGCGACCACCGCCATCGCGAAGCCGGTGATGATCGCCCGGCGCGCCGCCCGGAACCCGTACACCTCGGAGATGACGTCGCCCAGGATGTAGGCGAGCGGGAACAGGAACGCACCGCCGTCGGTGATCACCGGCCAGAGCTGCAGGCCGCCGAGCGTCCAGCTCCCCGACCCGATCTCGATGCCCTTGGTCGCCACGATGTTGGAGACCACGAGGACGACGCAGAACGCCGCGAGGATGACGTCGAAGTGGGTCGACCCCCGCGAGGCATAGCGGACGACGCGGCGGTCGGTGTCCTCGGGCGCGCGGAAGGTCATGCGCGCGGCCTCACGCGAACGGCTGCCGGCGGTCGACGCGCAGCGACATCCGGCCGGCCCAGCGCCACAGCCGTGCGACGGCGTCGCGGTCCTCGTCGGTGACGAGGTTGCCCATCAGCCGCAGCGCGATGGTCATCAGTGCGTACGAGCGCATGCCGACGGGGCCGCCGTACGTCACCACGCCCGGGACGGTCAGGAGCCCCGCGAGTCGGCGCGCGATCGAGAACGCCTCGCCGTAGTGCTCGCGCAGGACCGCCGGCCACGCGGTCGCCAGGTCGGTGCCGGCGGCGAGCTCGTCGGCGACCAGCCGGCCGGTCTCGAGCCCGTAGTCGATCCCCTCGCCGTTGAGCGGGTTCACGCATCCGGCGGCATCGCCGATCAGCGCCCAGTTGGCACCGGCGACACCCGACACCGCGCCGCCCATCGGCAGCAGCGCCGACGTCGGGGCGCGCAGCTCGTCGGCCAGCTCCCACTCCGTACGGCGCAGGCGGGCGTAGTGCTCCATCAGCGGTCGCAGCTGGACGTTGGCGGGACGCTTGGAGGTGGCGAGGGTGCCGACGCCGAGGTTCACCTCGCCGTCGGCCAGCGGGAAGATCCAGCCGTAGCCGCTCAGGACCTCGCCCTGTTCGTCGCGCAGCTCGAGGTGGCTGGAGATCCACGGGTCGTCGCTGCGGTCGGACTTCACGTACGACCGCGCAGCGACGCCGTACGCGGTCTCGCGGTGCCACTCGCGGCCGAGCACGCGGCCCAGCGGGGAGCGGACGCCGTCGGCGACGACGAGGCGGTCGCACGCCACGTGGTGCGGGCCGTCGGTGGTCTTGAACACCACCTCCCGGACCCGGTCGCCGTCCCTGACCACGTCGACCGCGCGGGCGCCGTCGAGCGGGGTCGCGCCCGCGTCGAGGGCCGCGGCGCGGATGTGCGCGTCGAGCTCGGTGCGCGGGACCGCGGAGCCGTGGTCGGGCAGCGACCCACCCGGCCACGGGAGCATCAGCGTCTGGCCGAACCCGGAGGCACGGAGTCCGCGGTTGGTGCCGTGGCGACGGATCCAGGGGCCGAGGTCCAAACGGTCGAGCTCGGCGATCGCTCGCGGCGTCAGACCGTCGCCGCAGGTCTTGTCTCGCGGGAAGCGGGCGGCATCGGCCAGGACCACGTCGAGCCCGTGCCGCGCAGCCCACGCAGCCGCGGCAGAGCCGGCGGGACCGGCACCGACGACGAGGACGTCGGTACGGGTAGGAAGGTTGACGCTCACGCGCTCGATTGTGTCACCCTGCCGCAGCGCCGCGATCTTCCGGCGTGTCTGTGCCGCGCAGCACAATGGGTCGCATGCTCCTCGCCGACGTCGTCGCCACCTCTCGGGCCGTCGCCGCGACACGGTCGCGCCTGGCAAAGCGGACCGCGCTGGCCGACCTGCTGCGCGGGACACCACCGGAGGACCTCGAGGTCGTGGTGACCTACCTTGCGGGCGAGCTCCGCCAGCGCCGTACGGGGTTGGGCTGGGCGTCGTTGCGCGACCTGCCGCCGCCGGCCGAGGAGCCGAGCCTCACCGTGGCCGAGACCGACGCGACGTTCGCGGCGATGGCCGGGCTGTCGGGACCGGGGTCGCAGACGGCGCGTGCCGAGACCGCGCACGACTTGTTCGCGAGGGCGACCGCCGACGAGCAGCGCTTCCTCGCGGGACTCGTCTCCGGTGACGTCCGGCAGGGCGCCTTGGACTCCGTCGTCCTCGACGCGGTCGCGGAGGCCGCTGACGTGCCGGCTGCCGCGGTGCGGCGGGCCGCGATGCTGCAAGGGGCGAGCGCGCCGGTCGCCGTCGCCGCTCTGACGGGTGGCGCCGAGGCCCTGGCTGCCGTGATGCTCGAGCCGGGTCGCGCCGTACGCCCGATGCTGGCGTCCTCGGCGCCCGACGTGGCCGCCGCGCTCGACAAGGTCGGTCCCGCGCTACCGGCCTCGGTCGACACCAAGCTCGACGGCATCCGCATCCAGGTCCACCGGGTCGGCGACGACGTCCGTGTCTACACGCGCAGCCTCGACGACATCACCGAGCGGGTGCCTCAGATCGCCGAGACCGTGCGCGGGCTCGCCGCCGACCCCCTCGTCCTCGACGGTGAGGCACTCATCGTCGAGCGCGACGGGCGGCCCGCTCCCTTCCAGGACATCGCCTCGCTCGGAGCGACCCACCCCCGTGACACCGCACCCGACCTGCGCTCCGGCGAGGACGTCCACGTGCTGTCCCCGGTGTTCTTCGACGTGCTGCACGCCGACGGCGACGACCTGCTCGACCGCCCGTTGCGTGAGCGGCTCGAGGTGCTGGAGCGGATCGCGCCCGGGCTCGGCGTCCCCCGTCTCCAGACCTCTGACGCCGAGGAGGCGCAGGAGTTCTTCGCCGAGGCCGTGCGCTCCGGCTACGAGGGGGTAGTCGTGAAGTCGCTCGACGCCCCGTACGACGCGGGCCGGCGCGGCGCGGCCTGGGTCAAGGTCAAGCCCCGCCACACCCTCGACCTCGTCGTGCTCGCGGTCGAGTGGGGGTCGGGGCGCCGCAAGGGCTGGCTGAGCAACATCCACCTCGGCGCGCGCGACCCCGAGGGTGGGTTCGTGATGCTCGGCAAGACGTTCAAGGGGATGACGGACGAGATGCTCGCGTGGCAGACCGAGCGGTTCACCGAGCTGGCCGAAGGACCGACCGACCGCCACGTCGTCCCGCTGCGACCGGAGCAGGTCGTCGAGATCGCCTTCGACGGCGTGCAGCGATCGCCGCGCTATCCCGGCGGTGTGGCGCTGCGGTTCGCACGCGTGCTGCGCTACCGCGACGACAAGACACCCGACGAGGCGGACACGATCGACGCCGTACGCGCGCTGGGCTGACGGGACGGAGACACCAGGTGACGGCACGGTCCCGGACGGCGCGCGAGGCCGACATCGAAGATCTCGCGATGGCGCTCCCCCGCGCCGAGAAGGTGCCCGGGTGGGGCGGGCTCCCCCGCTATCAGGTGAGCAAGAAGTTCTTCGTCGGCTACCGTTCCTCGCGTCCGGACGCCGTCGACGCCGCGACGGGCGAGCGGCTGACCGACGTGCTGGTCTTCAGGGTGCCCGACGAGAGCGACAAGCTCGCCCTGGTCCACGGTGACGGGCCGTGGTTCACGACCGACCACTTCAACGGGCACAGCTCCGTGCTGCTCCGGCTGGCGCACCTCGGCCAGCTCACCCGAGCCGAGCTCGCCGAGGTGATCGAGGACGCGTGGCGGTCACAAGCGCCGAAGAGCGTCGTCGCGCGTTGGCAGGGAACCCGCACCGACTGACCAAACGATCACTCCAGTGGGCAGACGGGAACGGTGTTCCAGCGCTACAGTCCGGCCGTGGACCTCGACCTCGAGACGCGACAGGCCCTGCAGCGTTTGGTGTGGACTCTCCTGACACCGCTTGCCGCGAGCGTGTCCGCGGTGGCGTGTGGAGGCAGCGCACCCCACGAAGGTCAGCCATGACGGCTGAGGAGGAGGTCCGCAGCGCGTTCGCTGCGCGCATCATCGGCATCGCCCTGGCCTGCGTCCTCGTGGCCGGTGCCACCGTCTACTGGGCCGTCGACCCATTCCGCGCCCAAAGCGGCCTGCGCGACCTGCGCCACGCGCGCGACCTCGTGTCCACGCAGGAACCCCAGAGAGCCGTCGTCGTCGACAGCGAAGACGTGCCCGCGAAGGAGTACGAGGATCTCGGCTGGGGCATTGCCGTCGTACGACTGCCCGACGGCTCGTATGCCGACCTCTGGACGATGGACGTCGGCTTCGCCGTCTTCTTCGGCGCGCCGGAGGAAGGCGAGCGCCTGACCGTCCTGGTCGACCCCAAAGACCCGACGTGGGCCGCGAGCGTCGCGGACGCGGACGCTTCGGCGCTCTCGCAGGCGCGCTACCTGTTCGTCAGCTTCTTCCTGCGGCTCGGGCTCGTCCTCCTGGTCGCGCGCGTGCTCCTCACCTGGGGGGCACGGATCCCGTTCCGTGCGTACCGCGCGCTGCGACGCCCTCGCGACCACGTCCGTGCAGAAGTGGTCGCGGTCATGTCGAGGGCCCGGCGAGACGAGGAGCGCGTCACCCTGCGCATCCGCGTGGGCGATGACGACTACAGCTGGGACGCGACTCTCCCGCCAGGATGCGTCCCCTACGTCGGCGGCTTCCTCGAGCTGCGCGGCGACGTGCGCGACGGCGGCTGGGTGATGGCGGGCGACCCGGACCACGGCTTCGCGTACCCGCGGACCACGCTCCGCAAGTGGGGCGCAGCGCCGTCAACCCGCTCGTGGCACCCCGCAGTCTGACTCACTCCCCCGGCGCGCCCGAGCGCGCCCTCACCGCGGCCTCCGTGCGACTCGCCACCCCGAGCTTGCGCAAGATCGCCGACACGTGCACCGACGCCGTCTTGCGGCTGATGAAGAGCCGCTCGCCGATCTCGCCGTTCGACAGCCCTTCGGCCACCAGCGCCAGCACCTGCCGCTCGCGCTCCGTGAGCTCGTCGGGGTCCCCGCGCCTACCGACCGCATCCAGCCCTCCGCTCTCGAGCACGGCCTCCGCCCGCTGCACCACGAGCCCGGCGCCGATCGCGCTCCCTGCCGCGACGGCCTCCGTCAGACGCTCCCGCGCGCCCGCGCGGTCCCCCTCAGCCAGCAACGCCTCTCCGTCGCGCAGCAAGGCGTACGGGCGCAGGTGGGCGGGACCCGGCGCGTCGGCCACCGCCGACCACGGTCCCTCACCGAGCTCGGCGGCGACGGCACCACCCCATGCGGCGAAGGTCGGCCAGGACGCGCACTCCTCGGCGATCGCGCGGTACGGCGCGACGTCGGGCGCCGCGCCCACGTCCTCACGGCGGAGCACGGCGATCGCTCGCGCCGCGACCGCGACGACCGGAAGCTCGTCACCCGGGCTCCGGTCCTGACCTTGACGCAGCAGGATGTCGGAGGCGAGCCGCAAGGCCTCGTCCGGGTCACCCCGCAGCAGCGCCATCTCCCCCAGCGTCGCGGTGACCCGCGTCCGGACCTGCTGCTCGAGCCTCCCGAACCGCTCCCACCCGGCGAGCTTGGCCCGCGCGATCGCCTCGGACGCGTCCAGCTCGCCCCGCCACATCTGGAGCCACGCCCAGCGCTCGCGCAGATACATCGCGAACATGCTGTCCGACACGAGCGGGATCGCCCGCTCGTACCAGGCTGCGGCCTCGTCCCACCGACCCAGACCGATCATCGCCTCGGCGGCGTTGCCCTCGAGCATCGCATCGGTGCTCCACCCGGACCCGAGCGCGCGCGAGCGCCGCGCCCCCTCCGAGGCGAGACCGAGCGCGATCTCGAACTCGCCTCGCAGGAGGTGGCAGTGGGAGGCGTTGACGTAGTAGCGCGACAACGCCCTCCAGTCGTCGACGGCGAAGTCACGAGCGCGTTCGAGGTCGTCCAGACCGCCCACGTCCCCGAGCGACACACGGGAGACGCCGCGCATGTTGAGCGCCAGCGACGCGCTGGACGTCGCCCCCGCTGCCGTCGCCGTCTCGAAGCACTCGGTCGCGCTCGCGATCGCCTCGCGGGAGCGGCCGTCGAGCATCCCGTCTCGCGTCTTCGTGACGAGGAGCAGCGCGCGCACCTCGTCGTTCTCGCCCGGACCCACGAGGGCGAGCGCCCGCTCGAGGAACGCGCGCCCCTCGGTGCTGCCGGCCTGCGCGGCGATCACCGCCGCGTTGTCCAGCGCCCGGGCCAGGCCGTCCGTGTCGTCGGGGGGCCATTCGGCGAGGGCCTGCTGGCACAGCGCGAGCGCACGGTCGAGCCGGGTCGTCGACCGCACGGAATCGGCGACGCCGATCACGAGCTGGTGATGGGAGACGCCGGCGGCCTCCTCGGCGTCCGGGACCATCTCCCAGAGGTCGAGCGCGCGCTCGCCCAGGGTCGCGGCGGTCGTCCAGGAGCCCGCACGGTCTCCTGCCTCCTGGCCCCGGACGGCGGCCGCCAGCGCACGGTCGGGCACCCGCGCGCGCCACCAGTGCTCCGCGATCTCGGACAGGCGCGCGACGGTCGTCGGATACGACTCGAGAGCGTTCGCGTACGCCGAGTGCAGGCGGCGACGCTCACCGGGAAGGAGCTCGGAGAGCACCGCCTCCTGGACCAGCGCGTGCCGGAAGGCGTAGCCGTCCTCGTCGCCCTCGAGCACCGCGGCTGCCACGGCCTCGCGGGCGGCGCCCTCGGCCGCAACCACGGCATCAGGCCCGAGGGCGTCGGAGAGAAGGTCGTAGGAGGCGCGCGGGCCGGCCGCGGCCACCTGCCGGCAGAACTCCTGCGCAGCCGGTGACAGCCGCGAGTAGCGCAGGAGCAGCAGGTCGCGCAGCGAGTCGGGGAGGTCGGTGCCGAGGAAGCCGACGAGCTCCTCGACATAGAAGGGGACGCCCTCGCTGCGGTCGATGAGGTCGGCAAGGCCGGGCCCGACGTCGTCGTCTCCGAGCAGCGCCGCGGCGAGCTGGGCGATCTCGCCCTCGTCGAGGCGCGGGACGGCGAGCCGGGTGACGAGTCGTGCGCGCTCGAGCTCGGCCAGCATCGACCGCAAAGGGTGCCCCCGGCCCACGTCGTCGCTGCGGTAGCTCGCCACGAGCAGCAAGGCACTCCCCTGCGGCAGCCGTGCGAGACGGTCGACCGTCGCCCGGGTGGCGTCGTCGGCCCAGTGGAGGTCCTCGACGACCACGACGAGCGGCTGGCGCTGCGCCACCGAGGCCAGCAGCCCCGCCACGACCTCCGGCAGCCGCCCAGGGCTCGCCTGCACGCGCACGTCGATCAGCCGCGGCGCCACCAGCCCGAGCGCGTCCGCGCTCGGCCCGGCCTCGTCGAGCGTCCGGTCGGCGCCGAGCGCACCGACGACGTCGCGGACCAGGCCCTCGAGCGCCGCGTACGGCAGCGGTCCGGAGCCTGAGTCGGCACACGCACCGGACACGACGAGCGTGTCGCCGCTCTCGCGCAGCTCGGAGACGAGCTCACGGAGCAGCCGGCTCTTGCCGATGCCGGCCTCCCCGGCGACGAGGACCGAGCGGGCGGCGCCCCGGCGCGCCTCCGCGTGCGCCTCACGCAGAACGGCGAGCTCTGGGGCGCGGCCGACCAACGGTGCACGGACGTGAGCCATGGCCTCATCGTGCCGTACGCCGCGGTCAGACCGGCCTACTCCGCTCGCCTCCCTATGTGGCTTCGGAGTCCCCCGTCGCGACCGGCCGGGACGGGTCGCTCACCCACTCGCTCCAGGAGCCGGGATAGAGCGCCGCGTCGACGCCCACGCGCCGCAGCGCGAGCACCTCGTGCGCCGCGGTGACGCCCGATCCGCAATAGACGGCGACCTCGTGCCCTGGCACGACACCGAGGTCCACGAACCGGTCCGCGAGCACCTCTGCCGGGCGCCAGCGTCCTGCGGCGTCGACGTTGTCGAAGGTCGGCGCGCTCACCGCTCCCGGGATGTGGCCCGCGACGGGATCGACCGGCTCGACCTCTCCGAGGTAGCGAGGCGTCACGCGGGCGTCGAGGAGCACGCCCTCCCTCCCGACCCGCGCAGCGCCGTCGGCATCCACGACGGGAAGGTGCCCAGGATCTGCGGCGAAGTCCCCCGGCTCGGGTGTCGGGGTCTCCGTGGAGACCGCCATCCCCGCCGCCTCCCACGCCGCGAACCCGCCGTCGAGCAGCCGTACGTCGCGGTGGCCGTGATAGGTGAGCAGCCACCACGCCCGGGCGGCGGAGGTGCCGTCGTCCGCGTCGTACACGACCACGGGAGCGCCCGCCCGTACCCCGTGCGCCCGCATCGCTGCCGCGAACCTGTCGGCGTCCGGCAGCGGGTGACGCCCGCGGCGGCCGTCGCCCGGCGGGTCCGCGAGCTCGGTGGCCATGTCCACGTACGAGGCTCCGGGCACGTGACCGGCCTCGTAGGCGGCCCGGCCGGCGCTGCCGCCCAGGACGTAGCGCACGTCCAGCAGGGTCACCCCTCCCCGGCGCAGCATGGTGTCGAGCTCACCCACTGTGAGCAGGGGCTCCCGGAGCGGATCGGCTCGGTCGTCGGACGAGGGCTCGGCGGAGGAATGATCGACCATGGCGACACGGTAGCCTCGTGCCTCGTGGCGAGCCTCCTCTTCTTCACCGGGACGATGGACAACGGCAAGTCGACCCTGGCGCTCCAGACCAATCACAACCACGCGGCCCGGGGACGCGTCGGCCGGATCTTCACCAGTCAGGACCGTGCCGGCGACGGCCGCCTATCGAGCCGCCTCGGACTCTCCACCGACGCGATCGAGGTGGACCCCGACTTCGACTTCTGGGACTACGTCGTCCGGTCGCTGACCGGTGGTGGGCGGATCGACTACCTCATCTGTGACGAGGCGCAGTTCTACACGACCGCCCAGGTCGAGGCGCTGGCGCGGATCACCGACGAGCTGCAGATCGACGTGTTCGCCTTCGGCATCCTGACCGACTTCCGGACCCGCATGTTCGAGGGCTCGGTGCGCCTGGTGGAGCTGGCCGACCGGATCCAGCCCCTCCAGGTCGAGGCGCTCTGCTGGTGCGGCAAGCGGGCGACCCACAACGCCCGCACGGTGAACGGTGTGATGGTCACCGAGGGTGACCAGATCGTCATCGGCGACGTCGACGAGCCCGGCTTCCCCACCCCGCAGGTCGGGTACGAGGTGCTGTGCCGCCAGCACCACCGGCGTCGCATGACGACGGCGCGGGCCCGTGCGGTCACGACGCTCAACGACCCGCTGCCGTTCAACGGCTGAGGCTCACCGCTCGACGGCGAGCAGCCGGAACACCTCGACCGCCTCGCTCTTGCCCTTGAGCTCCAGGGCACCGAGGGGCTCGGTGACGACCCCGGAGAGCAGCTCGAGGGTCGCCGCGCTCACCGCGACGCCGCCCGCGGGCGCCTTCCCCTCGATCCGGGACGCGGTGTTGACCGTGTCGCCGATGACGGTGTGCGTACGTCCTCCTGCGGTGCCGAGCACGCTCACCGAGACCGGACCCGAGTTGATCCCCACCCGGAACCTCGGCCATCCGGGATGCTCGCGGACAACGGCCTCGGTCGCCTCCTGGAGCGCCAGGCCGGCGAGGGCCGCGCGACGGGCATGGTCGGGCTGGTCTCCTCGCCGGTTGAAGGTGACCATGAGCGCGTCGCCGATGATGCGGTCGACGTCTCCCCCGTAGCGCCCGACCACCGGCGGCACCGCCACCTCGAAGAACGTGTTGAGCATCTGCGTGACCTCCTGGGGCGCGTGGGCCTCGGAGAATGTCGTGAAACCCTGGAGGTCGGCGAACAGGATGCTCATGTCCCGTCGTCCCTGGGTCGTCTCGTCGAGATAGAGAGCGGCGAACCGCTCCTCGTGCCACTGGCGCCGGGCCGTGAGGGCGACGAGCAGCACGGCCGCGAGCACCAGGAGGTGCCACTCCCACCACGACAGGTGCCAGCTCCGGGAGAAGGCCACGGCGACCGACGCCTCCGCCAGCAGCAGGAACGCCGAGGCGACGGCGAGCGGCAGCGCGTTCCGGCGACGCCTCCAGATCCTCAGATAGCGCCACGCGGCGACGCTGTGCCCGACGATCGCCGCGCCCGCGATCGCGGACAGCATGCCGTCGACCTCCTCGGGCACGGGACCGGCGTCGAACGGCCAGATCTCTGTCAGCGACAGGACCGCCCACCCGACGACGACCGCGGCGACCACCGCCCGGATCACCCCGGCCCGCTGGACGAGGGGGACGTCACGCTCGCCGCCGAGGTCGCTGCCGGACCACACCGCGAACACCGCACCCAGCGCCAGGCCCACGGGCGTCGCGAGCACGAAGCCCGCGTTGGGAGTGGTGAGGAGGACGCCCGGCGTCGCCAGCGCGTGCAGCCCCAGGAACAGTGCGGTGACCAGGAAGGCGTACGAGGCGAGCAGCACGCGGGCGTCACCGCGCTGGAGGGCTGCGGCTCCCATCGCGTACGCCAGGACGGCGCCGATCACCGCGGCCGACAGGACCAGCCAGAAGTGAGCGGGATGGTCCTCCCAGGCGATGTCGATCTCGGGTTGCCACATCAACAGGGCGAGACCGAGCAACGGCAGCGCGAGGCACACGCCCAGACCGATCGCGCCGGTCCGCCCACCCGGGGACGGGCGGCCGCTCGGCGCCGCGCGGTGGCCCTCAGGCATCGCCCTCGGCCAGACACTCGTGAACCTGCGAGACCACGACCGACCCCTCGCCCACCGCGGAGGCGACACGCTTGACCGATCCCGAGCGCAGGTCACCGACGGCGAACACGCCCGGGAGCGTCGACTCGTTCGGCCGTGGCGGCCGGTCCCGCGGCCAGGTGCCGTCGGTCACCGCGTCCATCCCGGCGAGCAGGAAGCCGCGGACGTCCCGGCGCACCTCCTCGGGCAGCCAGTCGGTCCGTGGCTGGGCACCGATCATCAGGAACAGTCCGTCGCACCGCTCCTTGTGCTCGGCGCCGCTGGAGCGGTCGCGGAGCACGACATGCTCGAGCCAGCCCTCACCACCGCCGCCGACGACCTCCGTCCCGGTCAGGACGGTGATGTTGTCCGCAGCGGCGATCGCGTCGACGAGGTACTGCGACATCCCCGCCTCGAGCGACGCGGCCCGAATCACCAGGCTCACGTGGGCGCAGTAGCGCGCGAGGTGGAGCACCGCCTGACCGGCGGAGTTGCCACCGCCGACGACGACCGCCCGCCGCCCGGTCATCGCGTGCGCCTCGGAGACGCTCGCCCCGTAGAACACCCCGGCACCGCTGAGCGTCTCCAGCTCCGGCACTCCGAGGCGGCGGTACGAGACGCCGGTCGCCAGCACCACCGCCCGCGCCGTCACCGTGCCCACGTCGGCGATGTCGAGCTCGAAGCCGCCGCCCTCGGCCAGGCGCCGCAGCGCGACGACCTCACGCATCAGGAGGACGTGCGCCCCGAAGACCCAGGCCTGCTGGTAGCCCCGCTGGGCCAGCTCGGCCCCGCTGATGCCGCGCGAGAAGCCGAGATAGTTGCGGATCAGCGAGCTCGATCCGGCCTGCCCACCGATCGCCTCGCGCTCCACGACCAGGGTGCGCAGGCCCTCGGACGACCCGTAGACGCCTGCGGCGAGTCCGGCCGGGCCCGCACCGACGACGACCATGTCGAACGAGCGGTCGCCCGCCTCCTGACCCAGCGACGTCGGGACGCCCCAGGCCTCGGCGATCTCGACGTCGCTGGGATCACGAAGGACCGTGCCGCCGAGGGCCGGCATCGTCACGAGCACGTCCACGCCGGTGAGGTCGTGCCCCCGGTCGCGGACGGCCCGCTCGGCGTCGTCGGCCAGCGCTGTGCCGCGCTCCCGGAAGGCGTGTGGGATGCCGTTGCGTACCAGCAGGCTGCGGACCCCGGCGGCCCGCGCCGACTCGCGTCCGGCCACGACGACCACCTCGCGCAGGGTGGTCGCGTCGCTGCGGGACCACTCCTGGACGAACTCGGCGACGGTCCGGTGGAAGAGCTCGTCGCGTGACGTCCACGGTTTGAGCACGTAGTAGCTGACGCCACCGACCGCCACCGCCGACAAGATGGTGCGCGCGGCCTCCCTGCTCGCCCAGGCGCCCCACGGCACCAGCATCGCCCGCCGTGCGTCCGGGTGGAGCCGTCGGGCGGCGTCGAGGACGTCACGGCGGTCGTCCGGGTCCAGCGCGTGGTCGACGAGGACCACCGCGACGGCGGCCGAGCGGGCGTGCGCGCGCTCCAGGGTGCGGACGGCCTCGTCCGCGGTCAGCTCACCGCGGATACGGAAGTCGCTCCCGAAGGCACGCGTGAGCTCGCCTTCGACGCGTTCGAGGAGAGCCGGGTCGCGGTCGACGGCGAGCAGCAGCGGACGCGCGGAGTCCCCCGCGCGGGCATGGGCCATGAGCGCACGCTATCCAGGGCGCAGTCCGCCGACCACGTCCTTTGCAGTCTCCGCTCAGACGTCGACGAGCAACGGCACGCGCATCTCGGCCGGGGTCACCGACCCGTGGAAGCCGGCCATGCGGAGCTCGATCCCGAAGTGACGCGACGAGAACACGCCGAAGTCACCGAGCGAGGCCACCACGACGTCGCCGATCCGGGGACGGACGGCGTCGTCGATCGAGCCGAACCAACCGGCGGCCTCGGCCTCGTCCCTGGTGAGGACCAGAGCCTGCTCTCCGACGCGGTCGCGCCAACGACCGGCGACCTCGTGCTCGGCACCGGACCGCGTGTA
The DNA here is from genome assembly GCF_019550935.1 of Mumia sp. zg.B53. NCBI lineage: Bacteria > Bacillati > Actinomycetota > Actinomycetes > Propionibacteriales > Nocardioidaceae > Mumia > Mumia sp. zg.B53. The sequence goes on along the minus strand of NZ_JAHWCK010000006.1, from coordinate 188,049 downwards.
GAGGTGGCGGAACCGCGCCTCACCGGCGAAGACCGTCACGTCGGTCAGCAGCTGGGGCTCCGCCTCGACGTCGAACCGTCCGGCGCGCGGGAGGTCGAGCATCCCGTGGTCGGCGGTGACGAGCATCGCCGTCCCCGACCCGAGCTCGGCACGCAGGTCGGCGAGGTCGTGGTCGATGCCGCGCAGGCGGTCACGCCACTCCGGGGAGGTGCAGCCCTTCTCGTGGCCGGTGTGGTCGAGCGTCGACTCGTACGTGTAGACCAGCGACCCCGGCGTCGCCTCGGAGGCCTCCACGACCACGTCGAGGCGCTCGTACACCGAGCCGAACGGGTGGAACGGCACCCCGCCCTGGCTGCACACGGTCAACCCGCTGCCCTCGAACTCGGCCTTGTTGACCGTCGACGTCGGGATGCCGGCGGCGTCGATGCGCTCGAACATCGTCGGGTACGGCTGCCACTGCGAGGGGTCGACCTGAGGGTCCCAGCGCAGCGAGTTCATGACGCGGTCGGTGCCGGGGATCCGGCTCGTGTAGCCGACGACGCCGTGGCGCCCGGGCGGCAGCCCGGTGCCCAGCGACGTGAGGCTCGTGGCGGTGGTCGACGGCAGACCACTGAGCAGCGGCTCACGGTCGAGGAGACCCGCGAGGTACGGGGCCGCATCAGCGTGCTCGGCGAGCAGGTCGTAGCCGAGCCCGTCGACGAGCACGACCACGTAGCGCTCGGCGGGGGGCAGCCCGAGGGTGTCGGTCCAGCTGGGGACGCCCATCGCCGCCGCGACGCTCGGGAGCACCGAGGTCAGAGCACGGGCGTCGTAGTCGACGGCTGGAAGCACCGTCCCGGCAGCCGTCACCGCGGACGGCTCGTCGCCGCCGACAGCTCACGGGTGAAGGCGAGCAGACGCTGCACGGCGGCACCGCCGTCGGCGGCCGCGCTGACGCGCAGCGAGAAGTCGTCGGCAGTCGCCGAGCCGGTGTATCCGTGGTCGGCCTCGCAGTCGGGGTCGGAGCAGGCGGCCGGCTCCAGGTCGAGACGCCGTACTGCGCCCCAGCCGATCGTCAGGACGGCCTCGGCAGGGTCGTTGGACCGGTCCGAGGTGACGGCGGTGGCCGTCGGAACGGTGCGGGTGACCACGACCGAGTCGACGGCGCGCAGCGGCACCGCCTCGGTCGTCGTCGAGGTGTAGGGCTCCGGCAGCACGTCGTCGGCCGGGTGCTCGTCGGTGTGGGCCAGGACCAGGCGTGTGGGCGTCAGGGTCAGCACCGTCATGTGGCGGCGCACCTCGTCACCGTCGAACGTGGGCTCGTGGTGGAGCACGTACGCGAGGACGGGCTCGCCCGCGAGCGCATCGGCGATCCCGGCGGCCACCACCTGCGGGTAGTAGCCGGTGGTCTCGATGTCGGCGCTCAGCGTGGCGGTGCGGTCGCCCGGCTGGTCCGAGGTCTCGGTCTCGGGCCGCTGCGGCAACGGATGTCGGTTGGCCATGTCTACCAGTCTCCCACTGTCACGGAAGTCACGTCGGCCCCTCCCCGGAACCTGGCGCCGCCACCTCATGCGCCGGCCAACGTGTCTCCGAGGCCGGCCGGCGTGCTGAGGCGCCGCACGTACCAGTCGCGCCGGGTGTCGGTCGGCTGCGCGACCCGTGCGCGCGCCTTGAGGACGTGGTGTCCCGCGGGGCTCGCGACCACCGGCTCGAGGCTCAGCTCCGACACCTCGGGAAGGTCGTCCTTGAGCGCGGCGACCCGCTGCAGGAGGTCCTCGATGGACTTGAGGTCGGCACGAGGTCCGCCGCGGTAGCCGAACAGGAGCGGCGCCGACTTCAGCTCGCGGATCATGCTGGCGACGTCGACGTCGGTGACCGGCGGGATCCGGTACGAGCGGTCCTCGAGCAGGTCTGCAGCCGCGCCCGAGAGCGCGAACGACAGCACCGGCCCGAAGAGCGGGTCCTCGACCGTACGGATCGACATCGGGACGCCGGGAGGTGCCATCTTCTGGACGACGAACATCGCGCGCTCCGGCGGGCCGATGTCGGCGGTCATCACCGCCCACGCCTCACGCATGTCGTCGGCGTCAGCGATGTTGCGCCAGACGTGGGTGAGATCAGGGCGTGCCCGGACCGTGTCGGCGGTCGCCTTGAGCACGACGTTCCATTCGAACTGCTCCCCTGCCGCGATCGCGGCCTCGAGCGTCGGAGCCGGCTCCCAGTCCCACAGGTCGATGCCGTACATGGCGAGCAGCTGGTGCACCTCGTCGTCGGTGAGCCATCCGCCATCGGGGTTGCGAGCGAGCCCGGCGCGGACGAGGTCGCTGGCGGCCGTACGGTCGACGTCGTCGTAGTGGGCGATCACGCCCTGCTCGCTGCCTGCCCATTGCGCATAGCTGACGACGCGCGCCAGTGCGCGTACGGCGGACTCAGGCGCCGAGTACGACGGGACCGAGCCGCGCCCCGCCGCCCCCTCGACGTCGGGGACGCGCAGCAGCTCCGGCACCCCCTCGGTGCCGAGGAAGGTCGAGACGATCGGCTTGTCGGACTGCTCCCCCACGGCAGCGAGCACGTTGGCGACCTCCTCGCCGGAGGTGTTGACCGGCGGGATGTAGACGGCCACGATCGCGTCCACCTCGGGGTTGTCGATCGCAGCGTCGAGGGCGGCCTCGAAGTCGTCGGCACCGGCGCTCGCGCCGAGCGCGATGGGTTCGGCGACGGTGAGTCCGGACGCGGCGGCGGCGTCGGCGACCAGCAGCGCCAGCGCGTCGCTGTTGCCGACCACCGCGACCCGCGGACCGCGCGGCAGCGGCTGGTGGGCGAGCAGCTGCGCGACGTCGAACATCTCGCCGAGCGTGTCGACCTGGATGACGCCCGCCTGACGGAACATCGCGTCGACCGCCGACTGCGGGGCCGTCGTCTTGCGCACGGCATGCCCCACCGGGACGCCCTGAGTCGAGCGACCCGACTTCACGGCCACGATCGGCTTCTTGCGGCCGACGCGCCGGGCGATGCGGGAGAACTTGCGCGGGTTGCCGATCGACTCGAGGTAGAGCAGCACGACCTCGGTCGCGTCGTCCTCCTCCCAGTACTGGAGGAGGTCGTTGCCGGAGACGTCGGCGCGGTTGCCCGCGGAGACGAAGGTGGACAGTCCGAGGCCCCGGCGGTCGACGTTCTCGAGGATCGCGAGACCCAGCGCGCCGGACTGGCAGAAGAACCCGACGCGCCCGCGCGGCGGGATGATCGGCGACAACGACGCGTTGAGGCGTACGCGTGAGGAGGTGTTGATGACCCCCAGGCAGTTCGGCCCGACCAGACGCAACCCGTACGACCGGGCGAGCCCGACCAGACGACGCTGACGCCGGCGTCCCTCCTCGCCGATCTCGGCGAATCCCGAGGAGATCACGACCAGGCCGTGGACGCCCTTGGCGGCGCAGTCGAGCACGACCTCGGGGACCGACTCGGCGGGGACGGCGATGACGGCGAGGTCGACCTCGCCCGGGATGTCCTGGACCTTCTTGTAGGCCGGGAGACCGGAGACCGCCTCCGCCTGCGGGTTCACCGCATAGACGGCGCCGGCGAAGTCGCCCAGCACGAGGTTGCGGATCATGCCCTGGCCGATGGTGTCCTGACGCCGGCTGGCACCGATGACGGCGACACTGCGGGCGTTGAAGAAGCGCTCGATCGAGGCGGCCTCGGCCCGGTGCTCGCGGGACTGCATGACCCCGATCGCGGTCTCGGTCGGGTCGATCGAGAAGACCAGACGCATCACGCCGTCCTCGACGCTGCGCTCGACCTGGTAGCCCTGGTCGCGGAAGACCTGGATCATGCGGACGTTCGCCGGGAGCACGTCGGCCACGAACCGGTGGATGCCCATCTCGCGGCCGGCCTGCGCCAGGTGCTCTAGCAGCAGCTGTCCGAGCCCGCGTCCCTGGTGGTCGTCCTCGACGAGGAACGCGACCTCTGCCTCCCCTTCGCCGACCGCGTCATAGCGCCCGACGGCGATGATGCTGTCGCCGATGGTCACGACGAACGCGACCCGGGTCAAGTAGTCGACCACGGTGAACCGCTTGACGTCTCGGTCGGAGAGGGTCGGGTACGGGGCGAAGAACCGGTAGTACTTCGACTGCTCCGAGACGCGGGAGTAGAAGCGTACGAGCTCGTCGGCGTCCTCGGGGATGATCGGTCGGAGGTGGGCGGTGCCGCCGTCACGGAGCACCACGTCCGCCTCCCAGTGCTCGGGGTAGCGGTCGTCAGGTGCGTCGGATTGCTCGGCCACACCCAGAATCTACCGTCTGCTGCCCGGGTCACGGCGTCGCGACCCAGGGTCGTCGAGACGATGGCCTAGGGTTCTCTGGAGCGCTGACCGAGGCAGCGACCGACGAGAGAGGACGTGCATGGCCCGTCGTACGCCGAGCGCCCCGCCACCGGCCGACTACGAGGAGCACATCCTCGACGTCGACGTGCGCGAGGAGATGCGGTCGAGCTTTCTGGAGTACGCCTACTCGGTCATCTACTCCCGTGCGCTGCCCGATGCCCGCGACGGCCTGAAGCCGGTCCAGCGTCGGATCCTCTACACGATGGACGACATGAACCTGCGGCCCGACCGCGGGACGGTCAAGAGCGCGCGCGTGGTCGGCGAGGTCATGGGCCGCCTCCACCCGCACGGAGACGGGTCGATCTACGACGCGCTCGTCCGGATGGTCCAGCCGTGGTCCCTGCGGCTCCCGCTGGTGCACGGCCAGGGCAACTTCGGCTCTCCCGACGACGGTCCCGCCGCGATGCGCTACACCGAGTGCCGGATGGCGCCGCCGGCGACCGCGATGACCGAGAGCATCGACGAGGACACCGTCGACTTCCGGCCCAACTACGACTCCCGCGAGGAGGAGCCGTCGGTCCTGCCCGCCGCGCTCCCCAACCTCCTCGTCAACGGAGCGTCCGGCATCGCCGTGGGCATGGCGACCAACATGGCGCCGCACAACCTCGTCGAGGTCGTCCAGGCCCTGCGCCACCTGATCAAGAAGCCGGACGCGTCCCTGGACGACCTGATGCGCTTCGTTCCCGGCCCTGACCTCCCGACCGGGGGCAAGATCGTCGGTCTCGAGGGCATCCGAGAGGCCTACGCGACCGGCCGAGGCAAGTTCATGATGCGTGCGTCGGCCCAGATCGAGAGCATCACGCCCCGCCGCAAGGGCATCGTGATCAAGCAGCTCCCCTACAACGTGGGGCCCGAGAAGGTCATCGAGCGGATCAAAACCCTGGTCCAGTCCAAGAAGCTCCAGGGCATCTCCGACCTCAAGAACCTCTCCGAGGCCGACATCAACCTGGTGATCGAGGTCAAGAACGGCTTCAACCCTGACGCGGTGCTCGCTCAGCTCTACAAGATGACGCCGCTGGAGGACTCCTTCGGGATCAACAACGTCGCCCTCGTCGACGGGCAGCCGCGCACTCTCGGGCTCAAGGAGCTCCTGGAGGTGTTCCTCGCCCACCGCCTCGACGTGGTGCGACGCCGCAGCGAGTTCCGCCGCCGCAAGGCCGCCGACCGCCTGCACCTCGTCGAGGGGCTGCTGATCGCGATCCTCGACATCGACGAGGTCATCCAGCTGGTCCGGAGCAGCGACACCCGCAGCGAGGCGCACGAGCGGCTCAAGTCCGTCTTCGACCTCTCCGACGTCCAGGCCTCGTACATCCTCGACCTCCAGCTGGGCCGGCTGACCCGGACGTCACGGATCGAGCTCGAGCGGGAAGCCGACGAGCTCCGAGCGACGATCGAGCAGCTCGACGCGATCCTGGCCGATGAGACGATGCTCAGGGGCCTGGTGTCGGACGAGCTGGGCGAGGTCGCCAAGAAGTACGGCACCCCTCGGCGTACGGTCCTGCTGGAGAGCGCCGGTCAGGCCGTCACGGCCGCCGTTCCGCTCGAGGTCACCGACGACCCCTGCTACGTCCTGCTCTCCGCCACCGGTCTGCTCGCACGCACCACCGACGACACGGTCCCGGAGATCGAGTCCGGGCGCCACCTCCACGACGTCGTCGCCTCGGCCGTCCGTACGACCGCCCGCGGCGAGGTCGGGCTCCTCACCTCGGCGGGCCGCGTCATCAAGCTGTCGGTCATCGACCTCCCCGGTCTTCCCCCCACCGCGGCCGCGCCCAACCTCCAGGGCGGCGTGCCGCTGACGGAGATGACCACGACGGGTCTGGGCCCGGACGAGCGGGTTCTGGCCCTCACGACGTTCGACCCCGAGTCGCCAGGGCTGGCACTCGGCACCCGCAAGGGGATCGTCAAGCGGGTCAAGCCCGACTACCTCGCCAGCAAGGACTCGTGGGACGTCGTGTCGCTCGACGACGGCGACGAGGTCGTCGGTGTCCGCGAGCTCCGGACGGGTGACGAGGAGCTCTGCTTCATCACCACCGACGCCCAGCTCCTGCGCTTCCCCGCGTCCGTGGTGCGACCTCAGGGGCGTACGGGTGGCGGGGTCGCGGGCATCAAGCTCGCCGCGGGGGCGTCGGTGCTGTTCTTCGGAGCCTTCGAGCCGGTCGAGGACGCCCAGGTCGTCACGATCGCGAGCGCCGCAGGGACGATCCCGGGCACCGAGGCCGGGTCGGTGAAGGTGACGCCGTTCGACGCCTACCCCGGCAAGGGGCGCGCGACCGGTGGCGTCCGCTGCCACCGTCTCCTCAAGGGCGAGGCGGCCCTGGTCCTCGCGTGGGCCGGCCGTGGTCCGGCGATGGCCTCCGGCTCGGGCGGCGCGGCAGCCACCCTCCCGGCCGTCGACCCGCGCCGTGACGGGTCCGGCACGCCCGGTGCCCAACCCGTGCTGGCCGTGGGCAGCCCGGTCGCCACCCAGATCGGCTGACGTCAGCCCTCGGCGCCCTTGTGGTGGGCCTCCTGGACGTGCCAGGAGTTGCCGTCCGGGTCGTCGAGGTAGACGTAGGACATGAAGTCACGGTGCTCGGGGTCGACGCCGGGCGCCATGCCGCCGGTCGCGACGTCGAAGTGCTGGATGCCGGAGCTCACGACGCCTCGTCCCTCGAGCTCCGCGTAGGCGGCCTCGATGTCGTCCACGACGAGGTGAAGGCCCTTGGTCGCGCCAGGCTCGGCCCCGTTGAGGCCGACCCCGAACGTGACCGAGCACCCCGAGCCGACAGGCGTGACCTGGACGACCCGGAAGTCGTCGCTCGGCTGATGGTCGACGTCCAGGTGGAAGCCCAGACTCTGGGTGTAGAACTCCTTGGCCCGGTCGACGTCGGTGACTCCCAGGATGATGTTCTCGAGCTTCCAGTCCATCGGCTCGTCCTTCCGGTAGGTCGGTCACGACAGCCGCCTATGCTGACGCCATGCCGAAGTCTGCCAGCCTCGCCCTCCTCCTCTCCACGGTATTCCTGGCAGTAGCGGGGTGCTCCGGGGACGACGGCACGGACGAGCCCGCACGCGATCCCGGCGAGCGGCTCGCTGCCGCTCGTACCGTGCTCGACGACGCCGAGAGCATCAAGCTCGATCTCGCGACCAAGAGCCTTCCGTCGGGCGTCACCGGGCTCCTCGAGGCCAAGGGGACGGGCACCCACGCTCCCGCTTTCGAGGGTGACGTCAAGGTCTCGCTCAAGGGCGTGCCGGTCAACGCCGAGGTGATCTCGGTCGACGGCACCGTGCACGCCAAGACCGGCTTCGCTCCCGACTTCCTGCCGATCGATCCGGCGTCGATCGGCGCGCCCGACCCGGCGACGCTGATGCGGACCGACGGCGGCGTCTCCTCGCTCCTGACCGAGACCGACGACGTCTCGACCGACGGCGAGAGCCGCGACGGTCGAGACGTGCTGACGACCATCAGTGGCACGATCGACGGCGCCGTGGTCCGAGGGCTGATCCCGACGGCTCAGGCCGGAGCGACGTTCGACGCGACCTATCGCCTGACCGACGACGACGTCCTCCGCGACATCACCCTGGAGGGTCCGTTCTACAAGGACGTCGAGCCGGTCACCTACACGGTCGCCGTCACCGCCTCCGACGACGCGGTCGAGATCACCACACCGTGAGCGAGCCGTCCGCGGCCGCGGCACCGGTCGCGAACCCGGCGGCGCGCCTCCTGCTCGCACTCGCCGCGGTCGCGGTCGCGTTCGCCGCCGCCGACACGTACGTCGTCGTGATGGCGTTGCCGGACATGATGACGGCCGGTGGGCTGGGGCTCGACGAGCTGCAGCAGGCAGCGCCGATCGTGTCGGGCTTCCTGCTGGGCTACGTCGCGGTCCTCCCCCTCGTCGGCCGGATCGCGGACATCCGTGGACGACGCCCCGTCCTCGTCGGCTCGCTGGTGCTCTTCGCCGTGGGGTCCGTCGTGACCGCTGCCGCCGACGGGCTCACGGTGATGGTCGTCGGTCGGTTCCTCCAGGGCGTCGGGGGTGGCGGGCTCGTTCCGGCGACACTGGCACTCGTCGCGGACCTGTGGCCCCCGCGCCGGCGTGGTGTCCCGCTCGGCATCGTCGGCGCGGTGCAGGAGCTCGGGAGCGTCCTCGGCCCGCTGTACGGCGCCGCGGTGCTCGCGGTCGGCGACTGGCGCGCGATCTTCTGGTTGAACTGTGCCGTCGCCCTCATGCTGGCTGCGGCGATCGCGGCCTCCGGCCGGATGCTCGCCCTGTCTCGCGAGCGAGAGTCTGACGAGCGAGGGGCGGGCGCCGGCTCGCCGGGCGAGAGAGGGGCGGGCGCCGGGTCGCCGGGCCGCGACGTCCTCGGCGCCGTCCTCGCCGTCCTCGCCGTCACGGGCCTCGCGCTCGCGATCGGCCAGCCCGACCGCGTGCGCAACGACGTCGAGCTCGGGACCCTGCTCCTCCCCCTCGTGGCGGAGTCACGCTGGACGACCCCGGTCGCGCTGGCGACGTACGCACTCGCCGCCGCCTTCGTCGCCCGTCAGCTGACGGCCCGGCGGCCGCTGATCGCGGTACGCACCTGGCCGGCGACGGTCCGCGCCGTCGACCTCGTCGGCGCCGCGCTGCTCGGCGTCGCGCTGGGCTGCGTGATCGTCACGTTCGCCTCGGCCGATCCCGAGCAGAGCGTCGTGTCCCCCAACGCTCCCCTGCTGCTCGGCGCGGCCGCTGTCGCCACCGCGGCCTTCGTCGTTCGACAGCGCACGGCTGCCGCACCCCTCATCCCCCGCCGTACGCTGCGCCAGCGCCCGGCGTGGGGCGCGCTGGTCGTGTCGCTGTTCGTAGGAGCGGCCTTGATCGCCGCCCTCGTGGACGTCCCGTTCTTTGCGCGGCTGACCGAGCACCGCGGCTCCCAGCTGGCCGCCGCCCTCGTGCTCGTCGAGTTCCTGGTGGCGATCCCCGTGGGTGCTGTCGTGGGCGGTTACGCCACCCGCCGGGTCCGCCCGGCGTGGATCGCCGGCGCGGGGATGACGCTCGCATGCGGGTGCTTCGTCGCGATGGCCGGCTGGGACGGTGACGCGCTCGCCCACGTGTCGTCGGCAGTCGTCCTGGCGCTCGCCGGCCTCGGCTTCGGTCTCGCCGTGGCCCCGGTGAACGCCGCGCTGCTCGACGCGACCCCGGACGAGACGCACGGCGTCGCCTCGGCGCTCGTCGTCGTGGCCCGGATGGTCGGCATGCTGGTCGGGATCTCGGTCCTGACGTCCTGGGGGCTGCGGGCCTACTACGACGCGGTGGACCGGATCCCTCCCCTGTCCGAGGTCTGTCCGGGGTCCGCCACCGCGTGCAAGGCCTACAACGCCGAGCTCGTGGACGCCGGCATCGTCCAGCTCAGCACGGTCTTCGCCGGCGCCGCGGTGTGCGCGGGTCTCGCGGCGGTCGCGGCCGTCCTGCTGCTCGACGTGCCTCGACGCCGTACGAAGGACGCCGCAACCAGGGAGCGGCCGTCGGGGTCGTGATCCTCATCACGAGGGCTGCTCCTGATCCACGCTCCTCCGCGACTGGTCGTACGCTCCTGCCCATGAAGGACGACTTCGACGACCTCCTCGCCGCCAACCGCCGGTACGCCGACGCGTTCGACCTGGCTGGGTTCGACGGCGTGGCCCGAGCCGGCATGGCGATCGTGACGTGCATGGACTCGCGCATCGACCCGCTGCGGATGGTCGGCCTCGAGCCAGGTGACGCCAAGATCCTGCGCAACCCGGGAGGGCGTGTCACCGAGCAGGTCCTGGTCGCTCTCGTGCTCGGCGCGAACCTGCTGAAGGTCGACCGCGTGATGGTCGTCGAGCACACCCGGTGCGCGATGGCGAGCGCGTCGGAGTCCGATCTGCAGGCACGGATCGGCGATGCCACCGGCACGGATGCGACGTGGATGTTCCTCGGGGTGATCAACGACCAGCGCGCGGAGCTGGCCGAGTCGGTGCACAAGATCGACTCGCACCCGCTGATCCCGCCGCACGTGAGGGCCGGCGGGTTCCTGTACGACGTCGACACAGGGCTGCTCGAGCAGGTCGTCTGATCGCGGCCACCCCGCGTCACGACGACGTACGCCCGCCTCAGCGCGGGCGTACGGTCGTCCCGCCCCAGGTCTCCGGACGCAGGTCCTCGACGGTCTCGGTGAACAGCCAGCGGTGGCCGGCCAGGTCCTCCGCGGCGTACTGACGTTCGCCGTACTCGAAGGTGATCGGCTCCATCACGATCGTCGCGCCATGCGATCGGGCATGGGCGCAGTGCTCGTCGACCGCATCGACGCGGACCAAGACCTCGTGGGTGACCTCACCGGCGCGAGGGGGCCGTTGGTCGTGGCGGACGTCAGCGACGATCACCGCCCCGTCACCGACGCCGAGCTGCGAGCGATGGTCCTCGCCGATCCGCACGTGCTCCTGGAATCCGAAGGCCGACTCGAGCCACTCGACGGCCGCACGGACGTCGGGATAGACGAGGACCGGGACCACCGTGGCGGCAGGAATCGAGCGATTGCGTCTCATGCGCTCCATGCTGCACCCGGCGTAGGCCCCGAGTCACGCCTTACGCGTCGATGCGGTCCGCGTCCAGCTCGTACGCTCCCTGGACGATGAACTCCTTGCGCGGCGCCACCTCGTTGCCCATGAGCAGCTCGAACACCGCGCTCGCCTCCTCGGCGTCGTCCACCGTGAGACGCCGGAGGGTGCGGCGCCTGGGATCCATCGTCGTCTCCTTGAGCTGGTCGGCGTCCATCTCACCGAGGCCCTTGTAGCGCTGGATCGGGTCCTTCCAGCGCAGGCCCTTCTTGGTGAGCTCGGCGAGCTTCCGCTGGAGCTCGGGGTCGGAGTAGGTGTAGACGTACTTGTCCATCCCCTTCTTGGGGTTCGACAGCTCGATCCGGTGCAGCGGCGGCACCGCGGAGTAGACGCGGCCCTCTTCGACGAGGTCGCGCATGTAGCGGAAGAACAGTGTTGCGAGGAGGCATCGGATGTGGGCGCCGTCCGCATCCGCGTCGGCCATGAAGATGATCCGGCCGTAGCGCGCCTGCTCGGCGTCGAACGTGCGCCCCGACCCTGCGCCGACGACCTGGATGATCGACGAGCACTCGGCGTTCTTGAGCATGTCGGCGATGGAGGACTTCTGGACGTTGAGGATCTTGCCGCGGATCGGCAGCAGCGCCTGGAAGTCCGACGAGCGGGCGGCCTTGGCCGTACCGAGCGCGGAGTCGCCCTCGACGATGAAGAGCTCAGTGCGGTCGTTGTCGTTGCTACGGCAGTCGGCCAACTTGGCCGGGAGCGAGCTGGACTCGAGGGCGCTCTTGCGGCGCTGCGTCTCGCGCTGCTGTCGGGCCATCTCGCGGGTGCGGGCGGCCGCGACGACCTTCTCCATGACGGCGCGCGCCTTGGCCTTGTGAGCGGTCTTGTTGGACGTCAGGAACGCCTTGAGCTCCTCGGAGACCACCTTGGCGACGATCCGGGTGACCGGCGGGGTCCCGAGGACCTCCTTGGTCTGCCCCTCGAACTGGGGCTCGGCCAGCCGGACCGTGATGACGGCCGTCATCCCCTCGAGGATGTCGTCCTTGATGACGTCCTTGTCGTTGGCCTTGAGCTGGCGGTTGGCGCGCAGGACCTCGTTGAAGGTCTTGGTCAGCGCTCGCTCGAACCCGCTCACGTGCGTGCCGCCCTTGGGCGTGGCGATGATGTTGACGTAGGACCTGGTCACCGTCTCGTAGCCGGTCCCCCACCGCAGCGCGATGTCGACGCCGAGGTCGCGCTCGACGTCCTGGGGACTCATGTGGCCCTTGTCGTCGAGCAGCGGAACGGTCTCGGTGAAGTGACCGCTGCCCGACAGCCGCAGCACGTCCGAGACAGCGGGGTCGGGGGCGAGGAACTCGCAGAACTCCGTGATGCCTCCGTCGTGCTTGAACGACTCCTTGAGCGGCGCGTCGCCGCGCTCGTCGCGCAGCACGATCTCGAGACCCGGCACCAGGAACGACGTCTGCCGGGCTCGGGCGACCAGCTCCTCGTACGAGAACTCCGCACCCTTGATGAAGATCTGGTGGTCCGCCCAGTAGCGGACGCGTGTGCCGGTCGTCGCCTTCTTGATGCGCCCGAGCTTGCGCAGTCCGCTTGAGGGCGTGAAGGGCGCGTCGGAACCCTCGCCGTCGAACGAGCCCGGTGCTCCGCGGCGGAACGACATCTCCCAGCGCCCACCGTCCTTGGCGACCTCGACGTCGAGCCGCTCCGACAGCGCGTTGACGACCGAGGCGCCCACGCCGTGGAGACCGCCGGTCGCGACGTACGAGCCGCCGCCGAACTTGCCGCCCGCGTGGAGCTTGGTGAAGACGACCTCGACACCGCTCAGCCCGGTCTTGGTCTCGGTGTCGACGGGGATGCCTCGGCCGTTGTCCTGGACCTCGACGGAGCCGTCGGGATGCAGCACGACCTCGATCCGGTCGCAGAACCCACCGAGCGCCTCGTCCACCGCGTTGTCGATGATCTCCCAGAGGCAGTGCATCAACCCACGGGTGTCGGTCGAGCCGATGTACATCCCTGGCCGCTTGCGGACGGCCTCCAAGCCCTCAAGGACCAGCAGGTTGCGGGCGTTGTACTCGGTGTCGATGACAGGCTCCTTATCCACACGCTCCGGGGTCGTCCGGCGCGTCGGTGCCAAATCTACCCAGCCCGTACGACGCCCTCGGTGCACCGTACGGCCCTCGCGGCGCGGCGTGTCGTACGCCACACCGCAGGTCGCCACGTGGCGTCGTTGCCCGCTGCGGGTACCGTCGAGTTGTCGAGCCATTCGCGAGGTGATCCGCTGCGGGAACACGCGCTCATGGTTGGATGTTGAAGCAGAGGAAGGCACTGAAGCCTTCCGCCCCTGAAGAACCGTTGTTCGGAGAGAAGAGGTCAGACGTGACAGCTACTGTCGCCCCCACCGCTGCCCTCAGCGCCGCTGATCGTTGCGACCGTTGTGGAGCCCAGGCCTACGTCCGTGTTGAGCTCGCCAACGGCTTCGAGCTGCTGTTCTGCGCCCACCACGGCCGCGCGCACGACGCCAAGCTTCGCGAGGTCGCGGCGAACATCCACGACGAGAGCGACAAGCTCACGGCCACCCCGGCGAACGCGCCGGCCGAGGAGCACTGAGCCTCGGCGCCGCCGACGCCTGAACGAGCGTGATGAAGGGGCCCCGTACCTGGTGGTACGGGGCCCTTCTGCGTGTCGGTCAACCTGATGGGCTCCCCGTCACGCTGCGCCTCTCACTGGGCCCAACGCGGTACGACGGCGAGTCCGTCGATCACGATGGACCCGGGCCGCGACGCAGCGATCGAAACCGATCCCCCGCGGCGCGCGGCGTCGTCGAACCGCCACACCTGCCGGAACCGCGTAGGCCCGCGTTCACCGAAGACGAAGTTCACGTTTCCTCGAGGGCGGAGGTGTCCCGCGCCCATGCTGGGCGTCCGCTTGTAGACGACGTAGACGATGGAGCCCGCCTCGACCCCGCGCAACGTCAACCGCCCGCTCTTCGTGAGTCGTGTCGCGACACGGTTGAGGTGGCGCCGGTCGCGCACCTTCTTGGTCACCCCGCTGCGGCGGAGCGCCCGGTCGTCGTAGGGCCGGGACATGCACCCGACGCCGGACCATGCCGAGACTCGCCCAGCGCGGTCGTGCGCCCGTGCCTGCACGCACACGGCCTTCCCCCTGGGGATCGCCAGCCGGACCGACGGAGACTGCCTCCGTGTCAGCGCCCGAGACGTCCGCCATGACCGTGACATCCGTGAGGCGGTCTGCGAGGTCGTCGAGTAGCGGACGTCGTACGAGGCGACTCCCGAGTCGGCATCGAACGCGGACCACCGGAAGGTGTGCGCCGTACGGAGGCTGAAGGACTTCCCGCCGGTCTGGTACGGGCCGTCCGGCGCCGCCTGGTCCAGCATCCACCGTGTCGTGGCGACCGGTGAGACGCGGCCGGCGGCGTCGGTGGCACGGACCCGGAGGGACTGGTCTGAGCCGTGAAGGTGCGGATACCACTCTCTGAGGTTGTGCGGGCTCGTGCACGGCCGGAACTCGTTGGCGCCGTACGCGCACTCGTACATGAGCCACGCGTCGGCCGCGTCGGCATCGGCTCCGGTGAACCGGACCACCTGATCGGGCTTCGTCGTCACCGCGGGAGGGACGGCGGTCAGGCGTACCGACGGCGCACGCGTGTCGGGGAACGAACGCAGGAGGGTCGACCCGTGCATGGTCAGGACTCCATCGGACGCCACGGCGACCGAGGTGCGCGAGGCATCGGCGAGGAATCCCGACGTCATGGACGAGACCACGCGGTGGTGCTCGCTGATGAAGCCCCAGGAGGCGCCACCGGTAGATCGCCTCAGGGAGAGGCCATCACCGCTGGCGACGAGGTTCTCACCGTCCGCAGCGAGGTCGACGACCTGAGTAGCCGACAGCCACGCCAACGAGGCCGCCGGGCTCCACGTCGTTCCGTCGAGGGACGTCCGGACGTCGCCGCGGCGGCGGCTGGCCTCGAGGTGCGACCCAGCAAGAGCGATCCGACCGCTCGGCGTAACCGCGACTCGAGGCACGGCAGCATCGTCGCTCGAGGTGGCGAGGCCGTGCGCGGCCCCCCAGGTGGCGCCCGCGTCGTCGGAGACCCTGACCGACCACGTGCCGCCCCCGGATGCCAACACGACGACCGCCCTCGTGCCCTCGATTCCGACGTCGAGGCTGCCGTTGCTGGTGCCGACGACGACCGGCGTCGACCAGCTCGCACCTGCGTTCTCGGTGCGCATCGACATCACGGTCGAGCCGACGCGGAATGCGAGCACCCCTCGTTCACCCGAGGCCGCGAGGCGCAGGTTCACCGGCCTCTGGGCGACCGCGAGATCGTGGCTCGTGGGCGTCTGGCGGATCCAGCGCTGGACTCGTACGACGTGCGTTCCGGGACCCGCCACCGCCGGAGAAGCGGTGAGCACGGTGGCCGCCGAGACGGCGACCACGGGCGTGCTCGCGGCGTCGTCGACGATCTGCGGCGGCCCGAACGTGCGGCCGGCGTCGCTCGAGACGCGCAGGTAGCTCCGTGACCCGCAGGCACTCCTGGTGCACGGACGCCAGCGCGCCGCGACGACCGTCCCCTCGGCATCAACGTCAACGAGATCGTGGGTCTGCGGCGACCCGTGACCGAGCGCACTCGCGAGGTTCGTCACCGCCCAGCCGGTCTGGGTGCGGATGGGTGCCGGCTCTGCGGCCGCCGTCGTCTCTCCCACGGCGCTTCCTGGCGCGAACGCCAGGGCCCCCGCCACCAGCACCCCGCCGAGCGAGGTCGCCAGGATTGCCGCGAGCCGCGGCCGTCGTCCGATCTTCACGTGACCCTCCAGTCAGGTCACGCCACCGTGACTCTCAGACGTTGTTCTACCGCACCTCGGGGGTCACCTGACAGTGGCGGGGGTAACGATTCGTAACAGCGTTTCAGGGACAGTCCGTACGCCCGAACTCGACGTCGTCGCCGTCCCGGTCCGGAGTGAACCGATAACAGACCCGCTCCACCTCGTCCTGTGGACCGAGCCACCCGTCCGCAACCGTGCGCTCGTACCGGACCACCACGGCCCGGTCGTCCCGGTCGCGGGTGCCCTCGACCGCTGCGACACGCCCGTTGCGGACCCAGGTGCCCAGCTCCTCCCCCGTGTCGGCTCCCCGGAAGAGCCCGAGGTTGAGCCGGTTGCGGTCGAGGTCGGCCGCCTTCCAGTGCCAGGAGTGCTCACAGCCCGCAAGCGCCAGCGCGAGCGGCAGCACCGCCGCTGCCGTACCGCGTCTTCGCATCACCCGTCCGATCCTGTGCCGTCCCCACACCGGACGGCAGCGTCGTCGTACTCAGATCGCTCTGGCACCCTTCCCCCATGGGAACCCTCGGCACCGTCCTCGTCGGCCTCGCAATCCTCGTCGGGCTCGCGGGGATCATCGTCCCGATCCTCCCCGGGTCTTTGCTCATCTGGGCGGCGATCGTCGTCTGGGCGATCGCGGTGGGCGAGCCGACCGGCTGGGCCGTCCTCGGGGTGGCGACGCTCGTGTACGCCGTCGCCCTCGTGGTGCAGTACGCGATCCCGGGCAAGCGGCTGAACCGGGCCGGGGTTCCTGGACGCGCCATGCTCGTGGGCGGCCTGTGCGGGATCGTCGGCTTCTTCGTCGTTCCGGTGCTGGGCCTGTTCCTCGGCTTCGTGCTGGGCGAGTATGTCTTCGAGATGGGGCGGCACCGGACGCACGCCGCTGCCTGGGAGTCGACGAAGCACGCGATGAAGGCGGCCGGCCTGTCGATCCTCATCGAGCTCGCGGGCGGTCTGGTGTCGGCGACGCTGTGGGTCGTCGGCGTCGTGTTGACCTGAGAGTTCCTGACCCGTGGTTGCGGGGTGGCCGCGCTGAGGACGTGCCCGACGCGTGTCAGACCGGCGCTCTACTATCGAACACATGATCGAACACGGGGTTGGAGCGGAGGCCGCTGCGACGCTGCTCGACGCACTCTCCACCCGTGTCGAGCAGGTCGTCGTGCTGACACGTGCCGACCTCTCTCGCACAGACGACCTCGACCGGGCCGCCGGCGCCACGGAGATCGACGTCATCCGTGCGTGCGAGGCGGTGGTACGGATCGCCCAGGGCGTCCAGCACGACGCGGTCTCGGCCCTCGAAGCCCGCCGTTCGGGTGCCGACCCGAGCCAGGACCCGAGTGCTGGCCTGAGCGCTGCGCAGCCGCGGACGCGTTCGCTTCGGGCCGAGGTCGGGATGGCTCGCGGTGTGGGCAACGGCGCCGGTCAGCACAGCCTCGACGTGGCGATCGCGCTTCGTGACCACCCGATGACCCACGCGCTCCTCCGCGACGGAGCCATCAGTGCCTCCGTCGCCGCAGCGGTCTGCGCCGAGACGGCGCCACTCGACCGACGACGGCGTCGGCGCATCGACGAACGAGTCGTCACCACTCTTCCCGGCATGTCCGTCCGCGAGGCCTCCGCGGCGGCGCGGCGCCACGTCCTCGCACTCGACGCAGAGGGCAGCGCGGACCGGGCCGACGCGGCACGAGCAACACGGCACATCCGGCTGCGCCGACTCTCGGACGCGATGGCCGAGCTGACGGTCCGCGCTCCCGCCGAGCAGGTGATCGCCGCATGGCGACGTCTCCGCTCCGACGCCTTCCGGCAGAAGGCCTCGACCGATCCGCGGACGACTCGCCAGATCGCCGCCGACCACGCGATCGAGGCGCTCACCGGTGTTGACGTCGACACACCGGACGGCTCATCGACGCACGCACCGGCGGAGATCGGTCTGTTGATGAGGCCGGAGACCTTGTTCGGCGTCGACGACGCTCCTGGCGTCCTCGACGGCTACGGACCCGTGCCGGCGGCCCTCTGCCGGCGGTTGGCCGGACGAGAGGCGAGCTGGCTCCGCAGGGTCTTCACCGACGACCGCGGCGACCCGCGCGACGCCGACGAGAGACGGCGCCGCTTCCCAGCACGGATCGCGCGGCTGATCCGGACGATCGACGGGCACTGTCTCCGCCCGTTCTGCGACTGCGACGCCACCGACATCGACCACGTCGACCCGCACGGTGCTGGAGGGCTGACGACCGTCGACAACGCGCAGGGACTCTGTCGTCACGACAACCTCGTCAAAGAGGTGCCCGGCTGGAGAGTGCACGCCTCCACGGGGTCCGCGGCGACAGGCGACCGCACTCCCATCCCTGACACGGTCACGTGGACCACGCCGACCGGCCACCACTACGCCGCCCGGCGTCGCCACCGGGTCGACCAGCCATGGCCACACCGGGCCGGGCGAGGGCGCGGCGAGCTGAGCCCGCTCGAGACCCACCTGCGCGATCTCGTCAGCGTCCATCGACCAGACCGGCGGTGAGGGTAGCCGCACCCAGGAGCCGCGACGGCTGGACTCAGGAAAACCTCGACCGCTGGGGCTGTCGACGCTCGTGGTTGTCCCGCCGGCCGAGCCACCACGCCATGACGACGCCCGCGACGGCGCCCATGAGGTGCCCCTCCCAGGAGATGCCGGCCTGACCGGGAAGGATCCCACCGACGATGCCGCCGTACATCACGGCGACCACCACCGCGACGAGCACCGACAGCAGACGGCGTGTCACGATCCCCCACACCACGAGGAACGCCGCGTAGCCGTAGATCAGCCCGCTCGCTCCGATGTGCACCGTGTACGGGGCACCGATCAGCCACGTGCCGAGGCCCCCGAGGAGCACGATCCCGAAGGTGGCCGGCCAGAATCGGGACCGCGCCGTGTAGGCGAGGAGGATCCCGAGCACGACGAACGCCGTCGAGTTGGCGATCAGGTGGTCGAAGCCACCGTGCAGGAACGGAGCGGCCGCGATGCCGTACAGGCCGTCGGTGTCCCGCGGGCGGATGCCGTGCTGGTCGAGGAAGACGCCCGGAAGCGCGTCGAACAGCTCCAGCAACCACATGGCGCCGAGGAGGACGAGCACCGGGATCGCGGGGCCGAGGAACGACCGACGGCCCGGTGTACGCGTCGTGGACATGCCCTCAGCGTATCGGCGTACGACAAGGCAGCTCACGCACGAGCGCCGCGTACGGGATCCGTACGCGGCGCTCGTGAACGCTGCTTGTGACTGCTGAGATATCGCTCAGTCGAGGTAGTCGCGCAGGACCTGCGAACGCGACGGGTGACGCAGCTTGCTCATCGTCTTGGACTCGATCTGACGGATCCGCTCGCGCGTCACGCCATAGACCTTGCCGATCTCGTCGAGCGTCTTGGGTTGGCCGTCGGTCAGGCCGAAGCGCATCGACACCACACCGGCCTCACGCTCGGACAGCGTGTCGAGCACCGCGTGCAGCTGCTCCTGGAGCAGCGTGAACGAGACGGCGTCGGCGGGGACGATCGCCTCGGAGTCCTCGATGAGGTCACCGAACTCCGAGTCGCCGTCCTCGCCGAGAGGCGTGTGGAGGCTGATCGGCTCGCGGCCGTACTTCTGGACCTCGACGACCTTCTCCGGAGTCATGTCGAGCTCCTTGGCGAGCTCCTCCGGCGTAGGCTCGCGACCCAGGTCCTGCAGCATCTGACGCTGGACACGGGCGAGCTTGTTGATGACCTCGACCATGTGGACCGGGATGCGGATGGTGCGCGCCTGGTCGGCCATCGCACGGGTGATCGCCTGGCGGATCCACCACGTCGCGTAGGTCGAGAACTTGAAGCCCTTGGTGTAGTCGAACTTCTCCACCGCACGGATCAGACCGAGGTTGCCCTCCTGGATCAGGTCCAGGAACAGCATGCCGCGGCCGGTGTAGCGCTTGGCCAGCGAGACGACCAGTCGCAGGTTGGCCTCGAGCAGGTGGTTCTTGGCGCGGCGACCGTCCTCGACGATCCACTCGAGCTCCTCGCGCACCGGCTCCGACAGCTTGCCGCCCGAGGCGAGCTTTTCCTCGGAGAACAGGCCGGCCTCGATCCGCTTGGCCAGCTCGACCTCCTGGCCGGCGTTGAGCAGCGAGACCTTGCCGATCTGCTTGAGGTAGTCCTTGACCGGGTCGGCGGTGGCGCCGGCGACGGTGACCTTCTGCTCCGGCTCGTCGGTGTCGTCAGCCGCGGAGATCGTGAAGCCCGACGCCTCGTCCTCCTTGAGGGTGGGGTCGGTCTTGAGGTCCTTCACGAAGACCTCGTCGGGGATGTCCGGCAGAACCTTCTTGCCGTTCTCGTCGACGATGATCGCGCCGGCGGTGATGTCGACCTCGGCGGCGCCCTTGGCCGCGGTCTTCTTCGCCGGCGCCTTCTTGGCCGCCGTCTTCTTGGCGGCCGCGCTCTTGGCCGGTGCCTTCTTGGCCGCCGGAGCCTTCTTGGCAGGCGCGGCCTTCTTGGTCGCGCCCTGCGAGGCCGAAGCCTTCACCGTGGTGCGGGCGGATCCCGCCTCCGCCACGACCGTCTTGCGTGCTCGGCTATCGGGCGCTGAAACCACGAGATGACTCCCTAGGGGTGCTCGGACCAGAAGGTCGCTGCAGTCTTGAGGGCGCGATCAACCGGCCTCCCGTCAACCGCGGCTCGTCCAGTCTGCCACGCGCTGGGGGCGAACCACGAACCGCCTGGCCCACGATCTCGTACCGTGACCGAAACGCGACCTTTTCGACCAAGGACGGCCGCGTCGTCGACCCGCCAGTCGCCGTCAGGCCTTGACGGCGAGCACCGGGCAGGTGGCGTCGAGCAGCACGCGCTGCGCGTTGCTCCCGAGGATCAACTTGCCGACCGGCGACCGGCGACGCAGGCCGATGACGATGAACTCCGCCCCGGTCTCCTCGGCGACCTTGATCAGATCGTCGGCGGGATCCATGCCGCGGACCAGCTGGCGAACCTCGGAGTCGACGCCCGAGTCGGCGAGCTGCTCGCGGACGTCCTTGAGCTGGGCCTCGGTCCGGACTGCGTCATCGTCGTCGAAGTCTCGCCCGCCGCGGTGAGAGTTGACCACCACGAGGCTCGACCCCCGGAGCTTTGCCTCCTCCACGGCCCGCGCGAGAGCCGCACGTCCCTCTGCCTTAGGGACGTATCCCACGACGATCGTGCCCATCCTCGACCTCCATAGCTCGACGGTGCTCCGACAGTATCGTGATCCATGTCGCTCGACAGCCTTCCACCGCCCTCGGCGCCGCGTCACCCCGACGTGTGGACATCCGAGCTCCGGCGAGACGAGGAGGACCCACCCTGGGTCCATGCCCTCGCTTCCCTCCGGCCCGTCGGTCGGCATCCCTCCTGCGGCTGCCTCGCGGCTCCTCGACGCGCTCGTCGAGCGATGGGTGCGGCGGGCGACCCCGCCGGACGGCGAGCCGAGACTGTCGCTCTGGTCGTACGACGCAGGGCACGCGTCCCTCGTCGGGCGCTGGTCGTCGTCGCCGCGCGTCGTCCAGCGACTTGACGCGTGGATGCGTGCGGACGTCGTCGGTCGGCTCGTGGCCCCGGTCGCCGCAGGCACAGGACCGCGCGACCGCGTGCTCGTCTGGGAGCGCGCGGGTCGGCCGGAGGTACGCGGCGCCGACCTCGCCTGGTACGCGGCGTGGCGGACCTGCGCGCGCGGCGACGGTGAGGTGTTCCTCGTCGTCACGCGGGCGGGCTGGGTCAGCGTGCCTGACGCCACCGTCGGGCCGCGCCGCTCGCGTCGGACGGCTCGGTGAACCGTCGACACCCCGCAGCGGGACGAGCGCGGTCAGTCCCAGGTGTGCACGGGCTCGTTGGTGTGCATCCGCTCGCGATAGTGCATCGTCATCTCGCGCAGCGCCTCCGTACGGTCGGTGCCGGCGCGTTCGTACAACGTGCGGAAGCGTTCGCTCTGCCAGGTCGCACCGTTGCGACCCGTCAGGCACCGCTGCTCGATGATGCCGAGGTACTTGTCGCGGTCGGAGGGGTCCACCCCCATGGCGTCCAGCCCGTCGGCCGCCATCGGGAGGAGACGACGGAGCACCAGCTCGGTCACACCGACGGTGCCGATGCCGGGCCAATAGATGCTCGCGCCGATCCCGCCCCTCGCCGCACTCGTGAAGTTTTCCTCGGCCGCGCTGAACGACATCTGCGTCCAGAGCGGACGGTCGGCATCGGCCATGGCCCGGACCAGCCCGAAGTAGTAGGCCGCGTTGGCCACCGTGTCGACCACCGTGGGCCCGGCGGGAAGCACGCGGTTCTCGACGCGCAGGTGGGGGCGGTCGCCGATCACGTCGTAGATCGGTCGGTTCCACCGATAGATCGTGCCGTTGTGCAGACGCAGCTCCGCCAGTGTCGGCGGGTCGCCGGCGGCGAGGACCGCCTCCGGGTCCTCGTCGTCGAGGACCGGCAGCAGGGCCGGGAAGTAACGGACGTTCTCCTCGAAGAGGTCGAAGATCGACGTGATCCACCGCTCTCCGAACCACACGCGCGGGCGGACCCCCTGGGCCTTGAGCTCCTCCGAGCGGGTGTCGGTCGCCTGCTCGAAGAGCGGGATCCGGGTCTCGTGCCACAGCTGCTTGCCGAGCAGGAAGGGCGAGTTCGCGCCGAGCGAGAGCTGGGTGGACGCGATGGCCTGGGAGGCGTTCCAGTACGACGCGAACTCGGCCGGTCCCACCTGGAGGTGGAGCTGCACGCTGGTGCAGGCGGCCTCGGGCATGATCGACTCGGAGGTCGTGGTCAGGCGCTCCTCCCCCGAGATCGAGATCGCGATGTCCTCCCCGCGAGCGGCGAGGACCTGCTCCGAGAGAAGGGAGTAGCGAGGGCTGGCAGAGATCGTCGACGGGGTCATGTGGCCCGCCTTGAGGGTCGGCATGATGCCGATCATCAGCAGATGTGCGTCGACCGACCTCGCGCGCTTCTCGGCGTGGTTGAGGTCCTCGCGGATCGTCTTCTCGTAGTGGCTCAACCCGTAGCCGTCGAGGGGCCGGGGGTCGATGTTGATCTCGATGTTGAACTGGCCGAGCTCTGTCTGGAAGTCCTCGTCGGCGATCGCCGCGAGGACGTCCTCGTTGCGCAGCGCGGGGTTGCCCACCTCGTCGATCAGGTTGAGCTCGATCTCCACCCCGGTCATCGGCTGGACCGCGTCGAATCGGGTGTCGCGCAGCATCCGGGAGAACACGTCCAGGCTGCGCCGGACCTTCTCCCGGAAGGCGGTCCGGTCCTCGCGGGTGAAGACCTGGTCGTCGACCTCTTGACCCATCTCAGCCTCCTCGGCCTCGTGACCGCGTCGTCGGCGTGTCGCAGCACCAACACTATGAGAGGCCGGGCACCGTCCGCAGAACGTCGTCGGTGTCGAATCCCTCCCAGTGCGCCGGGTCGAGGCACTCGGTGAGCGCCTGCTGCACCAGGGCGGCCATAGAATATCTCGGCGCGACCTCGGCGACGCGGTCCAGCGCGCACTGGGCCTGTGCCCCGTCCCCTGCCAACCATGCCGCGAACGCCGCAAGCGTCAACGGGGCCGCCTGGAACGGAGCCACGGCGCTCACGGCGACCTCGCGCCACATCGTGAGGCTGGCGAGCGCGTTGGCAGGCGTGATCCTCGACCAGAGGACGTCGCGTACGACGACGAGCGACGTCCACACCGACAGCGCAGCCACGTCGTCGGGGACCAGGCGATGGCCGCTGCCGCTCCCCCCGCCGCCCGTCGCCGGTCCACCCGGCCCTGCGCCGAGAGCCGCATCCACCACCGGGAGGACGCGGGCGAGTCCACGGCGCACGGTCTCGGCGTCGCGCTGAGCAGCTCCGTGCGCCCCGACGCGGCCCAAGCCCTGCACCTCTCGCTCGGTCGCTCGCTGCGCCTCCTCGAGCGCACGACCCGACACGGGGGCGAACCGGCGTACGAGGTCGTCCCGGTCGGACAGCACTTCGTGGCCACGGAAGACCGCCTCCGCGAGCAGCGGGGACGAGGAGACGTCGCACGGCACCCCCTCGCGAGGGCAGCACGTCGGGTCCTGGCAGGAGTAGGAGTAGTAGCGCGTGCCGTCGTAGCGGACGGCGTCGGTGACGTGGACGCCGTCCGCGCGGAGCAGTCGGGTCATCGCGTCGGTGAGTGCCCGCGCACCCTCGTCGAGATCGGTGTCGGCGTAGGCGATCAGGGCGACCGCGTCCGGATCCTGGCGGAGCAGGTAGCCCACCAGCTGGTCGGCGGCGAGCTCGGCGGCCTCCGGCGGAGGCAGGTCGACCCGCAGCCGGAAGCCGGCACGGCCGGCAGGACCGTCGAGGCACACGGCCACCAACGAGTCGCGGGGGTGGAACCCGAGCAGGACGGGGACAACACCGATCAGGTCGGACAGGGTGCGAGCGCGCATCACATCGGTCATGCCGAGAGGGTGGGTCCTCGGAGAGCACTCGGGACAGGTGACTTCTGGCCTGTGGACACCGGCCTCTCGACACTGGCCGACGAGCCGTCCGCAGCCGGAGCGAGAATGGGGCCATGCGCCGCCAGGCCACGATCCTCCACCTCGACCTCGACGCGTTCTTCGCCGCCGTCGAGCAGCGCGACAAGCCGTCGCTGCGCGGCAAGCCGGTGGTGGTCGGTGGTCTTGGTCACCGGGGCGTCGTGTCCACCGCCTCGTACGAGGCTCGGCTCTTCGGCGTCAGATCCGCCATGCGGACTGCGGAGGCGCGCGCCCGGTGCCCGCACGCGGCCTATCTGTCGGGACGCTTCGACGCCTACCGTGCCGCGAGCCGGGTCGTGATGGGTCGGCTCCGCGAGATCTCTCCGCTCGTCGAGCCCTTGTCTCTCGACGAGGCGTTCGTCGACCTCGCCGCCGGAGACGAGTCACGCCACCTCGACCTGGACGGCGTGACCGCGCTCGCCGAGCAGATCCGCGCCGACGTCGCCGAGCGCACCGGCGGTCTGACCGCCTCGGTGGGTGTCGCCTCATCCAAGTTCCTCGCCAAGATCGCGAGCGAGCTCGCCAAGCCCGACGGATCGTACGTCGTCGCGCCCGGCACCGAGATCGCGACGCTCGACCCGCTCAGCGTGCGCACGATCCCGGGCGTCGGCCCGGTGACCGCCGAGCGCCTGCGCCGGATCGGCGTCCACACGGTCGAGCAGCTGCGTCGACTCGACCTCCTCGAGCTCACGTCCCTGCTTGGCACGGCGTACGGGACCTCGCTGCACTCGCTCGCTCGCGGAGAGGACCACCGTGGGGTGGTCGCGGAGCGCGAGACGAAGTCGCTGAGCGTCGAGGACACGTTCGAGACCGACATCACCGATCCGCGCGTCCTCGCCGACGTGGCGACCACCATGAGCCGTCGAGTGTCGGAGCGGCTGCGCGCCAACGCCACCTCCGGCCGTACGGTCACGCTCAAGATCCGCCACCACGACTTCGAGACCCACACCCGGTCGGCGACTCTCGCCGGACCCACCGACGACGCGCGCGTGATCGCACGCACGGTGACAGGGCTGCTCGCCGAGATCGACACCTCGTCAGGCATTCGGCTGCTCGGGGTCGGCGTCTCGGGGATGGCCGACTGGGTCCAGGACGACCTCTTCCCGCCCGACGACGACGAGCTCGCGGCCGCCACCGGATCGACGGGCGCTGCGACCACGCTCGCCGGCGAGCCGGACATCGCGACCGCCGGCGCGGTCCCGCGTCCGCTCCGTGCCCGCTCGCGATGGGCCCCAGGCGCCGACGTGGTCCACGACGAGCACGGCCCGGGATGGGTCTGGGGGTCGGGTCTGGGACGGGTCACGGTGCGCTTCGAGACGGCCACCACGGGGCCTGGTCCCGTACGCACGTTCGACGCCGAGGACCCGTCCTTGACACCCGGTACGGTCGAGCCATGAGCACGTCTTCCGGTCCGCGGCCTCCGGTCGCGCCGCGCCACCCCCAGGTCAGGGTCCACCACGGCGACGAGGTCGTCGACGACTACGAGTGGCTCCGTGACAAGGACGCGCCCGAGACCCGCGCCTATCTCGAGGCCGAGAACGCCTACGCCGCCGAGCGGACCGAGCACCTCGAGGCGCTGCGCGGGCGGATCTTCGACGAGATCAAGTCGCGCGTCCTCGAGACCGACCTGTCCGTGCCGGTCCGGCGCGGATCCTGGTGGTACTACGCACGCACCTTCCAGGGCCGCGAGTACGCCGTCCACTGCCGCTGCCCCGTGACGAGCCCCGGCGACTGGACGCCGCCCGAGCTCGGCTCGGACACGCCCGTCGAGGGCGAGCAGGTCCTGATCGACGGCAACACCGAGGCCGAGGGACACGACTACTTCGCCCTGGGCGCGCTCAGCGTGAGCCGTGACGGGTCCCTGCTCGCCTACTCCGTCGACACCGCCGGCGACGAGCGGTTCACCCTGCGGGTCAAGGACCTGAGCTCGGGCGCCCTGCTCGACGACGAGATCAGCGACGTGTCGTACGGCGCGACGTGGTCGTTCGACGCCGATCACCTCTACTACTCGACCGTCGACGACGCGTGGCGTCCGGACAAGGTGTGGCGGCACACGATCGGGACGCCCTCGGACGCCGACGAGCTCGTGTTCCACGAGACCGACGAGCGCTACTTCACCGGTGTGGGCGCGACCCGCAGCGACCGATTCCTCGTGATCGCCTCGGGCTCCAAGGTCACGACCGAGATCCGGGTGCTCGACGCGACCGACCCCACGGGCGAGTTCCGAGTGGTGGCCCCCCGGCGCGAGGGCATCGAATACTCCGTCGAGCACGTCGTGGTCGGCGGCGAGGACCGCTTCCTCGTGCTCCACAACGACGGCGCGGTCAACTTCGAGCTGGCGAGCGCCCCGGTGTCCACGCCCGGACCGGAGCACTGGCGTACGGAGATCCCGCACCGCGACGACACCCGTCTGGAGGACGTCGACGCCTTCGCCGGGTTCGTCGCGCTGAGCCTGCGACGCGACGCGCTCAGCCAGGTGGCCGTGATCACCCTCGACGACGACGCCCGACCGGGCGCTCCGCTCGGCGACCCTGTCCCCGTCTCGTTCGACGAGCCCTTGTTCACCAGCGGGCTCGGGCCCAACCGCGAGTGGGAGCAACCGCTCGTCCGCCTCGGATACACCTCCTTCGTCACACCCGAGACCGTGTACGACTACGTCGTCGCGACGGGTGAGCTCCTCCTCCGCAAGCAGCAGCCCGTGTTGGGCGGCTACGACCCCGCCGACTACGAGCAGCACCGGCTGTGGGCGGTCGCGCGCGACGGCGCGAGGGTGCCGATCTCGCTCGTCGCTCGCAAGGGTGTGGCCCGCGACGGGAGCGCTCCGGCGCTGCTGTATGGCTACGGCGCCTACGAGTCGAGCATCGACCCCGGTTTCCGCGCGACACGGCTGTCGCTGCTCGACCGCGGGGTGGTGTTCGCGGTCGCCCACGTCCGCGGCGGCGGTGAGATGGGGCGCGGCTGGTACGAGGACGGCCGCCTCCTGCACAAGAAGAACACCTTCACCGACTTCGTCGACTGCGCTCGTCATCTCGTCGCCGAGCGGTGGACCACGAGCGAGCGCCTGGTGGCGGAGGGCGGTTCGGCCGGGGGCCTGCTGATGGGTGCCGTGGCCAACGACGCCCCGGACGACTTTGCCGGCATCTTGGCGGTCGTGCCGTTCGTGGACGCGCTGACCTCGATCCTCGACCCCTCGCTCCCCCTGACGGTCATCGAGTGGGACGAGTGGGGCGACCCGCTGCACGATCCCGAGGTCTACGCCTACATGAAGTCCTACACGCCGTACGAGAACGTCACCGCACAGCGATATCCCAAGATCCTCGCGATCACCAGCCTCAACGACACCCGCGTGCTCTACGTCGAGCCCGCCAAGTGGGTGGCGCGTCTTCGTGCCGTCGCGGGCGCGGACGTGCTCCTCAAGACCGAGATGAGTGCGGGACACGGGGGCGTGAGCGGGCGGTACGAGTCGTGGAAGGAGCGGGCGTACGAGCTCGCGTGGGTCATCGACACCCTCGGCGCTGCTCACGAGCCGCTCGCCGTCCGAGACTGAGGAAGGACGTCGGCGAGACTGACCGACCGGGCCAAAACTGTCGGTGCTGTCCGGGACGATCAGCCGATGACCCGGACGATCTACTACACCGCCAGCAGCCTCGACGGATTCATCGCCACGTCCGACCACGACCTCGGCTGGTTGCTCTCCCAGCCTGTCTCGGAGGACCTCGCGGGTGAGATGGAGGGTCTCACCACGCGCTTCGGGGCAATGGTGATGGGTTCCAGCTCCTACGAGTGGATCCTCGACCACGAGAGCCTGCTCGACAACCCCCAGGCCTGGCCCTACACCTCACCGAGCTGGGTGATGACACATCGCGACCTCCCGCGGGTCCCGGGGGCCGACATCCGCTTCGCCCAGGGCGACGTGGCGGCGGTCCACTCCGAGATGCTCGCGGTCGCCGACGACAAGGACGTCTGGGTGATCGGCGGGGGCGAGCTCGCCGGCCAGTTCGCCGACGCGGGTCTCCTGGACGAGCTCGAGGTCTCGTACGCTCCCGTCACGTTGGGTTCAGGCCAGCCGCTCCTCCCCCGGCGCCTCGACCTCACGCTGCGTGACGTTCGTCACGACGACCCGTTCGTGATCGCTCGATACGCGGTCGCCCACCCCTGAGCGGCCCGTGGTTAAGGGATATGGCCTAAGAAACACCTGAGACCGGCACCTTTAGCACGCTCTGTTCGTCTTTTCCAGTGCCAGACGGAATCGACCGGCGGCTGATCGCGTTGTGATGGATCGAGCCGAGAAGAAGTGAAGGAGCTGGTCTGCGTGACGACAGCAACGACTCAGGTGCGTGAGCGCGCCGAGGGACGAGACAGCGTCGGTATGTACCTCGACGAGATCTCGCGCACCCCTCTGCTCGACGCCGCCCGTGAGGTCGAGCTGAGCAAGACCATCGAAGCCGGACTCTTTGCCAAGCACCTCCTGGCCGAGGGTCGCGTGGGCCGCAAGAAGGGCGGAGCCCCGAAGTCGGCGACCCAGGAGGAGCTCGAGTGGATGGTCGCCGAGGGTGAGCGCGCCCTCGACGAGTTCATCACCGCCAACCTGCGTCTGGTCGTGTCGATCGCCCGCAAGTACGGTCGCTCGCAGATGCCGATGCTCGACCTGGTCCAGGAGGGCAACACCGGCCTGATCCGGGCGGTCGAGAAGTTCGACTACCTCAAGGGCTTCAAGTTCTCCACCTACGCCACGTGGTGGGTCCGCCAGGCCATCACCCGCGGCATCGCCCAGCAGGGCCGTGTCGTGAGGCTCCCCGTGCACGTCGTGGAGGAGCTCAACCAGGTGGGTGCCGCTCGTCGCAACCTCGAGCGCAAGCTGGGCCACGAGCCCGACCCGGCTGAGATTGCCGAAGAGCTCGGCATGCAGGTCGAGCGGGTGATCGACCTCATCTCGTGGGGTCGCGATCACGTCAGCCTCGACTCCCCGGTGGACGAGGACGGTGACACGTCCCTCGGCGACCTGGTCGCCCGCGAGACCCAGCCCGGCCCGGACCACGCGGTGCTCGACACGGAGTCCCGTGACCGCCTCTCGGGTCTGGTGGAGCACCTCGGCGAGCGCGAGGCCGACATCATCCGCTGCCGTTACGGTCTGCTCGACGGCCGCCAGCACAAGCTCGCCGACATCGGCAAGCGCCACGGAATCTCCGCCGAGCGCGTCCGCCAGCTCGAGCGAGAGGCGATCCAGCGTCTCCGCAAGATCGCCGACCCGGATCTCGCCGCCTGACGGGGGCGCAGCGAGTCCGCAGACGAACGGGCCGGTGTCCGCGACCGAAGGGTCGAGGCGCCGGCCCGTTCGTCGTCCCAGGCACCGCGCTGCCCCGGCGAGGTCAGCGAGGGGCAAGTGCGGGACGGAGCTCCTCGTACGCCCAAGCGGCCAGCGTCGTCGGCGTCGTGGTCACGGCGTCCCTGGGCTGCTCGGGGACGAATCCGTCGCGGATGCCCGACGTCATGCCCACGATCCCCTGCGCAGCCCTCTTGCCGAGACCGACCGACGTGAGCATCGCGAAGAGCTCGTCGTCCTCGACGTGGTGCACGGCCACGGGATGACCGGTGACGTCGCTCACCGTGCGCGCGACGTCGGAGAACGACAGGTCCTCTGGTCCGTGCACACCCTGGATCCGTCGCCCCGGCCGTCCGCTGAGCAGGTTAGCGGCCACGACGTCGCCGATGTCGCGCGGCGCCACCCACGGCAGCCGGCGATCGGGGGCCATCGCCGTCGGGAGCACACCACCACGGATCGCGTCGATGTCGTCGAGCAGGTTGGTGAAGAAGTAGCCGCAGCGCAGGACCAGCAGGTCGACGCCGGTGTCGCCCAGGATGTCCTCCGCAGCGCCCAGCCCGTCGATGAGTCCGACGCCCTGCCGGCGCTCGGCTCCGACGCTGCTCTGCAGCACGAGCCGCGAGATCGTGTTGCGCCGCACCGCGTCGGCGGCGTGCTCGGCGAGCTCTCGTGTCGAGGCATTGGGGTCGTCGACGGTCAGGTCGGTCGGATCCACCCAGAACAGGGCGTCGACGCCCTCGGTCGCGCGCACGACGTAGTCACGGTCGTGCAGGTCTCCCTCCCTCACCTGCACGTAGGGCAGGAGGTCAGGGTCGAGTCTGGCCGCGTCTCGCAACAGGAGGACGGGCCGCGTGCCGGCCTGGACGAGCAGGCGCACGACATGCGCCCCGACGTGACCGGTTGGCGTTGTCACAGCGATGGTCGTCATGCGATCTGACGCTATCGGCGGTGTCTGACAACCTCTGGGCTCAAGAGCGTGGTCCAGAGCTGCTCCACCTCGCGCGCGAGGTCGTCGAGCGAGCCGGTGTTGTCGATGACGACGTCGGCCGCCGCGAGTCGGTCATCACGTGACGCCTGAGCCGCGATCCGGCTCGCGGCTTCCTCGCGCGACATGCCCCGCTGGGTCACCAGGCGCTCGATCTGGACCTCGACCGGAGCGTCCACGACGACGACCAGGTCGAAGCGAGAGGCCTGCCCCGTCTCCACGAGGAGAGGGACGTCGTGGACCACGACAGCATCGGGCCCTGCCTGGGCCTCGAGGTCAGCGCCACGAGCACGGACCAGCGGATGGACGATGTCCTCGAGGTCTCGACGAGCCGACAGGTCGGAGAAGACCAGCGCGCCGAGCGCCGGACGGTCGAGCTGCCCGTCGGCGGTCAGCACATCGTCGCCGAAGCGTTCGACGACCGCAGCCAACCCCGGCGTACCAGGCTCGACCACCTCGCGCGCGAGCACGTCGGAGTCGATGATGACAGCGCCGCGGTCTCGCAGCAGGGTTGACACAGCGCTCTTGCCGGAGCCGATCCCCCCGGTCAGACCGACGCGGATCACGCGGTCCGCCGTGCGCCGAGGTCAGCGCCCACGCGATGGTCGCTCTTCAGGCTCTCCGCACGCGCGCGGGTCACGTCGTCGAGCGGGATCACGTCGACGCTGGTCATGCGGTCGTACGCACGCAGCAACGTGCTCGCCACCGTGTCGACGTCGAGGCCTGGCACCTCGTCGTAGACCGCGCCCACCGAGCGGCGGCGCATGGGCAGCTCCAGGCGGTTGTGGATCACCGGAAGGGCCGCGCGGAGCATCGGGGCGTCTCCGAGGACGATGACAGCGCTGAACAGCCAGGCGCCTCGCACCACGCGCTGTGCGGTGCCGACCAGCTTGACGAGGCCGCGTGCATTGACGCTGTAGTCGCCGGGGCAGTACTCCCCCGGGACAGCACCGACACGGGCATCGACACCGAGCTCGCCGAGGACCGAGGTCAGGAGGACCCCGTAGTCACGGAACCGGTCACGCATCCCTGTGCCCGGGTCGGGGTCGGGGCTGACGTGGTCCACGACCAGGGTCTGCCCGGTGTACGCGGCCACCCGGCCGCCCGCACCGCGGATGATCGGCTCGAAGCCGAGGGCACGACAGGCCTGCGCCGCAGAGGCGAAGCCAGGCCGGCGGACGTCCGAACGTCCGAACGCCGCGGTGGGGCCCACCGGGACGCTGATGCGCACCGTCGGCCCGATCTCACCGTCGGACGCCTGGCGGAGCAGGGCGTGCGCGGTCGCGACGTCGGTGACCGGGTCGTGATCGACCGGCCGGGGGTCGAGGATGAAGCGCACGGGCACAGGCTACCTACCGCCCGTGGGACGCGACGAGGCCCCCGCCCAGATGGGCAGGGGCCTCGTGCAGCATGTCAACGGGAGCGGGTGATCACTCGCCGCCGGTCAGCTTGTCGCGCAGTGCCTGAAGTGCCTCGTCGGAGGCGAGCGCACCGCCGGTCGACCGGCCGTTGTCCTGCGACGACGACGAGGACGACGAGCTGCTGGAGCCGCCGCCGGTGCTGCCGCTGCTGCTGCTGCTGCTGGCGCCACCGGACGAGTACGACGAGCCGCTCGCGGCCTGCTGGCCGGCCTCGCGGGCCGAGGCCTCGGCGTCCACGATCTGCTTCTTGTGGGCCTCCCAGCGCGAGTGGGCCTCGGCGTACTGCCGCTCCCAGGTCTCCCGCTGGTCGTCGAACCCCTCGCGCCACTCGCCGGTCTCCGGGTCGAAGCCCTCGGGGTAGATGTAGTTGCCCTGCGCGTCGTAGGACGATGCCATGCCGTACAGCGTGGGATCGAACTCGTCGGCGTCCTGCGCGACCTCGGTCTCGTTGGCCTGCTTGAGCGACAGCGAGATACGACGACGCTCGAGGTCGATGTCGATGATCTTGACCATCACCGAGTCACCGACCTGGACGACCTGCTCGGGGATCTCCACGTGGCGCTCGGCCAGCTCGGAGATGTGCACCAGGCCCTCGATGCCCTCCTCGACGCGGACGAATGCGCCGAACGGGACGAGCTTGGTGACCTTGCCCGGCACGATCTGACCGATCTGGTGGGTCCGGGCGAAGTGCTGCCACGGATCCTCCTGGGTCGCCTTCAGCGACAGCGAGACGCGCTCGCGGTCCATGTCGACGTCCAAGACCTCGACCGTGACCTCGTCGCCGACCTGGACGACCTCGGACGGGTGGTCGATGTGCTTCCAGGACAGCTCCGAGACGTGCACCAGGCCGTCCACGCCGCCAAGATCGACGAACGCACCGAAGTTGACGATCGACGAGACGACGCCCTTGCGGATCTGACCCTTCTGGAGCTGCGTGAGGAAGTTCTGGCGGACCTCGGACTGGGTCTGCTCGAGCCACGCGCGACGGGACAGGACCACGTTGTTGCGGTTCTTGTCGAGCTCGATGATCTTGGCCTCGAGCTTCTGACCGACGTACGGGGCCAGGTCGCGGACACGACGCATCTCCACCAGCGAAGCAGGGAGGAAGCCGCGGAGCCCGATGTCGAGGATCAGGCCGCCCTTGACGACCTCGATGACCGTGCCCTCGACGACGCCGTCCTCTTCCTTGATCTTCTCGATGTCGCCCCAGGCGCGCTCGTACTGCGCCCGCTTCTTCGAGAGGATCAGACGTCCCTCCTTGTCCTCCTTCTGGAGGACGAGGGCCTCGACGGCGTCTCCGACGGAGACGACCTCGTGGGGATCGACGTCGTGCTTGATGGACAGCTCCCGCGAGGGGATGACACCTTCGGTCTTGTAACCGATGTCGAGGAGCACCTCGTCCCGGTCGACCTTCACGATGATGCCGTCGACGATGTCACCGTCGTTGAAGTACTTGATGGTCTTGTCGACCGCTGCGAGGAAGTCCTCCTCGCTGCCGATGTCGTTGATCGCGACCTGCGGCGCGGGTGCTGCCTGGATGCTGCTCGTCATATGGGATTGAGCTCCGATGGGTGGATAGGAGTTGTGCGGGGGGCTGCGGACCCGGATCGCAGCGTGCCGGTCGTTGCCGCGTGAGAACCTCGTGCGGTAGGACTGGAGACGCTGGCGAGCACGAACCCGCTCGGTCTGGGGCCGTACGAGTCCACAACGCACATCCAGGGTACGGGGTCGTTCGTCACACGGTCAACGCGGGCTAACACACGCCCGCGGACCACTCAGTACTCGGGGGCCAGGAACGCCGCGAGCGCGTCGGTGTACATCGCCGGGTCGGCCGCTCCCATCAGCTCCCTCGCCGCGTGCATCGCCAGCTGCGGGGCTCCGACGTCCACCGTGGTCATGCCGGTGCGGGCGGCCGTCAACGGACCGACGGTTGACCCGCAGGGCAGGTCGGCGCGGTGCTCGTAGCGCTGGAGCGGGACGCCGGCCTGCTCGCAGGCGAGCGCGAAGGCGCCGGCGCCCGACGCGTCGGTGGCGTAGCGGAGGTTGGGGTGAACCTTCAGGACGGGACCGCCGTTGGGGAGGATCCGGTGTGACGGCTCGTGGCGGTCGGCGTAGTTGGGGTGCGTCGCGTGAGACATGTCGCCCGACGCGACGACGGACCCCGACACCGCGCGATGGTAGTCGTCACGCGTGCCGCCGGCGGCGAGGACGATGCGTTCGACGACGGTCACGAGGAGGTCGGAGTCGGCGCCGCGGTCAGAGGTCGAGCCGACCTCCTCGTGGTCGAAGAGGACGAGCAGCGGAACGACACCCTCGGTCGGCTGGTCGACCACGTCGAGGAGGGCGGTCGTCCCCGCCCAGCACGTCGTCTGGTTGTCGAGGCGAGGAGCCGCCAGCAGGTCGGCCTTCCGGCCGAAGACCTGGCTCGGCACCAGGTCGTGCGTCATGATCTCCCAGCCGAGGAGCGCGTCTGTCTCCACATCGAGCCGGCCGGCGACGTCGGCCAGGAGGTCGGCCTTCTCCCCCACCCCGTAGATGCCGTCGAGATGACGCTGCGGGTCGAGCGCGACGCCCTTGCGGTCCTCCGAGAGGTGGATCGCGAGCTGGGCGACGGTGAGCACCGGTTCGTCGATGCGGACCAGCAGATGCTCCGCGCGCCCCCCGCGCCTCACGGTCACCCGACCTGAGAGGCCGAGCTCGCGGTCGAGCCACGAGTTGAGCAGCGGGCCGCCGTACGGCTCGAGGGCCACGGTCTCCCAGCCGGCGCTGGAGCGGTCCGGGCGCTGCTTGACACGCAGGTTGGGAGAGTCCGTGTGCCCCCCGACGATCCGGAACGCCGACTGAGGTCCGGCCGCCGACTCGGTGGACCAGGCCACGACCGAACCGCCACGGACGAGGAAGTAGCGTCCCTGCTCGGTCGGCCAGGCCTCGGTCTCACGAACCTCGACGAACCCGGCCGCCCCGAGTCTGCGGGCCACCTCCGCGCAGAGGTGGAACGGACTCGGGGAAACGTCGACGAGCGCGCACAGGTCCTGTGCGCGCTCGTCTCGTGGGCTGGGGTCAGTGCTCTGCGTCGACATCGCCGTCATCGTAGCCAGCCGCTACGACAACGTCACACCGCTAGGCCTTGGCGGTCGACGGCTCGGCCGGCGAGTCCTCGTCGGACGAGGTGTGCTTGGGCGTCGAGTCGTCACCGTCGCGGCGTCCCCGGAGCAGCAGCAACGCACCGGCGATGATCAGCAGTCCGCCGAGGATGGCGCCGACCAGCGGGATGGTGGTGCGCACCATCCCGAGGAGCGAGGCCTTCGTCTTGTACTCGTCGACCGTCGCCTTGACCGTCTCGTCGTCGTAGGCCAGCTCCGCGTCGGTGATCGTCGCGCGAGTCTCGCCGTCGACGTCGAGCGTCGCGAGCTGGGCCTCCTGACCCTTGATGATCACACCGGTCTCCGGCTCGACCCACAGCGTGCGAACGTTGCCGTACATGCGGTCGGCGACCACGGTGGACGCCTCGGGCATGCCCACGAGGTTGCCCGGGACCTGCTGCTCGGCGATCTTGGTCGGCTCGATCGTCTGGACGAACTTGTAGACGGTGAGGCCCTCGAGCTCGTCGGTGCCCTCGTACTTGGCGGGCACCGCCTTCTTGAGCGAGCCGTCCCAGAAGTCGAGCGACTCCTTCTGCGTGTTGAACGGGAACTTGAAGTAGTTGCCGAAGAAGCTGAACGGCTCGATCTCGACGCCGGTGCTCTCCGTCTTGGCTCCGGCCCACCGGACCGTCTCGCCGGTGTGGCGGTCGAACGGCACCACGTCGCGCGTGCCGCTGAGCGCCTCCTCGGCCGGCGTGCCCGGAGGCGCCGTGTAGGAGAGCGTGTCCCACACCGCGACGTCCTTGTCGAGCTCGTCACTCGCATCCTTGCCGGCCTCGACCTGGCCGACGACGACGCGACGGGACTCGAGCGGACCCGACTCGATCACGGGGCCGCTCGGAGCGGCGACGTTCAGGTAGGACGCGTCCTTGCCCTCGGCAGTCTTGGAGACCGTCGTGGACTCCTGGTCGAGCGGCACTACGGCCAGCTGGTCGTACGCGTACGTCTTGGCCAGAACGGCCAAGACCAGAAGGAACGCGCCGATCACAACAGCAGCGAACCCGGTCTTCTTGCCCACGTGAACTCCCTCACAGTCGATGAGACGCCGGTGACACTACCAGCCGGTAGCCCGGTCCGGACACGATGTGGTCGACGAGCGAGGCAATCGTGTCCTAATCGCGACCCGGCCGGCCGATGCGTGCACCGAAGCCCGCGGGCCGACGCGCAGAGTGCGGCTATAGTCCGCACGGTGATCCCCGTCTCCCAGGCCGTCACCAGCTGGCTCCCCGACGACCTCGAACGGCGGCAGAAGGCCCGTGCGCTGGCCGGCTCCCTCGTCGTGGTCCAGCTCGCCCTCCGAGCGTGGGCGGTGTTCGGCGGCTTCTTCCTGCTCGACGACTTCAAGATGCTTTCGCAGGCGACCGAGCGCGGACTGACGCGCTCCCTGCTGCTCGAGCCGTACGACGACAAGCTGATGCCGGGCGGTCGGCTCATCGGCTGGCTGGTCAGCGAGGCGGGTCCCTTCAACTGGACGGCCGCCGCGTGGACGCTCATCGCCCTCCAGGCCGTTGCGAGCATCCTGTGCTGGGTCATGCTGAGCACCCTCTTCGGCGAGCGGCTGGCCACGCTGGTGCCGTTCGCCGTCTTCCTCTTCACCCCGATGACGCTGACGGCGCTCATGTGGTGGGCTGCCGGCATCAACCTGCTCCCGGTCCAGATCGCCTTCTTCGTCGCCGTGACCGGGCACGTCGCCTATCTCCGCAGCGGCGCTCTCCGGCACGCACTCGTCGCCACGGTCGGGCTCGCGGGTGGCCTGCTCTTCTACGACAAGGCGCTCCTCATCGCGCTCGTGTTGCCCTTCCTGGCGGTGGCCTACTTCCGCCGGGGCCCGCTGCCCTCGCGGCTCCTGGGTGCCCTTCGGCAGTGGTGGAAGGGTTGGGCGCTGTACGCGCTGGTGCTCGCCGGCTACCTCGGCTACCGCTTGGCGTTCGTCGACTCACCGGTCGCCACCACCGGCGACCTTCGCCTGGGCCTCATCATGCAGACGCTGCTCGTGGAGAGCTTCCCCGTCTCGCTCCTCGGCGGACCGTGGGCCTGGGACCCGGCTGCGGCACCGACCGTGGGGATCGATCCACCGCTGGTGCTGTGGGCAGCCAGTCTCATCCTGCTCGCCGCGGTCGTCGCGACTGGGTTCCTGCTGCGGGTGCGCACCGGGCGGGCCTGGGTGCTCCTCGGCGCCTACCTCCTGTGCGAGGGCGTGCTCCTGGCCCTCGGACGCGGCAGCGCGGCGGGAGAGATGGCCGCGCACGAGCTCCGCTACCTCGCCGATGTAGCGCCGGTCACGGTGCTCGTCCTCGGTCTCGCGTTCCTGCGGCTACGCGGCGCACCCGACTCCAGCGCCCCGCGTCGGGAGCCGCTGCTCGCCGTCGTCCCGTCCCGGAGCGCGATCGTCGCCGTGATGGCGCTGCTCCTGATCGGGTCGGTGGTGTCCACCGTGCGCTACGTCAACTTCTGGCACGCCGACTTCCCGGCACGGGTGTACGTCACCAACGCGATGAAGGCCGTCCAGGGCGAAGGACGGCTGACGATCGCCGACGAGAACGTCCCGGCATCCACCATGTGGCCGCTGCTGTATCCGGCGACCCTCCCCTCCCACTTCTTCGCACCGCTCCCCCAGATCACCGCCGTCGACGCGGGCACCAACCTGGAGACTCTGACCGAGGCCGGCATCCCCGTCTCGGCAGGCGTCACCCCGAACATCGTCGGAGAGGCCGCGCCCGGTGCCGAGCCGGGCTGCATCGCCAGCCTGTCCGAGGGCGACCGCGTGAGCGTCAGCACCAGCGGCCCTGTCCCGGGGTACGCCCCGTGGATCTATCTCCAGTACCGTGCCGAGACCAGCGGCACGGTCGTGGTCTCGTACGGCGGCAACGCCGACGAGATCCCATTGGACGCGGGGGTCAACACCTACGTCGTCCGCAACGACACCACGTTCCGTCACATGGTGTTCGACGACCTCCGAGGCGGTGACCTCTGCGTGACGAGCCTGCAGATCGGCAACCTGGTGGCGGTCCAGTGAGCGGCACACCACCGGCCGCCGGCATCGTGCGGCACCGCCTCCCGGACCACGCCTACCCCGGGCTCGACACGCTGCGCGCGTTCGGCGCGCTCGCGGTCATCATCACCCACGTCGCGTTCGCGACCGGTCACTACCAGACCGAGTTCTTCGGTGGGCTCCTCGCGCGGCTCGACGTCGGCGTGGCGGTCTTCTTCGTCCTCTCGGGCTTCCTCCTCGGACGACCGTTCCTGAGCGCGATGCGCGACCGCCGCCGCCGACCGGCCACCGGGCGATACCTGTGGCGTCGGGTGCTCCGCATCTGGCCGACCTTCGCCCTCGCGGTGGTGGCAGCGATGCTCATCCTCCCCGACCAGGACCTGAGGCCCGTCGAGTGGCTGCGCACGCTCACGCACACGCGACTGATCACGGTCGGGTACGACTTCCCGCACGGGCTGACGCAGATGTGGAGTCTGGAGGTGGAGGTCGCCTTCTATCTGGCCCTCCCCGTCATCGCGTGGGCGATCGCGCACACGGTCACGCGTTCCCGGTGGCGCCCACGGGCCGTCGCGATCGTGCTCGTCCTTCTCGGCGTGGTCAGCGTCGCGTGGACGGCAGGGGTCGCCGATCTGGTCGCACCCGGCGCATCCGCCCCGACGATGTGGCTCCCCTCCTATCTCGCCTGGTTCGCCGGCGGCCTGCTCCTCGCGCTGGCCGATCTCGAGCCCGACAGTGCCTGGACCGGGCGGGCGCGCGTGGTCGCGTCGAGTCCCGGAGCGCTGTGGGTCATCGCCGCGGGTCTGCTTCTCGTCGCCTCGACCCCCGTCGCAGGCGAGGTGGCGCTGGTCCCGGAGTCGGAGTTCCAGCGGGCGATGCGCATCCTGCTCTTTGCCGCCATCAGCACCGTCGTCGTGCTGCCGGCCGTCTTCGCCGATCCCGACAGCCCGTACGCCCGCGTCCTCGCGTGGAAGCCGCTGCGCTACCTCGGAGTCATCTCGTACGCCAGCTTCTGCTTCCACCTGCTGGTGCTCGAGCTGACCTTCCGCTGGCTCGACATCCCTCAGTTCGCCGGCGCGTTCGGCATGGTCCTGCTCGTCACTCTCGCGGCGACGCTCGTCGTGTCGGTCGCCGTCTACGAGCTGGTCGAACGCCCGCTCGAGCGCGCCCGCAACCTCAGTCTGGGGCGGGTCCTGCGGCGACCCCGCAAGTCCTCCAAGCAGGTCGCCGTGACCACGCCCAGCGACGCCAGCGCCAACCACTGAGGCCAGGCCATCCGCCACGCCTCGATCTCGGTCCCGCCGTGCGGGCGGAGAGCGTAGGCGAGCACGAGAGCACACAGCAGGGACGCCGCGAGCGCGAGCGGCACCAAAGGACTCGTCGAACGCCGCCTCACCAGCACGGCCACCCCGGCTCCCGCGCCCGCGGCGAGGAGCGCACTCGTGCCCCCGATCAGGAGCAGCGCGCCTGCGGCGAGAGCGCCGGCGAACCACGGCCAGACCCTCGCCGCACCCAGAGGTGCCGCGGAGGCGCCGAGACGTCGCAGCAGCGGACTGGCCGCCAGGGCGAGGAAGAGCGCCAGGAGGCCGAGACCACCGAAGATCGCGGCGCGGTAGGCCCGGTCCGGGACGAACTCGAGCGTCACCTCACCGCCTCCGGGGGTCGCCCACGCCTGCTGCCACCCGTCGATGGTCATCGCCGTCAGGCGCTCCCCGTCACGCTCGGCGACCCATCCTGAGTTCTGGTTCTCGCGGACGTTGAGCAGTGCCTGTCCTGACGGGACCTCCACCTGCCGACTGGTCGCCTCCCACCGCTGGAGGGCGGCAGGTCGTGCTCCGTTGGCGGCCAACGCCTGCCGCTGGAGGACCAGGGTGGACGGGCGGGCGTACGGGGAGGCCTCGGCGAGGACCCTGCTCGGGCCGGCGGTGAGGGTCACCGGTCCGTCGCCGCACAGTCGCGCGGGGACGGGCGCGCCCGAGAAGAGCTGACGCTGAGAAGCGACGAGCGCGGTCTCGCGACGTACGCCGTCGACCTCGACGGTCGGACCTGTGCCGCAGCGGTACTCGCGACTGGTGTCCCCGAGCAGAGCACCGACATCCGGCCCGCGCCCAGGCAGTGAGATCTCGCTCACGCCGAGGCCGAGGGCCCCGGAGTCGCCCAGGTCCGACAGTCCCCGGCTCAGGCGCGGGGCGTCCAGGTGCACCTCGACGCTGCGGACGCCTCTGACGCGCTTGAACGACACAGGCCGCTTGGTCCCGAGGGTGACCTCACGGACGGATCCGTCGTCGAACCGAAGCGTCGCGCGCGTCGGCGTGGTGGCGGGAAGGTTCTCGTCGTTGCGTATCGCGATCTGCGAGACGACGCTCGGATCGCGCCACCGCAGGGTGAGCGTGGGGTCGGGGTCGAAGGCCGAGGCGATCCAACCCGTGCCGTCGTCGAGGTCCACGGCCGCGAGGCCGCTGGAGGCCAGTCCGTGCGTGGCGCGGCTGGACGTGGTCGCCCTGACCTCACGACCGCGCTGAGCGAGCTCCTCGAGCTCTTCGCCTCCCCAGGGAACCGCCCGCAGGTCGGCGTCGAACGACTCGGCCGCGGGCAGCGACACGAGACGGTCGATCCGGCGGCCGTCCTCGCCGAGACGCTCGCTGAGCTCACGGCACCGTGTCTCTCCGTCGACGGTGAGGCAGCCCGGCCGCTCACGCGCGTCGGTCGACAGGAGGATCTGCGAGGGAGCAGGCCAGCCCTTCGGCAGACTCGGCAGCACGAGCGGTCGCCGCACCGCGACTCCCGCGATCGTGACCTCGCTCAGGCGGAGCGGACTCGTCAGGTCACGGTCGGTGCTGACACGAACGAACCGTGTCTCTCCCCCGAAGAGCGGCACGGTCACCGTCGTCCCCGGCACGAGCCGGGCAGTGCGGCTTCCGGCATCGGTCGTGACGACCACGTCGCGGCCCCGCGCGCCTGGGACGCGAGGGCTGCTCAGGACGACCTCTCGGACCTCCCTCGGCGTGGTCAAGCCCAGCTCGACCGCGTGCTCGCCGTCCACGGCGAAGCCCGACTGCCAGAACGTGTCGGGGTCGCCGTCGAACGCCGCGTACGGCGCGCGCGAGGGCTCCATCTGGCCGAGGTAGTCGGCGTCCGAGGCCGACGTGGTCGCGGTGATCGAGCGGGCGCCTTCGACCATCGCCGCCGTCCTCCAGCGCCCGGAGTCGCCGGACGTAGCGTAGTCGTGGGCAGGACGGTCGACCTTCCACCGGTCCTCGGCGGTCAGCGTGGTGCTGCGGTTCTCGTGCACGCGACCGAAGGTGACCTCCTGCCGTCGGGCACCGTCGGTGAGCACCACGGAGGACGGGGTGCCCCGCACGTCCGGCGCAAGCTGCGTCGGCTGGTCCGTGAGCACGCCGGCCTCGCCGAGCCGGAGCAGCGTCGCGGAGTCCCCGACGACCGCGGGCACGTCGTCGGAGTCGAAGGCCACGACGGCGTCGCCCGCGGGATCGGGATCGATCCGGTAGACCTCGACCGCCGTGTGCCAGGCCTGCCAGCCGCCGTTCACGTGGACGGGGCCGATCTCACCGCCGTCGAGGACCGACTCCCCACCGACCTCGGGCCCGAAGCCCGCGACCCGCTCGAGGCCGGGCGTGTCGGTGATCGACTGGTAGACCCGCGCCATCCCCGGGACGTCAGTGCGCGGGCGGACGTCGTTGCGGACCACCAGGTAGCCGATGCCGGCACGCCGCAGATAGTCCGCGAGGGCCTGCGAGCCGACTCCGCTGACGAGACGCTGCTCGAT
Organism: Mumia sp. zg.B53; assembly: GCF_019550935.1. Taxonomy (NCBI): domain Bacteria; kingdom Bacillati; phylum Actinomycetota; class Actinomycetes; order Propionibacteriales; family Nocardioidaceae; genus Mumia; species Mumia sp. zg.B53. The sequence goes on along the minus strand of NZ_JAHWCK010000006.1, from coordinate 146,169 downwards.
GGCGTCCAGCATCCTGATGTTGCTGCCCGGGGCCAGCGGCACCACGTTGCGGGTCGCCCACGGGCTGCGTGCCAGCGCCTGGAGCACCTCGTCGTTCGTCGTCCCCCAGAGGTAGTCGCCGAAGTCCTCCCCCGGGACGAGCAGCGCGCGACGACCGTCGTCGTTGTCCGCGAGGTAGTCGACCGTCTCCTGCCAGTAGCCGGGCAGCGACGGGAAGGATCCGCGCGGGGACAGCTGGCCGGACCACGCAGGTGTCGAGGCGCCGAAGACCAGCACGACGGCGAGGACCACGGCACCGGCAGCCCCGAGAGACGGCCGTGCCCCCGGCGCCCCCGACTCCGACGGTCGCGCACGCGCACTGGCCTGACGGGATCGCGCGACGATCGACGACAGCAGGGAGACCATGCCCAAGACGATGGGTATCCGGACGACGGCGTCGTACTTGTGAAGGTTGCGGAAGGGTGCGAGGACACCGTCGAGCGCGTTGTGGAGGTACGCCGAGCCGAAGCCCTCCACGGCACCGAGATGACCGAGGGTCAGGAGGACCAGCCCGGTGAGCAGACCCGCCAGCAGGAACCGCCGGTGCGGCATCCCACGTCGGGCGAGCCCGGCGACGCCGAACGCCATCAGCAGGCCGGTGTTGAGGATGAGCAGCGGCTCGACCAGGAACGAGTTGCCGGGTCCCGAGACGTTGGAGAGATACGGCACCCACTTGGTCGTCCCCCGGAGGGCGTCACCGAGCGACGACGTGAGAGTGGTGGTCTGCGCACTCTCGATGTAGTCGAGGAACTCAGGGCTGTGGCGACCGAGGAGAAGCAGAGGGACGACCCACCACAGCGTCGCGACCGCGACGAACGTCGGCCACCAGACCATCAGGGACCGCCGACGGGGCCCGCGTTCGCGGGTGAGCAGCCACAGGACGCCCAGCGGGAGCACGGCCGAGGTCGCCACGGCGTTCACACCGCCCACGCAGCCCACGGCGACGGCGCTCAGCGCGGCCGCTCGTACGGGCGAACCCCGCCGGCTGCCGAGCACGAGCGGTAGGAGGACCCACGGCGCGAGCGCCAACGGCCACACCTCGATGGAGATGGGCCCCAGGTTGGTCAGCATGCGCGGCGACAGGGCGTACGCCAGGCCGCCGAGGATGCGGAACCACGGTGATCCGATGCCGAGTGAGCCGGCAAGCTTGACCAGGCCCAGGAACGCGACCACGAGCACGAGCGCCCACCACAGACGCTGCACGATCCATGGCTCGATCCCCAGGGAGGACCCGAGCCAGAAGAACGGTCCCATCGGGAAGAGGTAGCCGTACGCCTGGTTCTGCACCTGCCCGAACCCGGCTGTCGGGTCCCACAGGTGGAGCGTCCGGGCGAGGTACAGACCCGGCTCGACGGCCTGGTCCAGCTTGGTGTCGGCGACGATCTCGCCCGGCGCGGAGACGAACGCGACCCCCGTGAGGAGGACCGAGCACGCGAACAGGCGGAGTCGCCACGTCAACCGCGCGGGCGCGTCCTTCATCGTCGCCGGCCCACGATCAGGATGTTCCAGCACGCCACCTCGCGCAGGACAGGCACGTGCACGACCCAGCGGGCCCATCCGGGGTGGTAGCGGGGGAACACGTCGAGCAGGTCCAGGTGCTCCGCGTTTCGTGCCCAGGAGAGCCCGTCGGCAGCCGTCACCTTGAACAACGAGGTGCCGAACCGGTTCTTCGGGCGTTGCGCGCGGACCCGCTCGTAGCGGCGAGCGGCGTACTCTCCGCCCAGGTAGTGCCACGGCGAGGTCTCGTGGCCTCCCCACGGTCCGTACCAGAGGGTCCAGGAGATCGCGACGAGCCCGCCGGGGCGGGTGACCCGCACCATCTCGTCGGCCATCCTCCACGGCCGCTCCACGTGCTCGAGGACGTTGGATGAGTATGTGACGTCGAACGCCCCGTCGCGGAAGGGAAGGTCCATGCCGCTGCCGATGACCGTGCCCCGCTCGGGCTCACCCCGACCCGACAGCTCGCCGATGTCGGAGTCCAGCGGCATGTACGAGGCGCCGGCGTCCCGGAACGCCCGGGCGTAGTAACCCGGACCGCCTCCGACGTCGAGCACGCTCTTGCCCCGGAGGTCGACGTAGTCGGCGACCTGCGCGACCGAGTCCGCCGCCAGCATCCCGTAGAAGTACGCGGGATCGGTCTGCTCGACGCGGTGGGCGCGGAACAGACGCACCGAGCGACCCAGCGTGGGGCGCGAGCTCGGGACAACGGGCGGGGACGCATCGATCACGCGCCGACGATAACCGACCGTGACGAACGTTCCGTGACCCCCTGACTCGCTGGTAATATTGCCCGACTTTGGGAGGGAGTCCGATTTCGATGTCACGGACCCATGTGCTGATCTGTAACTGGCGCGACACCCGCAACCCTGAGGGTGGCGGGTCGGAGCGATTCGTCGAGGAGGTCGCCCTCGGGCTCGTGCAACGCGGGTACGAGGTCACGGCGTTCTGCGCCGCCCACGACCACGCCCCCCGCGACGAGGTGCGCGACGGGATCCGCTTCGTGCGCCGCGGCAGCAAGATGGGCGTGTACGCCTTCGCGCTGCTTGGCCTGCTGCTGCGCCGGTTCGGGCGGGTCGACGTCGTCGTCGACGTGCAGAACGGTCTCCCCTTCTTCACCCGTTTCGCCACCCGCAAGCCGGTCGTGGTCCTCGTGCACCACGTCCACCGTGAGCAGTGGCCGGTGGTCTACCCCGGTTTCGTCGGACGGGTCGGCTGGTGGATCGAGTCGCAGCTCGCACCGCGTCTCTACCGTCGGTCCCGCTACGTCGCGGTCTCCACGGCGACGCGCGACGAGCTGGTGGCGCTCGGCGTCGCCGCAGACAGAATCTCGATCGTCCACAACGGCACCGACCCGAGCCCTGTGACGCACGTTCGGCGCACGGCTCACCCGTCCCTGTGCGTCGTCGGTCGCCTGGTCCCCCACAAGCAGGTCGAGCACGCGATCGACGCCGTCGCCGCGCTCACCCAGCTGCCCGACCTCGAACTCACCATCGTCGGCGACGGCTGGTGGGAGGAGGAGCTGCGCGCGTACGCGGCCGAGCGGGGCGTCGCGGACCGCGTCGTGTTCGCGGGCTTCATCGACGAGCGCACGAAGCACGAGATCTACGCCAGCTCCTGGCTGATGGCGCTGCCGTCGCTCAAGGAGGGGTGGGGCCTCGTCGTGGGCGAGGCCGGCTCGCACGGCACGCCGACGGTGGCCTACCGCTCCGCCGGCGGCACCCGCGAGTCCATCGACGACGGCGAGTCCGGCATCCTCGTCGACGACCACGCCGAGTTCCTCGACGCGATCCTTGCGATGCTGACCGACGACGAGTACCGCGAGCGTCTCGGCAAGGGAGCGTACGAGAAGTCGCGGGTCTTCACGTGGGCACAGACACGAGAGGGCTTCGCCAGTGTCCTGGCGAAGCCCTCTCGATAAGTGTCTGACAGGTCAGCTATTGGACCCGTAGTCGACCACCGACGTCGTCGGCTGTGGCGGATCGTTGTCCGCCGCGTTGCTCTGAACGACGCCGACGACGGTCGCGGCTCCAAGACCGACACCGATGACGATGGCGGCCACGCCACCAAGGAAACTGCCCACGTGAATCTTCCCTCCTGAGGTCCGGGGGCTCACGTTACCAGTGAGTTGCACCGGATGACCAACATCTTGGCGAGGTGGTTCGCGCGGTCACACCGGCCCCTCTCCGTACGGTTCCGATCCCCTAGTGTGACGTCATCATGAGCCCCACCACAGCCCGCCGGTCACCGAGCCGGTCGCTCGTCGTCTCCACGCGGCCACGTCAGTGGCTGAAGAACGTCGTGGTCGCCACGGCGCCCCTCGCCGCCGGCGTGCTCACGCAGCCGCAGGTCGCCCTGCGGGTCGTGGCAGCCGTCCTCGCGTTCACGGCGGTCTCAGCCGCCGTCTACCTCGTCAACGACGTGTGCGACGTGGAGGAGGACCGCCGTCATCCCCTCAAGGCGCTGCGTCCGATCGCCGCCGGCGAGGTGAGCGTGACGACGGCGCTCGTCACCGCGGTCATCCTGTCCGCGGGGGGGATCGGCGGCGGGGCGCTGCTCGACTGGCGGTTCGGGCTGACGCTGCTCACGTACGCGGTGCTGCAGGTGGCCTACGCACTGTGGCTCAAGCACATGTCCGTGATCGATCTCGCCGTCGTCTCCTCGGGATTCCTGCTCCGCGCCGTGGGTGGTGGTCTCGCCGCGGGGGTGCCCCTGTCCCAGTGGTTCCTGCTGGTCGCCGCGTTCGGGTCCCTGTTCATGGTCGCCGGCAAGCGCTACTCGGAGTTCTACGCCCTCGGCAGCAGCAGCGGCACCCGTCGCTCGCTCGAGCAGTACTCCGAGTCCTACCTCCGCTTCGTCTGGACCCTCGCGGCCGGTGTCACGATCACCGCCTACAGCCTCTGGGCTTTCGAGATCTCCTCCGTCGACGGAAACCCCTGGCAGGCCATCTCGATCGCGCCCTTCGTCATCGGAGTCCTGCGCTATGCCGTCGACGTCGACCGGGGGCTCGCGGGGGAGCCGGAGGACATCGTCCTGCGCGACCGCGGTCTGCAGGCGGTCGGAGTCATCTGGTTGCTGATCTTCGCCGTCGGGACAGTCACCGCATGAGCACTCCACCGGCACGCCGTACCAGCCTGTCCGGATGGGGTCGGACCAGCGCAACCGTGGGCGAGCTCCGCGTGCCGCTGACCGTCGACGAGGTCCGGCGCGGAGTCCTCGACTCCGGTCCCCGCGGCGTCGCTGTCCGAGGACTGGGACGCAGCTATGGGGACGCCGCGCAGAACGCCGGCGGCACGGTCCTCGACCTCACCGCCCTGGACGGATTCGTGGCGATCGACGAGGACACCCCCTCGGTGACCGTCCAGGCCGGTGTCAGCCTCGACACCCTGATGAAGGTGCTTCTCCCACGGGGACTCTGGCTGCCGGTGCTGCCGGGGACCCGTCAGGTCACGGTGGGTGGCGCGGTCGCGGCGGACGTGCACGGCAAGAACCACCACCGCGACGGCAGCTTCGGTCGGCACGTGTCCGCGCTCGAGCTGCTCACCGCGGACGGCACGGTCCGGCGGCTGACTCCTGACGGCGACGAGAGCCCGCTGTTCTGGGCGACGGTCGGCGGCATGGGCCTGACCGGCGTCGTGCTCTCCGCGACGATCGCGCTGACCCGGACGTCGTCCTCGTACTTCCTCGTCGACACCGAGCGCACGCGTGACATCGACGACCTCATCGCCGTGCTCTCCGACGGAGACCAGCGCTACCCGTACAGCGTCGCCTGGTTCGACACGACCCTCACCGGGCGCGGGCTGGGGCGGGGGGTGGTGACCCGGGGCCGTGCAGCCACCCCGGCCGATCTCGGTCCGCGCTACGCGAACGACGCCTTGCGGTTCGACGCCCCGTCGCTCGGGACGGTCCCGAGCCTGGTCCCGAGCGGTCTCGTCAACAGCGCGACCGCGCGCGCGTTCAACACCGCCTGGTACCACAGGGCCCCCCGGCACCGCGAGCAGGAGGTGCAGAACATCACGCAGTTCTTCCACCCGCTCGACGTCATCTCCGACTGGAACCGCCTCTACGGTGCGCGCGGGTTCGTCCAGTACCAGTTCGTCGTCCCGTTCGGCGCCGAGGAGACGCTGCGCAGCATCGTCGTGGACATCGCCCGCTCGCCGTACGTGTCCTGCCTCAACGTCCTCAAGCGATTCGGACCGGGCGACCCCGCGCCGATGTCGTTCCCGATCGAGGGATGGACCCTCGCGGTGGACCTTCCCGTGGCTCCGGGACTCGGAGCGTTCCTCGACCGCTTCGACACCCGGGTCGCCGAGGCCGGTGGACGGCTCTACCTCGCCAAGGACTCACGGGCGGCGCCCTCGACCATCGCCGCTATGTACCCTCGGCTCGACGAGTTCCGCCGGATCCGTGCTGACGTCGACCCCGACAACCGTTTCTGCACCGACCTCGCCCGCCGCCTCGCCCTCTGACCTTCGGAGACCCATGATCGACGCCACCGGCACCCCTCAGTCCGTCCTCCTGCTCGGGGCGACGTCCGACATCGGGCTCGCCATCGTCCGTGCCTACGCGGCCAGGCGCCCGGGACTGCGTGTGATCCTCGCCGGCCGTCCGTCCTCCCGTCGCGACGACGCGGTCGCTGCCGTGGGCGGTTGGGGTGCCACGGTCGAGACCGTCGACTTCGACGCCCACGACCTCCAGAGCCACGAGAGGGTCGTCGAGGCGGCGGCCGCCGGCGGCGACATCGACCTCGCCGTCGTGGCCTTCGGGCTGCTCGGCGACAACGAGCAGGCGTGGCAGGACGCGAGCGCCGCGGCCGAGCTGGCCACGGTCAACTACACCGCCGCCGTGACCGTGGGCGTCGCACTCGGTGCGCTCGTGCGACGTCAGGGGCACGGCAGCATCGTCGCCCTGTCGAGCGTCGCCGGCGCGCGGCCCCGGCGGTCCAACTTCGTGTACGGATCGACGAAGGCCGGCTTCGACAGCTTCTACACCGGACTCGGCGAGGCGCTGCGTCCGTCCGGTGGGAGCGTCCTCGTCGTGCGCCCTGGGTTCGTCCGCAGCACCATGACGGCCGGGCTTGACCCCGCCCCGCTCGCCGTCGCGCCCGAGGACGTCGCTGCTGCGGTCGTCTCCGCGGTCACGGCCGGACGCGACCAGATCTGGGTCCCCCGCGCGATGCGTCCGGTGATGTCGGGGCTGCGCCACCTTCCCCGCCAGGTCTTTCGGCGACTCCCGATCTGACGTCCGGAGGGCCGGTCAGGGGCGGGTCGGCGGCACCTCGTAGACCGTGAGCTGATCACCGCTGAAGACCGGCTCGAGGCCCGCCCGGACGGTGTCGAGCTCGTCGGCACCAAACGCGTCCTCCTCGACGACCACGAGGCCGATCCCCTCGGCCCGTAGGGCCGCGGCAGGATCCTCCGACGCGAGTGCGCTCGCCACCGCCCGCGCCCGCTCGTCCTCTCCCGCGACGACCTTGCCGGACACGACGAGGTCGTCATTCACGACCGACGACCGGGGGAAGTATCGGCCCGCGGGATCCAGCACGACCCGGCCGTCGTTCCACGCCGGGGCACGGAACGCGCTGAACGGAAGCACCAGGAGGTCGCCCGTGGCATCGCTGTCGGCGATGGCCTCGCGCGCCTGCTCCCACTCGGCCGGGTACGAGACCGCCTGCAGCCGGCCGCCCGCACCCCAGGCGAGATCGGGCATCACCGCGATCGGCAGCAGGATCGCGACCCCCAGCACGCTCCAGCGAGCGAATCCGGCACGAAGCCGCCCCGCGAGCACGGTGAGGCCCGCCGCCACGAGAATCGCCTGCAGCGGCGCCAGCAGAGCGAGGTAGCGCGCACCGTCACGGAGCAGCCCTCCACCGGGCACGAACTCGACGACCCACTCCAGCAGCCCGGGCACGTACGCCCCGAGGAGGGCGACGACGAGTCCCACGACCGCGGCCGGCGCGAGCGCGCGCACCGGTTCGCGGGCTGGGCCACCCCGCCACGCGGCCGCCGCACCGACGACCATCACCACCCACAGCACCACGCAGAACACCGTGGCGGTCACCAGGCTCCGCGAGTCGGGGACCACGTCGGCGTTCCAGATGCCGCCGAGGCTGAGTGCCGCGCCGAGCCTGCCGAGCCCCGCCTCCGGCCTCAACGCGAAGGCGGCGACCCCTGCCGGGTCGCTGCGGCCCGTCCCGGCGTGGGCGAGTCCGGCCACGATCCAGGGCAGGTTGACCGCCACAGCCACGACGACGACCCTCCCGCAGCGCCGCCAGCCGCACACCGACAGCGCCAGGACCGCGCCGATGACCCCCGACGCGGGACTCAGCGCGGTGGCGGCGAGGGGGACCACCCAGCGCCACCAGCGCACCCCCTCCCCCGCACGGACCTGGAGACAGGCGACGACGAGCCACGGCAGTGCCGCGTACGCCACCAGCAGCGGCCAGTGACCGATGACGAGGCGCTCGGCGACGTACGGGTTCCAGACGTACCAGGTCGTCCCTGCTACCTGGGCGCCGAGACCGAAGCGCTCCAGCATCCTCATCGCTCCGGCACCGGCCGCGACGAGGCTCCCGACCAGGACCACCTTCTGCAGCAGCCACCCCGGGACCACCAGGTTCGCGAGCGCCACGACGGCATCCGACGGAACGGCGCGCGGCGTCGCCGAGCCCAGTCCCCACACGTCGGAGCGGGCGATGTCCAACCGCGGCACGAAGACCATGTCGTAGGACAGGACGTAGCCGCCGGCGAGCATCGGCGCGCACACCAGCAGCGCCATGACCCACGGCCAGGCCTTCCCCCAACGTCGTCGACTCATCACGCATGGTTATATCTGGTCCGTGTCTGAGCCCACGTCCCCACCGAGCCCGTCGTCGACCGCCGTGAGCGCGGGGGGACGCATCGCCGTGGCCATGATGGTCATGAACGCCGGCGCGTACGCCTTCAACCTCGTCGCCGCGCGGGCGCTCGTGCCTGCCTCGTTCGGTGCGCTGACCGCGCTCCTGGGCGTCATCCTGGTCGCCAACGTCGCGGCGCTCGCGGTGCAGACGACGACGGCCCGTCGGATCGCCGTCGCACCTGCCTCGGCCGAGCGGGTCACGGCGACGGCCACGACGGTCTCCCTCGCCCTGGGGGCAACCGTCGGCGGCGTGCTGGCCGTCCTGAGTCCGTTCATCGCCGATGCTCTCCGGCTGGACTCGCCCTGGCCCGTGGTGCTCTGCGGAGCGGCGGTCGTCCCGCTGACGTTGATGGGCGCGCTCGCCGGCATCGCGCAGGGGCAGCACCGGTGGACCTCGCTGTCGGCGGTCTACGTGGCCAGCGGGGTGGGGCGCATCGTGTTCGGGACGGCGGCGATGCTGATCAGCCCGACCCCCACGGCGGCGATCGCCGGCGTCATGGTGGGCGCGTGGCTGCCGATCCTGCTCTGCGGGAGGTTGTTGCGGGTGGGCGGCGTCGTCGGCGCTCGACCGTACGTCTGGGAGGTCCTCGCGGGCTCGCACGCCATGCTCGCCTACCTCGTCCTCAGCAACCTCGACGCGCTCCTGGCCCGCGTCGCCCTCGACCCGCACGACAGCGGGCTCTACGGCGCCGGCCTCATCCTGACCAAGGCGGCGCTGTTCCTTCCGCAGTTCGTGGGCATCGTCGCGTTCCCCCGGCTCGCTCGTGCGCGGGCGGAGAGAGCTCGGAGGCTCGCCATCCTCGCCGTGGCGATCGTCGGCGCCTGCGCGACGGCGGCGACGGCAGCGCTGTCCGGTCTGGCGCTCATCCTCGTGGGAGGAGACCAGTACGCCGAGGTCCAGCCCCTGCTCTGGCTCTTCGCGCTGGAGGGCTCGCTGCTGGCGATCGTCCAGCTCCTCGTCTTCGACGCGCTCGCGCGCCGCTCGCACGGCATCGTCTCGCTCCTGTGGGCCGCGAGCGCCGTCGCCGCGAGCGTGATCCTGCTGGCACCGCTCCACGTCGGTGGCGTCGTGACCACGATGGTGGCGACGTCGGCCGTCGTCGCCGCCACCGCCTGGGCGCTGTCGACCCGCGCCCGAGACTGACGTCGCCGCCGGCGACGACGGGCGCTGCTAGTGGCCCGCCTCGTGCCAGGACCGCCCCACACCGACGGACACGTCGAGCGGGACAGCGAGGGTCGCAGCTGCCGCCATCTCGGCGCGGACGAGCTTCTCGACCTCGTCCCGCTCCCCCGGCGCCACCTCGAGCACCAGCTCGTCGTGGACCTGGAGCAGGAGCCGCGACGCCAGCCCCGACTCCCGCAGGGCCCGGTGCACGCCGAGCATCGCGACCTTGATGATGTCGGCGGCCGATCCCTGGATCGGGGCGTTGAGCGCCATCCGCTCGGCCATCTCGCGACGCTGACGGTTGTCGCTGGTGAGGTCGGGGAGATAACGCCGGCGACCCATGATGGTCTCCGTGAACCCGGTCCGGCGGGCTTCGTCGACCACGCCTCGCAGGTAGTCGCGCACGCCGCCGAACTGAGCGAAGTACTCGTCCATGAGCGCCTGGGCCTCACGGGTCTCGATGCCCAGCTGCTGGCTCAGGCCGTACGAGGAGAGCCCGTAGGCCAGGCCGTAGTTCATCGCCTTGATCCGTGAGCGCATGCCCACGTCGATCGACTCCGGGTCGACCTGGAACACCCGGGCCGCGGTCTGCGTGTGGAAGTCGGTGCCGGAGTTGAAGGCGTCGATGATGCCGTGGTCCTCCGACAGGTCGGCCATGATCCGCATCTCGATCTGGCTGTAGTCGGCCGTCAGCAGCGTCTCGAACGCCTCGCCGACGACGAACGCCTCACGGATCCGGCGCCCGGCAGCCGTGCGGATCGGGATGTTCTGGAGGTTGGGGTCGGCCGAGCTGAGTCGACCGGTGGCGGCGATGGTCTGGTTGTAGGTCGTGTGGATGCGACCGTCGGGCGCCACCGTCTTGCGCAGGCCCTCGACCGTCACCCGCAGCCGGGTGGCGTCGCGGTGCTCGAGCATGTGCAGGAGGAACGGGTGCTCGGTCTTGACGTAGAGCTGTTGCAGGGCGTCGGCGTCGGTCGTGTAGCCGGTCTTGGTCCGCTTGGTCTTGGGCATGCCCAGCTCGTCGAACAGGACGACCTGCAGCTGCTTGGGCGAGCCGAGGTTGATCTCCTTGCCGATCACCGCGTACGCCTCCTCGGCGGCGGTGCGGACCCGCGTGGCGAACTCGTCCTCGAGCGACTCGAGGGCGTCGCCGTCGACCGCGACCCCGACCTCCTCCATGTCGGCCAGCACCTGGACGAGGGGCAGCTCGACGGTGTCGAGCAGCGTGCGCCCACCCTGCTTGTCGAGCTCGGCGTCCAGCGCTGAGCCGAGCTCGACGACGGCGGCCGCCTGGAGCATCGCGTCCTGCGCCGCGGCGTCGTCGGCTACGTCGAGGGTGAGCTGGTCGCCGTGGTCCTCCACCCGCAGCTCGCGCTTGAGGTAGCGCAGCGCGAGGTCCTCGAGGTCGTAGGAGCGCTGGTCGGGTCGTGCGAGGTAGGCGGCGAGCGCGGTGTCGCTGGCGATCCCGTCCACGGCCCATCCCTGGGCCCGCAGCGCGAGGATCGGCCCCTTGGCGTCGTGGATCACCTTGGGCCGGTCGGCATCGCCCAGCCACGACGCGACCGCGGTGTCGTCGGCCGGTGTGAGGGTGGAGACGTCCCACCAGGCGGCAGCGCCCTCGGCGGTGGCGACGGCCAGGGCATCGACGCGCCCCGTGCCGCGCCCCCAGGCGCCGCTCACCTGGACACCGACCCGGACGCCGGGTGGCGCGTGCTCGGCCAGCCAGGGGCCGACCTGGCCCTCGCCGAGCACCTCGCCGGCCACCTCGAAGCCCTCCTCGGCCTCCGGCTCCTCGGTCGAGAGCGTCTCGAAGAGGCGGTCGCGCAGCACTCGGAACTCCAGCCCGTCGAAGACGCGGTGGACGGCATCGCGGTCCCACTGCTGCAGGCTGAGGTCGGCCGTCGTGACGGGGAGGTCGAGATCTCGGACCAGGGCGTTGATCCGACGGTTACGCACGACGTCGCCGAGGTGGTCGCGGAAGGACTGCCCCGCCTTGCCCGGCACCTTGTCAGCGTCGCGGACCAGGCCCTCGAGGCCGTCGAACTGGGCGAGCCACTTGGCCGCCGTCTTGGGACCGACACCGGGGACGCCGGGGAGGTTGTCGCTGGTCTCGCCCACGAGTGCGGCGACGTCGGGATAGCGCTCCGGGGCGACCCCGTACTTGTCCTGGACCGCCTGCGGCGTCATGCGCGCGAGGTCGGAGACGCCCTTGCGGGGATAGAGGACGGTCGTGCGGTCGGTGACCAGCTGCAGGGCGTCGCGGTCGCCGGTGCAGATGAGCACCTCGAAGCCGTCCTGCTCGGCGCGCGTCGCGAGGGTGCCGATGATGTCGTCGGCCTCGTAGCCCTCGAGCTCCAGATAGGTCACCCGCAGCGCGTCCAGCACCTCTTTGACCAGGGCTACCTGGCCGCTGAACTCCTCCGGCGACTTGGAGCGGTTGGCCTTGTACTCGGCGTACTGCTCGCTGCGGAACGTCTGCCTGGACACGTCGAAGGCGACCGCGAGATGGGTCGGCTGCTCGTCGCGGAGCACGTTGATCAGCATCGACGTGAAGCCGTAGACCGCGTTGGTGTGCTGTCCGGTGGTGGTCGAGAAGTTCTCGACGGGGAGCGCGAAGAACGCGCGGTAGGCGACGGAGTGACCGTCGATGAGGAGCAGACGGCCGTTGTCGACCGTTGCGTCGTCGGCCGGTGCGGTGTCAGCGGTGCTGGTCGAATCCACGCACCGACTCTAACGGGCGCGGCAGACAGCGTTCGTCCGGCCGACCGGCCCCTCCCTCGACCGACCGGCTCAGTCGCCGGCGGGGACCGCGGCGAGCTCCCCGCGCGTACGGCGCAGCGACCGGCGCACGGCGATCAGGCGCCCCGTGCCCCGGCTGGCGCCCGTACGGCCGACGGCGCGCGCCCTCAGGACCCGCACTTTCGCGGCACGCACGGTGGCGTAGTGGCCGAACCCCAGCCGGGTGAGGAAGCGGTGCGCGTCGCGCGAGTCCGACGGCGCCCACGCGTACACCAGCGAAGAGTCGACCTGCTCGGCCCAGTCCACCGCGACGTTCATCAGCGCGCAGGCGACGCCCTTGCGGCGGAAGCGCGGGTCGACGTGCAGCTCGCTCACGACGACGACCGTCCGAAGGTGCAGCGGCGTCGCCGGGGACAGGTCGACGTGGATGGCGCCGACCACCCGGTCACCGAAGACCGCCACGCACAACCGCCGAGACGTGGAGTCGCCCACGAGGGTCAGCGCCTGCCGCGCCTCGTCCTCCGAGGGTTCCTCCCACGCGGCCACGACCTGCGTCGGGTCGGCGAGCGCAGCGCCCTCCGCGACGCAGACCGACCACAGGTCGATCAGGCTGCGGGCGTCACCGGGGACTGCCTCACGGACCTCCATCTGAAGGCGCGCCACCACTCCTCCTCCTGCGAGCGGCGGCCCGCGACTCGTGCTCCGGCGGGCGAAGGCCCGCACCGAGCGGCATGGTGTCGAGTTCGGAGTGAAACACTACGCCGTGGCGGAGCCCGCTGTCAGCGGGCTGGGGAGGGAGACTCGTGTTCGTCGGAGCAGGAACGGTCGCCAACGTGGTCGCCGTCCTCGTCGGGTCCGGGATCGGCCTGCTCGTCGGCAACCGTCTGCCGGCCCGCACCCGCGTCGTCGTCACCGACGGGCTCGGCCTGGTGACGCTCCTCATCGCCGGGCTCTCGGCCGTTGCCGTCACCGACCGCGTCCTGTCCGACGCCGTCGGCCCGAGCGCGCCCGTCCTCATCGTGCTCGGTGCGGTCGTCATCGGCGGGCTGATCGGGTCGCTGCTCCGCCTCGAGCACCGTCTGGAGAGCTCGGGCACGTGGCTCCAGAGCCGTCTCGGCGGATCGGACGACGAGGGGGCCCGCGCACGGTTCGTCGAAGGCTTCGTCACCGCGTCACTCGTGTTCTGCGTGGGGCCGCTGACGATCCTGGGAGCCCTCACCGACGGTCTCGGCGGGGGTGCCGAGCAGCTCCTCCTCAAGTCCGCGCTCGACGGGTTCGCGGCGATCGCGTTCGCCGCATCGCTCGGGGTCGGCGTGATGGCAGCGGCCATCACCGTCGGGGTCGTCCAGGGCGGCCTCACCGTGCTGGGGGCGCTCCTGGGGTCCTTCGTGCCCGAGCCGCACGTCGTGGCGCTCACCGCCACCGGTGGCGTCCTCCTCGTCGGCGTGGGCCTGCGGCTGCTCAACCTCAGATCCGTCGCGGTGGGCGACATGCTGCCCGCGCTCGTCGTCGCGCCGCTGCTCGTCCAGTCGGTGGTTTGGCTGCGCTGACGACCGTCGGGCCTACTCCCGCGCGTCGTCTGCGGGTCCGGCAGCGCCGTCGGCGACCGCCGCACCACCGAGGGTGGGCCCGTGCTCCACGACGCCCTCGGCCACGGCACGCATCGGCAGACGCAGGTCCATCGCGGTCTTCTGGATCCACCGGAACGCCGCCGGCTCGGACACCCCGAGAGCCTCCTGCAGCAATCCCTTCGCCCGCTCCACCGCGCGACGCGTCTCGAGCCGGTCCTCCAGGCTCGCCACCTCGGCCTCGAGGGCCGCGACCTCGGCGAACCGGCTCACGGCCATCTCGATCGCCGGGACGAGGTCTGCCTTGCTGAAGGGCTTGACGAGATAGGCCATCGCACCCGCGTCCCGGGCCCGCTCGACGAGCTCGCGCTGGCTGAAGGCGGTCAGCATGACGACGGGGGCGATCCGCTGCGCCGCGATCCGCTCGGCGGCCGAGATCCCGTCGAGCTTGGGCATCTTGACGTCCATCACGACAAGGTCCGGACGAAGCTCCTCGACGAGGGCGACCGCCTGCTCGCCGTCGGCCGCCTGACCGACGACCTCGACGCCCTCCTCGGCAAGCATCTCGGCGAGGTCGAGGCGGATGAGGGCCTCGTCCTCCGCGATGACGACGCGACGGACGGGAGGGGGACTACCAGGGGTGCTCTGCGCAGATGTCACATGAGTAAGGTTATCCCGCGCCTGCCGGTGTCCGACGGGCGCGAGCCGGGTTGGCGGAATGGTAGACGCGGTGGTCTCAAACACCACTGTCCGAGAGGGCGTGCGGGTTCGAGTCCCGCACCCGGCACACCTCACCTTCGCGAGCGCGCCGAGGAATCTCCGCGCACCATGCGTCCCTGACGCTCGCCCTCGCCCAAGATCGTTGACTGGGACAACCGTGTCGTAAGGGATTCCAACCGTTTCATAACGGCTTGCCATCATCGGGCTGCGAACGCCCTCGGCTGTGCTAAAACGATGCAGTTACTGCATGGGACGCACCACCCCCGCCCTCGGCACTTCCGGGGCCGGGCACGACGAATCGGAGGACACCACCGTGTCTCGTTCCACGAAGGCGCTCGCGCTCGCCGCAGCGCTGGCCCTGGCCCTCGCGGGCTGCGCCAACAACGACGATGGCGACAACGGCGACGACAACAACAACGCCGCTCCCGAGCTCGAGGTCCAGACCGCAATCGACGCCCCGGACGATGCCGTCACCCCGGCCGGCGACGGCAAGGCGGAGTGCCCGGCGACGACCACGCTCGCCTACCTCGGCGCCGAGACCGGCCCCAACGCCCAGCTGGGCATCAACATCCTCAACGGCGTCCAGCTCGCGATCAACGAGCACAACGAGGCCAACCCGAACTGCCAGGTCAAGCTGCGCAAGTTCGACACCGAGGGCGACCCGAACAAGGCCACCGGCCCGGTGACGCAGGCGACCAACGACGAGAACATCATCGGTGTCGTCGGTCTCCCCTTCTCGGGTGAGTCCAAGGCGACGGGCAACATCTTCGAGCAGGCCGGACTCGTCCACATCACGCCGTCGGCGACGAACCCGCTGCTGACGACCAACGGCTGGACGACGTTCTTCCGCGGTCTCGGCAACGACAACGTCCAGGGCCCGGCCGTGCCGGTGCTCGCCGAGAAGCTCGGCGCCGACAAGGTCTACGTCGTCCAGGACGACTCCGACTACGGCATCGGCCTCGCGACCTCCACGACCAAGGCGCTCGGTGACGCCCTCGTCGGCACCGACAAGGTGACGACGGGCCAGAAGGACTTCTCGGCCACGATCTCCAAGATCCTCGCCGCGAAGCCGGACGCGGTCTTCTACTCGGGCTACTACGCCGAGGCGGCACCCTTCAACCAGCAGCTGGTGAGCAAGGGCTACAAGGGCATCTTCATCGGCCCGGACGGCGTCAAGGACGACCAGTTCGTCAAGCAGGCCGGCGATGCCTCGAGCAACGCCTACTTCACCTGCCCGTGCATCCCCGGTGAGCTGATCACCAGCTTCGCCGACGCCTACAAGGGAGTCTCGAAGGGTGTCGACCCCGGCACCTACTCGGTCGAGGGCTACGACGCCACGACCGTGCTCCTCGCGGGCATCGATGCCGGCAACACCGACCGCGCCAAGCTGAAGGACTGGGTCAAGAACTACGACGCCCAGGGCATCAGCAAGACCTTCAAGTGGGACGAGACCGGTGAGCTCACCGAGCTTCCCGTCTACGGCTACAAGGTGCAGGACGGCAAGATCGTCTCGGTCGGCGTGATCGAGTAACAACCGACTGCCCAACGGAGGGGGTCCGTCTGATCCAGACGGGCCCCCTTTCTGCCCCTTCCGACTCCCAAAAGGAGCCCTAGTGGACCAGTGGATCACCCTCGACTGGGAGGCACTGGGCGCGAACTTCTGGAGCGCGACCGTCGACGGACTCACGTTCGGCGGCATCTACGCACTCGTCGCGCTCGGGTACACGCTCGTGTACGGCGTTCTCAACCTCATCAACTTCGCGCACTCCGAAGTCTTCATCGTCGGTGCGTACGCGATCGTCTTCACCCTCACGTCCCTCGGCTTCGGCCCTTCCGTCCCGAACCTCGCCTGGTACGCGATCGCAGCGAACCTGCTGCTGGCGGTGGTCTTCGGCATGCTCGCGTCCGCCATCACAGCCTTCATCGTCGAACGGGTGGCCTACAAACCACTGCGTGACAAGGGCGCGCCACGGCTCGTCTTCCTGATCTCCGCGATCGGCATGTCGTTCGTCATCCAGTACCTGATCTTCGTCTGGCGCGGGCCCAACCCCGAGCCGTCGGTGATCATGTTCGAGAACAAGGCGATCTTCGACATCGGCGGGACGCTGATCTACTTCGACTCGATCCTCATCGTGAGCGCAGCGATCCTCATGATGATCCTGGTCGACCAGTTCATCCGGCGGACCAAGCTGGGTCGAGGCATCCGCGCTGTCGCGCAGGATCCCGACACGGCCACCCTCATGGGCGTGAACCGCGAGCGGATCATCATCAGCACGTTCATCATCGGTGGCCTCCTCGCCGGTGTGGCAGCGCTCTTCTACGTCATGAAGGTGCCGTCGGGCGTCCTCTACCTCGGTGGCTTCCTCCTCGGGGTCAAGGCGTTCACGGCGGCAGTCCTCGGCGGCATCGGCAACGTCCGGGGAGCACTCCTCGGCGGGCTGCTGCTCGGACTGATCGGCAACTACGGGCAGATCCTGCTCGGGAGCGCGCAGTGGACCGACGTCGTCTGCTTCGTCGTCCTGATCGTCGTCCTGATGGTCCGACCGGAAGGCATCCTCGGGAGCAACCTCGGAAAGGTGAGGGCATGAGCACCGGTACGCCGATGGGCGGGGCCTCGGAGTCCCAGGCCCGCGCCGACGAGCTGGTCGAGGAGACGACCAAGCCGTCCCGCCTGCGAGGTCTCTCGTACTGGTGGAACCATCTTCCGCGCACGGGTCAGTGGGGCTTCCTGCTGATCGCCGTCGCGGCGGCCTTCGCGCTGCCGCTGGTCAACATCCCGCTGATCACCACCGAGCCCGGCAACAACTGGCCGCTCGCCTGTGCCGAGATGGCCCGTTACGCCCTCGTCGCGATCGGCCTGAACGTCGTCGTCGGCCAGGCGGGCCTCCTCGACCTGGGCTACGTCGGCTTCTTCGCCGTCGGTGCCTACGTCGCCGCTCTGTGGACGTCGCCGGACTCCACGCTGGTGCACATCCCCTACCTCCTGACGCTGCCGCTCGCGGCCATGGTCACGGTGGTGTTCGGGGTGCTGCTCGGTATCCCCACGTTGCGGCTCCGCGGGGACTACCTGGCGATCGTGACGCTCGGCTTCGGCGAGATCATCCGCCTGCTGGCGACGATCATCCCGGCGCTGAAGGGCCAGGTCGGCTTCCAGAACGTGGGTCGCCCGCCGGGCCAGGACGCGGACGGCAACGACGTGTTCGTCAACAGCGCCGGCGCGCCGTGGTACTGGCTGACGATCACGGTGATCATCGTCATCATGATCGCGCTGGGCAACCTCGAGCGAAGCCGTGTCGGACGCAACTGGATCGCCCTGCGTGAGGACGAGGACGCCGCCGAGATCATGGGCGTCCCCACCTTCCGCTTCAAGCTGTGGGCGTTCGGGATCGGCGCCGCCCTCGGCGGCGGCGCAGGTGCCATCGCGGCCGGTCAGATCGGCTTCGTCAACAACCAGCGGTTCGACGTCCAGATGTCGATCATGTTCCTCGTGGCAGTCGTCCTTGGCGGCCAGGGCAACAAGTTCGGAGCGATCATCGGCGGGGCGCTCGTGGCCTACATCCCGCTGCGGTTCACCGCGATCGCCGAGTACAAGTACCTCATCTTCGGTGCCGTGCTCGTCGTGCTGATGATCTTCCGGCCGCAGGGTCTCTTCGGCAAGCGTCCCCACCTGCTCACGTTCGAACGCCGAGCGCACAAGCGGATCGCGAACCTCTCCGAGGCTCCCTCCGCTCCGGCCACGAAGGAGGCAGGACAGTGACCGACAAGCTCACTCCCCCGTCGGCCACCCCGAAGCCGGACGCCCCGCCGCCGCTCGACTCCGAGGTGGCCCAGCTCGCTGCTCCGGAGCGCGAGATCGCCGTCGAGGTCGGGGACAAACTGGTCGAGATCCAGAACCTCACGATGCGCTTCGGCGGACTCACGGCGCTCGACGACGTGTCGTTCGACATCAAGCGCGGAGAGATCCTGGGTCTCATCGGTCCCAACGGTGCCGGCAAGACCACGTGCTTCAACGCGATGACCGGCGTCTACCGCCCCACCGAGGGCCAGGTGCTCCTCGAGGGCGAGGCGATCGGCCGACGCAAGCAGCACAAGATCACGAGGCTCGGCATCGCGCGGACCTTCCAGAACGTCCGCCTGTTCGGCGAGATGACGGCTCTGGAGAACGTCGTCGTCGGTCTCGACGCCCGGCACAAGGTGGGTGTCTGGGGCTCGCTGTTCCGTACCCCGCGGCTCTACCGCGAGGAGAAGGAGGCCATCGACCGCGGCATGGCGCTGCTCGAGTTCGTGGGCATCGCCGACAAGGCGATGGACCAGGCGAGCGCTCTCCCGTACGGCTACCAGCGCCGGCTCGAGATCGCCCGCGCGCTGGCGACCGACCCCAAGCTGCTGTGCCTGGACGAGCCGGCGGCAGGCTTCAACCCTGCCGAGAAGGAAGAGCTCATGGAGCTCATCCGGACCATCCGCGACGACGGCTACACGGTGCTGCTCATCGAGCACGACATGCGGCTCGTGATGGGGGTGACCGACCGGATCGTGGTCCTGGAGTTCGGCAAGAAGATCGCCGACGGGCTCCCCAAGGACATCCGTAACGACCCGACGGTCATCGCCGCCTACCTCGGAGAGGAAGACTGACGTGGCGTTGCTCGAGATCAACGACGTCTCTGTCCACTATGGACGCATCCAGGCGCTGCACGGCATCTCGCTGACCGTCGACGAGGGTGAGATCGTCACCCTCATCGGCGCGAACGGTGCCGGCAAGACCACGACGATGCGCGCGCTCGCCGGGCTGCTGAGCCTGTCCTCCGGCACCGTGATGTTCGAGGGCGAGGACATCTCCAAGCTCGCGGGCCACAAGCGCGTCGTGCGTGGCATCTCCCTCACGCCGGAGGGTCGAGGCATCTTCCCCGCGATGACGGTGCGCGAGAACCTCGAGATGGGGACGTACGCGCTCAAGGAGCGTGACACGGTCAGCGAGAGCTTCGACCGGGTCTTCGACCTGTTCCCTCGGCTCAAGGAGCGGGAGACCCAGGCGGGAGGCACGTTGTCCGGCGGCGAGCAGCAGATGCTCGCCATCGGGCGCGCCCTGATGGGCCGACCCAAGGTGCTGCTGCTCGACGAGCCCTCCATGGGACTGGCGCCGCAGTTCATCCGGCAGATCTTCTCGATCATCTCGCAGGTGAACGAGCAGGGCATCACGGTGCTGCTCGTGGAGCAGAACGCCAACCAGGCGCTCAGCCGTGCCGACCGGGCGTACGTGCTGGAGACGGGACGGATCACGCGCTCGGGCACCGGCCCCGAGCTGCTGGCCGACCCGGCCGTCAAGGAGGCCTACCTCGGCGTCGCCTGAGCGCCGTCGCCGTACGACGAAGCCGGCCCACTCCCTCTCGGGGTGGGCCGGCTTCGTCGTGGCAGGAGTCCGCGCGCGCGGCGACGCTAGTCGCGGACGAGCCGTGTCGTGTACGCCGGGGAGATGCCCTTGATCGCGTCGCCCATCCGGTGGATCCGCAGGGCGTTCGTGGAGCCGGCGATCCCCGGCGGGCTGCCGGCCACGATGACGACCTCCTCGCCCTCCGAGCACTGACCGATGGCGAGCAGCGCACGGTCGACCTGGAGCACCATCATGTCGGTGTGCTCGACCTCGGGCACCAGGAAGGTCTGGACTCCCCACGACAGCGCGAGCTGGTTACGGACGACCGGGTCCGGGGTGAAGGCGAGGACCGGCACCGTCGACCGGTAGCGTGTCATGCGCCGGGCGCTGTCACCCGACGTCGTGAACGCGCAGAGATATCTGGCACCGATGCTCTGTGCCACGCCCGCCGCCGCACGGCCGATGACGCCGCTGCGGGTCCGGGGGTCCCAGTGGTACGCCGCCATCCGCGGGAGCCCGTGCTCCTCGGTGCTCTCGACGATCCGCGCCATCGTGCGGACGGTCTCCATGGGGAACTCCCCCACGCTCGTCTCGCCCGACAGCATCACGGCGTCGGCACCGTCGAGGACGGCGTTGGCGACGTCGGAGGCCTCGGCTCGTGTCGGCCGCGGAGCCGAGATCATCGACTCGAGCATCTGCGTGGCGACGATCACCGGCTTGGCGTTGCGCCGAGCCTTCTCGACGATCAGCTTCTGGACGATCGGGACGTCCTCCAGCGGCAGCTCGACACCGAGGTCGCCTCGCGCGACCATGATGCCGTCGAAGGCATTCATGATCTCGTCGAGGTTCTCGACGGCCTGGGGCTTCTCGATCTTGGCGATGACCGGTCGGCGGACGCCCACCTCGTCCATGATCGCGCGGACGTCGTCGGCGTCCGCGCCGTGGCGGACGAACGACAGCGCGATGAAGTCGACGCCGGCGCGCAACGCCCACCGGAGGTCGTCACGGTCCTTCTCGGAGAGAGCGGGCACGCTCACGCTCACGCCAGGCAGGTTGATGCCCTTGTTGTCGCTGAGCAGGCCGGGCACCTCGCACTCGGTGACGACGTCCTTGTCCGTCACCTCGGTCGCGCGCAGACGCACCTTGCCGTCGTCGATGAGGATCGCGTCGCCCGGATTGACGTCGCCGGTCAGCCCGGCGTACGTCGTCGAGCACCGGTGCTGGTCACCGACGACGTCCTCGACGGTGATCGTGAACGAGTCACCGACCGCGAGCGGCACCGGGCCGGAGCCAAACCGACCGAGGCGGATCTTGGGGCCCTGGAGGTCGGCCAGGATCGCGATGGGCTCCCCGTGTACCTCTGCGGCGTTGCGGATCCAGGCGAACGAACGATCGTGGGTCGCGTGGTCGGCGTGGCTCAGGTTGAGGCGGGCGACGTTCATGCCTGCTTCTGCCAGCTCGAGGATCTTCTCCTCCGACCAGACGGCGGGACCGATGGTGCAGACGATCTTTGCTCTACGCACCACTCAACCCTAGAGCGCACCCCCAGGACCACGCGACCCGACCCGCGATATTTGTTGTTCGAAAACCAGAATTCTGTCGAACGGCGGC
This sequence comes from Mumia sp. zg.B53, assembly GCF_019550935.1. Classification (NCBI taxonomy): domain Bacteria; kingdom Bacillati; phylum Actinomycetota; class Actinomycetes; order Propionibacteriales; family Nocardioidaceae; genus Mumia; species Mumia sp. zg.B53. The sequence goes on along the minus strand of NZ_JAHWCK010000006.1, from coordinate 124,565 downwards.
CCCACGGCAGGGCCGCGTCCCCGATGTGGGCGGTTGGACACGAAACCGTGTACGGGATTCCGTGATGAACTGCCCACATCGGGGACGAGAGGTCCGCTCAGACGACGAGGGGCCGCTCGGTCGGCCGGATCGGCGACGGCAGCGTGGTGGCGCCGTTCAGATAGGCATCCACGCCCGCGGCGCAGGACCGGCCTTCGGCCAGGGCCCAGACGATCAGCGACTGCCCGCGGCCGGCGTCGCCGGCGACGAAGACCCCGTCGACCGACGTCATGTAGGACGCGTCCCGCGACACGTTGCCACGCTCGTCGAGCCCGACACCGAGCTGCGAGACGACTCCGTCGGTCTCCGGGCCGGTGAAGCCCATCGCCAGCAGCACCAGCTGCGCGGGGATCTCACGGACGCTCCCCTCGACCTCCTGGAACCGGCCGTCGACCAGCTCGACCTCGACCATCCTCAGCGCGCGGACATTGCCCTCGTCGTCGCCGAGGAACTCCTGCGTGGAGACGGCGTAGACACGCTCGCCACCCTCCTCGTGGGCCGAGGCCACCCGGTAGGTCATCGGGTACGTCGGCCACGGCTGGTGGCCGGGTCGCTCCTCGGCCGGACGGGGCATGATCTCGAGCTGGGTGATCGAGCGAGCCTGCTGCCGGATCGCGGTCCCGAGGCAGTCCGCGCCGGTGTCGCCGCCACCGATGATGACGACGTCCTTGCCCTCGGCCGTCACCTGTCCCTCGACCGACTCGCCGAGCGCCACCCGGTTGGCCTGCGGGAGATAGTCCATCGCCTGGTGGATCCCTCCGAGCTCACGTCCCACCGTGGGAAGGTCCCGGCGCACCGTCGCACCGGTGGCGAGCACCACGGCGTCGTAGCGGTCGCGAAGCTCGTCGCCGGTGATGTCGGCACCGACCGCCACCCCGTTGCGGAAGATGGTGCCCTCAGCCGTCATCTGCTCGATGCGGCGGTCGAGGACAGCCTTCTCCATCTTGAACTCGGGGATCCCGTAGCGGAGCAGACCACCAGGGCGGTCGTCACGCTCGTACACGGCGACCGTGTGGCCGGCCCGCGTCAGCTGCTGGGCGACGGCCAGGCCGGCCGGTCCGGAGCCGACCACCGCGACCGTCCGACCCGTCAGCCACTCCGGCGGCTCGGGCACGACACGACCGTCGTCCCAGGCGCGGTCGATGATCGAGACCTCGACGTTCTTGATCGTCACGGCGTCGCGGTTGATCCCGACGACGCAGGCGGTCTCGCACGGTGCCGGGCACAGGCGTCCGGTGAACTCCGGGAAGTTGTTCGTCGCGTGCAGCCGCGAGAGCGCCTCGTTCCAGTCGTCGCGCCAGACCAGGTCGTTCCACTCCGGGATCAGGTTGCCCAGCGGACAGCCGGAGTGGCAGAACGGGATGCCGCAGTCCATGCAGCGTCCCGCCTGCTGCGTGATGATCGGCAGGAGGGCACGCCCCGGGCTGCCCGGATAGACCTCTTTCCAGTCGTGGATCCGGTCTCCGACCGGACGGCGCGGCGCGACCTCGCGCGGCGTCTTCATGAAACCCTTCGGATCAGCCACGGATCGCTGCCTCCATCATCGCTGCGGTGGTCTCGTCCTCGCCGAGACCGGCCTCCTCGGCTGCGGCTCGCGCCTGCAGCACCCTGCGGTAGTCCATCGGCATCACCTCGGAGAAGCGTGCCAGCGCGGTCTCCCAGTCGGCCAGCAGCGCCGCTGCCACCTCCGAGCCGGTCTCCTCGGCATGGCGCGTCACGAGCGCCTTGAGCTCGTCGGGCGCACCGACCTCGTGGACCTCGACCAGCTCACGGTTGACGAGGTCCGGGTCGAGGTCGAGGACGTACGCGACTCCCCCGCTCATGCCCGCCGCGACGTTGCGGCCGGTGCTGCCGAGGATCACCACGCGGCCACCGGTCATGTACTCGCAGGCGTGGTCGCCGACGCCCTCGACGACCGCGGTCGCTCCCGAGTTGCGGACGCAGAACCGCTCGCCGGCGCGTCCGCGGACGAAGATCTCGCCGCTGGTGGCGCCGTACCCGATGACGTTGCCGGCGATGATCTGCTCCTCGGCGGCGAACCGCGCCTCACGGGGAGGACGGATCACGAGGCGCCCGCCGGACAGGCCCTTGCCCACGTAGTCGTTGCCGTCACCCTCGAGCCGCAGCGTGATGCCGCGAGGGACGAAGGCGCCGAACGACTGACCGGCGGAGCCGGTGAACGTGATGTCGATCGTGTCGTCAGGCAGGCCCGCCCCGCGGTAGCGCTTGGTCACCTCGTGGCCGAGCATCGTGCCGACGGTGCGGTTGACGTTGCGGATCTCCAGCTGGGCCCGCACCGGCTCGCCCCGCTCCAGGGCGTCGGCCGAGAGGGCGATCAGCTCGTTGTCGAGCGCTCGCTCCAGGCCGTGGTCCTGACCGACGGTGTGGTGCCGAGGCGTGCCCTCGGGCAGCTCGGGCACGTGCAGGATCGGCGTCAGGTCGAGCCCGCTGGCCTTCCAGTGAGCGATCGCCTCGCGGGTGTCGAGCATCTCGGCGTGTCCCACGGCCTCCTCGATGGAGCGGAAGCCGAGCGCCGCGAGGTACTCCCGCACCTCCTGCGCGATGTACTCGAAGAAGTTCACGACGAACTCCGGCTTGCCCGAGTACATCTTCCGGAGCTCGCGGTTCTGGGTGGCCACGCCCACGGGGCAGGTGTCGAGGTGGCAGACCCGCATCATGATGCACCCGGACACCACCAGCGGCGCGGTCGCGAAGCCGAACTCCTCCGCACCGAGCAGCGCGGCGACGACGACGTCGCGTCCGGTCTTGAGCTGGCCGTCGGCCTGCACGACGATGCGGTCGCGCAGACCGTTGAGCAGCAGCGTCTGCTGGGTCTCCGCGAGGCCCAGCTCCCACGGACCACCGGCGTGCTTCAACGACGTCAGCGGGGAAGCACCGGTGCCGCCGTCGTTGCCCGAGATGAGGACGACGTCGGCGTGGGCCTTGGACACACCGGCGGCGACGGTACCGACGCCGACCTCCGCGACCAGCTTGACGTGGACCCGCGCCGACGGGTTCGCGTTCTTGAGGTCGTGGATGAGCTGCTTGAGGTCCTCGATCGAGTAGATGTCGTGGTGCGGGGGCGGCGAGATGAGGCCGACACCGGGCGTGGAGTGGCGCGTCCTCGCGACCCAGGGATAGACCTTGGGCCCCGGCAGCTGACCGCCCTCGCCCGGCTTGGCGCCCTGGGCCATCTTGATCTGGATGTCGTCGGCGTTGGTGAGGTACTCGGCGGTGACGCCGAACCGTCCCGAGGCGACCTGCTTGATGGCGCTGCGCCGCTCCGGGTCGTACAGGCGGTCGGGATCCTCGCCGCCCTCACCGGTGTTGGACTTGCCGCCCAGACGGTTCATCGCGATCGCGAGGGTCTCGTGCGCCTCCTGGCTGATGGAGCCGTACGACATCGCGCCGGTGGAGAACCGCGTGACGATCGCTGAGACCGGCTCGACCTCGTCGACCGGCACCGGCGGGCGGGCGCCCTCCCTGAGCTTGAGCAGACCGCGCAAGGTCATCAGACGCTCCGACTGGTCGTCGACGCGCTCGGTGTACTGCTTGAAGACGTCGTAGCGACCTGCCCGCGTGGAGTGCTGGAGCCGGAAGACGGTCTCGGGGTCGAAGAGATGCTCCGCACCTCCACGACGCCACTGGTACTCGCCGCCGACGTCGAGCTGGCGACGCGAGGCCGAGATGCCCGCCGTCGGGTACGCCTTCGCGTGCCGGGTGCGCACCTCCTCGGCGACGACGTCGAGGTCGATGCCGCCGAGTCGCGACGTCGTCCCGCTGAAGTAGCGGTCGACGAGCGCGGCGGACAGTCCGACCGCCTCGAAGATCTGCGCGCCCGTGTACGAGGCGACGGTCGAGACGCCCATCTTGGACATCACCTTGAGCACCCCCTTGCCGAGGGCGTAACGCAGGTTGGCGACCGCCTTCTCGGGCGTGACACCGTCGATGTAGACGGCGTTGCGGGCGAGATCCTCCGCAGTCTCGAGCGCGAGGTAGGGATTGACCGCCGACGCGCCGTAGCCGAGCAGCAGGGCGACGTGGTGGACCTCGCGCACGTCGCCGGCCTCGACGAGGAGCCCGACCCGGGTGCGAGTCTTCTCGCGCACCAGGTGGTGGTGCACGGCGCCGGTCATCAGCAGCGACGGGATCGGCGCGAGCTCGTGGTTGGCGTGCCGGTCCGACAGCACGATGATGCGCGCGCCGTCGGCGATGGCCGCCGAGACCTCGGTGCACAGCTCGTCGAGCCGTGCGCGCATCGCGTCGGCACCACCGGCGACGTCGTACAGGCCACGGACCACGTACGTCGAGAGCCCGGGCATGTTGCCGTGCCGGTTGACGTGGCGGATCTTGGCCAGCTCATCGTTGGTGATCACCGGGAACGACATCTGGAGCTGCCGGCACGACGCCGGCGTCGCCTCGAGCAGGTTGCCCTCGGCACCGACCGTGCTCAGCAGCGACGTGACGAGCTCCTCACGGATGGCGTCGAGCGGCGGGTTGGTGACCTGGGCGAACAGCTGGTTGAAGTAGTCGAAGAGCAGCCGCGACCGGTCCGACAGCACCGCGATCGGCGTGTCGGTGCCCATCGACCCGATCGGCTCGGCACCCGTGCGTGCCATCGGCGCGAGGAGGATGCGCAGCTCCTCCTCGGTGTATCCGAAGACCTGCTGGCGTCGCGTCACCGAGGCATGGGTGTGGACGACGTGCTCGATGTCGGGGAGGTCCGAGAAGCGGACGAGGCCGGAGTAGAGCCACTCGTCGTACGGGTGAGCACCGGCGAGCTCGTGCTTGATCTCGTCGTTGGTCACCACACGCTTCTCCTCGAGATCGAGGAGGAACATCTGACCCGGCTCCAACCGGCCCTTGCTGACGATCGTCGCCGGGTCGAGGTCGAGGACGCCGGCCTCCGATGCGAGGACCACGAGTCCGTCCTCGGTCTGCCAGTAGCGTCCCGGTCGCAGCCCGTTGCGGTCGAGGACCGCGCCGATCTGCGTGCCGTCGGTGAAGACGACACAGGCCGGCCCGTCCCACGGCTCCATCATCGTCGAGTGGAACTCGTAGAACGCCCGCAGCCGCGGGTCCATCACCGGATTGTTCTCCCAGGCCTCCGGGATCATCATCATCATCGCGTGAGGGAGGCTGCGACCGCCGAGGTGCAGCAGCTCGAGCGCCTCGTCGAACGACGCCGAGTCGGAGTCCTCCGGGTCGACGATCGGGAAGAGTCGGCTCAGGTCGCCCGGGATCAAGGACGACTCGAGCAGAGCCTCGCGGGCCCGCATCCAGTTGCGGTTGCCGCGGGCGGTGTTGATCTCGCCGTTGTGCGCGATGAAGCGGAACGGGTGGGCCAGCGGCCAGCTCGGGAACGTGTTGGTCGAGAAGCGGCTGTGGACCACGGCGAGCGCCGAGGCCATCCGAGCGTCAGTGAGGTCGGGGAAGAAGTGGTCGAGCTGGTCGGTGGTCAGCATGCCCTTGTAGGTCAGGGTGCGGGCCGACAGCGACGCGAAGTAGACGTCGAGCTCGTGCTCGGCGCGCTTGCGCAGTGCGAAGGCGCGGCGGTCGAGATCGATCCCCGTACGCTCCCCGTCGGCGTCGGCGACGAACAGCTGGGCGAACGAGGGCATCGCGCCTCGCGCGGTCGCCCCCAGGATGCCGGGATTCACCGGGACCTCACGCCATCCGAGCACCGTGAGGCTCTCCTCCGCGGCGAGCCGCTCGACACCCTCGCGTGCCGCCTCCGAGAGCGCCGCGTCGACGGGCAGGAACGCCGTTCCGACGGCGTACGCCCCCGGGTCGGGGAGCGCGAAGTCGACCGCGTCACGCAGGAACGCGTGCGGAACCTGGATGAGGATGCCGGCGCCGTCGCCGGAGTCGACCTCGGCGCCCACGGCGCCGCGGTGGTCGAGGTTGCGCAGGGCCGTGAGGCCCTGTGCCACGATCTCATGGCTGGCCTGGCCGGTCAGGGTCGCGACGAAGGCGACGCCACAGGCGTCGTGCTCGTCCTCGCCGGAGTACAGGCCTTGAGCTGGGGGAATCCCGCGCATGCCGCTCTTCTCCCGTCGTCTTCGCGATGGTGCTGCGGACGGGGGACTCACGTCGAACGCGAGGGCCAGTCCGTCAGCGGGGAACAACCACACCGAAGGGACGACAGTGGCCCTCTATGGCCTGCTCAGGTTACACGATTGTTGCCGCTGGCGACCCGCTGGTACGAATCGGACTCAGACGGCCACTCCCCCGACGAGACTGCCGACGAGGAACGTGAGGCCGGCGGCAGCTCCACCGAGGATCAGCTGGCGCAGCCCGCCGAACCACCAGGGCCGGTCGGTGATCGCGGTGACGACGGCGCCGACGCCGAACAGCGCGAGCAGGGACACCGTGACCGTCGGAACGACCGAGACGATCCCGAAGAGCAGGGGTACGAGCGGGATGATGGCCCCGACGGCGAAGGACAGGAACGAGGAACCCGCGGCAAGCATCGGCGACGGGAGGTCGGTGAGGTCGACCCCGAACTCCTCTCGCGCATGCACCCGCACGGCGTTCTCGGGATCGGAGTGGATCTGCTGCGCCACCTCGCGCGCCACGTCCTCGTCGACGCCCTTGGCGACGAACATGGACGCGAGCTCCGCCTGCTCGGCACGGTCATGGCGGGCGATCTCTCGGCTCTCCCGCTCGACCTCCGCGCGTGCGAACTCTGCCTGGCTGGCGACGGAGGTGTACTCCCCCACCGCCATGGAGAAGGCGCCCGCGGCCAGTCCGGCGAAGCCCGCGAGGATCACGGGCTTCGGGTCGGTGGTCCCGCCTGCCATGCCCATGATCAGCGCAAAGTTGGAGACCAGTCCGTCCGAGGCGCCGAAGACCGCTGGTCGGAGCCAGCCGCCTGTGACGTCGGGGTGCTCGCTCCCGATGGTCGCCGGATCGGGCAGCGGGTACGACGGCTGGTCCGGCGCGTCGTCGGGCGTGCGGCGGTCACTCATGCCCTGAACCTACGACCGCGGCTCGTCGCCGTCATCCCGGGCACGGCTCGTCTCATGGTCGCCGGACGCCGTCGTCCGGTCCTCCGCGGGGTCCTCGGCAGCACCGCTGTCGTCACCGTCGGACGCGCCGTCGTGGTCGCGCCCGTCGATCTGGACGGTCGTCTCGCGGTCGCCACGACCGGTCCGGGTCAACCAGACGAACAACGCGACCGCGGCCACGAACAGCACGATCGACGTCCACTGGTTGAGCCGGAGCCCGAGGAACTCGTGGGCGGTGTCGATCCGAAGACCTTCGATCCAGAACCGGCCCGCGGTGTAGATCGCGACGTACAGCGCGACGACGCGGCCGCCGCCGAGCCGGAACCGTCGGTCGGCCCAGATGAGCACGAAGAAGCCGAGGAGGTTCCACAGGGACTCGTAGAGGAAGGTGGGGTGGAACGTCTCGTACTGCGCCACGTCCGCGGGACGGTGGGCAGCATCGATCTCCAGGCCCCACGGGAGGTCGGTCGGGCTGCCGAACAGCTCCTGGTTGAACCAGTTGCCGAGGCGACCGATGGCCTGGGCGAGCAGGACCGCAGGAGCGAGCGCGTCGGCGAAGGGAGCGAAGCGGATGCCTTGGCGACGGCAACCGATGTAGGCGCCGAGCGCGCCGAGCGCGATCGCACCCCAGACCCCGAGGCCACCCTCCCAGACGTAGAGCGCCCGGATCGGCTCTCGACCCTCGCCGAAGTAGAGCTCAGGGTTGGTCGCCACGTGGTAGAGCCGAGCGCCGACGAGGCCGAAGGGGATCGCCCAGACCGCGACGTCGGCGACGGCTCCGGGCTTGCCGCCGCGAGCCTGGAATCGGCGGTCTCCGACCACGATCGCAGCGACGACGCCGGCGATGATGCACAGCGCGTACGCCCGCAACGGGAACGGCCCGATGTGCCAGACCGACTCGGCCGGACTCGGGATGGACGCGAGGATCACGCGGGAGCTCCCTCTTCTGGGCTGTGAACGTCGGCACGAGCCCGCTCGACGCCGGCGCGGAGGTCCTGGGCGAGGCTGCGGACGGCGGCCACACCCGCGGGGCGGTCGGAACCAGCCTGGAGCAGGCACGCCACCAGGGCGGAGCCGACGATCACCGCGTCGGCGAAGCGACCCACGTCCGCGGCCTGGTCACCGTTGCTGACCCCCAGACCGACGCCGATCGGGATGTCAGTGAGGCGTCGGACGCGTTCGACCAGCGCCGGCGCCGCCGTGCTCGTCGCGGTGCGCGCGCCCGTCACTCCCATGACCGAGGTCGCATAGAGGAACCCGCTCGACGCGGCACCGGTCATCGCGATGCGCTCGTCGGTCGAGGAGGGCGCGACGAGGAACACCCGGTCGAGGCCGTGCGCAGAGGCTGCGGCGACCCACTCACCGGCCTCGTCGGGGATGAGGTCCGGCGTGATCAGGCCCGCACCTCCCGCAGCCGCGAGCCGGGAGGCGAACGTGTCGACGCCGATGCGCTCGACCGGGTTCCAGTAGGTCATGACCAGGGTGGGCGCCCCCGTGGCGGCGACAGCCTCCACGGTGTCGAACACGTCGGCGATCCGGGTGCCGGCGCGCAACGCCGCGTCGGCCGCCTTCTGGATGGTCGGCCCGTCCATCACCGGGTCGGAGTAGGGCAGCCCGATCTCGACGATGTCGACACCGGCGTCGACCATCGCGACCATCGCCTCGATGGCCGTCTGCTTGTCCGGGAAGCCCGCCGGCAGGTAGCCGACGAGTGCGGGGCGACCCTCCGCGCGGGTCTTCGCGAGGACCTCGTCCAACCGGCTCATGCGTCATCCTCGGCGAGCAGGCCGAAGTGCTCACCGGCGGTGTGGACGTCCTTGTCACCGCGACCGGACAGGTTCACCAGAATCGTCGGCGTGCGCCCGAGCGTCTCGGCGAGCTGCGGTGCGATCCGCAGCGCGCCCGCGATCGCGTGCGCGGACTCGATCGCGGGGATGATCCCCTCGGTCTTGCAGAGCAGGTCGAAGGCGGCCATCGCCTCGTCGTCGGTCACCGGCTCGTACGTCGCCCGGCCCGTCTCGGCGAGGTAGGCGTGCTCGGGACCGACCCCCGGGTAGTCCAGGCCTGCCGAGATCGAGTGCGACTCCATCGTCTGCCCGTCCTCGTCCTGCAACAGGTAGGAACGTGTGCCGTGCAGGACGCCGACGTCACCGGCCGTGATCGTCGCGGCGTGGCGCCCGGTCTCGAACCCGTCGCCACCAGCCTCGAACCCGTACAGCCGGACGTCGGCGTCGCCGACGAAGGCGGCGAAGAGCCCGATCGCGTTGGACCCGCCGCCGACGCACGCGGCGGCGGCGTCGGGGAGCGAGCCGGTCAGCTCGAACGTCTGAGCGCGGGCCTCGTCGCCGATCCCCCGCACGAGGTCGCGGACGATCTCCGGGAACGGGTGGGCGCCGGCAGCGGTGCCCAGGAGGTAGTGCGTGTCGTCGACGGTGCCGACCCAGTCGCGCAGCGCCTCGTTGATGGCATCCTTCAGCGTGCGGCTGCCGGTGGTCACCGGCACGACGGTGGCACCGAGCATCTGCATGCGGGCGACGTTGAGCGCCTGGCGCTCGGTGTCGACCTCGCCCATGTAGACGACGCACTCGAGGTCGAGATACGCGCAGGCGGTGGCCGTCGCGACGCCGTGCTGGCCCGCACCGGTCTCGGCGATCACGCGACGCTTTCCCATCCGGCGGGTGAGCAGGGCCTGGCCGAGGACGTTGCGGATCTTGTGGGCCCCCGTGTGGTTGAGGTCCTCACGCTTGAGCAGGATGCGCGCACCGGCCCGCTCCGACAGCCGGGTCGCCTCGTAGAGCGGGCTCGGCACGTTGGCGTACTCGCGGAGCATCCGGTCGAGCTCGCCGGTGAAGGTCGGGTCGGCCTTGGCCTCACGCCATGCTCGCTCGAGCTCGTCGAGGGGCGCGATGAGCGCCTCGGGCATGAACCGTCCCCCGAACTGGCCGAAGTGGCCGTGCGCGTCGGGGAGCGTCGAAGGGCTGGTGCCGGCCGAGGCCGCGGAACTACTCATAGATCGATCCTTGCAGGTGGCGTCAACACGAGGTGCGACGGGAGATGGAGGCCGGAGCGAGTCCGGTCACCATCGGTGCTGCAGCGCCGGGTGGGATCCGGCCGCCACCAGGTCGGCCACCGTCGAGCGCGGGTTGCCGCCGGTGACCAGGGTCTCGCCGACCAGGACGACCTGGGCTCCCGCGCGGGCGTACTCGATGACATCCTTGGTGTCACGGACACCGGACTCGGCGATCTTGACGACCGAGTCGGGGATCCGTGGCGCGAGGCGTGAGAACGTCGTGCGGTCGACCTCGAGCGTCTTGAGATTGCGTGCGTTGACACCCACCAGGGTCGCGCCCGCGTCGATCGCCCGCTCGACCTCGTCCTCGTCGTGGACCTCCACCAGCGGGGTGAGGCCGATGGACCTGGCCCGCTCGATCAGCGACTCGAGCGCCGACTGGTCGAGGGCGGCGACGATCAGGAGCGCCATGTCGGCCCCGGCTGCCCGCGCCTCCCACAGCTGGTATGAGGTGGTGATGAAGTCCTTGCGGAGCACCGGGCAGTCGACCTGGGCCCGCACCGCGCGGAGATCGTCGAGGCTCCCCGAGAAGCGACGCTGCTCGGTCAGGACCGAGATCGCTGCGGCACCTCCCGCGGCGTAGTCCACCGCGAGCGCCGCCGGGTCCTTGATGTCGGCCAACGATCCCTTGGACGGGCTGGCACGCTTGACCTCGGCGATCACGGAGACACCGTCGGCGCGGAAGGCCGGCATCGGATCGAGGGCGGGGTCCTGGCGTCCGGCGCGCTCCTTCAGGTCGGCGAGGGGGATGGTAGCCATCCGCTCCTCGAGGTCCTCGAGAACTCCCGCAAGGATGTCGTCAAGAACAGACATCGCGGCCCTGCCTTCCCACCCGTGGACGCCGGCGCACGCTCCCCGACGTGACCGACCTGCCTCACAGCGTATCCAGCCCGGCTTCCACCAGGACACCGCCCCCTCGCCGCGACGCGCGACGGCTCGCCCTCCGGACACCAGGCGCACCGGGAGCCACGGTGCGCACCCGCCGAGGCGTACGGCAGAATGCGGGACTCCCAGCGCCTGATGAAGGAGCACCATGAGCTATCCCCCGCCCGGTGGGCCGACACCACCCGACAACGACCCGCCCCGATACGACCCGTCTCAGGGCGGCTACGGCGATCAGCCCCCCGGCGGGTATGGCAACCAGCCCCCCGGCGGCTACGGCGACCAGCCCCCCGGCGGCTACGGCTACACGCCTCAGGGCGATGGGCCGTACGGCGAGCCGCCCAAGAACTCGCCCAAGGCGATCTGGGCGCTGGTCACGGGCATCCTGGGCCTCTGCTGCGGCCCGCTCGGCATCGTCGGCATCATCCTCGGCCGTAGCGCCAAGGCGGAGATCGACGCCTCGAACGGCCGTCTCACCGGAGGCGGCCTTGCCCAGGCAGGCCTCATCATCGGCATCATCGCCGTCGTCCTCTGGGTCCTCACCGTGCTCGTGCGATTCGTCTTCTCGGCCGGCAACTAGCCGGTCGACGCGAAGCGCCCCTCACCGCACCTGCGGTGAGGGGCGCTTCGTCGCTCCGGGCACTAGGGAGCCAGCGACGAGCCCCACGGGGTGTTGCGGACCACGGTGAAGACGAAGCCGACCACGATCAGCACCACGCCGACACGCGACGTGATCGCGATCATCGGCGCTCGGGCGTCGCGGAGCCGACGAGGGATCCACAGGGCGAACGCGACGGCGAGGGTCGCGACGAGCAGGACTGCCAGGACGTTGCTCGAGAGAGCGGCACCCACATCCAGGTCGGTGAGGGCGTGGACGGCACGCAGCCCACCGCAACCGGGGCAGGCCCAGCCCGTCACGGCCTGGAACGGGCAGAAGCCGTAGCTCCCGGATGTGTTCGGGTCACGGAAGTGCAGCAGTGCCGCGGCGGCGATCCCGCCCGCCCCGACCAGGGCCGGCGTGCGCAGGGCACGCCACCTGGAGACGCGGGGCGGGACCTCCACCGGCATGGTCACGCCTTCACGACCACCGACGACACGATCATGTCGTGCCAGGTCTGCTTCTTCTTGTCCCACAGGGGCCAGAGGAGGTCGAGGAAGCACAGGCTGGACAGCACGCTGTAGAGCAGCCAGCGCAGCACGCCTGTGCCGGCGCCCTGTGGCTGACCGGTCTTCAGGTCGACGACCTTGATGCCGAGAATCTGCTTGCCGATGCTCTGGCCGCCCTTGCCCTGGCGGGTGCCCTGGTTCCAGATCTGGAACGCGAGACCGACGAGGAAACCGAGGATCAGGATGATCACGCCGGCGGTCATGAGGCCGCTGTTGCTGACCTCGCTGGTCGTCGTGCCGAAGGAGTCGGTCTCGGTCTCCGTCGCCGCACCCATCATGACGGCGCCGATGACCACCGGGATGATCATGATGAGCCACGCGATGATCCCGTCGATGAGGAGCGCACCGACCCGTGACCACCAGCCCGCGTACGGCGCCGGAGGCTGGTAGTCCTGGACCTGCCCATAGCCGCTCCCCCCGTACTGGCCGTACTGCGGCGGCTGCTGACGGTAGCCCTGCGGCGGCGGACCGTAGCCCTGCGGCGGCTGGCCGTAGCCCGGGGGCGGCTGCTGGCCATAGCCGGGCGGGGGCTGCTGGCCGAACGGCGGTGGCTGCTGGCCGTACGGCGCGGGCTGCTGCGGCGGGTACGGCGGTTGGTCGGACACGGGATCTCCCTCGGGGTCACCACCGCTCGAGCGGTGGGATGTGCGTACGGCCGAAGTCTGGCGGAATCAGTGCTCCTTCGCGCCGAGACCCGCCGCAGACATCACCTTGCCGACGAGGGCCGAGCCGAGGACGAGCGCGACGCCGATCCAGAACAGCACCCAGGCGGGGCCCATCAGCAGCGCCACACCGCCGACGGTGAAACCGATCAGGCAGATGACGACCGCAGTCCAAGCGGCCGGGGAGGAACCATGCATCGTGCAAACCTCTCTACGACGGGTCGTGCTCGCAGGCGAGCGTCAGGGGGATGCCGCTCAGCCTAGACGGTCGGGTCCTCGCCCCGGTCGAGTGCCTTCCACGGGTCCTCGTCGGTCTGGGCCCGCTGCTGCCCCACGGAGTCGTAGCGGCGCCCCATCGACGGCCAGCCCCGGCCCCAGCGCACGACCGCGAGCCCGGCCAGCGCGGGGAGGACGAGCGCGACGAGGCACGCCCATCGCCAGGCCGTGCCGGTCGCCCGGTCGGCGAGCCGATCCTGCAGCGCGGCGTCACCTGCCATCGCGGGCGAGTCGGCGAGCGACGTGACCAGCGCGTCGTGGACGGCATCACCGCCGGTCGCCACGACCACGATCGCGCCGACGGACGCGAGCGCCACCAGGAGACCCACGCCGGTCCGGACCCGACCGGCGCTCGCGAGCACGGCGACGCTGCCGGCGAGCGCGACGAGGACGAGCCCGCCGACGACCGGGAGTGCGTCGTTCCCGCTCACCGAGACCGCGTCGCGGGCGAGACCCTGGGTCTCCACCGTGACCTTCGACCAAGGCTGCGACGCGGCGAAGAAGGCCGCCGCCGCTCCCACCACGCCGAGCAGGACGGTCAGGCCGTAACCGCGGCGGTTCACCGCTCCGACCCCAGCAGCACGTCGTCGTCGAAGCAGGTCCGTGCCCCGGTGTGGCAGGCGGGACCGGTCTGCGCCACCGTGACGAGAAGGGTGTCGCCGTCACAGTCCAGCCGGACCTCGCGCACCTCCTGGACGTGGCCCGAGGTGGCGCCCTTGACCCAGTACTCCCGCCGACTGCGGCTCCAGAACGTCGAACGCCCCGAGGTCAGCGTGCGACGCAGCGCCTCGTCGTCCATCCACCCGACCATGAGGACCTCGCGCGTGTCCGCCTCCTGGACGACGGCGGGGACGAGACCGTCGGCGTCCCGCTTGAGGCGAGCGGCGATCGCAGGGTCGAGGCGTGCGGAGTCAGTCACGCCAGCCATTGTCCCAGGCAGCACCAGCGGCGTCGTCGAGGCCGTCGGGCGAGGGCGACGCCTCGATGCCCAGGTGGGCCTGGGCCACCCAGGAGGCGTGCAGGCGGGCGTACGTCCCGTGACCGGCGGCGAGCCGGGCGTGCGGTCCGTCCTCCACGAGGCGTCCCGCATCGAAGACGAGCACCCGGTCGGCCGCCTCGGCGGTCGAGAGACGGTGAGCGATCACCACCGACGTCCGGCCCGCCAGCAGGTGCTCCAGCGCCCGTGACGCCCGCATCTCGGTCTGCGGGTCGACCGCGCTCGTCGCCTCGTCGAGAACCAGCAGATCAGGATCGGCGAGGTAGGCGCGGACGAGCGAGACGAGCTGCCGCTCACCCGCCGACATCGACTCGCCACGCTGCCCGACCTGGGTGTCGAGCCCGTCCGGCAGGGACATGAACCAGTCGTCGATCTGCAACGCGGCGAAGGCCTCGCGCATGCGCTCGGGAGACGCGTCGAGGTCCCCGTAGCGGAGGTTCTCGGCGAGCGACGCGTCGAAGAGAAAGCCCTCCTGCGGCACCATCACCACCCGCTTGCGCAGGGTCGCGAAACCGATGTCTCGCAGGTCGACGCCGTCGAGCGTCACCCGGCCGTCCGACGGGTCGGTCAGGCGCGTGAGGAGCTTCGCGAACGTGCTCTTGCCGGAGCCGGTCTCGCCGACGACGGCCACCCTCTGCTCGGCGGGGATGGTGACGTCGAGGTCGTGGAGCACGTCCGGACCACCCGGGTAGGCGAAGCGCACGCCTTCGAACCCGACCTCGAGGGCACCGCCGGGCAGGACCGACCGCCCCTCGCCCGGGTCACGGATGTCAGCGGGCGTGTCGAGGATCTCGATCACCCGGCGCCAGGACGAGATCGCGTTCTGGGCCTCGGTCAGCACCTGGGTCGCGGTCTGGACGGGACCGACGAACAGCGACACGAGGAACGCGAAGGCGATCACGCCGCCCAGGGTCAGGTCTCCAGCCACGCCGAGCAGCACGCCGACGACGATGACGGCCGCGTTGGCGAGGCCTCCCGCGATCCCCGCCGAGGCGAAGGTGCCGGCGACCAGCCGCTGTGCCCGCACGTTGGCCCGCAGGTTGGTGCCGATGGCCTCGTCGATGCGGCGCTGGGTGCGGCGCTCCACGGCGTACGCGCGGACGACGGATGCGCCGACCACCGGCTCGGCGATCACGCCCAGCATCGTGCCGACCGTGGCACGCGCATGGTCGTACGCCCGCGACATCCGACCCTGGAGCAGCACCAACGTGAGGACCAGCGGGACGAAGCAGGCCCAGACGACGAGCGTGAGCTCCCAGCTGTAGAACGCCATGATCACGGTCGCGACGGCGACCTGGCCGACGCTGGTGACGATCATGATCCCGTTGAACTGGAGGAACAGCGACACCTGGTCGATGTCGGACGTGACACGCGAGACCAGCGCGCCCCGGCGCTCGTGGTTCTGGGTGAGGATCGACAGGTCGTGCACGTGGCGGAACGCCTTGATCCGCAGCTCTGAGAGCCCTCGCTCGCTGGCGGAGAAGAGCCGGACCTTCATCGCCCACGCGCACACGGCGGTGAGAAGGACGACGAGGGCGGCCACGGCGCTCCATCGCAGCACCACACCCTCGTCGGGCCCGCCCTCGGTGGCAAGGCCGCGGTCGATCGCGACCTGGACGACGATCGGGACCACGGCGCCGCCGACCGTGCTCAGCGCGGCGAGGAGCAGGGTGAGGGGAAGCCCTTTGGAGAGGGCGGGCGACAGCGCGAACCCTCGGCGGATGACGTCGAGCCCGCGGACCCGGGGCGCTCCGCCACCGCCGACACCGGTCATGGGCGGTGCGGTCGGCGTGGCCGTCGTCTGCGTGCTCACGGCGCCTCCCGGGTCTGGTCGTAGGCCTGGACGATGTCGGCGTACTCCGGCGAGCGCGCGACCAGCTCGGCGTGGGTGCCGCGGTCGACGAGCCTCCCTCCACGCAGGAAGAGCACCTCGTCGGCGAGGGAGATGGTGGCCTTGCGGTAGGCGACGATGAACACCGTCGGTCCGGCGCCGGAAGCGGTGGAGCGGGCGAGCGCGGACAGGATCCGCTGCTCGACGTCGGGGTCGAGGGCACTGGTGGCATCGTCGAGGACGAGCAGCCTGGGGTCGCGGACGAGGGCGCGGGCGAGCGCGAGCCGCTGGCGCTGACCACCGGACAGCGTGGTGCCGCGCTCCCCCAGCTGCGTGTCGAGGCCGTCCGGGAGCGCGTCGACGAACCCGCTCGCCTGGGTCAGCTCCAGCACCTCGCGCAGACGTGCGTCATCGACGTCCGCGCCGAGGGTGATGTTGTCCCGGACGGTGTCGTCGAAGACGAACGTGTGCTGCGGCACCAGCGCGACCGCCTCGGCGAGCGCGTCGTGGGTCAGTGACGCGATGTCGGTGCCGTCCAGCCGGATCGTGCCCTCCTCCGGGTCGACCAGACGGTCGAGGAGGGACGCGAGGGTGCTCTTGCCCGATCCGGTCAGCCCGACGACCGCGGTGACCGTGCCGGGCTCGAGCGTGAAGCTGAGGTCCTGGAGCACCGGGCGGCCCGGGTCGTACCCGTAGGCCACCGCGTCGACGTCGACGCGGAGCGCACCGTCGCCGGGCAGCCCCTCACGGCCGTACGGCATGTCGCCCGTCGCGCGGAGGACAGCCTGGATACGGTCCCATCCGACGACGGTGCGTGGGAGCTCGCCGAGCACCCACCCGAAGGCGCGGACCGGGAAGCCCACGACCGTGAAGAGGTAGGCGACCTGCACCACGGCGCCCGCCTCGATGTCACCGGCGATCACCCGCTCGACGCCGATCACCACGACGAGCAGGACCGCGAGGTTGGGGAGCATCTCGATCAGGGGGTCGAAGACCGAGCGGATCCGGCCCGAGGCCACGTTGGCGTCGCGGAGCTCTCTCGTGACGGCGGCGAAGCGCGCGGTCTCCTCGTCCTCGCGGCCGAGCGTCTTGACGACCAGGGCTCCGTCGAACGACTCGTGCGCGACGGCGCTGACCCGGCCGCGCAGCTCCTGGGCGCGGGTCACCCGCGGTGACAGCAGGCGCTGGTAGCCGACGTTGATGGTGAACAGCAGGGGGAAGACCACGAGACCGACGACGGTGAGCACGATGTCGGCGGTGAGCATCGCCGCCACCGCGGTGACGAGCATCGCCGCGACGCCGACCGCCATCGGCAGCGGCATCATCACCGCCCAGGTGGCCTCGACGTCGGCGTTGGCGTTGGACAGCAGCTGGCCGGTCGGGTGGCGGGCGTGCCACGACATCGGCAGCGCGAGATAGCGGCGGGTGACCTTGCGGCGGTACGAGGCCATGAGCCGGTAGTAGACGATGCCGCCGACCAGACGGCGCACGATCACGCCCCAGGCCCGGAGCAGGGCGACCGAGATGAAGAGCAGGCTCGCGACGACGGCAGCGCCGGTGGCGAGCTCGCCGTCACGGAACGACGGGACCACCACGTGGTCGGTCGCCCACCCGAGCACCCAGGCGTCGGCCACCGTCATCGCGCCGTAGACGAGAGATCCGACGACCGCGAGCGCAAAGCGACGGCGCTCCTCGGCCACACCTCGCCCGATGATGCCGAAGCCGCGCCGGGTGACGCTGCGGGTCGGCCGGCTCGCCGTACGGGGGGAGACCTGCGCGGAGCTCACCGGACGACGTGCCCGGCGTTGCGAAGCGCACTCTTGACGTCGCCGACCGTCAGGGTGCCGAAGTGGAAAACGCTGGCGGCGAGAAGAGCGTCCGCCCCGGCGTCGACCGCCTCGCAGAAGTGCTCCGGCGTGCCGGCGCCCCCGCTCGCGATCAGCGGCACCCCGGTGACGGTGCGGGCGGCCCGGATCATCTCCAGGTCGAACCCGTCGCGGGTGCCGTCGGCGTCCATCGAGTTGAGGAGCACCTCGCCGATGCCGAGCTCGGTCGCGGCGCGCACCCAGGCGATGGCGTCGCGTCCGGCGGACTGCCGCCCGCCGTGGGTGGTGACCTCGAAGCCGGACGGCTGGTCGGCGGCACGGCGCGCATCGACGCTCAGCACGAGCACCTGGTTGCCGAAACGATGGGCGATCTCGGCGATCAGCTCCGGTCGCTGGAGAGCCGCCGTGTTGACCCCGACCTTGTCGGCGCCGGCTCGCAGGAGCCGGTCGACGTCGTCGACGGTGCGTACGCCGCCGCCGACCGTCAGCGGGATGAAAACCTGCTCGGCCGTCTGCGACACGACGTCGAACGTCGTCGCGCGGGCGTCGGAGGACGCGGTGATGTCGAGGAAGGTGAGCTCGTCGGCGCCCTCGGCGTCGTAGACGCGGGCCATCTCCACCGGGTCGCCGGCATCACGGAGGTCGACGAAGTTGACCCCCTTGACGACGCGGCCGGCGTCGACGTCGAGGCAGGGAATGACACGGATCGCCAGCGTCACCGAGCGCTGCCCGGGTCTGCTTCGGAGACGGCCTGGAGCGCCTCGGGGAGGGTGAAGTTGCCGGCGTACAGCGCCGTCCCGACGATCGCGCCCTCGACGCCGATGCCGGCCAGTCCGGCGAGGGCGCGCAGGTCGTCGAGCGTGGTGATGCCGCCCGAGGCGACCACCGGACGGTCGGTGACCGCGCAGACGTCGCGCAGAAGCTGGAGGTTGGGACCCTGGAGCATCCCGTCCTTGTTGACGTCCGTCACGACGTAGCGGGCGCAGCCCTCCGCGTCGAGCCTCGCGAGCACCTCGTAGAGGTCGCCGCCCTCACGGGTCCATCCGCGGGCCGCGAGCGTGCGGCCGCGGACGTCGAGACCCACGGCCACCCGGTCGCCGTACGTCGCGATCGCCTTGGCGCACCAGTCGGGGTCCTCGAGCGCGGCGGTGCCAATGTTGACCCGGCGGCAGCCGGTGGCCATCGCGCGCTCGAGGGAGGCGTCGTCGCGGATACCGCCCGACATCTCGACCTTCATCTCCACGGAGTCGACGATCCGCGCGAGCAGATCGGCGTTGGAGCCACGGCCGAAGGCGGCATCGAG
Organism: Mumia sp. zg.B53; assembly: GCF_019550935.1. NCBI lineage: Bacteria > Bacillati > Actinomycetota > Actinomycetes > Propionibacteriales > Nocardioidaceae > Mumia > Mumia sp. zg.B53. Next base: position 105,502 of record NZ_JAHWCK010000006.1, on the reverse strand, counting down.
GTCGACGAGGTGCAGCCACTGCGAGCCGCCCCCCTGCCAGCGCAGAGCCGCCTCGAGGGCGTCGCCGAACGCCTTCTCGGAGCCGGCCACCCCCTGGACGAGCTGGACGGCCCGCCCCTCGATGACGTCGACGGCGGGGAGGAGCTCGAGCGTGGTCACGTCCTTGATCGTACTGACCCGGTCGGACAGGGACGCCCGAGGCCAGCACTCGGGACCACCGGTGTCAGGCGACGGCCACCCGGTTCTGGACCACGGCCGAGAAGAAGTATCCGCCGTCGTTGAACGGCACCTGGTCCGGCTGGGTGCGCCCGGTGACGTCGGTCGCGCGGGCCAGCAGCACGTGTTCCCCCGAGGACCGGGGCCGCCACGGGTGCGACCACTGCGTCCAGCCACTGCCGCGGGCACGGTCGGTACGCGCGCGCTGCCACGTCTCGCCACCGTCGGTGCTCACCTCGACGCGGCGGATCGCTCCCGCACCCGACCACGACCGCCCGGTCAGCACCGTGCGGCGGCCGCTCGCCAGCCCGGTCGGCGGCTCGAACACCGACTTCACCGGGAGGACGGTCAGGGGCGGCGAGTCCGCGGGGTAGTCCGGCCCGGTCATCCGGTACCACTTCGTGTTCCAGGGCGAGGTCAGGGTCGTACGCGACACCTCGAGCTCGCCGAGCCACTTGATGCTGGCGATGCCGACCCAGCCCGGCAGGAGCAGGCGTACGGGGAAGCCGTGGTCGGGCAGCAGCGGCCGCCCGTCCATCGCGTAGACGAGCAGGGCGTCCTCGAGGGCCTTGGCGACGGGGAACGGGCGGCGCACACGCCCGTAGTCGACTCCCCCGCTGACGAACGGCTCGTCGAGCCCGGTGGCCTGGATGTCGACCGCGTCGCGACGGATCCCCAGCCGCCGCAGGACGAGTGACAGCGGCACCCCGGTCCAGCGCACCGTCCCCACCGCTCCGAGGCCCCACGCCGTCCCGCTCACCGGCGTCCCCTGCTGGGTCGCGAACAGGGTCCGACCGTTTCCGGTGCACTCCAGGACGGTGGTGACGGTCCGCGCCGGGAGACGACGGAGGTCGCGGTAGGTCAGCACGTGCGCTCGCTCCGGCGTGCGGGGATCCGCGAGCCCGTCACCGTGGATCCTCAGCTCCCAGGTGCGGGCGTCGATGATCGGCGTGCGCGTGTGGTTGCGGACGAAGAGCCGCTCGGGTGCCGTGAGGTAACGGCGCGGGTCCACCGAGTCCCACCGCATCTCCGCGTTGGTCCCGAGCGGCACGAACCACTCCGGGGGCAGCGGCTTGAGGATCGGTCCTTCGGTCAGAGGGACGAGAGACCCTGGGGCGGGTGCCGCTGCGGCCGCCGATCCTCCGACCGCGCGCGCAGCGACGAGGGCGGCGGCCGCGCCGGCACCGAGCCGGAGGACGTCGCGACGGGCGTAGGACGACGAGGCAGGCGGCATGCCCGTGACGCTAGAGGGCGTCGATGCTCGCGGGCAGGGTTTCGCGCGCTCCGATCACAACGCTCGCGCAGGTCGTCTCGCGCACGCGCTCAGGAGAGCGACCGTACCCAGTTGCGCAGCAGCGCCGCGCCCGCGTCGCCGGACTTCTCCGGGTGGAACTGGGTGGCCGAGAGCGGCCCGTTCTCCGCGGCGGCCACGAACCGGTCTCCCCCGTACGACGCCCAAGTGACCCGCGCCGGCATCGCCGCATGGGTGTCGGTCAGCTCCCAGCGGCGTACGCCGTAGGAGTGGACGAAGTAGAACCGCTCGTCGGCGATCCCGTCGAACAGGACCGAGTCGGCGGGTGCCTCGACGGTGTTCCACCCCATGTGCGGCACGATGTCGGCGTCGATCCGCTCCACGGTGCCAGGCCACTCGCCGCACCCCTCGGTGCGCACCCCGTGCTCGATCCCGGTCTCGAAGAGGATCTGCATCCCCACGCAGATCCCGAGCACCGGGCGTCCTCCGGCGAGCCGTCGACCGATCAGCTGGTCGCCGCGGACCGCCCGCAGACCCTGCATGCAGGCGGCGTACGCCCCGACCCCGGGCACGACGAGGCCGTCCGAGCCGAGGGCGGTGGCGAAGTCGGAGGTCAAGGTCACCTTCGCGCCGGCCCGCTCGAGCGCGCGCACCGCCGACCGCAGGTTGCCCGACCCGTAGTCGAGGACGACGACGTCCGGGCTCACAGGGCACCCTTCGTGCTCGGCACCCCGGTCTCGCGCGGATCGCGCTCGACGGCCTGGCGCAGGGCACGGGCGACGGCCTTGAACTGGGCCTCCGCGATGTGGTGCGGGTCGCGACCGGCCACGAGCCGGACATGCATCGTCAACCCCGCGTGGTGGGCGAGCGACTCGAGGACGTGCTGCGTGAGGGAGCCGCTGTACTGACCGCCGATGACGACCGTCACCTGCGACTCGGGCTCACCGCTGTGCACGAAGTAGGGGCGTCCCGACACGTCGACGACAGCCTGGGCGAGCGCCTCGTCCAGGGGCACGAGCGCGTCGCCGTACCGTCGGATGCCGGCCTTGTCGCCCAGCGCGGCCTTGATCGCCTCGCCGATGCAGATCGCGGTGTCCTCGACCGTGTGGTGGGCGTCGATGTGGAGATCACCCTCCGACCGCACCGTGAGGTCGATCAGCGAGTGGCGCGAGAGCGCGGTGAGCATGTGGTCGTAGAAGCCGACGCCCGTGGAGATGTCGTGCGTCCCGGTACCGTCCAGGTCGGCCTCCACCACGACGTGGGACTCGGAGGTCTTGCGCTCTACCCGGGCGCGGCGGGGTCCGGTGGTCTCGATCGTGGTCATGCGTTCTCCTGACGGATCGACGGGGTCTCGAGGGTGGTGACCAGGGCCTCGCGGAAGGCCGTCATCTCCTCGGGCGTGCCGACGCTGACCCGCAGCCACCCCTCGGGACCGGTCTCGCGGATGAGGACGCCCTGGTCGAGCAGGCCCTGCCACACGGCGTGCCGGTCGCCGAACGTGCCGAACAGCACGAAGTTGGCGTCGGAGTCGACGACCTCGAGGCCCTGCTCGCGCAACCAGCGTGCCGTCTCGTCCCGCGTCTCCCGAAGCTCGGCCACCCGTGCCAGCATCTCGTCGGCGTGACGCAGCACGGCGAGCGCCACAGTCTGGGTGACGGCCGACAGGTGGTACGGGAGGCGGACGATGCGGAGCGCGTCGACGATCGCGGGGTCGGCCGCCAGGTAGCCGACCCGGCCTCCGGCGAACGCGAACGCCTTGCTCATCGTGCGTGTGACGACCAGCCGGGGGTGCTCGCCGAGCAGCGACAGCGCGGTCGGGGTCTCCGGCCGGCGGAACTCCGCGTACGCCTCGTCGACGACGACCAGGCCGGGCGCCGCGTCGCAGACCGCGCGCACCGCCTCGAGGGTCAACGACTCCCCTGTCGGGTTGTTGGGCGACGCGAGCAGGACGACGTCCGGCTGCTCCGCGGTGACCAGAGCGAGCGCGGCCTCGACGTCGAAGGTGAAGTCGTCGGCGCGGCGACCGGTGAGCCAGCGCGTGTGGGTGTTGCGGGCGTACTCGGGATACATCGAGTACGTCGGGGTGAACGACGCGGCAGTCCGCCCAGGGCCGCCGAAGGCCTGCAGGATCTGCTGCATGACCTCGTTGGAGCCGTTGGCCGCCCACACCGCGTCGGCGGTGAGACCGTGCCCGAGGTACGACGCCAACGCCGTCCGCAGCGCCCACGCCTCACGGTCGGGGTAGCGGTTGAGGTCCGTGGCGACCACGCGCAGCGACTCGGCGACGTCGTCGGCCGTGGCCTTGGACGGGCCGTACGGGTTCTCGTTGACGTTCAGCTGCACGGGGACGTCGAGCTGCGGCGCGCCGTACGGCTCGAAGCCTCGGAGATCGGCCCGGATGGGCACCCACTCCGGGACGCTCACGAGCCGCTCCTCCCCTCAGGTGCGTCGAGACGCGCCGACACGGCCGCGCCGTGGGACGGGAGGTCCTCTGCCTCGGCGAGGACCACGACCTCGGGGCCGACCTCACGCAGCGCCGGCTCGTCGTAGGTGACGACCTGCATGGTCTTGCAGAACGAGCGCACCGACAGCCCCGAGGAGCGGCACGCGCAGCCTGCGGTGGGGAGCACGTGGTTGGAGCCGGCCGCGTAGTCGCCGAGCGAGACCGGCGACCAGCTCCCGACGAACACCGCGCCGGCGTTCTCGACCTGCGAGGCGACACCGGCGGCGTCGGCGGTCTGGATCTCCAGGTGCTCGGCGGCGTAGGCGTTGACGACCTCGAGGCCCTGCTGCACGTCGCGGACGAGAACGGTCGCCGACTGCGTGGACGTCAGCGCGGTCTGGATGCGCTGGGCGTGCTTGGCCGCGGGCACCTGGCGGGCCAGCTCCTCGTCGACGGCGTCGGCCAGAGCGGGGCTCGGGGTCACCAGCACGGCCGCCGCGAGGGGGTCGTGCTCGGCCTGGCTGATCAGGTCCGCGGCGACGAAGGCCGGTGTCGCCGTGTCGTCGGCCAGGATCGCGATCTCCGTCGGCCCGGCCTCGGAGTCGATCCCCGTCACGCTCTGCACCAGGCGCTTGGCCGCCACCACGTAGATGTTGCCCGGTCCGGTGACCAGGTCGACCGGCTCGCACGGGCCGGCGCCATAGGCGAACATCGCGATCGCCTGGGCGCCGCCGACGGCGTACACCTCGTCGACACCCAGCAGCGCGCAGGCGGCCAGGACCGTCGGGTGCGGAGCGCCGCCGTACTCGCGCTGCGGCGGCGTCGCCAGGGCCAGCGACCGGACGCCCGCGACCTGGGCCGGGACGGCGTTCATGATGACGCTCGAGACCAGCGGGGCGAGCCCGCCCGGGACGTACAGGCCGACGCGTCCGACCGGCACGATGCGCCGCTCGACACGGGCTCCGGGGCCGAGGTCGGTGACGACGTCGCGATCGAGCTCGGCCTCACAGGTCGCGCGGAGCCGGCGGATCGACTCCTCGAGCGCGGCGCGGACGTCGGGCGCCAACGACGCGAGCGCAGCGTCGGCCTCCTCGGCCGGCACCGCGAGGGACGCGCGTTGCACCTGGTCGAACCGCTCGGTCGCGTCCAGCACCGCCGCCTCACCGCGGTGTCGCACGTCGTCGACGACCGGACGGACGACCTCGACGGCCGCCTCGACGTCGAACGGCGCGCGAGGAAGCAGCGCGCGGTACTGCGCGGAAGTCGTGCCCGCGGGGGTCTCCCGCAGGTCGGTGCGACGGATCATGCCTCAAGTCTACGGAGAGTGACGCGTCGGCCCTGCCCGTGTCCGCCGCGCGGCTAGGCTGACGGCGTGGCACGCGCGATCCCGCTGTTCCCCCTCGGAAGCGTCGTCCTCCCGGGACAGACGGTGTCCCTGCACGTCTTCGAGGACCGCTACCGCGAGCTCGTCACCTATCTGCTCGACCTCCCCGAGCCCGAGCGCCGGTTCGGCATCGTGTCGATCCGCGAGGGCTACGAGGTCGGCGAGAGCGGGGTGCAGTCCATCCACCGGGTGGGTGTGGAGGTGGCACTGACCGACGTGACCGGCTACGACGACGGACGGTACGACGTGACCGTGGACGCGATCGGCCGGATCCGGCTCGACGCGGGTGTCACGGGCGAGAGCTTCATGTGGGGCCACGTCGAGGACCTGGAGGAGCCCGTGGGCGAGGGAGCGGTCGTGGCCGCCGACAAGGCGCACGCCGTGTTCGACGTCTACCGCACCGAGCTCAACCGCTTCCGGCTGGACGCGAGCGTCGACGACCTGCCGGGCGACCCGGTCGACCTCTCCTACCTCCTGGCCTCGAGTGCGGTGCTGACGCTCCCCGACCGCCAGGAGCTGCTCGAGGCGGACGACGCGGCCGAGAGGCTGCGCCGCTACCACCACCTGATGATCACCGAGATCGGTGCCATGAGGGCGGTGCCGAGCCTCCCCGCCGTGGACGTGGCCCGTACCGCCTGGTCGCCCAACTAACGCGGCCAGGTGGCGGCTCGTCCCGTCCGCCCGTCCGCCGGCCCCGTCCGCGACGTGAAGGGTTCGGGTCGCTTTTCAGACGCAGAAACGACCCGAACTCGACACGTCGCGGACGACGGCCTCAGGCGGGCTCGACCAGGCCCGAGGGCTTCGCGGGATCCCAGCGCAGCACCGCACCGACCCCGTCGGTGAGGAGGTCGTCCTCGCCGTAGACGATCGTGATGCCGGCATCCTGCTGCGCCGCGGCCGTGCCGAGCGCGATGTCGCCGCGTCGCGCTCGGGCATCTCCGGACGAGAGCTGACGGATCTCGTCGCGGTGCATGGACAGCTCGAGCGGCTTGTCACCCACCCAGACCATGACATCGGCAAGCGTGCTGACCGGTCCTGCGACCTCGTCGGTGATGAGAAGCTCCTCCACCTGCGCCTTACGCAGGGCGTCGATGACCCGGTCGATGCCCGTCACGGCCATGGCGTTGCGGCCGAGCTCCTGACGGAAGCGGTCGACCGAGGCTGCCCGGCGCCGGACCCGGAACGCCTCGAGCACCTCGTCCACCTTCGCCTCGAACGCACCGTTGATCCCGTTGTGACGAGCGCCGCCCGGCACGTGCTCGGTGAGGTCCTTGGCGGCCGCGCCGAGCGCACCGTGAACCAGCGCGACGGCCCGGACGTCTCCGGTGATGACGAGGAGGTCAGGACGACGCTCGCTCACGATCCGGTCGAGATCCGCGGCGACGGTCTCGGCGTTGCGCTCCCACGAGTCCTCGACGCGGCTCTCGATCCGCTTGTGCGAGAGTCCTCCCCCGCGAATCTTGTTGAGCACGTCGTGGTCGCCGTCCACGCTCTCACGGACCGGTGAACCGCCGACGGCGCCGGAGGTGGAGTCGTACAGGGTGACGTCAGCGCCGGTTCGGTCGATCGCCGCCAGGAGATATCTGACGGTGTCGTCGGCCTCCCGCGCCAGGGCGAAGACGTCCGGCCCCGTGGAGAGGACGGCCTCGTCCTTGCGGGGCGGGAAGAGGAGCAGGCGGTCCATGAGGATGCCTTCGTCCGAGGCGACGATGAGACGCCCGTGCGGACCTGTGGCCCTGGTCGGCTGCAGCACCTGCTCTTCCAGCACCGCTGACATCTCCGGCGTGATCCCTTGCCCGTCGAGCGAGCGGCGGAGCTCGGACCATCGTGCCGCGACGGTCCGGTCCCCGCTCTCGGTGTCGCGACTTGCGTCCATGACCACGGTCGCCAGCATCTCGTCGGACGGAAGCTGCTCAGTCAGCCACTGGAAGTGCATGCGTGCCCCTCTCTGCGGTGGGATCCCGGTCCTGCCTGCAGGGTCACGCACTGAGCGCCCCTGGGCAGGTCATCGGCTTGCCTCCACCCTGCCCCAGCCCGACGTTGCGGACAACCGTGATGCGCCCGCGGCTCGGGGCCCCGGCTGGCCGTCAGACGCCGACGGGAGGCAGCGGCGCGTCGTCGCGGTGCGTGCCGGCGGCCGGCTCCCGCGGGAGGGTCAACCACGCGACGAGGAGCAGCCCGAGGAGCGCGGCGACCGGCCAGACGAAGAGCATCCCGTACGCGTCGAGGGCGACCTGCCCGGAGACCGTGGCACCCGCCGGCCGCGAGCCGACAGTCGGCTCAGGGGGCCCGGCCAGCACGCCTGTCCCCCATGCCACCAGCGCACCGACGACGGCGCCCAGAGCAGTCCGGACGATCACGGCGTTGCCGCCGGCGCGTCCCCAGAGCCAGGTGGCGACGGAGCCCCACAGCGCCGCGATCACCGCGCCGATCCAGGCATAGGTGACTTCGACGCCGAACTGCGCCGTCGACGCCGCCTCGTCTGCGCTCAGCCCGGACTGGTCGCCGATCCGGACGACGGTGTACTGGATGGGGTCGCTGAGCAGGGCCCAGAGGACCCCGGCGACGGCACCGGCAACGACGAAGCCGACCACCGTCGCGAAGCCACCCTTGCGTGTCCTGCGCACACGTTCCTCCTGTGCCCTGCGCCCGCGACGGGCGCGGTGTCCATCCTCCCCCACGGGGTACGGACGCGTCGGCGCGGTCACGAGACGAGGCAGCCGGGACCGAGCAGTGCCTTGAGGTCGGCGATCAACGACGACGACGGGGACACGCGAAGGCGCGGGTCCAGGCGCATGAGCTTGGTGCTCTTGGTCCCCACCAGACGCAGGTGGACCTCGGTGGCGCCGGGGTGGCTCGCGAGGACGTCGCGGAGCTGGTCGAGGGTTGGCGGAGTGCAGCGCGCGGTCGGGATGGAGAGGACGACGGGACCGTCGTCACCCACGCTCAGATCCGCGGCCGTGAGCTCGGTCGCCGCGATCTCGGGCGTGTCCTCCTTGCGCTTGAGGCGTCCCTTGACCACCACCACCGCGTCCTCGACGAGAAGGTGCCCCGACAAGGTGTAGACCGACGGGAAGAGCATCACGTTGACGGCACCCTCGAGGTCCTCGACGGTCACGATGGCCCAGGGATCGCCCTTCTTGGTCAGCTTGCGCTGGATCGAGGTCACCAGGCCGGCCACCGCGATCTGCGCCCCGTCGGGTCGCTCCTCGTCGGCGATCACATCGCCGATCGTGCAGTCGCTGGCCGCACGGAGGACGTGCTCCAGACCGAACAGCGGATGGTCGGAGACGTACAGGCCGAGCATCTCGCGCTCGTGGGCGAGCAGCGTCGTCTTGTCCCACTCGTCGAGGTCGGGGACGACGACGGCCGAACCGGCGAACCCGGCATCGGCGTCGTCCAGGCCGGCGAAGAGCGAGTCCTGCCCGATCGCCTCGTTGCGCTTGATGTCGACGTACTGGTCGACGGCATCCTCGTGGACGGTCACCAGGGCGCGGCGGTGGTGCTTGAGCGAGTCGAAGGATCCGGACTTGATCAGCGACTCGATCACGCGCTTGTTGCAGACGACCGGCGGGACCTTCTCCATGAAGTCGGCGAAGTCGGTGAACGGGGACTTCTCCGTCCGCGCCTCGACGATGGCGTCCACGACGTTGTGCCCCACGTTGCGCACGGCGGACAGACCGAACCGGATGTCGCGGTCGACGGCCGTGAAGTTGGCCTCGGAGTCGTTGACGTCGGGCGGAAGCACCTTGATGCCCATCCGGCGGCACTCGTTGAGGTAGATCGCCGACTTGTCCTTGTCTCCGCGCACGCTGGTGAGGAGGGCGGCCATGTATTCGGCCGGGTAGTGCGCCTTGAGGTAGGCGGTCCAGAACGACACGACTCCGTACGCCGCCGAGTGCGCCTTGTTGAAGGCGTAGTCGGAGAACGGCAGCAGGATGTCCCACAGCGTCTTGACCGCCGCCGCCGAGAAGCCGCGCGCGTTCATGCCGGCGGAGAAGTTCTCGAACTGCTTGTCCAGCTCGGACTTCTTCTTCTTGCCCATCGCGCGGCGGAGCAGGTCGGCCTGTCCGAGCGAGTAGCCCGCCAGCTGCTGCGCGATGGCCATGACCTGCTCTTGGTACACGATCAGGCCGTACGTCTCGCCCAGGATGTCCTCGAGGGCGTCAGCGAGCTCGGGGTGGATCGGCTCGACCTTCTCGCGCCCGTTCTTGCGGCGGGCGTACTTGTTGTGCGAGTCGGCGCCCATCGGGCCGGGACGATAGAGCGCACCGACGGCGGAGATGTCCTCGAAGCTGTCGGGGCGCATGCTCCGCAGCAGGGCTCGCATCGGGCCGCCGTCGAGCTGGAAGACGCCGAGGGTGTCGCCGCGCGACAGCAGCGCGAAGGTCTCCTCGTCGCTCAGCTCGAGGTCCTCGAGGACGACCTCCTCGCCACGGTTGGCGCGGATGTTGTCGAGGGCGTCGTCGAGGACCGTGAGGTTGCGCAACCCCAGGAAGTCCATCTTGATCAGTCCGAGCGCCTCGCACGTCGGGTAGTCGAACTGGGTGATGATCGCGCCGTCCTGCTCGCGCTTCATCACCGGGATGATGTCGAGCAACGGCTCGCTCGACATGATGACGCCGGCGGCGTGGACGCCCCACTGACGCTTGAGGCCCTCGAGGCCGACCGCCGTGTCGACCACGCGCTTGGCGTCGGGGTCGGTGTCATAGAGCGACCGGAACTCGCCGCCCTCGTTGTAGCGGGCGTGCCCGGCGTTGAAGATCTCCTTGAGCGGGACGTCCTTGCCCATGATCACCGGCGGCATCGCCTTGGTGATCCGCTCTCCCATGGAGAACGGGTAGCCCAGCACGCGCGACGCGTCCTTGACGGCCTGCTTGGACTTGATCGTGCCGTAGGTGACGATCTGCGAGACGCGGTCGTCGCCGTACTTGTCGGTGACGTAGCGGATGACCTCGCCGCGCCGACGCTCGTCGAAGTCGACGTCGAAGTCGGGCATCGAGACACGGTCGGGGTTGAGGAACCGCTCGAAGATCAGGCCGTGGACGATCGGGTCCAGATCGGTGATGCGCATCGCGTACGCGACCATCGATCCGGCGCCGGAGCCTCGGCCGGGCCCCACCCGGATGCCGTTCTCCTTGGCCCAGTTGATGAAGTCGGCAACGACGAGGAAGTATCCGGCGAAGCCCATCTTGAGGATGACATCGACCTCGAAGTCGGCGCGGGCCCGCACCTCCTCCGTGATGCCCTGGGGGTAGCGATCAGCCAGCCCGCGGTCGACCTCCTTGAGGAGCCACGTCTCCTCCGATTCGCCCTCGGGGACCGGGAACCGCGGCATGAAAGTGCCGTTGCCCTCGGTGAACTCGACCTCGCACCGCTGCGCGATCAGCAGTGTCGTGTCGCACGCCTCGGCCAGACCGGCGTCCTGCTCCCAGATCTGCCGCATCTCCTGCGGCGACTTGATGTAGTAGCCGTTGCCGTCGAACTTGAACCGCGTCGGGTCGGCCAGCGTCTTGCCGGACTGCACGCACAGCAGCGCCTCGTGCGCCGTGCTGTCCTCCGGGTTGGTGTAGTGCGAGTCGTTGGTGGCGACGAGGCGGAGGTCGAGGTCCTTGGCGAGGCGCAGGAGGTCGTCCCGGACCCGCGTCTCGATCGAGAGGCCGTGGTCCATGAGCTCGACGAAGAAGTTGTCACGGCCGAAGATGTCCATGAACTCAGCGGCGGACTGGCGAGCCCTCGCGTAGTCGCCGATGCGGAGCCACGTCTGCACCTCGCCGGACGGGCACCCGGTCGTCGCGATGAGCCCCTCGGCGTACTCGGCGAGAAGCTCGCGGTCGGCACGGGGCTTGTAGAAGAAGCCCTCGAGCGAGGACCGCGACGACAGCCGGAACAGGTTGTGCATCCCGGTGGTGCTCTCGGCGAGCAGCGTCATGTGCGTGAACGCACCGCCGCCCGAGACGTCGTCACCGCCGCCCTTGTTCCACTGGACGCGCTTGCGCTCCGAGCGGTGGGTGTCGGGGGTGAGGTAGGCCTCCATGCCGATGATCGGCTTGACCCCGGCCGCCTTCGCCTTGGCGTAGAAGTCGTACGCCCCGAACACGTTGCCGTGGTCGGTCATCGCGATGGCGTCCATCCCGAGCTCGGCCGTCCGCGCGAACATCTCGGTCAGCCGGGCCGCCCCGTCGAGCATGGAGTACTCGGTGTGGACGTGCAGGTGCACGAACGAGTCGGCGCTCGACATCGGGGTGGGGCCTCCTGGAAGAACGGGCCGGCGAGGGGGTCGATGACAGCCTACGACCACCGACCGACACCCGGGACGAGGCTCGCGGGGTGGTCTCGATCGGTGGTCGGCAGGTGTCAGTCGGCGTTGCGGATGACCTCGAGCGCACGCTCCAGGTCGTCGGGGTACGGCGAGGTGAACGTCACCCAGTCACGGGTCCGAGGATGCTCGAAGCCGAGCCTGTGGGCGTGCAGCCACTGGCGTTCGAGCCCCACCCGCTTGGTCAACGTCGGGTCCGAGCCGTAGAGCGGATCGCCGACGCACGGATGCTTCAGCGCGGCCATGTGGACTCGGATCTGGTGCGTACGACCGGTCTCGAGCTTGATCTCGAGGAGGCTCGCGAAGCGGTGCGCCTCGAGCGTCTCGTAGTGCGTCACGCTGGCCCGTCCGTCGGCCATCACGGCGAACTTCCAGTCGTGCTTCGGGTGGCGGGCGATCGGGGCGTCGACCGTGCCCTCGAGCGGGTCCGGGTGCCCCTGCACCATCGCGTGGTAGGTCTTGTCGACCTCGCGCTCGCGGAAGGCGCGCTTGAGGACGGTGTAGGCGTGCTCCGACTTCGCGACGACCATCAGCCCGCTGGTCCCGACGTCGAGCCGCTGGACGATGCCCTGTCGCTCCGGGGCACCCGAGGTGCTGATCCGGAAGCCGGCGCCGGCCAGGTGACCCACGACGGTCGGCCCGGTCCACCCGACGCTGGGGTGGGCGGCGACCCCCGCCGGCTTGTCGACGACGACGATCTCGTCGTCGTCGTGGACGATGCGGAGGTCGTCGACGATCTCGGGGACAACCTCGGCGACGTCGCGCTGCCGCGGGATCTCGACCTCAAGGAACGCCCCGGCCTCAACGCGGTCCGACTTGGACGCCGGCTTGTGGTCCACCGTGACCAGGCCGTCGGCGACGAGCTCGGCGACACGGCTGCGCGAGAGGCCCAGGAGGCGGGCCAGCGCGGCGTCGAGCCGCTCGCCCGCGAGCCCGTCCGGGACGAAGTAGGCACGCTGCTCCGCGGCTGCGGCGGGGCCGGTCATGGCGCTTCCGGCTCGGAGCCGGCCTTCTTGGCTGCCCGGGTGCCGTCGAGACCGACACCGCGGACGGTCTGCAGGACGATGATGACCGCCGCGATGTTGATCATCACGTCGGCGATGTTGAAGACCGGCCAGTTGGGTGGCCAGTCGGGGAACTGCAGGAAGTCGACGACGTGGCCCTCGAGCGGCGAGGGCTCTCGGAAGATCCGGTCGGTCAGGTTGCCCAGGGCGCCTGCCAGGAGGAGACCCAGTCCGACGGCCCACAAGGGGTCGCGCAGCTGTCGGGCCATCCGGATCACGACCACGCACACCGTGATGGCGATGAGCGTGAGCACGATCGTGAACCCGGTCGCCATCCCGAAGGCGGCGCCCGGGTTGCGCAGGAAGGTGAGGTGGAGCACGTGCGGCACGAGGACGACGGGGTCGGCGTCCTCGAGGCGTGCGACGGCGATGATCTTGGTGATGAGGTCGGTGAGGTAGCCGACCAGCGCGACTACCGCGAACAGCACGATCCGTCGGGACCGTGCTGGGGGGTGGTCGGCGTCGTGATCGGGGGTCAGCGACGTTCCTCGCGTTGCTTGCATGTCATGCACAGTGTGGCACGGGGGAACGCCATCAGCCGCATCTTCCCGATCGGCTGACCGCAGATCTCGCAGTTGCCGTAGGTGCCGGCCTCGATCCGGGCGAGGGCCTTCTCCACCTGGAGGAGAAGCTCGCGGTGGTTCGCGGCGAGCGACATCTCCGCGTCGCGCTCGAGGGACGTGGAGCCCACGTCGGCCTGGTCGTTGCCCGCCCCGTCTACTCCCCCGCTGAGGAGGTCGGCGAGTCCACGCTCGGCCACCTGGATCTCGTCCAGGAGTCGGGTCCGGTCGGCCTCCAGCGCGGCGCGGACCTCCGAAATCTCGTCGGCGGACCAGGGAGCCTCGTCGGCCTTGACAGCCAAGGAGCCGGTCGTCGTCGGGTTCGTCACAGTTCTCGGTGCTCCTGTCGTACGGGGTCGCTTCGCGGCGCCCTTGGCTGGTGTCTTCTTCGCGGTCGCCTTCTTGGCCGGCGCCGCCTTCTTCGCGGTCGCCTTCTTGGCCGGCGCCGTCTTCTTGGCCGGCGCCGCCTTCTTCGCGGTCGCCTTCTTGACCGGTGCCGCCTTCGTGGCGGTCGCCTTCTTGACCGGCGCCGCCTTCGTGGCGGTCGCCTTCTTGACCGGCGCCGCCTTCTTCGCGGTCGCCTTCTTAGCCGCCGGCGACTTCTTGGCGGTCGCCTTCTTGGCCGCCGGCGCCTTCTTCAGGGTCGCCTTCTTGGCCGGCGCCGCCTTCGTGGCGGTCGTCGTCGTGGCCGGCGCCTTCTTCGAGGGCGTCGCCTTGCTCGCCACCTTGCGTGCGGCACCCTTCACGGCTGCCACGCCGCGCGACGCGGCACTGCGCTTGCTGGTCTTGGTCGTGCTCGCCATCTCTGGCCCCCTCGATGTGCACGAAATGCCACACATCGAGGCCATCCGCTCGGGATCGCCTCGATGTGACGTGGTGCCCGAACAATAGGCGGGCGTTCGGCCGTTCACAAGCCGATTTGCCTGTGTCGCCCGCTCTGCCCGACTCCTGGCGCGCTGCACTAGACTGGTGTCCGCCGCAGGCATCGACGAGGACGCGCGGCGTACGTCTCCTGAGCACGAGCGATCCGGGGTTGGTGCGAGCCCGGAGCCCAGCCGTACGCCGTATCACCCCGGAGCCGCCGGAAGAACGGCGCACACCGTGCGCTCACTAGACCCGCGCAGCGGCAGACCAGAGAGGGTGGGCGGATCGTCGTCCACCAAGGAGGGTGGTACCGCGGGGCCGAGCGCCTCGTCCCTTCGCCGAGCCGAAGCTTTCGTGACTTGTCGGAGGAAGACCGTGACCGCCGCGTACCCCGCTGTTCCCGCCCACGTGGACCTACCCGCCATGGAGCGCGACATGATCGCGCTCTGGGAGCGGGAAGGCACCTTCGAGACCTCGCTCGAACAGCGCGACGGCGCCCCGCGCTGGACGTTCTACGAGGGGCCTCCGACCGCCAACGGCACGCCGGGCGTTCACCACGTCGAGGCACGGGTCTTCAAGGACGTGTTCCCGCGGTTCCGCACGATGCAGGGCTACCTGGTCGAGCGCAAGGGCGGCTGGGACTGCCACGGCCTCCCCGTCGAGATCGCCGTCGAGAAGGAGCTCGGCTTCAACGGCAAGCCCGACATCGAAGCCTTCGGTGTCGCCGAGTTCAACGCGAAGTGCCGCGAGGCGGTGCTGCGCAACGTCGGCCTGTTCGAGCAGATGACCGAGCGGATGGGCTACTGGGTCGACACCGACAACCCGTACCGCACGATGGACACGCCGTACGTCGAGAGCGTCTGGTGGGCTCTGCAGCAGATCTTCGACAAAGGGCTGCTCGCGGAGGACTACCGCGTGGCGCCGTACTGTCCGCGATGCGGCACCGGCCTGAGCGACCATGAGGTCGCCCAGGGGTACGAGTCGGTCGTCGACCCGTCGGTCTACGTGCGCTTCCCTCTGACCTCTGGTCCCCTGGCCGGCGAGGCCTCGTTGCTGGTCTGGACGACCACGCCGTGGACGTTGGTGTCCAACGCCCTGGTCGCGGCCAAGGCCGACATCACGTACGTGGCGGTCAGCAACGGGCACGAGACGCTCGTCGTCGCGGAGCCCTTGGTCGAGACGGCCCTCGGCGAAGGATGGACCGTCGATGCGCGCTTCGAGGGCGCCGAGCTCGAGGGGTGGACGTACGCGCGTCCGTTCGACCTCGTCGACTGGCCCGACGACAACGCGCACTACGTGGTGACCGAGGACTACGTCACCACCGACGACGGCTCGGGCCTGGTCCACCAGGCGCCAGCGTTCGGCGCGGACGACTTCGCGTCCGGGAAGCGCAACGGCGTGGCGATGGTCAACCCGATCGACCCCACCGGCCACTTCGAGGACGGGCTGGACCTGGTTGGCGGCGCGTTCTTCAAGAAGGCCGACGCGATCCTGGTCGAGGACCTCGAGCGTCGAGGCCTGCTCTTCCGCCACCTCCCCTACGAGCACAGCTACCCGCACTGCTGGCGCTGCCACACGCCTCTGATGTACTACGCCTCCCCCGCCTGGTACGTCCGCACCACGGCAGCCAAGGACGCACTGCTGCGCGAGAACGAGAGCACGAACTGGTTCCCGCAGACGATCAAGTGGGGCCGCTACGGCGACTGGCTGCAGAACAACGTCGACTGGTCCCTGTCGCGCAACCGCTACTGGGGCACCCCGCTGCCGATCTGGCGCAACGACGCCGATCCCGGCCGGCTGGTGTGCGTCGGGTCGCTCGCGGAGCTGTCGGAGCTCACCGGGCGCGACCTGTCCGACCTCGACCCGCACCGCCCGTACATCGACGACGTCACCTTCACGGTCGAGGGCGAGGAGGGCACCTACCGTCGAGTGCCGGAGGTCATCGACGCGTGGTTCGACTCCGGGTCGATGCCGTTCGCGCAGTGGGGCTACCCGCACCTGCCCGGCTCGGTGGAGAAGTTCCGCCAGGCCTTCCCCGCCCAGTACATCTGCGAGGCGATCGACCAGACGCGGGGATGGTTCTACTCGCTGATGGCCGTCTCGACCCTCGTCTTCGACCAGAACTCGTACGAGAACGTCGTCTGCCTGGGGCACATCCTCGCCGAGGACGGCCGCAAGATGTCCAAGCACCTGGGCAACATCCTGCTCCCCGTCCCCTTGATGGACGAGCACGGCGCCGACGCCGTCCGCTGGTTCATGGCCTGCTCCGGCTCGCCGTGGCAGGCCCGCCGTGTGGGGCACTCGGCGCTGCAGGAGATCGTGCGCAAGGTCCTGCTGACCTACTGGAACACCGTCGCCTTCCACGTCCTGTACGCGCGCACCGCCCACTGGTCGCCTGCCGACGGCGCACCGCCCGTCGCGGAGCGCCCGATCCTCGACCGCTGGCTGGTCTCGCGGACACAGGGCCTGGTCTCCGAGGTCACGACCTGCCTGGAGCGGTTCGACACCCAGCGCGCCGGCGCCCTCCTCTCGCAGTTCGTCGACGACCTGTCCAACTGGTACGTCCGCCGCTCCCGGCGCCGGTTCTGGAGCGGTGATCCTGCGGCGCTCGCGACCTTGCACGACACGCTCGACGTGCTCACGCGTCTGATGGCGCCGTTGGTCCCGTTCGTCACCGAGCGGGTCTGGCAGGACCTCGTCCGTGCGTCCGACCCCGATGCGCCGCCGTCGGTGCACCTGGCGTCGTGGCCCGTGGCCGACGAGTCGCTGGCGGTCAAGGGTCTGGACGAGCAGGTCGCGCTCGCGCGGCGGGTCACCGAGCTGGGACGTGCCGCACGCGCCGAGGCCAAGGTCCGGACGCGGCAGCCGCTTCGCCGTGCGCTGGTCCCCTCACGTGCGTGGGAGCAGCTCGGCGACGAGCTTCGGGCGGAGGTGTGCGACGAGCTCAACGTCGGCTCCCTGGAGTCTTTGGCGGCTGCGTCGGGTGACCTCGTGGAGCACTCGGCCAAGGGCAACTTCCGCAGCCTCGGCAAGCGGTTCGGCAAGCAGACGCCGAAGGTGGCCGGCGCTGTCGCAGAGGCCGACGCCGCCGAGCTCGCCGCAGCCGTCGCGGACGGCGGGTCGTACGCCCTGCAGGTGGACGGCGAGACGATCGAGGTGACGGCCGACGACGTCATCGTGTCGGAACGTCCTCGAGAGGGCTGGGCCGTCGTCAACGACCAGGGCGAGACCGTCGCGCTCGACCTGGACCTCGACGAGGACCTCCTCCGGGCCGGCACCGCACGCGAGGTCGTCCGCATGCTCCAGGAGGCGCGCAAGAACGCCGGTCTCGACCTCACCGACCGGATCCGCGTGACGTGGGCGGCCGAGGGAGAAACCGCGGAGGCGGTCCGGGCCCATGAGTCCACGATCGCGGACGAGGTCCTCGCGGTCGAGATCGCGCAAGGTCCGGCAGTCGTGGACGGACACGTGGCGACCGACGAGGACCTGGGGGTGACCGTCTCGCTGCGCAAGGCCTGAGCAGGTCGCCGACGTGCGAAGGCCCCCTCCGACCATCGGGTCGGAGGGGCCTTCGAACGTGCGGTGAAGAGCCGGTGGCTCAGGAGCGCTCGTCGTCGCCGAACAGCGACTTGAGACGGCGCGGCGCGTGCTCCGGGGTGGGGGACCCGTGCACCGCCGCAGGCGTCGGGCTGCTGGTCGGCAGCGACGCCGCGACCGGCTGCTCGCCCTCGAGGTGCGAGAGCTGCGCCTGGAAGTAGCTCTTGAGGCGGCTGCGGTACTCGCGCTCGAAGGTGCGGAGCCGCTCGAGCTCGCGGTTGAGGTCGTCGCGCTCCTTCTCGATGTTGCCGAAGGCCTGCTGGCGGCGCTCGGCGGTCTCGGCGTCGAGCTTCTGGGCGCGCATCCTCGCCTCGCTCTCGAGCCGCTCCGCCTTGCCCCGAGCCTCGTTCTCGACCCGGTCGGCCTTGGTCCGGGCCTCACCCAGGATCCGGTCGGCCTCGTTCTTGGCGGCGTCGACGAGCTCGTCGGCGTTGTGCGTCGCGATCTCGAGGAGGCGGGCAGCGGCGCTGGAGGCGTCACCCACCGACGAGGAGGCCGGCGACTGCGCCTGGACCGGCATCGGAGCCGGCGGCGGCGGAGCCATCGGCGCCGGAGCCGGGGCGGGCGCGCGGAAGCTGTCGAACGACGAGGTCGACGAGCCGGAGCCGGACGAGGCGGAAGCGAGCTTGCTCCTCAGGTCTTCGTTCTCCAGGGTCAGACGCTCGAGCTCGGCCTCAACCTCGTCGAGGAACTGGTCGACCTCGCCCATGTCGTAGCCCTCACGAAGGCGGACCGGGGTAAATCGCTTGTTCCGCACGTCCTCTGGCGTCAACGGCATGGTTTCACCTCGGGGTCATGTTTCATCGGACAGTCCTGACAACGGTACTTGGTCGGGGAAGCCATCCCTGCGGCACCCCGTGGGGAACCACCTTAGTGCGACTCCCCCGCGGGAAAGAAGGCTCATGCTCAGCGGAAGAAGATCTGAGCGTTGATGATCTGGAGAAGGTAGAGGCCGATCAGCAGCACCATCGGCGACAGGTCGAGCGCCATCCCGCCGAAGCGGATCGGCGGGATCACGCGGCGCACCGCCCGCATCGGCGGATCGGTGACCGAGTAGATCGCCTCGCAGAACACGAGCACGATGCCCTTGGGCTGCCACGAGCGTGACAGCACCTGGACCCAGTCGATGACGAAGCGGGCCAGCAGGAGCAGGATGCACGCCCACAGAACGAAGTTGATGACCTCACCGACGACGACCATGAACGACAGTGTGTCCTACGTCAGCTCTGGTTGAAGAACCCGCCCTGCGCGAGGCGCTGGCGATCCTCCGCAGTGACCGTCACATTGGGCGGCGAAAGAAGGAACACCTTGCTCGTGATCCGCTCGATCGACCCGTAGACGGCGAAGATGAGTCCGGCCGCGAAGTCGACGAGACGCTTGGCGTCGTTGTCGTCCATCTCGCTGAGGTTCATGATGACCGGGGTGCCCTCGCGGAAGTGCTCGCCGATGATCCGGGCCTCGTTGTAGGTCCGCGGGTGCAGCGTCGTGATCCTCGTGAACTCTGCCGGCGCGGGCACGACCGTCGGGGTCGACGCCGGTCGGCGCCGGTCGTCGATCCGGGCGACAGGCCGCGGCTCCGCCTCGCGCACGGCCGGGCCCGCCGGTCGGACGGGCCGACGCGCGGCCTCCGGCTCCGACTCGTAGTCGTCGTACTCGTCGTACTCGCCGGACTGCTCGACGAGGCCGAGGTACTCACCCATCTTGCGCATCGCGCCAGCCATCGCCTGACCTCCCTGAAAACCACGCTGCTTGCTCGAACTCATGAAACGGCGGTGTGCTCACCGTCGCCCTCAACCTACCGGAGCGGAGGGCGCTCTCCGAGCACCGAACGCCCGATCCGTACGTGTGTCGCGCCGTGCTTGACAGCCACCTCCAGGTCACCGCTCATGCCCGCGGAGATCGCCGTCGCACGCGGGTACGCCGCCGCGACGCTGGCCGCCACCTCCGCGAGCCGCGCGAACGCGTCGTCGGGGTCGGCGTCGAGGGGGGCCACGGCCATCACGCCTTCGAGCCGCAGCGCCTCTGCCGCGTCGACCTGTGCGGCGAGCCCCAGGACGTCGCCGGGGGCGGCGCCGGCCCTCCCGGCGGGGTCGTCGTCGCGGCCCTCGAGGTTGACCTGGACGAGCACGCCGAGGGTACGGCCCGCCTGACGCGCTCCACGGTCGAGCGCATCGACGAGCCTGGGCCGGTCCACCGAGTGGACGACGTCGGCGTAGCGGGCCACCGCGGCAGCCTTGTTGGTCTGCAGGGCGCCCACGAAGTGCCACCGGAGGGCGGCGGCAGGATCGCCCGCCTCCTCCCGCTTGCGGGCCGCCTCCGGGTGGCGGTTCTCGCCGACGTCGGTGACCCCCAGGTCGGCGAGGAGCGCGACGTCGGAGGCAGGGTAGGTCTTGGTGACCACGATCAGGGTGATCTCGTCCGGTGCGCGACCGGCCGTGGCGGCCGCTGTCTCGATGCGGTCGCGGACCGTACGGAGGCTGCGGGCGAGCTCGTCACGGCGTGCGTCGTTGGTGTCGGTCACGCGCTCAGCCTCGCACGCGGACGAGCGCGGCGAGCCGGCCGGAGCGCTCACCCTGGCGCCGGTAGGAGAAGAAGTCCTTCTCCCCCTCGATCGTGCACATCGGGTGGTGGTCGGCGAGGTCGACGACGTCGACGTCCGCGGCACGGAGCTGGCCGGCGACACCGGCCGCCAGGTCCAGAGCAGGTGTGCCGCTCCGGGTCTGTGCCCACGTGCCGGTGACCTGGCGTGCGACCTCGTCACGCATCGCCTCCGGGACCTCGTAGCAGTGCCCGCACGCACGAGGTCCCAGCCACGCCGTGATCCGCTCGGCGCCCAGGGCACGCATCGCCTCGACCGCGGCACCGGCGACGTCGAGGACGACGCCCTTGCGCCCGGCGTGGACGACAGCGGCGACCGCGTTCTCGTCGTCGACGAGCACGACAGGAAGACAGTCGGCCACCCGGACGACGAGCACCGCGCCCGGCACAGCTGTCACCAGCGCGTCGGCAGCGGCGCGCGGGGCGGTCGGGTCGTCGTCGGCCGTCACGACACGGACACCACGGCCGTGCACCTGGCGTACGAGATGCGTCCGGTCAGGGTCCCCACCGAAGGCCTCGACGGCGTCTCGAAGGTTGCGCGCGACTGTGGCCTCGTCGTCGCCGTTGCTCGCCCCCAGGTTCAGCGAGGCCCAGGGACCCGTGCTGTGACCGTCGTGACGGTCGGTGAACGCGAGGTCGGCGCGCGAGAGGGTCTCGTGGAAGGCGAACACTTACTTCAGGAAGTCGGGGATGTCGAGGTCGTCCTCGAAGGGATCGACAGCCTGACGCTTCGGGGTCGACGGCCGAGCCCCGTTGCCTGAGCCGGTCGCCGGACCCGTGACAGGGGACGGGCCGCGCGAGGCACGGGACTCGGTGGTCGGGGTGGTGCTGTCGCCGGCCTGGCTGCGCACCCCCACGGGGACACGGTCGCCGCGGCTGGCCGTCTCCGCCGGCGCTGCCGGTGCGGCGGGCGGCTCCTTGGTCACGGGCCGGGCCGGCGCTGTGTCGCGGCGCAGGGCAGGACGTGACGCGTCGCGTCGTTTGGGCGTGCCTCCGTCGAAGCCTGCGGCGATGACGGTGACACGCACCTCGTCGCCGAGGGCGTCGTCGATCACGGCACCGAAGATGATGTTGGCCTCGGCGTGAGCTGCCTCGCTGACGAGCGCCGCGGCCTCGTTGATCTCGAAGAGGCCGAGGTCGGACCCGCCGGCGATCGAGAGCAGCACGCCGTGCGCACCGTCGATCGACGCCTCGAGCAGAGGGCTGGAGACGGCCATCTCCGCGGCCGCCACCGCGCGGTCGTCTCCCCGAGCGGACCCTATTCCCATCAACGCTGAGCCGGCATCAGACATCACGGACTTGACGTCGGCGAAGTCGAGGTTGATCAGGCCCGGCGTCGTGATCAGGTCGGTGATGCCCGAGACGCCCTGGAGGAGGACCTGGTCGGCCTGCTTGAACGCGTCGAGCATGGTGACGTTGCGGTCGCTGATCGACAGCAGCCGGTCGTTCGGGATGACGATCAGCGTGTCGACCTCCTCCCGCAGCCCTTCGATGCCGTCATCGGCCTGGTTGGCGCGGCGTCGACCCTCGAAGGAGAACGGGCGGGTGACGACGCCGATCGTGAGGGCGCCCAGCGAGCGGGCGATGCGGGCGACCACCGGCGCACCGCCGGTGCCCGTGCCGCCTCCCTCACCTGCGGTGACGAACACCATGTCGGCGCCCTTGAGCACCTCTTCGATGTCGTCCGCGTGGTCGTCGGCCGCCTGTCGCCCGGTGTCGGGGTTGGCGCCGGCGCCGAGGCCGCGGGTGAGCTCGCGACCGATGTCGAGCTTGACGTCGGCGTCGCTCATCAGCAACGCCTGGGCGTCGGTGTTGATCGCGATGAACTCGACTCCCTTGAGGCCGGCCTCGATCATCCGGTTGACCGCGTTGACGCCACCTCCGCCGATGCCGACGACCTTGATCACGGCCAGGTAGTTCTGAGCTGCCACGATGGTGCCCCTCACGTGCTTGTGTGTCCGAGTCTTCACGAGGCACCGCAGTCCGGTGTCGGCGCCACAGGCTCCGAGCGGTGAGCCCAGAACCCTAACCCTCAAGTTCAGGGTTATAGTTATGTCAACCTCGTGTCTGTGCATGAACCTACGTGCTCGACCGCGCCGCTCTGCGCCGACACGCCGCCGGTCCCGCCGCTCCTCGTCGAGATGTCACCCACAGAGCGTGCTCGGAGGTCGGTCACGGCCGGATGGTCGGCCGTTCAGGTGCACGGACGTCGTACGCGCTGGCCTTCTGGGGCAGCAGCGCCGAGAGGACCTGGGCCTTCAGACCGGCATGGTCGGCGCTCCCCCAGGCGACCTCGGCACCGTCCCGCAGCTCGAGCGTGATCCCGTCCCGACTGCTCACCCGGACCTCACGGACCCTCCGGGCGAGGTCTCGGTCCATCGCGCGGACGGCGTCGGCCGCCTCCTTCAGCGCCTCCGCCCTGGGCCCCGACCCCGAGGCGAGGACGACCCGCGGCAACCGGCGCGGCGTCTTGCCGGCAGGAGGATAGACGACTCCGTCGCGATCGAGCAGGCGTACGTCGTCGCCGGACAGGCGTGCCACAGGAGTCCGCTCGGTGACCTCGACGACGACCGAGCGCGGCCACCGGCGGCTGACGTCGACGGTCGCCACCTGCGGGATCTGCTCGACACGTTCGCGCACGGCCTCCACGTCGAGGCGCGCGAGGGGACGGCCCTCCACGACGTCGGCGCGTGCGCGGACCACGCTCGGCGACACGGTGGTCGCCCCACGGACCTGGACGGAGTGGGCACCCAGGACGGACGTCTCGAGGGTGACCCACGCGCCGGCGCCGATCACGGCGAGCGCGGCCGCCACGAGGAGGTACGGACGCAGCCGCCCGAGCCGCGCCCGCCAGCGCCGCCCTGCGAACCGGTCCGTGACGGTCACGAGCCCACTGCCCTCTCCCGCAGACGCGCGACGAGCCGGGGTCCGACCGTCGTGATGTCACCGGCGCCGAGCAGGAGGACGAGGTCACCCTCCGCCGCGAGGTCGGCCAGCTGGGCGTCCAGCGTCTCGAGGTCGGCGCCCGCGTGGACGTCCTCCGGCGGGAGGGACACCGCGTCCCGAACGAGGGCCGAGGTCACGTCGGGGTCGGCGTCCTCGCGGGCGAGATAGACGTCGGTCACGACGACGACGTCGGCCGCGCTGAGCGCCTCCCCCATCGCCGTGCCGAAGATTCGGGTCCGGCTGACGAGGTGGGGCTGGAACGCCACGACGACCCGCCCGTCACCCGCCAGTGCCCGCGCCGCCTGGAGGTCACCGGCGATCTCGACCGGGTGGTGGGCGTAGGAGTCGTACACCGTCACGCCGGCACCCTCGCCGATCCGCTCCATCCGCCGGCTCGCGCCGGTGTAGGCCGCGAGACCGGCTGCGGCGTCGGCGAACGACGCGCCGCACTCGAGCGCGGCGCCGAGCGCTCCGAGAGCGTCGACGACGTAGTGCTCCCCCGGGACCTGCAACCTGACCCGCCCGAGCGACTCCCCCCGGCGGACCACGGTGAACGAGGTGCCTCCACCCTCCGTCACCAGGTCGGTGCCGCGCAGCTCCGCCGACTCGCCGAGACCGGCGCGCAGGACCCGCAGCCCACGTCCCTCGGCACGGGCCTCCAGCGCCGCAGCACCGGGATCGTCGACGCAGAGCACGAGGAACCCGTCAGGCGAGACGCGGTCGACGAACCGCGCGAAGGCCTGCTCGTACGCCTCCGGCGTACCCCAGACGTCGAGGTGGTCGGCGTCGACGTTGGTGACCACGGCGGCGTACGGCTCGTAGACGAGGAAGGCGCCGTCGCTCTCGTCGGCCTCCGCGACGAACCAGCGACCCGTGCCGGCGTGCGCGTTGGTCCCGAGCGAGGCGACCGGCGCCCCGATCGCGTACGAGGGGTCGAGCCCGGCATGCACCAGCGCGCTCGCCAGCATCGACGTCGTCGTCGTCTTGCCGTGGGTGCCGGCCACCGCCACCACGTCGTGCCCGACCATCACCGACTGCAGACCCGCGGACCGTGGATACAGCCGCAGGCCGCGTGCCAAGGCCGCCACGATCTCCGGGTTGTCGGCGCGGACCGCGGTCGTCGCGATGACAGTGTCGGCCTCACCGAGGTTGTCGGCCGCCTGTCCCACCGTCACTGTCGCCCCGTCCCGCTCGAGCGCCCTGAGAAGGTCCGAGTCGGCCGCATCGCTGCCCTGCACGGTGATGCCCCGCTCGAGCATGATGCGGGCGATCGCCGACAGGCCGGCGCCGCCGATGCCGACGAGGTGGACCACGCCGAGCCGTTCGGCCGCGTCGATCTGCTCCGGGACCTCGATCTTCATCCCTGCGCCGCCTCACCGGCAGCCTCGAGCACGATCCTGGCCAGCACCTCGTCGGCGTCACGGGGCATCAGGTGCGACGCCGCCGTGGACATCCGCGTCAGCCGGTCGGGATCGCGCAGCAGCGACACGACCGCGGTCGCCACCCACTCGGGCGTCAGCGCCGCGTCGTCGACGAGGATGCCGCCGCCGGCGCCGACGACCGGGTGTGCGTTGAGCGCCTGCTCGCCGTTGCCGATCGGCAGCGGGACGAAGATCGCGGGCAGTCCCACGGCTGCCACCTCGGCGACCGTATTGGCCCCCGACCGGCAGACGATCGCGTCAGCAGCGGCGTAGGCCAGGTCGATGCGGTCGATGAACGGGAGGGTGACGTACGGCGGCTCGCCCGGTCCACGCTCGACCTGCGCCTCCTCGACACGGCCTGCGGCGTGCAAGACCTGCACGCCGGCAGCGGCGAGCTCGTCGGCGGCGCCCGACACGGCCTCGTTGATGCGCCGTGCGCCCTGCGATCCGCCCGTCACGAGCAACGTCGGGAGCTCGGGATCGAGCCCGAACGCACGGCGGGCCTCGGCGCGCTCGGCGCCCCGGTCCAGACGCGCGATCTGCTCGCGCATCGGCAGGCCGATGTAGCGCGAGCTCGGCAGGGGCGTCTCGGGGAAGCTGGTGAAGACACGCGAGGTGAACCGCGCTCCGAGCTTGTTGGCGACGCCGGGGAGGGCGTTCTGCTCGTGGACGACGATCGGCACCTTGCGCTTGCGGGCGACGAGGTAGGCAGGGACCGACACGTAGCCGCCGAACCCGACGACGACGTCCGGACGCACCCGGTCGAAGACCTCACCGGTCGCCTTGACGGTCCCGGCGAGCCGGCCGGGAACCCGGAGCAGGTCGGCTCCCACGCTGCGTGGGAGCGGCACCGCCGGGACCAGCTCGAGGGGGTAGCCCGCCTGCGGGACCAGCGTCACCTCCAGCCCTCTGGGGGTCCCCAGTGCCGTGATCTCCGCCTCGGGGGTGAGCCTGCGGACCGCAGCAGCGGTGGCCAGCAGGGGTGAGGTGTGGCCGGCGGTGCCTCCGCCGGCCAGCAGGACGCGTGGCGCCACCGATCATCCTTCCTCGCGGACGATGCGTCCGACAGGTCGTGGGGCAGGTTTGATGGAGTCGTGCAGCGGCACCGTACCGCTCGCGCCGCGCCCCCGGGCACGGCGGCGTCGGTGCGCCCGCAGCGCCGTCTGCGCACCAGGCTCGTTGCGCGCGAAGTTGGCGAGCATCCCGAGCGCGACCACGGTCGGGACGAGTGCGGAACCACCGTAGGAGATGAGCGGCAGAGGGATGCCGATGACCGGCAGCATGCCGAGCACCATCCCGATGTTGACGATCGTCTGGACCATCAGCCAGACGGTGATCCCGGCGGCCGCGAGGCGGCAGAACGGGTCGCGCGCCCGTCGCGCGATGCGGAAGCCGACGTAGGCCAGAAGGCCGAAGAGCAGCAGCACGCTGAGGGCTCCCACCAAGCCGAGCTCCTCGCCGATCACGGCGAACACGAAGTCGGTGTGGGCTCCCGGCAGCGAGCCCCACTTCTGCCGGCTATATCCGAGCCCTACCCCAAACCACTGGCCGGTCGCGAGCCCCATCAGTCCGTGGGCGGCCTGGTAGCCGCTGTTCTGGGCGTCGGCGAAGGGATCGGTGAACGAGGTGATGCGCTGCAGACGCTCTGCGCTGGAGCGCACGAACACCAGGACCACGGCACCGATGCCGAGGAGCGAGACCAGGAAGAGGCGTCCCGGAAGTCCGGCGACGAAGAGCAGGCCCAGAATGATCGCGAAGAGCACGAGCGCCGTACCGAGGTCGCGCTGCAGCACGACGAGCATCGCGACGAACCCCGTCACCGGCAGCATCGGCAGGAGGACGTGCTTCGGCTGGTGCAGCAGGCGCTGCTTGCGGGCGAAGAGGTCGGCCGTCCACAGCACGATCGCGAGCTTCGCGACCTCCGACGGCTGGATGAGGAACGGGCCTCCGAAGTCGAGCCAGTTCTGGTTGCCACGCACCTCCTCGCCCAGCGGGGTGAAGGTCAGGCCGAGCAGCACCAGGGCCAGCAGCAGCAACGGGTAGACGCACCATCGCATCGCGCGCAGCGGCATCTTCCACGCCACCAGGCCCAGCACGAGGGCCGCCACGAGGAAACCTCCCTGGCGGGCGGCGATGGCGTAGGGACTTCCGTTGTTGAGCTGGGAGGTGACCGAGCTGGCGCTGAGCACCATCACCATGCCGAAGCCGATGAGCAGGCCGGCGACCGCCAGCACGAGGTAGTAGGAGGTCAGGGGCTTCTCGAGGGTGTCGCGCAACGTCGCGACCCACGTGTGCCTGCCCGACCTCGCCACCGGTCGCCTCCCGCTCGTGTGCTCGTCGGGCGGCGGCGGTCTCACCGTCGCGTCGCCGCGTGCCTGGCCACGGCTGCGGCGAAGGAGTCGCCTCGCTCCGCGTAGCTCGTGAACTGGTCCAAGGACGCGCACCCCGGGGCGAGCAGCACCGTGTCGCCCGGCCGGGCGAACCGCACTGCCGCGTCCACGACGCGATCCATGAGCACATCCTTGCCCGCATCGACCTCGACGACCGGCACCTCCGGCGCGTGTCGCCGCAACGCGTCCCGGATCACGGCGCGGTCGGCGCCGATCAGCACCGCCGCCCGCAGCCGAGAGCCCGTGCGCTCGACGAGACCGTCGAACGTCGTGCCCTTGGCCTGTCCGCCGGCCACCCAGACGACCGAGGGGTACGCGAGGAGCGACCCGATCGCCGCGTGCGGGTTGGTGGCCTTGGAGTCGTCGACGAACGTGACGCCGTCGACCTCCGCGATCTGCTGGATCCGGTGGGCTCCGGGCTGGTAGGCCCGCAGCCCGTCGCGCACGGCGACGGGCGGCACCCCGTGGGCACGGGCGAGCGCGGCGGCCGCCAGTGCGTTGGCGACCACGTGAGGCGCGGGCGGCTCTCCCGCGGGACCGGCGAGGTCACCCAGCGTGGCAAGCTCTGCGGCGCTGGTCGTGCGCTCGGGGACGAAGGCGCGGTCGGCGAGCACGTCGTCGACCATGCCGACCATCCCGACCGACGGCACGCCGAGGGTGAACCCGATCGCGCGCGCGCCTTCCTGCACGTCGGCGTCGCGCACCAGACGCTCGGTGGCCGGGTCGTCGACGTTGTAGACGCACGCCCGCTCCACGTGCTCGTAGATCCTGCCCTTGTCACGGGCGTAGTCGGCCGGGCCACCGTGCCAGTCGAGGTGGTCGTCGGCGACGTTGAGCACGGCCGACGCCTCGCAGGCCAGGGATCGGGCGAAGTGCAGCTGGAAGCTCGACAGCTCCACGGCCAGCACGTCGTAGCCTGCGGGGTCCATCACCGCCTCGGTCACCGGGACCCCGATGTTGCCCACGGCGGGCGCACGGAGCCCGGCGGCAGCGAGGATCGACTCGAGCATCTGGACGGTGGTGGTCTTGCCGTTGGTGCCGGTGACCGCGAGCCAGGGTGCCGCGCCCGGTTCGCGCAACCGCCACGCGAGCTCGGGCTCCGACCAGACCGCGACGTCGCGGTCCTGCGCCTCGGCGACGATCGGCGTGCGAGGTGGCAGTCCCGGGAACGGAACGAGGAGAGCGGCCCCGGCGGGCAGCGTCGCGGTCGCACCCGGACCCAGCCGCACCTCGGCCCCGAGCACCTCGAGGATGCCCGCCCGCTCGCGCAGGAGGTCGCCCTCGCCGTCGTCGAGGATGGTGACGCGCGCACCGACCTGCACCAGGGCGTCCGCGGCGGCGTAGCCGCTGGCGCCCAGGCCGGCGACGACGGCGTGCACCCCCTCCCACGAGTCGTGCCGTCCGAGGTGGTCCACAGAGGGCTCGGCGGTCACAGTCCGCTGACCCACTCGGAGTAGAAGATGCCCAGGCCGAGCGCTACGAAGAGCCCGCTGATGATCCAGAACCGGACGACGATGGTGATCTCGGCCCACCCCATCAGCTCGAAGTGGTGCTGCAGCGGCGCCATCCTGAACAGCCGCTTGCCCCCCGACATCTTGAACCACCCGACCTGGAGGATCACCGACAGCGTGATGATGACGAACAGGCCGCCGAGGACGAGGAGGAGGACCTCCGTACGGGTCATGATCGCGAAGCCGGCCATCGCGCCGCCCAGCGACAGCGACCCGGTGTCGCCCATGAAGATCTTGGCCGGTGAGGCGTTCCACCACAGGAAACCGAAGCAGGCGCCGGTGAGGGCGGCCGCGACCACGGCGAGGTCGAGCGGGTCTCGGACGTCGTAGCACTTGGGGCCGGGGTTGAAGGCGCACGACTGGTTGCTCTGCCAGAGGTTGATCAGCATGTAGGCGCCGAAGACCATCACGGACGCTCCGGTCGCGAGACCGTCGAGACCGTCGGTGAGGTTGACCGCGTTGCTGGTGCCCCAGATCATCACGAGCACCCAGATGACGATCAGCGCGGCGGGGACGGTCCACCCGGGGATGTCACGGATGAACGAGATGCCCTCGGAGATCGGGGTCCGACCGTTCGCGTCGGGGAAGCTGAGCGCGAGCAGGGCGAAGCTGAGCGCGACGAGCGCCTGCCCCGCCAGCTTTGCCTTGGACCGAAGACCGAGGCTGCGCTGCTTGATCACCTTGATGTAGTCGTCCAGGAACCCGACCAGCCCGAGCCCGACGAAGAGGTAGAGCAGCAGGACCGCTGAGGCCGACGGCACGCTCCCCGTGATCAGCTTGGCCAGCGCGTAGGCCAGGACGACCGAGATGATGATCACCAGGCCGCCCATGGTCGGCGTCCCGCGCTTGGTGTGGTGCGAGGTAGGACCGTCGTCGCGGATCAGCTGCCCGTAGCCCTTGCGGACGAGCAGACGGATCGCCAGCGGCGTGCCGAGCAACGTGCCGATCAGCCCGAAACCGCTGGCGATCAGAATGGCCCTCATCGACCGTCGTTCCCTTCGTCGTCGCGTCCTCCGCCGTCCTCGGGCTCGGTGCCCGCGACTCGTTCGTGCTGCGCCGGTGGCGAGAGCAGCGCGTCAGCCACCCGCTCCAGACCACTCGCGCGAGAGGCCTTCACCAGCACGATGTCACCCGGGCCGGCGTACGTCCGCAGCCACGCGACGGCGTCGTTGACGTCGTCGACGGCGACGGACGGAGCGCCGGCGGCGAGCACCGCCTCGTGGATCGGGCGTGCGCCCGACCCGACGGCGACCACGTGGGTGACACCGAGGTCCGCGGCGAGACTACCAACGTCGGAGTGGGCACGGTGAGACGCATCGCCGAGCTCGAGCATCTCTCCGAGGACGGCCACCACTCTCCCCTCTCCCCGCATCGCTGCCACCGCGCGCAGGGCGGCTGCCGTGGACTCCGGGTTGGCGTTGTAGGCGTCGTTGACGACCACGAGGCCGTCGTCGCGCACGAGGCGCTCCATCCGCCACGCCGAGCGCGTCGTGGCCGCACCGAGGGCGTCGCTCACGGTCGGAAGGTCCATGCCGACCGCGAGTGCCACCGCGGCCGCCGCAGCAGCGTTGGAGGCCTGGTGAGCACCGAGCAGCGGGACGTGGACCCCGACGCTCTCGTCGCCGGCGACCAGCCGGAAGCGAGGCTCGCCGTCGGGTCCGACAGCGAGGTCGCGCACCGCCACGTCGGCGCCGTCGGACATGCCGTAGGTCACCACCCGCGCCCTCGTGCGTGTCGACATCGCCGCGACGGTCGCGTCGTCGGCGTTGAGCACCGCCACACCCTGCGGAGGGAGCGCTTCCACGAGCTCGCCCTTCGTGCGCGCGATCGTCTCCACCGACCCGAACTCACCCAGGTGGGCCGACCCGACGCTGAGGACGGCGCCGACGTCCGGGCGGGCGATCGCACACAGCTCGGCGATGTTGCCCAGCGCTCGCGCCCCCATCTCGACGACGAGGAACCGGGTGTCGGGGTCGGCGCGCAGCACGGTGAGCGGCACCCCCAGCTCGTTGTTGTAGTTGCCTGCGGTGGCCACGGTCGTCCCCGCACGGGTGAGGACCTGGGCCAGCAGGTCCTTCACACTGGTCTTGCCCTGCGACCCGGTCACCCCTACGACCGTGCAGCCGTCCAGCCGGTCGCGCACGTCGGCCGCGAGCGTGCCGAGCGCTCGGGTCACGTCGTCGACGACCACGCAGGGGCCGTCGACCCGGCGCTCGCCGAGGACTGCGGCGGCACCCGCCCGCAGCGCCGCGGGCGCGTATTCATGACCGTCGACGTGCTCGCCCCGGACGGCGACGAAGAGCCCACCGGACGCGACGTCGCGCGAGTCGAGCGTGGCGGGGCCGGTGACGACCACGTCGTCGGAGTCGTAGGCCGTACCGCCGACGAGGTCGGCGACGCGGGCGAGCGAGGTCGCGATCACCCGTCTCTCCTCTCCCGGTCACGCAGCGCCTCGGCGACGACCTCGCGGTCGTCGAACCGGTGCACGACGTCGCCCACGACCTGTCCGCTCTCGTCGCCCTTGCCCGCCACGACGACCGTGTCGCCGGGCCGGGCGTCGGCGACGGCGTGCGCGATGGCCGCCCGTCGGTCGCCGATCTCGACCAGCGTCGCGGTGGCCCCGCGGAGGATGGCGTCCTGCGCCCCGGCCAGGATCGCGGCCCGGACCGCGGCCGGCTCTTCCGTGCGCGGGTTGTCGTCGGTGACCACCACCACGTCGGCGAGCTCAGCAGCGACGGCGCCCATCAGCGGACGCTTGCCGGGGTCGCGGTCGCCGCCGGCACCGACCACGACCAGCAGCCGCCCGGGGCCCAGCCCACGCAGAGACGCCAGCACCGCTCGGAGGGCGTCCGGCTTGTGCGCGTAGTCGACCAGGGCGACGAAGTCCTGACCCACGTCGACGGGCTCCATCCTGCCCGGCACGCCGGTGCAGGCGGCGATCCCGGCCAGCGCGTCGTCGACCGCACGGCCGGTCGCGGTGACGGCTGCAAGGACGGCGAGCGCGTTGGCGACGTTGAAGCGGCCCGGCAGGCCGACGACGAGCGTCCTCTCCTGACCGTCCGGTCCGACGACCTCTGCGGTCGAACCGGAGGGGGTGCTCTCCAACGACGCGACGCGCCAGTCGGCCTCCTCGCGCCCGTCCACCGAGACCGTGGTCACCGGGAGGGCGGTCTCCGCGGCCAGCCGACGGCCGTACGGGTCGTCCACGTCGACGACGGCGTGGCCGGCGTGCTCGGGAGTGAACAAAGACGCCTTGGCCGCGAAGTAGTCCTCGACGTCGGCGTGGAAGTCGAGGTGGTCGCGGCCCAGGTTGAGAAAGACCGCGACGTCGTAGACGACACCGTCGACGCGGTGCAGCGCGAGGGCGTGGCTGGAGACCTCCATCACGACCGCGTCGGCCCCGTGGTCGCGCATCACCGCGAAGAGCGCGTGCAGCGCCGGGGCCTCGGGAGTCGTCAGCGCCGAGCTGACCGGACGGTCCTCCAGGAAGGCGCCGGTCGTGCCGATCACACCCACACGGTCGCCGCACGCCCGCAGCGCAGATGCCATCAGGAAGGCACTGGTCGTCTTGCCCTGCGTGCCGGTGACCCCGATCGTCGTCACACTTTCGGCAGGCCAGCCGTAGACGTGCGCAGCGACGCGACCGAGCACCTCTCGGGGGTCGTCGACGCGGAGGACGGGCACGTCCACGCCGGCCTCGGAGAGAAGGTCGGCACCTGGCCCGTCGGTGAGCACGGCCACGGCGCCGGACGCCACGGCGTCCGCGGCGAAGCGCGCCCCGTGGGTTCGCATGCCCGGGAGCGCGGCGTAGAGGTCGCCGTCCCGCACG
The DNA here is from genome assembly GCF_019550935.1 of Mumia sp. zg.B53. Lineage (NCBI taxonomy): Bacteria > Bacillati > Actinomycetota > Actinomycetes > Propionibacteriales > Nocardioidaceae > Mumia > Mumia sp. zg.B53. Next base: position 73,108 of record NZ_JAHWCK010000006.1, on the reverse strand, counting down.
TCGCGCGACGACAGGGTGACGCCGGTGACGACGCCTCCCGTACCGCCGACGAGGGTGGCGCCGACAACCTCGGCGAGATCATCGAGAGCGACCGGGACCACCGAGGGCGGTCGCGTGTCGAGAGGGGTGAGAGGCTCAGAAGACATCGCAGCCGAGCGTATCGAGTCTCACCACTTGACCGGCGTCCTGGGCGCACGCGACCCGCTCGGCGCGATGCCGTAGCGCTGCAGGGACTGCTGCATGATGTCTCGGAAGACCGGGCCTGCCGTGCCGCTGCCCGATCCTCCCCCCTGCGGGTTGTCGAGCACGACGTAGGTGAGGAAGCGCGGCTTCTCCGCCGGCGCGAACCCGATGAACGACACGGTGTTCTCGCCGCGCACGTACCGCCCGGTGTCGGGATTCACCCGCCAGGCGGTGCCGGTCTTCCCGGCGACCCGGTAGCCGGGGATCGACACGTTGGGCGCCGACCCCCGCGGCGAGGTGACCGCCTCCATCATCGTCGTGACCATCGACGCGGCCTCGGGCGAGACGACCTCACGGGCCTCGGGTGCCTTCCGCGGGACCGTGGTGCCGTCGGCGCGACGGACCTCGGTGACCAGGGTCGGGCTGGTGTAGCGGCCGCCGTTGGCGATCGCTGCGACCGCGGCGGTCTGCTGCATCGCCGTCACCGAGATCCCCTGGCCGAACGAGATGGTCGCGTGCTGCGCCCTCGACCACCGCTCCGCCGGGGTGAGGATGCCTCGCGACTCCGAGGACAGCCCGACGCCCGTGGGCCGACCGAACCCGAACTTCGTCAGGTAGTCGTGCATCGTCGCGTCGTCCATCTGCTGGGCCAGGGCGATCGTGCCGAGGTTGGACGACTTCGCCACCACACCCGCGGCGGTGAGCCGCAGGCGTCCGTGGTCCCACCAGTCGCTGATCGTGAACCCGTCGAGACGCAGCTCGCTGGGCACCCGGACCTTGGTCTGCGGCGTCACGAGACCGGCGTCGGCGAGCGCGGCCATCGTGACGACCTTCTGCACCGAGCCCGGCTCGTAGACGTTCTGCACGGCGCGGTTGTTCATCGACGCCGGCGTGACGGTCGAGCGGTCCTCGGCGTCGAACGTCGGGAGCTGCGACAGCTGCAGCACCTGCATCGTCTCGAGGTCGACCGTGATCGCGACGCCCCAGTCGGAGTCGCTCGCGCGCACGGCCGCGGCGAGACGCTTGTCGGCGTACCACTGGAGGTCGCGGTCGATCGTGGTCACCACGTCGGCGCCAGGCACCGCCTCCTTCATCGTCTGACGCGCCAGCGGGATGCGTACCCCCTTGGGGGAGGTCTCGTAGGTCGCCTTCCCGTCGCTGCCCGTCAGGTCGTCGTCGAACGCCTTCTCCAGCCCGCTGGTGCCCTCGCCCGTCTCACCCGAGACCAGGCCGATCAGCGTGGCGCCGAGAGTGCCGCCGGGGTACGTCCGGACCGCGTCGCGCTCCGTCGTCACACCGTTGAGGAGGCCGGCGTCGGCGAGCTTGGCCATCGCGCTGCTGGCCTGGTAGGCCGGGACCTTGCGGGCGACGTAGACGAACTGCGTCCCCTCGCGACGCAGCTTCGTCACCGTGTCGAAGTAGTCGACGCCCAGCTCCGCGGCGAGGATGCTCGCAATCTCGGTGGCCGGCTTGGCGGTGAACCTCGGGTTGGCGATGATCGACTGCGCGTCGAGCGAGGTGGCCAGAGGTTCACCGTCGCGGTCGAGGATCCGCCCACGGTCGGCGTGCAGCACCGTCGGCTGCACCGTCTCCTTCAGAGCACGCTCGGCGTACGCGTTCGCGTCGACACCCTGGATCTGGAAGAGGCGGCCGGCGAAGATCACGAGGAGGGTCGCGACGACCACGAAGCAGAAGCGCGCACGGTTGCGGACCGCCGGACTCACTCGCGGGCTCCCACGGCGGCCGGCGACGGCCCTCCGACCCCGGAAGGGCTTTCGCCCCGGGCGGCGGGCTCCGGGTCGCCGACGACCTTCCCGTCGGAGAGTCGCAGGAAGACGGGAGTCGTGTTGGGCACCATGCCGAGCTCTGCGGCTCGCTCCGCGAGTGCCGCCGGGGTCGCACGCTCCTCGACCTCGAGGGACAGCTGGGCGTGCCTGCTCTGCAGCGTCTCCGCCTCCTTCTCCAGCTCGGCGAGCTGGAAGGCGCCGTTCTGCATCGAGGTGTTGAGGAGCAGCAGACCGACGAGCCCACCGGCGAGCAGGGTGACCACGAGGAGCACGAAGGGCGCGCGCGGCGAACGGGGGCGAGCGGCCGGGACGACGCGCAGGGGACTGCGCGTCGGCTGCGGACGACCCGGCGCCCGGCGCGGAGCGCTGTGGACGACACTCATGCTGCCTCCTTCACTCGCTCGACGACGCGAAGCCTGACGGGCTTCGCGCGGGGGTTCTGCTCGATCTCGGCCTCCGACGCCGTCTCGGCGCCGCGGGTGACGAGTCGGAACCGGGGCTCGAGGGCCTCGGGGACGACGGGGAGTCCTGGCGGGACGTCCAGCCGGGTGACCTTCGCGAACGCCTGCTTGACGATCCGGTCCTCGAGGGAGTGGTAGGCCATGGACACGACTCGACCACCGAGGCCGACCGCGTCCAGCGCGGCCGGGACAGCACGCCGGAGCACGCCGAGCTCGTCGTTCACCTCGATGCGCAGTGCCTGGAAGGTCCGCTTGGCGGGGTTTCCGCCGGTGCGCATCGCCGCCGCGGGGAGGGCCTCGCGGACCAGCGCCACCAGTTCGTCGCTCGTGCGCAGGGGTGCTTCGGCCCGCCTCCGTACGATCGCGTCGGCGATCCGCCCCGCGTGCTTCTCCTCGCCGTAGGTCCGCAGGATGCGGGCCAGGTCGTCCCGGCTGTAGGTCTCGAGGACCTCCGCCGCGGTCGTCCCCTCACTCCCCATGCGCATGTCGAGCGGAGCAGGGCGGGAGTACGAGAAGCCGCGCTCGTCGAGGTCGAGCTGCATCGAGGAGACGCCCAGGTCGAACAGGACGGCATCGACGTGGGAGCGCCCGGCCTCGGCGATCGCCTCCTCGAGCTGGTCGTACACGCCCTCGAAGAAGGTCACCCGGTCTCCGAAGGGAGCGAGGCGCTCGCGAGAGCGCCGGAGGGCCTCGGGATCACGGTCGATCCCGATCAGCTGCACGCCGGCGAAGCGCGACAGCACCGCCTCCGCGTGCCCGCCCAGGCCCAGCGTCGCGTCGACCAGGACCGCGTCGCTTCCGGCCAGGGCGGGCGCGAGGAGCTCGACCGTCCGATCCAGCAGCACCGGTACGTGCTTCGTCTCACCCATGCGTCCCGGCCCCGGGACGTCCGACCACCATCTCGACCCCTCGTTCCGTGTGGTTCAGCGTTGTGTGCGCCTCGATCCGCTACCCGTGCGGTCTGATCGCGGGTGGTTCGTCCGGCCAGGTCCCTGGCCGCTTGCCCTGGGAAGTCACCTCTTGGCACCGGGGAAGTGGAGCCAGGAGGTGGAGCAAGCGGCCCAGAGGCCTCGACGGACGAGCCTCAGAGCAGTCCCTCGATCACCTCCTCCGAGAGGGTCGCGAAGCTCTCCTCCTGCTCGTCGGAGTACTCCGCCCAGCGTGCGGCGTCCCAGATCTCGACCCGCTCCATCGCCCCGACGACCACGCAGTCGCGGTCGAGCCGGGCGTAGTCACGCAGAGGTCCCGGGACGGTGATGCGGCCTTGCTTGTCGGGAACCTCGTCCGAGGCGCCCGAGAACAGGACGCGGACGAAGTCGCGAGTGGCCTTGTTGGTGAACGGCGTCTTGCTGATCCGGTCGCTGAACTCCTGGAAGCTCGCCTGCGGCCAGACGTAGATGCAGCGGTCCTGCCCCTTCGTCAGCACGAGACCCTCCGTGAGCCGGTCGCGGAACTTGGCGGGGAGGAACAGGCGACCCTTGTCGTCGAGTCGAGGCGTGTATGTGCCGAAGAACATCGCACCGCACACTCCCTCGTCTCGCGCCGCCGAACCGGACACCCGAGGACCCGAAAGTCGATGACCGGCTGTTGCTCCACTTTGCGCCACCATACTCCACAACGCACCACGAATGCCGATCTTGCACGTCGGCGCGCCCTCCTCACGCCGTCGCGCACGAGAGGGCAGGTCAGGCGTCGATGCCTCGCGATCGCTGGGATCCCAGGCACTCCCCTGGCCGTGGCGCAGAGGATGGGGAAGAGTGGAGGAGAAGTGGAGGACGAGAGCGCGCGCTCCGCGTTCCGAGGTGGCCCGTTGGGACGCGCGGGTAGTCTCGGAACCTCCGGGGGGTGATCGCGTCATCTCCCGACCGAGCCCCGCTGGAGCCCCAGGAGACTGCCGTGACGACGACACCTCGCCGAGAGCCGGCCGCCCCTCCCGGGCCGGACCAGACCGACGAGCTCGTCGTCGCCGCGCAGCGTCTGGTGGACAACGTCGGGACGGTGATCGTCGGCAAGGCCGACGTCGTCCGCACCGCCGTCATCGTGCTCCTCGCCGGCGGACATCTCCTCCTCGAGGACGTCCCCGGAGTCGGCAAGACGATGCTCAGCAAGGCGCTCGCGCGATCGATCGACGGGTCGATGCGGCGGATCCAGTTCACTCCCGACCTGCTCCCCAGCGACGTCACCGGCTCGTCGGTCTGGGATCCGGCGACTCGCACCTTCGAGTTCCGGCAGGGCGCGGTGTTCGGCAACGTGGTCGTCGGAGACGAGATCAACCGCGCGTCCCCCAAGACGCAGTCGGCGCTCCTGGAGTGCATGGAGGAGCGTCAGGTCACCGTCGACGGCACCTCGTACCCGCTCGACGACCCGTTCATGGTCGTCGCCACCCAGAACCCGCTGGAGATGGAGGGCACATACCCGCTGCCCGAGGCGCAGCGTGACCGGTTCATGGCCCGCGTGGCGATGGGCTACCCGTCCGCCGATGCCGAGGCGGCGATGCTGCGCGAGCACGGCAGCACCGACCCTCTCGCCGACCTCGTCCCGGTGACCGACGTCAAGCAGGTGGCCGACCTCGTCGCCACCGTGCGCACCGTCCACGTCGCGCCCGCCATCGAGAAGTACGCCGTCGCGCTCACGACCGCGACCCGCTCCTCGCCCCGCCTGCGGCTCGGCGCCTCCCCGCGCGCCACGCTGCACCTCGTGCGTGCGGCTCGCGCACGCGCTGCGCTGGAGCGGCGTCCGTACGTCCTGCCCGACGACGTCTCGACCCTGGCCGTCCCGGTGCTCGCTCACCGTCTGCTCCTGTCCCCCGACGCCGTCGTCGCGGGTTGGCAGGCTGCCGACGTCGTCCGCGAGGTCCTGTCCGACGTCCGCGTGCCCGACCCTGGGCGATGACGTGCGCTCGACGCTCGGTGCTCTGACGTCGCGCGGCCGCGCGTTCCTGGCCGCGGGGGCCACCGTGGTGCTCGGGGGCATGTTCCTGGGACTCGACCTCCTGGTCCGCATCGGCGCCCTCGCGCTCGCGCTGCCGCTGCTGGCGGTCATCGCGGTCGCTCACAGCCGGAGCACGGTGGGCGCCAGCCGCGAGGTGTCGCCGGCGCGGGTGCCTGCGGGCACGGACGTCGACGTGTCGCTCGACCTTTCCGGCCGTGGTCGAGGCACGTCGGGCACCCTCCTGCTGGAGGACCGGCTGCCCGACGCCCTGGGGGGCGACCGCCGCTTCGCCGTCGACACGGTCGGAGCGCGGTGGCAGTGCCCGGCCCGTTATCGACTGGTTCCTCGGCGGCGCGGCTTCTATTCCCTGGGTCCCCTGTCGGTCCGGGTCGGAGACCCCTTCGGCTTCCTGTCCGTCCGCAAGACCTTCCACACCACGACGCCCCTCGTCGTCACCCCCACCATCCACCCGCTCGGCCGGCTGTGGGCGGGCGGCGTGGGAACCGAGCAGGGAGAGCACCGGGTCCGGCTCGGCTCGAACGGACGCCCCGACGACGCCTCCGTACGCGAGTACCGCATCGGTGACGACCTCCGCCGCATCCACTGGCGCACGACGGCGCGGACCGGCGAGCTGATGGTCCGCCGCGAGGAGGAGGGTCGCCACGCCGACGTCACCGTCTACCTCGACACCCGCCGCCACGTCCACCGCCCTGGCTCGGACGGCTCCTTCGAGTGGGCGGTGTCGGCAGCCGCCTCGGTCGTCGCCCACTTCGCCGGCAACGGGTGGGACGTCCGTCTGATCACCGACACCACCGACTCCCACGACTCCGCACGTGACGAGCTCGGCCTGATCCTCGACGACCTGGCCGCCGTACGCATGTCGGCCCGGCGCGGGAGCGACCTGGTGCCCGCCGACGTGATGGCGTCGCGAGGAACGGTCGTGGCCATCGTCGGCGGAGCAGACCCGGACTCGCTGGAGCACGTCAACCGGTGCTCGCTCGGCGCCGGACGGCGACTGGCCCTGGTGCTCGACGGCGACGGCTGGCTGCGCGGGGCGCACGGTGGTTCGGGCACCGCGGCCGACCTCGCCTCCTCGGCACGCGCGCAGGGTTGGGCCGCCACGGCGGTCGGCGGCGGCGACACGGTGGGCGAGGCGTGGCACGCCCTTGCGGCCCAGTCCACGAAGGATGCGGTGCGATGAACGCGTCGGTGGCGCACACGTTCTGGGTCGGGCTGTGGGTGTGGCTGCTTGCGGTCGCGACGGGAGCCGCGTTCTCGCCGCTGGTGGCCGACAGCCGCTTCCTGCTCGAGGGCGCGCTCGGCGCCGCGGCCGTGGTCCTCGTCGGCGTCGTCGTCCGCGCGGCAGGCGGACGCCGACCCGTCGTCGTCGCCGCGCAGGCCGCGGTGACGCTCGGGTGGCTCACCGCGGCGTACGGGGCAGGCACCGGGATCGCCGGGGTGATTCCTACCCCCGACACGCTCGAACGTGCCGGTGCCCTGGCCGAGGCGACCTATCAGCACGCTCAGCGATACGCGGCGCCGGTCCCCGACACCGCGGCGCTCACCGCGACCCTCGCCGCCCTCGTCATCGTCCTGACGCTGGTGATCGACGTCCTCGCCGCCGAGCTGCGATGGACGCCGGCCCTCGGGCTCGTCATCCTCGCCGTCGTCATGGTGCCGGCGACCCTCCTCGAGGGTCGCTCGCCGCTCCTCGTGTTCGTCCTGGGCGCTGCGGCGTACGCCGGCCTGCTCGCCGTCACGCGCAACGACGACGGCCGTGCCTGGGGACCGCGCGTCACCGCGGTCGGCTCCCAGCCGCGGGACCCCGTCGACTCCGCGGTCGGGCACGTGCGCGCGTCGATTCCCGCGGTCGGGATCGCGATCGGCGCGATCGCCGTCGCCCTGGTCGTCCCCCTGGTCACGCCGACCGCCGGTGAGAGCTTCCTCGACGGGGCCGGCTCGGGTGCCGGATCCGGCATCGGCACGGGCCTCGACAACCCGGTGCTCGACATGCGCCGCAACCTCCGCGGACAGAGTCGCGACGTCCTCCTGACGATGACCGAGGAGAAGGACGCGCCCCGGCCGCGATACGTCCGGCTCGCCTCGATGCAGTCGGTCGGCGACCAGGGGTGGACCCTCGGTGACCGCGTCGGTGCCGGCCAGCAGCTCGACGACGACCTCCCGTCGGTGCCGGGTCTCAATCCCGGCGTGCCGACGACGACAGCGCGCTACCGGACCGCGGTCTCACCCGGGTTCGAGACGCGCTGGCTCCCCCATGTCTATGCTCCGACCGCCGTGAGGCTCGAGGACTCCTCCGGTGTCGAGATCAACCGGAGCATGCTCGACATCAGTCGCCTCCCACGTCTCGGGTCCTTCGCCGGAGCGTCCTACGACGTCGAGGTCATGGTCGCGCGTCCGACTCAGGCCGACCTGCGCACCGCTCCTGCCTCGACGCTGACGATGTCGTCCTACGTCGATCTCCCCTCCTCCACGCCGGATGTCGTGAACGAACGCGCGGAGGAGGTCACCGCCGGCGCGTCCAACGCGTTCGACCGGGCCCTCGCTCTCCAGCGGTGGTTCCGTCAGGACGGTGGCTTCAAGTACTCGCTCGCCCAGCGCCCCGGATCGGGGATGGAGACGATCGAGGCCTTCCTCACCGACGATCGGGTCGGCTACTGCGAGCAGTTCGCCACCGCGATGGCAATGATGGCCCGGTCGTTGGGGATCCCCTCACGCGTCTCCGTCGGCTTCCTCTCCGGTGAGCCCGCCCGTCAGAAGGACACGTGGGTCTTCCGGGGAACCGCCATGCACGCGTGGCCCGAGCTGTACTTCGCGGGCGTCGGCTGGATCGGCTTCGAGCCGACACCTGGCGGCAGCGGCTACACACCTCCGACGTTCGCCGAAGGCTCGGCCGACCCGCAGGCGGCTCCGGACCCGTCAGCAGACCCGACGGCGCTGCCGACCGGCGCCGCGTCCCCGGCTCCGGGCAGCGCTGAGGCAGACGCCGCGGGGGACGCCGCCGACGGCGGAGGGTCGTGGGTGCCCGTGGCCCTCGTGGTGCTCGGGCTCCTCACGGTCGCGCTCGCCGTCCCCGCGGCCGTCCGCACCGCCCGGCGACGCCGTCGGCGCGCGGCCCACGACGATCCGGCGGCGGCAGCCGAGGACGCCTGGGCAGAGGTCCGCGACACCGCGACCGACCACGGGATCGGTTGGACCGAAGGCGTCTCACCGCGAACGTCGATCGCGCCGCTGCGGGCACGGCTGGACGACGACCCGGTGGCGCGAGAGGCGATCGACACGCTCGTCGACGCGGTCGAGCGCAGTCGCTACGCGCCTGTCTACGAGCCGGCAGACCTCACCGCGGCGGTCGACCACCTAGTCGGTGCGACGGCGGCCGGCGTCACGCGCCGGCAGCGACTGGGTGCCGCGGTGCTCCCCCGGTCGGTCCTCGTGCCGGCCGAGCGGCGTGTCGGGGTCCGGGAAGAGGACGAGGTTCTTTCGCTGCGGGAGTAGCCCGCGGGGCGAGAGTCGGAAGGTCGGTCCCGAGCGGGCACGCCCGCTCAGGAGGCCGCAGCCGTCAGGAGCCGGAGTCGTCGCGCCGGCGGCGCCAGCGCTCCTCCATGCGGTGCATGAAGGAGTCCGAGGTGCTTCCGCTGCCCTGCTTCGGACGCGGCGGCGCGGTCTGGGTGGACTCGTCAGGTCCTTCGACGTCACGCGAACGCCACGTCGTGAGGAAGAAGTAGGCGCCCGCGACCATGAGGGCGAACCCGGCAACTCCGACGGGCGTCGAGGCGGCGATCACGCCGATCATCAGCATCGCGACCCCGGCGACGAAGCCGATCGACGCCAGGACGATGATCCGGCGAGCGCGGGCTCGGAGCTTCGAACCGCGCAAGGTCGAAGCGAGTCGCGGGTCTTCGGCAGCAAGCGCCTGCTCAAGTTGCTCGAGCAGTCGCTGCTCTTCCTCTGAGAGCGGCACTTCGGGCCTCCCCTGAACTCGACCGGCGGTTGCCGCCGGACCTTGGGTGTCCAGTCTAGGCAGGCGTCATCGGCTGCGCCACAGCACGGGCTATTGTTTGTGCGCAGGGGGGCAACGGCTCCCGTCTGCCATCCCGGAAGGACGCCGATGCGCCGGTCCACCACCCTTGTCTGCTCTGCCGCCCTGGCCTTCTCAGGACTCGCTCTCGGCGCTGGGTCGCCGGCGAGCGCGGCCCCGGCCGCCGTGGTGCCGGCCGTGGTGTCACCGGCCGCCGCCGGCCAGTCCACGGTCGCGGCCGCGCCGGCAGCCCTCCGCGCAGCCAAGCCCTCCCGCAAGGACCGGTTCTACCGGGCGACGACGCGTCCGGGCGACCGCGACCGGTCGGTGACCTCGATCAAGCACGTCCGCGAGCTCCAGTACCGCCTGCGTTGGGCCGGCGTCTACGGAGGCTCGGTCAACGGCGTCTACACCGCCCGCACCGCGAAGGCCGTCAAGAAGTTCCAGAAGCGCCACGGGCTCAAGCGCTCGGGCGTGGCGAACACCGCGACCTGGAAGCGCCTCATCCAGAAGACGGTGCGTGGCAAGTCCAAGATCCCCAAGCGGTGCAAGTCGTCGGGCTGGAACGCCTGCTACGACCGCCGTCGGCACCAGGTCGTGCTCTACCGCAACGGCACGCTGTGGAACAGCTGGCTGGTGCGTGGCGGCGCCGCCTCGTCGAAGACCCGCACCGGCAAGTTCACCGTGTTCTCCCGTAGCAAGAACCACGTCAGCTCGATCTACGAAGCCAAGATGCCGTACGCGCAGTTCTTCTCGGGCGGTCAGGCCTTCCACGCCTCCTACCTGATGATGGACCCCTTCGTCGGGCACAGCCACGGCTGCGTGAACCTCTACATCCCCGACGCCAAGCAGCTGTGGGCGCTGACCTCCAACAAGAAGCTCAAGGTGACCGTCTACGGCGCCTGGAGCTGAGGGCGCCGGCGAGCGCTGGCCCCCACAACCAGTACGGTCGCCCGATGACTGCGACACATCCGAGGGTCCAGCAGGTGATCCAGGCCCTTGCCGATCGTGGGGTCGTCGACGAGGTCGTGCGGATGCTGCCCGACTCCGTACGTACGGCGCAGGAGGCGGCCGACGCACTCGGCGTCGACGTCGCCGCGATCGCCAACAGTCTCGTCTTCGACGCCGGGGGCGAGGTGGTGCTTGTCCTGACCAGCGGCGCGCACCGCGTCGACACCGAGGCCCTGGCTGCCGCCCACGGACTGCCGACGCTCGAGCGTGCCCGGCCCGAGGCGGTTCGGGCCGCGACCGGCCAGGTGATCGGCGGGGTGGCGCCGGTCGGCCACCCCGCACCGCTTCGGACCTTCGTCGACCTCGCCCTGAGGGAGCACGAGGTGGTCTGGGCGGCGGCCGGCCATCCGCGCGCGGTGTTCGCAACCTCGTTCGACCAGCTCGTCGCGATCACGGGCGGCACTCCCACCGAGGTCGCCTGACCCGGCAGCGCCGATCACCCGGAGACATGGAGCTGCCCGCCCGGCTCGACCCCCGACGCGAGCCGGACGAGCAGCGTCGCCACCATCGTCTCGCGCGTGAGCGCCGATCCACATGAGCATTCGTACTCAGATCGTGACCTGAGTGAGGACCGCGACGTGCAGGTCGGCGCGTCGGCGTCGCTCGGTAGCCTGACCCGGTGGCTGACGTGGTGGTGGTCGGGGGCGGGTTCGCGGGCATCTCTGCTGCGGTCCGCCTGGCCAAGATGCGGCACCGCGTGGTCCTGCTCGAGGCCGACGACCGTCTCGGTGGGCAGCTCCGGCCGTACGAGGCGGGAGGCTGGTCCTTCGACCACGGGTGGTCGGAGCTGACGCTGCCCGCGACGGTGCGTGACCTCTTCAAGAAGTCCGGCCGGCCGCTCGAGCGCGTCCTCGACCTCGAGCCTCTTGCCGTCGCCCGGAGGCATGTGTTCGACCGTGACCTCGTCCTCGACCTTCCCTCCGGCAGCCGGGGAGCCCAGACCGACGCGATCGACGCCGTGCTCGGCCGTGGCACGGGCGAGCGGTGGACCCGGTGGCTCGACGGGTTCGACGACGCGTGGGAGGTGCTGCGCCATGTCGCGCTCGGGCGGCCGCTGACCGGACGCGACGACTTCGACCGTGAGCAGTGGCGGACGCTGCGGATGCGCCTGTCCCTCGAGCGCGCGGCTCGACGCGGTCTTCGCGATCCTCACCTCCGCGCGCTCGTGCTCGACCGCCACCGGCTCGACGGGCAGCAGCCCCGCTCGATGCCCGCCTTCCTCGGGGTGTACGACCTGGTCGAGCGTTCCTTCGGCCGTTGGCGGATCGCCGGCGGCTCGACGGCCCTCCTCGCGGCGCTCGAGCGACGGCTGGAGGAGCGGCGGGTGGAGATCAGGCTCGGCGTGCGTGCCCACGACGTGACAGGGACCGACGTCGTCGACGGTGTCCTCACCGACGACGGCAGGGTCGGCGCGGACGTCGTCGTGTGGGCAGCCCCGACCGGACCGGGCGGGCGGTCGGAGACCGACGCCCTCCCCCGCGTGCCGTCGGCGGTCACCTACCTCGGCCTTGGCCCGTACGCCCCCCGGCTGGCTCAGCAGACGGTCGTCCACGGCACCCCCGTCCGGGTCACGCCCAGCGCCACGCACACGGGCGACGGGCAGGCATGGACGGTCGAGCACCTCGCCGCCGAAGACCCCGTGCTGACCTTGCGCCGGGTCGGGATCGACGTCGGCGACCACGTCGTCCACCGGGAGGACGTGAGCCCGGTCGACGTGGCGCGCCGCCACGGGGCGCGCCACGGCTGGCAGTGGTCGGGGTGGCGTACGGCGTTCACGCTCCCCGGGGTCGGGCCGGAGCGACGCGGCCTCCTCCGGGTCGGCGTCAACGCCCACCCAGGCCCGTCGACCGAGCTGGTCGCACTCGGGACCGCCGCGGCGGCCGAGACCCTCCGACCATGAGGCCGACCGCTCAGCGGCGCCCGTGGGTGCCGGTGTGGCTCCACTCCTGACGGAGACCGGTGACGAGCGAGCCGAGATAGTGGGGACGCTCGATGCCGTCGTCCTCGACGCCACAGGTCGCCACCCCCAGACCGACGCTCACCAGGCCGCTGGTCCACCACGCGACGACGAGGAGGCCCCCGTGGACGCCTCCGTGGAAGTACAGGTAGGCGCAGCCGACGAACACGACGGCCCCGATCAGACCGCCGAGCACCAGCATCCCCCGCTTGCGGTGCTGCTCCCGAGTCACAGCTTCAGGATCGCACCGCTGGGGTCCACGCGCCGGACGCAGGCGATGGCCGCGCGTGTCGCAGGTCACATCACGGGGACCGGAGCGAGGCTCTCGTAGATGCGCCGGGTCGCCGTCGAGCGGTTGAGCGTGTAGAAGTGCAGGCCCGGCGCCCCGCCCTCGAGGAGCGCGTCGCACAGCTCGGTCGCGACCAGCGTCCCCTCCGCGCGCAGGCCGTCGGGATCGTCGGCCCACGGCTCCAGCCGTGAGACCACCGACGGCGGCACGTCGTGACCCGACAGCTCGGCCATGCGGGAGATCTGCTTGAGGTTCGTGATCGGCATGATGCCCGGCACCACGGGGATCTCGCATCCTCGGGCGCGGACGCGCTCCACGAGCGCGAAGTAGTCCTCGGCGAGGAAGAAGAAGTCGGTGACCACGAACTCCGCCCCGGCGCGGGCCTTGGCCACCACGACGTCGGCGTCCGCCTCCAGGCTGGAGGACTCGCGGTGGCCCTTCGGGTACGCCGCCGCACCGACGCAGAAGGTCCCCAACCCCGCGACCAGGGCGACCAGCTCGTCGCCGTGGTCGAGGCCGCCCGGGTGCGGCGTCCAGGGCGCACCGGGACCTCCGACCGGGTCACCGCGCAGCGCGAGGATGTTGCGCACACCCGCGGCCGCGTACTGGCCGAGCACCGTACGAAGGTCGTCGCGCGACTGGCCGACGCAGGTCAGGTGCCCCATCGGGCGGAGCGTGGTCTCGGTGGCGATGCGCTCGGTGATGCGCACGGTGCGGTCACGGGTGGACCCGCCGGCGCCATACGTCACCGAGACGAACGTCGGGTGCAAGGGCTCCAGCTCGCGGATCGCCGTCCACAGCGCGCGCTCGCCGGCGTCGTTCTTCGGCGGGAAGAACTCGAACGAGAAGCTCGGCGCCGAGGCGGCGATGTCCTCGCTGAGACGGCGGGCGGTCGACATGACCTCACTTTAACCGGGCGTACGGCCGCAGGCGGCGTTCCGGCCGAGTCGTGGACGTCGGCGTGGACGTCGGTAGGGTGGAGATCGTGTCCGACTCCCCCGACCTCTCGACCCGGGTCGGTGAGGAGCTCCAGGCCTTCGCGGCCGCCCAGCGCGAGCGACTCGCCCCCCTCGGGCCCCGCCTGATCCCCTTCCTCGCCGCCGCGTCGGAGGCCGCGGCAGGCGGCAAGCGTCTCCGCGCGGCGTTCTGCCACGCGGGGTGGGTCGTCGGCGGCGGGACCGGCGACGACGCGGCAGTCGCTCGCGCGTCCGCCGCCCTCGAGTGGCTCCAGGCGAGCGCGCTCGTGCACGACGACGTGATCGACGCCTCGCTGACTCGGCGTGGCAACCCGTCCGCGTACGCCGCCTTCGCGATCGCCCACCGAGAGGCCGGCTGGTCAGGAGACCCCGACGCGTACGGCACCGGGGCGGCGCTCCTGCTCGGCGACCTCCTGCTCTCCTGGTCGGACGAGATGTTCCGTACGTCCGGGTTCGCACCCGCCGTCGTCGCACGCGCCACCCCGTACCTCGATGCCTGCAAGACCGAGGTGGTCTCGGGCCAGTTCCTCGACCTCGTCGGCCAGGCGATCGGCGAGAGCTCGGTCGAGGAGGCGCTGCGAGTGGTGCGCTACAAGGCTGCGAAGTACACCGTGGAACGCCCCCTCCACCTCGGTGCGGCCCTGGCGGGGGCCGGTCAGGACACGATCGACGCGCTCAGCGAGTACGCCGTCCCGCTCGGCGAGGCGTTCCAGCTGCGCGACGACGTGCTCGGCGTGTTCGGCGACCCGGCGGTCACCGGCAAGCCGGCCGGCGACGACCTCCGCGAGGGCAAGCAGACGGTGCTCGTCGCGCACGCCTACGAGCGGGCGACGAGCGAGCAGCGCGCGGCTCTCGACGGAGGGCTCGGTGATCCGTCTCTCACCCCGGAGGCGGTCGACCGCCTCCGCGACGTGATGCGTGACACCGGTGCCCTGGCTCGGCTCGAGGAGGACATCGTCGCCCTCGAGGACCGGGCGTCAGCCGCGCTCACGCATCCGCGGCTGGCGCCGTACGCCGGGTTGCTCTCGGATCTCGCGACCCGCGCGGTGCGTCGCTCTGCCTGAGCCGGTCGGGCGCTTCGCTCAGAAGCCGAGCGCCTGCGCGCGCCGGCGGACCTCACGGCCGCGGCCCTCGCGCAGCGCGTCGACCGGGCGACCCGGCAGCGTGTCGTCGGCGGTGAAGAGCCAGACCGCCGCCTCCTCGTCGGTGAAGCGTGCATCCCCCAGGAGCACCAGCGTGCCGCGAAGCCCTTCGAGCGGGGCGCCGTCGACCAGGAGCAGCGCGGGGACACGCTGCTTCGACGACGACGCCGTGCGCACGGCGAGCAGGTCCCGCTCGCGCACCTTCTGGCGTACGCGGCTCACCGTCGTCTCCAGCGCCGTCGCAGCTTCGTCCAGCGTGAGCCACTCGTCAACGAGCTCGTCGAGCTGTTCGCCCGTCGTCGGGACGGATCCGGTCTCGTCAGCCATGGGTCAAGACTCGCACGACCCGACGGAGTCGCCTCCGCCGGTCGGGGCAGGCGCTCACCTACACTGAGGCGGGGCCGTTCCCCGCGTTGGCCTGCCCGGACCACGATCCGGCCCGCACGCCGTGAGGAGGTGACCGTGACGACACTCGACGACGATCTGCTCGTAGGACGAGTGCTCGACGGTCGCTACCACCTGCGCAAGATCCTCGCCCGCGGCGGCATGGGCACCGTCCTGCTCGCCACCGACACGCGCCTCGACCGTACCGTCGCGGTGAAGGTGATGCAGTCCGGTCCCGACGCCGACGGCTTCACCACGCGCCTCCAGGGCGAGGCACGGGCCGCAGCCCGCCTCAGCCACCCCAACGTCGTCGCGGTGTTCGACCAGGGGGCCGACTTGGGGCTCCTGTACCTCGTCATGGAGTACGTCGCCGGCCACACTCTCCGCGACGTGATCAGCCGCGAGGCCCCGCTGCCCCCTCGCCGCGTGCTCACTCTCGTCGAGCCGCTGCTGCTCGCGCTCTCGGCGGCGCACGACGCACGGATGATCCACCGCGACGTGAAGCCCGAGAACGTCCTCATCACCCCCGACGGACAGCTCAAGGTCGCCGACTTCGGCCTCGCCCGGGCGATCAGCTCCGACTCCCAGGCGACGGGCGGCGTCCTGGTCGGGTCCGTCTCGTACCTCGCCCCCGAGCTCGTCCTCAACGAGGCCGCCGACGCCCGCTGCGACGTCTACGCGGTCGGCGCGATGATGTTCGAGATGCTGACCGGCTCCAAGCCGCACACCGGTGAGACCCCGCTCCAGGTCGCCTACCAGCACGTCCACGCCGACGTCCCCGCGCCGTCGACCCTGGTGGCCGGCATCCCGCCGTACGTCGATGCGCTGGTCGCCCGCGCGACAGCGCGCGACCGCGACCAGCGCTCCGCCGACGCCCGGGTCCTCCTCCACCAGGTGCGCAGAGTCCGGTCCGCGCTGGAGGCCGACGTCGCCGACGACGTCGAGCTCACCCAGGACCTGCGTCTGCACAAGATCGTGATGGCTCCGAGCGACGAGATCCCGCACCACCCGACGGAGGCGATGACGGCCCTCGCGCCCGCCGACGCCGCCCACGACCACTGGGGGCCGCGCGACCCCTCCGCGGACGCGCCGACGACGGTGGCGTCGTACGCCGACGGTGACCACGGCGGCTACGAGGCGACCCGGACCGTCACCCGCGACGCGTCCGGCATCCCCTCAGCGCCCGGGTCTCCCCCGTCGACGCCCCGCGGCGGACCACGGAGCCGGCGCGGGCGACTCCTGCTCGTCGGAGTCCTCCTCGTCGCGCTCCTCGCGGCGGGCGCCGGCTGGTGGTACGGCGTGGCGCGCTACGACTCCGCACCCGACCTCGTCGGGCTGCCGCTCGCCGAGGCGCGCGCCGAGGGAGAGCGCGCGGGCTACGTGGTCGAGACAGGCGGTGACTCCTACAGCGAGACGGTCGCCCGCGGGTCGGTCGTTTCCACCGACCCCGGTCCCGGCGGACGAATCCTTCCCGACGGCACGCTGACGCTCACCGTGTCCAAGGGCAAAGAGCGCTACCCCCTCCCCGACCTCGAAGGCATGTCCGAGAGCGAGGCGGAGCAGGCGCTGGCCGACATCAAGGCCGTCGTCGGTCAGGTCGACCGCAAGTACGACGACTCCGTCGAGCTCGGTGACGTGATCGCCGTCTCGTTGCCGGTCGGACGGATGATCCGGCCCGACACCGAGGTCGACCTGGTGGTGAGCAAGGGACGGCGCCCGGTCAAGGTGACCGACTACACCGGCAAGCCGGTCGACCGGGCTCAGCAGGAGCTTGAGAAGGCGGGCTTCGAGGTCGAGGTCACGCGGGTCAACGACGACGAGGTCCCCAAGGACGAGGTCATGAGTCAGGACCCCTCGGGCGGCACGGCCTACAAGGGCGACACTGTCACGCTCACGGTCTCCGACGGTCGCGAGCCCATCGAGGTCCCCGGCGTGGTCGGCAAGAACGTCGATGACGCGCGGGCCATCCTGGAGGCCGCCGGCTTCGTGGTCGAGGTCGAGAAGGAGCGCATCCACTTCGGGAGCAACCTGGTCTCCCGGCAGTCGCCGGGCGGTGGCGACGAGGCTCCGCCCGGATCCACCATCATCCTCAGGATCGTTTGACCGGTCCATCGGTCGTCGTACCGTCCGGACGGTACGACCTAAGATGGTCGGCGTGCCGAACCCCTCCCCCTCTGCCCCCGTCACGCACGCCCGCAACCCTCTGGGGGCGCACATCGCCGTCGGAGCCGGGCTCGCCCGAGGTGCGTGGACGACCATGCGCGCCCTCGGGGCCGACACGCTCCAGGTCTTCGCCGGGAACCCGCGTGGATGGGCGGCGTCGGCGGGCAACCCGGGCCAGGACGCCGCGTTCCGCCAGCGGTGCGAGGACGAGGACGTGCCGGCGTTCGTCCACGCGCCGTACCTGGTGAACCTCGGCAGCCCGAACCCCACGACGTACGAGAGGTCGATCGCCGCGGTCGCGCACAACCTCGGACGCACCGCCGCCATCGGGGCGCAGGGTCTGGTCGTCCACACCGGGTCCTGCGTCGACGACGGGGCGTACGACACGGGCCTCAAGCAGGTGCGCGAAGGGCTTCTCCCGCTCCTCGACGCGCTCCCGGATGACGGCCCGCGGCTGCTCCTCGAGCCCACCGCCGGACAGGGACGATCGCTCTGCGCCCGGGTCGACGACCTCGAGCCCTATCTCGACATCCTCGAACACCACCCTCGCCTCGGCATCTGCCTCGACACGTGCCACGCCTTCGCGGCCGGCGAGCCGCTCGACGAGCCAGACGGGGTCGCCACAACCCTCGAACGCCTGGTGGAGATCGCCGGGCCGGGTCGGCTGGCGCTGGTCCATGCCAACGACTCGATGGACGTGCGGGGGAGCTTCAAGGATCGGCACGAGCGGATCGGGCAGGGGCACATCGGGACGGAGGCGTTCGCGGCGCTGCTCGCGCACCCGGTGACTGCGGGCGTGCCGTTCGTGCTCGAGACACCGGGGGGCGATGCCGCGACCGCCGAGGATCTCGTCCTGCTCGCCGGGCTGCGCGACCGCTAACATCCTCCGCCCGCGGGTCACCCTCTCGCAGTCGCGGGTCACCTTCTTCCGTCCGCGGGTCACCTTCTCGCAGTCGCGAGTCACCATCTCGCGCCCGCGGATCACAGTCGAACTCCGGGAACTGACCCACGAACACCAAAGACTGACCCGCTAGCGCAAGAAACTGACCCGCGGGCGGAAGGGGGTGACCCGCGGGCGGAAGGGACCGACCCGCGGGCGGAAGGGGGTGACCCGCGAGCGCCAGGGACCGACCCGCGGTCAGTCAGCGAAGGCGCTCGACCGCGAACTCCATCGGCGGGTCGGCGATGACATCCTGCGCGGCCACCACTTCCATCTCCCGCGCCCCGGTACGGCGGGTGTGCTCGAGGATGCCGAAGATCGACGAGGCGACCGTGCCCAGCGCATCGGGCACGTCCATCTCCGACTGCAGGAGGCGGCCGAGGAACATCGACGTCGTCGCGTCGCCGGATCCGGCGACCACGTTCATCTCCAGCTTCGGCGTGGTCACCACGTACGCCCCCGTGTCGTCGACGGCCACCATCGAGATCGTCTTCTCGCTGGGGTCGAACACCTCGACCGAGGTCACGAGCACGATGCGGGGTCCACGCGCGCGCAACGCGTCGACGGCCGCCAGCAGCGCATCGAGGGAGCCGACCTCGGCGCCGGTCAGCAGCTCGAGCTCGAACTGGTTGGGCGTGGTGATGTCGGCCGCGGGGACGATCCGGTCGCGCATCAGCTCCGCGATGCCCGGTCGCACGTAGACGCCGCGTCCGCGGTCGCCGATCACCGGGTCCGCGCAGTAGACGGCACGTGGGCTGGCCGCCTTGACCTGCGCGACGGCATCGAGGATGACCTCGGCGATCTCAGGCGCCCCCTGGTAGCCGGAGAGGACCGCGTCGAGGGAGGGGAACACTCCCCGCTCGGCGACACCGGTGATGACGTCGGCGACCTGGGACGCCTCGAAGACGGTGCCACGCCAGACGCCGTAGCCGGAGTGGTTGGAGAACGCGACCGTGTTGACCGGCCATGTATCGACGCCGAGGCGCTGGAGCGGGAAGACGGCCGAGCTGTTGCCTGCGTGGCCGTACGCGACGGAGGACTGGATCGAGAGCACCTGCACGAAGCACAGCGTACGACCTGTCGAGCCGACGGGCGGTGCCGACCGACTCTCCACCGACGAGGCCGGGCGGCCTGCGGCGTACGGACGTCAGCGTGCGCGCAGCATCTCCGCGACGAGGAACGCCAGCTCGAGGGACTGGGCACGGTTGAGTCGCGGGTCGCAGAGCGTCTCGTAACGGTGCGTGAGGTCTGCCGCGACGAGCTTGCCGCCACCACCGACGCACTCGGTCACGTCGTCACCGGTGAGCTCGACGTGGACGCCGCCCGGCCAGGTCCCGAGCGCCCGGTGCACCTCGAAGAAGCCGCGCACCTCGTCGATCACGTCGTCGAACTCGCGCGTCTTGTAGCCGTTGTCCGTGGCGAAGGTGTTGCCGTGCATCGGGTCGCTGATCCACGCGACCTGGACGCCGGCGGCGTGGACCTTCTCCACGAGCACGGGCAGCAGGTCGCGGATCCGGTCGGCACCGAAGCGGGTCACGAAGGTCAGCTTGCCGGGGATGTTCTCCGGGTTGAGCTTGTGCGCGTACGCGAGGGCGTCGTCGGGCGACGTCGTCGGGCCGAGCTTGATGCCGACCGGGTTGGCGATCCTGCTGAGGAGCTCGACGTGCGCCCCGTCGAGCTGGCGGGTCCGCTCGCCGATCCACAGGAAGTGCCCGGAGACGTCGTAGAGGTGACCGGTGCGCGAGTCGACGCGGGTGAGCGCCTGCTCGTACTCCAGGAGGAGCGCCTCGTGGGACGAGTAGAAGTCGACGGTGTGGAACTCGTCGGGGTCGACCCCGATCGCGTCCATGAAGGCGAGCGCCTTGTCGATCTCGTTGCCGATCGTCTCGTACTTGGTGCCCACCGGGCTGTTGCGGACGAAGTCGGAGTTCCAGGCGTGCATCTTGCGCAGGTCGGCGTAGCCGCCCTGGGTGAAGGCGCGGGCGAGGTTCAGGGTGGCGGCCGACGCGTGGTAGACCTCGAGCAGACGCTGCGGGTCGTGGGCCCGCGCCTCGGGCGTGAACTCGAAGCCGTTGACCGCGTCGCCGCGGTAGGCCGGCAGCGTCACACCGTCGCGGGTCTCGGTGTCGCTCGAGCGCGGCTTGGCGTACTGCCCGGCGATCCTCCCGATCTTGACGACCGGCACGCTCGCGGCATAAGTGAGCACGACGGCCATCGACAGCAGGACGCGCAGCTTGTTGCGGATGTTGTCGGCGTTGACGCCGTCGAAGGTCTCGGCGCAGTCACCACCCTGCAGCACGAACGCCTCACCGCGCGCCACGGCGCCCAGCTTGTCGCGCAGCTGGTCGGCCTCGCCGGCGAACACCAGCGGCGGCATCCCCCGCAGTCGCTGCACCGCGGCGTCACGGGCCGCGGGGTCAGCGTACGTCGGCTGCTGCGCGGGGCCCATGGCGCGCAGGGCTTCGAGGCTCGGGATGCTCACGATCCCAGGGTACGACGCCCCGCGCACGGGGCTCTCCCGGTCCCGGTCGGCGGACGAGCCGTCAGCCGAGCAGCGCCGCCACCTCGGCATACCGCTCGGGCGACACGGTCTTGAGCTGCCCCACCGCGTCGGCCAGCGGAACCCGGGTGATGTCGTCACCCCGCAGGGCGACCATCGAGCCCCATGCCCCGTCGACGACCGCCTCGACGGCGTGAAGTCCGTAACGGGTCCCGAGGCTGCGGTCGTACGCCGTCGGCGTGCCGCCGCGCTGCACGTGCCCGAGCACCGCGGCCCGGGTGCTGGGGTCTTGCGCCCGCGCGAACTCGGCGGCCAGCCAGTCACCGATGCCACCGAGCTGGGTGTGTCCGAACGCATCGGTGCCGGCGTTGGCGAGCACCTCGGCACCATCCTCGGGGACCGCGCCCTCAGCGACGACGACGATGGGAGCACGTCCCCTCGCGACGACGCGGGCGCACCGCTCGAGGACATCGTCGACCACGACCGGCTGCTCCGGGATCAGGATGTCGTCGGCGCCACCGGCGAGACCGGCGCGCAGCGCGATCCAGCCCGCGTGCCGTCCCATCACCTCGAGGACGATCGGACGGTGGTGGGACTCGGCGGTGGTGCGAAGCCGGTCCACGGCCTCGGTCGCGATCACGACGGCGGTGTCATGACCGAGCGTGATGTCGGTCGCGGAGAGGTCGTTGTCGATCGTCTTGGGCACTCCGACGACGGCGACGCCCTCGTCGGCGAGGGCGTGCGCCACCCCCAGGGTGTCCTCGCCCCCGATCGCGATGAGCGCGTCGCAGCCGGCGGAGTCGAGTCCTGCGCGCACCCTCGCGATCCCGTCGTCCATGGCGACCGGGTTCGTGCGCGAGGATCCGAGCATCGTGCCGCCGCGGTCGAGCAGGTCGGCGACGTCGTCCCAGCCGAGCGGGCGGGTGTCGACCTCGATCGGCCCCCGCCAGCCGTCACGGAAGCCGACGATCTCCATCGACGACTCCGACCGGGCACGGCCGACGATCGCTCTGAGGGCCGCGTTGAGACCGGGGCAGTCTCCGCCACCGGTCAGCACTCCGACTCGCATGTGACTCCCCTTCCAGCGTCAGCGGCGGTGTGGTGGCTACTCGTCGAGCCCGCGCTCGATCGCGTAGCGGACCAGCTCGACCCGGTTGTGCAGCTGGAGCTTGCGCAAGGTGTTCTGGACGTGGTTCTGGACCGTACGGTGGCTCAGCACCAGGCGTTCGGCGATCTGCTTGTAGGTCAGACCCTTGGCGACGAGGCGCAGCACCTCGGTCTCCCGCTCGGTCAGGCGGGGCGCGTCCGGCTCGTCGGTCGGGGGTGCCTCCGACAGCCGGCGGTACTCGCCGAGCACGAGGCCCGCGAGCCCGGGCGTGAAGACCGACTCTCCACGAGCCACCGCCTGGACCGCGTCCAGCAGCGCCTCGCGTGACGCCGACTTGACGAGGTAGCCGCTCGCACCGGCCTTCACGGCGTCGAGGACGTCCTGCTGCTCGCCGGAGGCGCTCAGGACGAGGACCTTGGTGTCGAGCCCGCGCTGGGTCAGCGTCGCGGTCACCTCGACGCCGTCGGGAGCGGGGATGTTGAGGTCGAGCAGGAGGACCTCCGGCCGCGTGGCGAGCACCCGGTTGATCGCGTCGACGCCGTTGGCCGCGGTCGCGACCACGTCGAGGCCGGCCTCGGTCAGATCACGCGCGACGCCCTCCCGCCACAACGGGTGGTCGTCCACGACCATCACTCGCACCATGGGCCGCACCCTATCGTGCGCCTGTGGGCCACGACACACGCGTCAGGGGTACGGAGAGCTCCCACTCGCACCCCTGTCCGCCGGTGTCGACGAGGTCAGCGCTCCCGCCCAGGTCACGCAGACGTCCCTTGATCGACGTGGCGACACCCATCCGGCCCTCGGCCTCCGCCTCCTCCAGCCGTCCTGACGGGATCCCGGGTCCGTCGTCGCGCACGCTCACGACCACCCGGTCGCCGACGGTCTCGAGCAGGATCCACGTGGACGGCTCCGGCCCGCCGTGGAGCGTGGTGTTGGCGCGGCACGCCCGGATGGCAGCGACCAGCTCCTCGACGACCTCCGCCGGAAGCATGACCGGACGGCTCGGCGTCGCGACGCTCACCCGCGGCTCCGCCAGCGTGTCGAGGGCCCGGCCCAGGTCGATCATCTGACCGTCGGTCGTCGGCTCGTCGCGTCCCCGGGACTGGATGAGACTCCGCAGCGCCAGCTCCTGCTCCCCCGCCAGACGCCCCAGCTCGGCGGCCTCGCCTCCGATCTCGTTGCCGCGTCGCTGGACCAGCGCGAGGATCTGGAGAACGCCGTCGTGCACCGCGCGACCGAGCCGCTCGCGCTCGCTGGCCATCGCCGCCGCACGCTCGGCCTCGACCCTGCGCACCGCCGAGACCCTCAGGGCGTGGGCGCAGAAGCCGACGAGCATGGAGGCGAGGACCATCAGGAAGATGTTGCCGACGGTGGACGAGTTGACCGTCGGACGCATGGTGACGTCGACGGTCTGCACGATGGCGGTGGCGAGCAGCCCTCCCGTGACCCCCCAGCGCACCGCCCAGCACACGACGACGGTGGTCACCCAGTAGGTGGTGAGGGTGAACGTGTGCTCGGCGAGCATCTCGGGCGTGTGGACGTACTGCGTCGAACGCAGGAGCGCCAGGGTGACCACCATGTCGACGATGAAGACCCACGTCGCGCGGTGGCGGGGCTCGTACAGCCACGTGACCACGCCCGACCAGATGACCATCACGCCGATGAGCAACCACGCTGCGACAGGATGCTCGAAGTCGCGCCAACGGGCGGCGTTGACGCCGACGGCGTAGACCAGCGTCACGGCCCGCAGGACGGTGAGGACACGGTAGAACTGGTCGTCGACCTGCTGCGCGGCGCGCGTCACGCGGTCCATGCTCGCGGCCTACGACGCCTTCGGGAGCTCGCGGGGCGGAGCGTCCGAGAGCGACTCGGGCCCGGGCCTGCGAGAGCGGGATGCGTACGTGTCGACGTACTCCTGGCCCGAGAGCCGCATGATCTCGTACATGATCTCGTCGGTGACCGCCCGAAGGATGTAGCGGTCGTCGGCCATGCCCTCGTAGCGGCTGAAGTCGAGCGGCTCGCCGAACCGTACGGTCGGCCGCGTGTAGCGGCCGAAGACCTTGCCGGGGGGTGCGACGACGTTGGTGCCCCGCACTGCCACCGGGACGACGGTCACCCCGGACTCGAGCGCCAGCCGGGCGACGCCGGTGCGCCCGCGGTAGAGGCGGCCGTCGGGCGACCTGGTGCCCTCGGGATAGATCCCGCACACCTCGCCCTTGCGCAGCAGACGGAGCTGGGTGCGCAGAGCGCCCTCGGACGCACGTCCGCCGGTCCGGTCGATGGGGACCTGACCGGTGGACGAGAAGAACGTCTTCTGGAACCACCCCTTGATGCCGGGGGTGGTGAAGTATTCCGCCTTGGCGACGAAGGTGACACGCCGCGGGACGACGAGCGGCATGAACAGCCAGTCGCTGTAGGAGAGGTGGTTGCTCGCGATGATCACCGGGCCCTCAGCGGGGACGTTCTCGGCCCCGGAGGCCTCAGGCCGGAACACGAGCCGCAGCAGCGGACCGAGGAACACGAACTTGAGTAGCCAGTAGGTCACATCATCCCCTCCTTGATCAGCGAAAGCGTACAGCGCCTGACACCCTCTGCTGTACGGACGGGCGGCACTGGGCGAAGATGGGCTCATGGCCGACTCCCCTGCGCTGCACCCCCTCGCGCACCCGCTCGTCGCCGACGGAGGACCGACGGGCGTGCTGCTGCTCCACGGCTTCACCGGCTCGCCGGCGTCGATGGCTCCCTGGGGACGCCACCTTGCCGACCGGGGCTTCACCGTGCGGGTCCCCCGTCTTCCCGGCCACGGCACCACCTGGCAGGAGCTGAACCGCACCCGCTGGGACGACTGGTACGCAGAGGCCGACCGGACCCTGTCGGAGCTGCGTGGACGCTGCGAGCACGTTGCGGTCGCCGGGCTGTCGATGGGCGGCGCCCTCGCGCTTCGGCTCGCCGAGCAGCGACCCGACGACCTGGACGCCGTCGTGCTGGTCAACCCGGCCGTCACCATCGCCGACCGCCGGCTCGCCGCGCTCCCGGTGGTGCGTCACCTGGTGCCGTCGCTGGCCGGCATCGGCAACGACATCAAGAAGAGCGGCGTCGAGGAGTCCGGGTACGACCGGACCCCGCTCCACGCGCTGTGGTCGCAGACGCGGCTGTGGGCCGACGTCCGCGCCAACCTCCACAAGGTCTCGCAGCCGCTGCTGATGTTCCGGTCGGCCGAGGACCACGTCGTGGACCCGTCGTCGGGTCGCCTCATCCTCGCGGGGGTCTCCTCTGCGGTGGCGGTCGAGGTCGTCCTCACCGACAGCTACCACGTCGCCACGCTCGACAACGACGCCGAGCGCATCTGGTCGGAGTCGGCCGACTTCATCGCCCGGCACACCGCCGGCACAACGCTGGAGGGTGACCCGGCCCTGTGAGCGGCGCGACCTCCGACGACGAGGAGTTCGAGCGGATCGTCGCAGGCCTCGAACTCTCGATGCCCGACCTCGACCCGCCTGCCGAGGATCGTCCGACGTCCGATCCACATGACGCAACAGGCACCTCCGATCCCCGCGACGTCCTCGAACCCCAGGGCGTCTTCCAGCCGCGCTGGTCCGACCCGGTCCCCGACGAGGACGACGACGCGTGGGACGAGGAGGAGTTCGTCCCACCCGAGCCCGAGCCGATGCCGCGAGGTGACCTGTGGACCAGGGTGGCGTGGGGCGGCCTGGTCGGAGGGCCGTTGCTGCTCTTCGCCCTCGCCGTGATCGGCGCGCCGGTGCCGGGCATCATCCCCGGCGTCGCGGTGGTCGCCTTCGTGGTGGCTCTGGTGTTCCTGCTCGTCCGCCGAGGAGACCACGACCGGGGAGACGACCCCGACCACGGCGCGGTCCTCTGAGAGGTCAGTGCTCGACCGTGAACGCGTCGCGGAAGCGCTCGAGCGCGAGGTCGGAGTCAACCGAGGCCCACGCCTCCAGGGCGACGACCCCGTCGTACCCGGCCGCCGCGAGCTCACGGGCGACGTAGGACCACCGGATCTCGCCGGTGCCGGGCTCGCATCGTCCCGGAACGTCGGCGACCTGCACCTCACCGAGGTACGGGATCGATCGCCGTACGAGATCGACGAGGTTCCCCTCGCCGATCTGGGCGTGGTAGAGATCCAGGTTCATCCGGAGGTGCGGGCTGCCCACCTCCCGGACGAGCGCAAGGGTGTCGGTGGCGCGTGCGAACGGCGTCCCCGGGTGATCGACCTCGGTGTTGAGGTTCTCGAGGACGTAGGTCACGCCCTCCCCCTCGGCCAGCGCAGCGAGCCGCTCGAGGGTCCGCCGGGCGGCGAGCCACATGCCGCCCGTGACGTGCTCGACCGGCCGGACCGGGAGGCCACCGTCGCCCAGGCCGGTGCCATGGACGTTGAGGGTGGGGCAGCCGATCTCGTGCGCGAACCGGATCGACGCTGCCGCGGTCCGAAGGAGGGCGTCGGCTCCCTCGGGCGTGGTCAGGTCGCCGTGCAGGTAGCCGGTCATCGAGGTGAACCGTGCGCCGGTGGCGGCGAGCGTCGCGGCGTCCTTGTCGGTCCAGCCCCAGATCTCGACGGCGAAGCCGGCGTCGTGGATCCTCCTCACGCGTTCGAGGTGCGGCAGGTCGAGATGGACCATCTCGGCGCAGGCCGCCAGGGTGAACGTCACGCCAGGACTCCTGGGTCAACCTCGGCCCGGCCTCCGGAGCGGATCGAGGCGATGCATGCCTCGGCGATCGCGAGCGCGGCGCGGGCGTCCGCGCCGGTGACCTCGGGGGCCCGGCGCTCCTGGACGGCGGCGACCAGCTCGGCGAGCTCGGCGGCGTAGGCGTCACCCAGCAGCGCGACGTCGCTGCGGGCGGTGGCAGCGCGTCGCCCCGACGCATCGTGCAGCCGCATGGACGAGGCCGCCGCGTCGCCGGCGGTCACCATCCCCGCGGAGCCCAGGACCTCCGCCCGTACGTCATAGCCGTAGGCCGCAGCAAAGCTGGCCTCCGCAGTGCCGATGGCGCCGTTGTCGTAGCGGATGACCACGACCGCCGAGTCCAGCAGCCCGGACGACTTCAGCCGCGGCGCGACGAGGGCGTCGGCGGTGGCGAGGACATCGACCGCACGAGCGCCCGGATTGAGCCAGTTGAGCATGTCGAAGTCATGGATCAACGTCTGGGTGAAGATCGTCCACGGAGGCACGGCAGCAGGGTCGGGCGGTCCTTCCCCGGCGTCGCGGGTCAGCGAGCGGAGCATCCGCACCTGGCCGATGGCGCCGTCGACGACCGCGTCGTGAGCCGCGCGGAAGTCCCGGGCGAAGCGCCGGTTGAAACCGACCTGGAACACCACGCCTGCAGCCGAGGCCGCCGCCACACCGGCGTCGATCTCGGCGATCGTCATGCCCGCCGGCTTCTCGCAGAACACGTGCTTGCCCGCCTCTGCCGCCGCGACCACCAGTGCCGAGTGCGCAGTCGAAGAGGCGGTGATGACGACCGCGTCGATGTCGTCGGCGGCTGTCACCGCCTCAGCGGTGGTCTCCCCGCGGGCTCCCAGCGGTTGCGCGAGCGCCGCCGCGGCACCCGGTCGCGGGTCGGCCACGGCGACGAGATCGGCTCCGTGCACCCTCCGGACCAACGTCTCGGCGTGGGCAGCACCGATACGACCCGCGCCGATCAGCCCGATGCGCACCCCGTTCATCAGTCAGCCCGCCGGGGGTAGAGGTCAGGACGCGGGACCGGCGTGACGGCCTGCCGCACGCCGCTCGTCAACGCGGTGACGCCGGCCTCGGCGACGAGGTTCGCGAGGTAGCCGTCCCAGGCGGTCGGCCCGTCGACGCCGCCGGCTCGCGCGGCTCGGGTCCACGCTGACAGCTCGACCCGGTAGGCGTCGGCGAAGTGGACGACGAAGTCGCTCGCGACCACGATCCCTTCGACCCCGGCGATCCTGGTGCTGACGTCGGCGCCGCGCGTCAGCGCCGCGGTGCCGCTCGTGCCGACGACCTCGCACCGCACGTCGTAGCCGTAGCCGGCGTTGACGAACACCTCGACCGTCGCGAGTGCCCCTCCGGCCATCTCCAGCGTCGCCAGCTGGGGGTCGGGCAGGCCGTCCTTGACCGGCGACTCGACCCGGATGCCGACGACCTCGTCGTCGAGCAACCACGGGACGGTGTCGAGCTCGTGGATCATCGACCCGGTGACGATGCCCGGTCCGGTGGCGCTCGTGGCGCTGGAGGCGTTGCGGTGCACGTTGTGGACCACCCTCACCTCACCCAGCGCACCCGAGGACACGGTCGCCTTGAGGCGGTTGTAGCCGGGGTCGTACCGACGCATGAACCCCACCTGGACCAGCCGGCGTCCGGCCGACACCTCGGCCTCGACGACGCCGAGCGCCTCCTCGGAGGTGACCGCGAGCGGCTTCTCGCACAGCACCGGCTTGCCCGCGGCGATGCAGGCCAGGACCAGATCGGCGTGGGTCGCATCCGGGGAGGCGACCACCACGGCGTCCACCTCGTCGGAGGCGATCAGGTCCTCGGCGGACCGCGCCGCGACACCCCCGGCCGCCGCGGCGACCTGCTCGGCACGGTCGGTGTCGCGGTCGTAGACCTGGGTGACGGCAACGCCCGGGACCGTCGTGGTGAGGGTACGGACGTGGTCGGCACCCATCGCCCCCGCACCCACCACGCCGACCCGCAGCATGCCCGTCACAGCGCCACCCACCGTCGCTCGACGATCGAGGCACGCATCGCCTCGACGATCTCGGCAGCG
This sequence comes from Mumia sp. zg.B53, assembly GCF_019550935.1. Taxonomy (NCBI): domain Bacteria; kingdom Bacillati; phylum Actinomycetota; class Actinomycetes; order Propionibacteriales; family Nocardioidaceae; genus Mumia; species Mumia sp. zg.B53. The sequence goes on along the minus strand of NZ_JAHWCK010000006.1, from coordinate 44,489 downwards.
ACGACCGCATCGTCGATCGTCGCGCCACGCGGCGTGCCGGTGGCGATCGACTCGACGAGCCGGAGGGCCTCGATGACCTTCAGGTCGTCGTACCCCATCGCGATCCCCGCCCCGGGCTGGAACGCGGACGCGACGCCGTCCTCCGGTCCGACGAACACCGTCGCGTACGAGGCGTCCTGGTAGTCCTGGTCGAGGCAGACGCGCAGCTCGCCCATCCGGCGGAAGTCCCACGCCAGCGCACCACGCTCGCCGTGCACCTCGATCCCGTACGAGCACTGCTCGCCGACGGAGGTCCTCCCCGCCTCGAGCACGCCCCGCGACCCGTCGGCGAAGCGCAGCAGCGCGGAGACGTAGTCCTCGTTCTCGACCTCCTGCAGCGGTCCCTGACCACCGCGGGAGAAGTGCGACGCAGCACCGGCAGCCGCCGGACGCCGAGGGATGAAGCGACCGTCGTCGGCGACCAGCTCGCCGATCTCCCCGACCACGTGACGGGCGAGGTCGACCGCATGGCTCACAAGGTCACCGAGCACACCGCTGCCGGCCAGGTCCTGGCGGAACCGCCAGGTCAGCGCCCCGGCGGGGTGCGCGGCGTAGTCGGAGAGGAACCGGACCGTCGTGTGGGTCACCGCGCCGATCCGGCCCGAGGCCACCAGCTCCCGTGCGCGCTGGACAGCGGGCGCGTTGCGGTAGTTGAACCCGACGGTCGCCTGGACGCCCGCCTCTCGGGCTGCGGCAGCGATCTCGCGCGTCTCGACCGCGGTCCGCCCGGCCGGCTTCTCCACCCACAGGTGCTTGCCGGCCCGAGCCGCCGCGACGGCGACATCTCGGTGGACGTGGTTGGGTCCGGTCACCGAGACGACGTCCACGTCGTCGCGGGCGACCAGGTCGTGCCAGTCCTCCACGAGCACCTCGGCACCGTAAGCCCTGGCGGCCCGCCCGAGCCGGTCGTCGGGGGCAGGATCGGCTGCGGCGACCACCCGGACGCGCCGCGGTAGGTCGGCGAAGTGGTGGGCCAGGCGGCTGACGGCTCGCGCGTGGACCTCGCCCATCCAGCCGAACCCGACGATCCCGAGCCGGAGCTCGTCGGTCATGGGCGCGGGGACGTGCCGTGTCCGGGGGACGTCTCGGTCGTCGCGCCGTGCGACGTCTCGACCGCTGCCTCGACACCGGCGGCGTCTGCGCTCATCTCCTGCGCGATGGGGGAGTCGGCACCCAGGTCGCGGCTCAGCTCGTGGCTGAGCGCCTCCAGCTCGGTGCCACCGGCCATCATCGCGGTGAGCTCGTCGAGCGTCATCTCGGACTTGGGAAAGTCGCCCATGCTGCGTCCGCGGCGCAGCAGCACGAAGCGGTCACCCACGGGGTAGGCGTGGTGCGGGTTGTGCGTGATGAAGACGACGCCGAGGCCCCTCTCGCGAGCCTTGGCGATGTATTTCAGGACGACGCCGGACTGCTTCACCCCGAGCGCGGCGGTGGGCTCGTCGAGGATCAGTACGCGGGCCCCGAAGTGCACCGCGCGGGCGATCGCGACGCACTGCCGCTCTCCGCCTGACAGCGTGCCGATCGGCTGGTCGACGTCACGCAGGTCGATCCCCATGTCGCCGAGCTCGCTCTTGGTGATCCGCTTCATGGCGGGGATGTCGAGCCGCTTGAGCGGACCACGGCCCTTCGTCGGCTCCGAGCCCAGGAAGAAGTTGCGCCACACCGGCATCAGCGGCACGACCGCGAGGTCCTGGTAGACGGTGGCGATGCCGAGGTTGAGAGCCGCGCGAGGGCTGGAGAACTGCCGCGCGATGCCGTCGACGAGCAGCGTCCCCTCGCTGTGCTCGTGGGCGCCGGCGAGGATCTTGATGAACGTCGACTTGCCCGCGCCGTTGTCGCCGAGGACGCAGGTCACCTCACCGGCCTTCACCGTGGTCGAGACGTCGCTGAGCGCGATGATGTTGCCGTAGCGCTTGCCGATGTCACGGACCTCGACGATCGTCGTCCCGCGAGGCGGCGGAGCGCTGGTGCTGACGTCGTCGCTGGTGGCCTCGTCCCTGCTCGCTGTGCTCATCGCGCGTTCTCCGCCCTCTTGCGAACCCAGTTGTTGATCAGGCAGGCCCCCAGGAGCATCACGCCGAGGACTGCCTTGAGCCAGTTGCTGTCCCACCCCGAGTACGGGATGCCCTGGTTCACCATCCCGTAGATCAGCGCGCCGAGGGCGGCGCCGATCGCCGAGCCGTACCCGCCGGTCAGCAGACACCCGCCGACGACCGCGCAGATGATGTAGATGAACTCCTGGCCGATGCCGGTGTTGCTCTGGACCGTCGAGGTACGGAACAGCACGAGCATCCCGACCAGCCACCCTGCGAAGGCCGTGGTCATGAAGAGACCGATCTTGGTCCGGAAGACGGGCACGCCGACCTGTCGCGAGGCGGTCTGCGCACCGCCCACGGCAAAGATCCAGTTGCCCGCGCGGGTCCTCATCAGCACCCACGAGGCGATGATCGTGACGGCGATCCACCAGAAGACCGAGACGTGGATGGTGGCGCCGCCGACAGTGACGGTCGATCCGAAGATCTTGTGAGGCTGGTCGTAGAAGGGGACGTTGGACATCCCCTGGATTGCGACCTGGCCGATGATGAGCTTGACGAGGGCGAGGTCGATGCCCTGGAGCACGAAGAACGTGCCGAGCGTGACGATGAAGCTCGGCAGGCCCGTCTTCATCACCATGAAGCCGTTGAGCGCGCCGACCGCGAGCGCGAGGGCCAACGCGACCAGGATCGCGACCCAGATGTTGAGGCCCCAGTGCGTGGTGAGAACCCCGACCGTCAGTCCGGTGAAGCCGGTCATGACGCCGGCGGAGAGGTCGAACTCGCCGCCGATCATGAGCAGCGCGACGGCTACCGCCATGATCCCGATCGTCGAGGAGGTCTGGAGCCACGTGCTGGCCCCGGCGGGAGTGGCGAACGTCTCCGTGGTGAGGGCGAAGAAGAGGAACACCGCGAGCGCGGCGATCAGTGCGCCGATCTCCGGGCGCTTGAGGAGTCGCGCGACCGGTCCCGTCGCTGCGACCCGCTCGTCTGGTTGTGCGGTAGCCGTTGCCATCGTCGTTCTCCTGTCACGGTGGCTGAGAGGGGTGGTGGGGCCTCGTTTTCACGAGGCCCCACCAGGCGTTGTCAGCGCGTGCCGTTCTTCGCGAACTGGAGCACGTCGTCGGCATTCTCCTGCGTGACGAACGCAGGTCCCGAGTTGACCGGCTGGCCACCACCGAGGTCGTTGCCGTTGAGGTCCTTGAGGTACAGGGTGGTCACCCCGAGGTAGCCCTGGACGTACGGCTGCTGGTCGACGGCGAAGAGGATCTTGCCGTCCTGGATGTTGGTGATGACGTCCTCGGACAGGTCGAACGTCGCGACCTTCGCGCCACTGCCTGACTGCTCGACCGCTGCGACCGCGTCGATCGCGTACTGCCCACCGAGGGTCAGCATACCGTCGACGGCGGAGTCCGCCTGGAGCTTGGAGGTGATGCTCGCCTGGACGGCCGCGTCGTCGGTGCCGTCGACCTGGAGGTTCTCGACCTTGCCGCCGAGCGTCTCGTTGACGGCCTTGCACCGCTCCTCGAGACCGACGTTGCCGGCCTCCTGGATCACGCACACGACGTTCTTGAGGCCCTCGGACTTGAGCCGCTCCCCCACGGCCTTGCCGGCGATGGCCTCGCTCTGACCGATGTGGGTGATCGCGCCGAACTCCTGGAACCGGTCGACGCCGGAGTTGATCGTGACGACCGGGATACCGGCGCTGACGGCTCCCTTGATGGCCGTCTCCAGGCCGTCGGGGTTGGCCATGGAGACGACGATGCCGTCGACCTTGTCGGCGACCGCGCCGTCGATCTTCTGCGCCTGGCCGGCCGGGTCGGGATCGCTCTCGTAGCGGACGGTGACTCCGTAGTCGTCCGCGGCCTGCTCGCCCCCGGACTTCACCCGGTCCCAGAAAGCGTCGCCCGAGCTGGAGTGCGTGATGACGGCGTAGGTGAAGTCCTTCTTGTTGTCTGACGCGCCGTCGTCCTGGCCCGTACCGCTGCACGCGGTCAGCGTCAGCGCTGACGCCGCGACGACTCCGAGGAGCCTGAGTTTGTTCATGACTGGCGATCTCCTTGCTGTTCTGTGATGGTCCCGAGATGGTGGCGCTGGGCCGCCTTGTGCTGCTCGTACGTGGTTCGGGCGGCCCGGGTCGTGTCGAGGGTCGACACCTCCGAGACGGGGACGTCCCACCAGGCCGGACTGTCCGGCGCCGGGACGAGCGGATCGGTCTCGACGTGGATCACGGTCGTACGCTCCGACGCCTTCGCGCTGCGCAGCGCCGCCCTGAGGTCGTCGAGGCCCTTGGCCACGATCACGTCGGCCCCCAGCGACGCGGCGTTGGCGGCCAGGTCGACCGGAAGACGTTCGCCGTCGAGGCCGGTAGGCGTCCGATAGCGGTACCGCGTGCCGAAGCGCTGCGAGCCGAGCGACTCCGACAGCGCACCGATCGAGGCGAAGCCGTGGTTCTGTACGAGCACGACGATGATCTTGACATCCTCCGCGACCGCAGTGACCAGCTCGGTCCCCATCATGAGGTACGAGCCGTCCCCGACCATCACCACCACGTCGCGCGGATCACCGGTGTCGTCGGCCGCCAGCTTCACCCCGAGACCGCCCGCGATCTCGTATCCCATGCACGAGAAGCCGTACTCCACGTGGTAGCCCTTGCGGTCGCGCGTACGCCACAGCTTGTGGAGGTCACCCGGCATGGACCCCGCCGCGCACACCACCACGTCGCGCGGGTCGGTGCCGTCGTTGACAGCGCCGATCACGGCCGACTGCGCGAGCAACGGCTCGTTCTCGACCGCGTACGCCGCCTCGACGACGGCATCCCAAGCGCGGGCGCGCTCCGTCGCCTCGCTGGTGTGCTCCGCCGGCGCCCGCCACCCCTCCAGCGCGACCCCGAGCGCCTCCAGACCGGCGCGGGCATCGGCGACGAGCGCGAGCCCGGACTGCTTGTGAGCGTCGACGCTCGCCACGTTGAGGTTCACGAAGCGCACCTCGGGACGCGCGAACACCGTCCGGGAGGCCGTGGTGAAGTCGCTCCACCGGGTGCCGACCCCGATGACGACGTCGGCCTCGTTGGCGAGAGCGTCGGCGGCATCGCTCCCGGTCGCACCGATCGCCCCGACGGCCTGCGGGTGGTCGTACGGCAGGGACCCCTTGCCCGCCTGGGTCTCGGCGACCGGGATGCCGGTGGCCTCCGCGAAGCGGCGGAGCGCACCGTCGGCACCGGAGTAGATGACGCCGCCGCCGGCGACGAGCAGCGGTCGCCGCGCCGACCGGACGAGGGCGGCGGCCCGCTCGACGGCCGCGGCCTCCGGCACCGGCCGGGCGACATGCCACACCCGCCGGTCGAACAGCGCCTCGGGCCAGTCGTACGCCTCGGCCTGGACGTCCTGGGGCAGGCAGAGCGTGACCGCTCCGGTGTCGGCGGGGTCGGTGAGGACCCGCATCGCGGCCAGCAGCGCGGACGGGAGCTGCTCCGGGCGCTCGATGCGGTCCCAGTAGCGCGAGACCGGGCGGAGTGCGTCGTTGACCGACGCCGTCATGCTGGCCGGGTCCTCGAGCTCCTGGAGGACGGGGTTGGCGACCCGGGTCGCGAACACGTCGCCCGGGAGCAGCAGCACCGGCAGTCGGTTGATCGTGGCGAGCGCCGCACCGGTGACCATGTTCGTCGAGCCCGGCCCGACCGACGCCGTCACCGCGAACGCGGCCAGCCGGTCGCGCTGGCGGGCGTAGGCGACGCTCGCGTGGACCATCGCCTGCTCGTTGCGGCCCTGGAGGTAGCGCAACCGTCCCGGGTCGTCCGACAGCTCCCGCTCGAGCAGCGCCTCCCCGATGCCGGCGACGTTGCCGTGCCCGAAGATGCCCCAGCACCCTGCGAAGAAGGCGTTCTCGGCACCGTCGCGTTCGACGTGCTGCACCTCCAGGAAACGGACGACGGCCTGGGCGACGGTCAGTCGGGTCGTGGTCATCGGGGTCCTCCCATCGGGAGCCGGGGATCGACCGGCTGCGTCGTCCACGTGTCGCGCACCCAGGCGTGCTGGGGATCATCGCTGATGAGCCACGCCCGCTCGTGACCGGGGCCTGCCATCACGTTGAGGTAGTAGAGGTCGTAGCCGGGTGCCGCCATCGACGGGCCGTGCCAGCCGTACGGGATGAGGACCGCGTCGCCCGAGCGCACCTCGGCGAGGACGTCGATGTCCGCACCGTCGTGCCCGTACACGCGCTGGTAGCCGAAACCCGCCCCGTGCGGGCCGTCGGCGACCTCGAAGTAGTAGATCTCCTCCAGCGCACTCTCACCGTCCCCGTCCTCGTCGTGCTTGTGCGGCGGGTAGGACGACCAGTTGCCTCCTGGAGTGAGCACCTCGCACACGATCAGCCTGTCGGCCTCGAAGGTGCCCGGCAGGCAGAGGTTGTGGACCTGCCGGCTGGCGTGGCCCGCGCCGCGCAGCTCGAGGGGCACGTCGACCACCGGTTGGTGCCGGAACGCGAGAGTACGGTCGCACCGCGCCGAGGCCAGCGCGAACCGGCCGCCCTCCTCGCTCACGACCTCGAAGTCCGCCCCCCGAGGCACGTACACGAAGTCGCTCGGTCCGGTGAAGACGTCGGGCCGTCCGGCGACGACGTGCACCTGGTCCCCGCAACGGACCCGGCAGGAGCCCGACAGCGACAGCACGAGGACCTCGGTGTCGTCGGTGGCGGCGCCGTACGACTCGCCTGCGGCCAGCCGCAGCACCCGCAGCCCGCTGAACTCCCACCCCGCCACCTCCGGCGTGACCTCGAGGGCGGTCGAGCCTTCGGCAGCGCTGTGCAGCACATGACGGCTCATCGGGCGATCATCTCCACCGTCGCGTCCACGGCGGCCTCCACGTCGCCGTCGGGGGGATAGAGGAGCGAGCGACCCACGACCATCCCGCGCACCTGCGGGCTGGTCAGAGCCTTGGACCAGGCTGCGAACTGAGCCCCCTGGTCGGCCGACACCTCGCCGCCGAGGAGCACCACCGGCAGCGTGGTCGCGGCGAGGACCGACTCCATGTCGTCGACGACCGGGAGCTTCAGCCACGTCCGCGCGGAGGTCCCGCCGAGACCCGCGGCGACCGAGGCCGCGCGCACCACAGCCTCGGTCGTGAGGTCGTTGCGGACCCGGCCCCGGTCGTCTCGGTGGGAGATGAACGGCTCGACCATCGCCGCGAGCCCGTGGGCGGCGAGGTCGTCGACCGCACGTGCGCAGGCTTCCATCGTCCGCACGGTAGCGGGGTCCGTCGGGTCGATGCGCAGCAGCATCTTGCCACCCTGGAGACCTGCCCGGTCGATCGCCGCAGCCTCGTACCCGGTGAAGCGGTCGTCGATCTCGAAGCTCGTGCCGGCGAGACCGCCGCGGTTCATCGACCCGAGCACCACCTTGCCCTCGAGAGCGCCCAGGAGGAGCAGGTCGTCGACGAGGTCGGCGGTGCCGAGGAATCCGTCCACACCAGGACGGTCGAGCGCCCTCACGATCCGGTCCAGCAGGCGGGCCCGGTCCCCCATGGCCAGCGGCTCGTCTCCGGCGCGCAGTGCACCGCGGGCAGGGTGGTCGGCAGCGACGAGCAGGAGCCGCCCGGTCTGGCCGGTCAAGCCCTCCGGTCGCCTCCGGCCGCGGGCGAGCCGCGCGATCCGGTCGGGGTCGCGGACCCGCGCGTCGACGAGGTCGGCGACGGCGGCGTCGGTCACGCGCGCGATCACGCGGCTCGTCCGAGCATCGTCGTCACCTGGTCGACGTCCGGCATCGCATCGGCACACGCGAGCTGACCGGCGACGTACGCGCCGGCGGCGTTGGCGAACTCCAGCGTCCGGCGCAGGTCCCAGCCCGCCAGCAACCCGTGGCAGAGGGCGCCACCGAAGGCGTCACCGGCCCCCAGTCCGTTGACGACGTCCACGGCGACCGGCGGCACCACCACGTGCTCGCGCCGGTCCGACCCGAGCACGCCGGCCGGGCCCTGCTTGACGACGGCCAGGTCCACCCCGGCGTCGCGCAGAGCCTTCGCCGCGGACTCGGGGTCGGACTCGCCGACCGCGACCTGACACTCCTCGCGGTTGCCGACGGCCACCGTGACGTACGGCAGCGCTCGCGCCACCTGCGCGGTCGCCTCCGCGGCCGACGACCAGAACATCGACCGGTAGTCCAGGTCGAGGACGGTGACGCCGCGCCTGCCTCGTGCCTCGAGCGCGGCCAGGGTCGCTTCCCGGCTCGGCTCCTCGGCGAGACCGGTGCCGGTGACCCAGAAGACATCAGCCGCACGCACCGCGTCCAGGTCGAGCTCGTCGGCGCGGATCTGCAGGTCGGGCGCGGTGGGGAGGCGGTAGAAGTAGAGCGGGAAGTCGTCCGGCGGGAAGATCTCGCAGAACGTGACCGGGGTCTGCAGGCCCGCCACGGCCGTCACGAACCGGTCGTCGACGCCGAAGCCGTCGAGCGCGCGGTGGACGAACCGGCCGAAGGGGTCCTCGCCGGTGCGGGTGATCACCGCCGCCCGGCGCCCGAGCCGGGATGCAGCGACGGCGACGTTGGTCGGGCTTCCGCCGAGGAACTTGGCGAACGACGTCACCTCGTCGAGACCGACCCCGATCTGCTCCGGATAGACGTCGACACCGACCCGGCCCATCGTGAGCACCTCGAAGCCGGTCACGAGGCGAGCCCTTCGAGGTAGGCAAGGCTCGTGCGCACGTCCTCGAGGGGTCCGTCCCCCGTCGGGTCACCGTCGAGCATCACGTCCTGCTCGAGGACGTACCAGCCGTCGTAGCCGCGCTCCTCGAGCGTGGTGACGAGCCCGACGACGTCGACGTCGCCGCGACCGAGCGGGCGGAAGAGACCACCGCGGACGGCCTCGCTGAAGGAGACGGAGCCTTCGTGGACCTCGGTCGCGAGCCGCGCGTCGACGTCCTTGAGGTGCACGTGCCTCACCCGCTCGGCGTGCACCTTGGCCAGCGGCAGCGGGTCGACACCGGCCGCCATCAGGTGACCGGTGTCGAGGCACAGCGCCACCCGTGACCGGGCCATGACCGTCCCCACGTCCTCAGCCCTCTCGACCACCGTGCCCACGTGCGGGTGGAGCGCGAGGCTCAGACCGCGCGCCCGGACACGGTCGTCGAGAACATCGAGGTTCACGCAGAGCGTGCGCCACTGCTCGTCGGTCAGCTCCGGGCGCGCGTCGTACCCGGTCACGCCCGTGGCGGCGGCAAGGACGACGACCATCGCGCCGGCAGCGACGCAGGCGTCGGCGAAGGCGTCGAGCTCGGGCGCCGGGTCGTGACCGGCGTCGTGGAGCACCACCGGAAGGAATCCGCCGACCGCCGTCAGCCCGTGCTCACCCAGCGTCCGTGCCCTGGTCGCCGGCTCCCGTGGCAGCCAGCCCTCGGGGCCGAACTCGGTCGCCGTCAGGCCCAGCCGGCTCATCTCCTCGAGCACCCGCTCCACCGGCAGCTGGAACCCCCACCCGTCGACCTCGCTCACACCCCACGAGATCGGGGCACCCGCGATGCGGCCACGCTCCATCGTCACCCGCCTCCGTCGATGCTTCACCTGATCCGTCAGTGTGACGTGGAGCACAATCGACTGTCAACGATTTGTCCGGACATATAGACCTAGTGGCCGCACCCGCCCCTATAGTGCTCGCATGGGTGCGCGGCCGGAGATCTCGCTGGACCGCTCGAGCCCGGTCCCTCTTTACTTCCAGATGGCCGAGCAGCTCGAGGGCGCGATCGTCAGCGGCACGCTCGCACCCGGTGACAAGCTGGACAACGAGCTCGTCCTCGCCGACCGGCTCGGACTCTCGCGCCCCACGGTCCGCCAGGCGATCCAGGTGCTCGTCGACAAGGGCATGCTCGTCCGCAAGCGAGGCGTCGGGACGCAGGTGGTGCACGGCAGGGTCAGCCGTTCGGTCGAGCTCACCAGCCTGCACGACGACCTGACCGCGGCCGGGCAGGCCCCCCGTACGGAGGTGCTGAGCCTCGCTCGCCTCGAGGCGAGCGAGGAGAGTGCGCGCGCCCTCCAGCTGGAGCCGGGCAGCCCGGTCTGGTCGCTCGAGCGGGTCCGCTACATCGGCGACGAGCCACTCGCGCTCATGCAGAACCTGCTCCCCGCCTCGCTGCTCGACCTCGCCGCGGTCGACCTGGCCGACAACGGCCTGTACGCGGCACTGCGCCGCGCCGGGATCTGGATGCGGGTCGCCAAGCAACGGATCGGCGCCCGTCGCGCCGACGCGCGGGAGTCGCGGCTCCTCGGCGAGCGCAGGGGGGCGCCCCTCCTCACGATGCAGCGCACGGCGTACGACGACGCCGGGCGTGCGGTCGAGTACGGCGAGCACGCCTACCGCCCCGACCTCTATGCGTTCGAGCTCACCCTCGTCGACCGCTGAGCCGCACCAGCGAGCCCTCGGCGCGAGGTCGGCGACGCCGCCCCCGCCGTGCACGACGACGCACCGAGCGGGCCATGTCGGCCGCGCCGATCATCCCCGCGTCGTTGCCGAGGTGGGCGCGCACGATCAACGCCTCCGGGCGGAAGCCTCGACCGGTGAGCGTCCTCCGGAACGACTCGCGCGCAGGCTCGAGCAACAGCTCGTCGGCGTCGGAGACTCCCCCGCCGATCACGAACAACGCCGGGTCGAACGCAGCCGCCAGGTTGGCGATGCCGATCCCGAGCCACGCGCCGACGTCCTCCAAGCACCGCAGAGCGTCTTCGTCCCCGTCACGCGCCAGCTCCGACACCACCAGCCCGCTCACCTGGTCCGGGTCACCGTCGAGGCGCTCCAGCAGCCGCTTGCCGTAGTCGTCGCCGCGATCCATCGCCTCGCGTGCGTCCCGGATCAGCGCATTGCCGCTCGCGTACTGCTCGAGGCAGCCGTGGTTGCCGCACTCGCACGCCCGGCCGTCCGGCACGACGATCATGTGCCCGAACTCCCCCGCGATGCCGTACCGGCCGCGGTGTGGGCGCCCGTCGATCACCAGCGCCCCGCCGATGCCGGTGCCGAGGGTGAGACAGACCATGTACTCCTCGTTCTGGGCGGCACCGAACCGCCACTCCGCCCAGCCGGCGGCGTTGGCGTCGTTGTCCACCAGGACCGACAGCCCTGTACGCCGCTGCACCGCGTCCCGCAGCGGCTCGTGCCGCCACGCCAGGTGCGGGGAGAAGAGCACGGTGGACTGCGTCGCGTCGACGAAGCCCGCCGCGCCGATGCCGACGGAGGTGACGTAGTGGTGCCGTCGTAGCGTCGCCACGATGTCCGCGATCGCGTCGAGGACCGCCATCGGGCTGGTCGTCGGCGTGTCCCGGCTCAGACGTGCCAGGACGTGACCGTCGAGGTCCACCACACCGGCCTTGACCCGAGTGCCACCGATGTCGATCCCGATCGAGAGCCGCTCAGCCATCGTGCCTCGTCACCGCGCGCGAGCGAGGTCGGCGGCACCGATCATGCCGGCGTCGTTGCCCAGGCTCGCGGGCCGCAGCGTCGCCTGCGGACGATAGACCGGGGCCGAGAGCGTACGGAGGAACGACGCGTGCGCGGGCTCGAGCAACAACGCCCCTGCCTTGGCGACACCACCCCCGATTGCGACCACGCTCGGGTCGATGACCGCCGCCAACGACGCGATGCCCTCTCCGAGCCACCGGCCGACGTCGGCGATGAGCTCGATGGCCAGAGGGTCGCCCTTCTGGGCCTGCTCGGTCACCATCTGCCCCGTGATCCGCGTGACGTCACCGTCGATCAGCGCGGCCAGGGGCTGCGCCTGCGCCATCCCCGCACTGATCCGGTCGCGGGTCTCGCGCACCAGCGCGCGGCCTGAGGCGTACTGCTCCCAGCACCCGTACTGGCCGCAGCCGCACCGGATCCCGGCGGGGACCATCCGCAGGTGACCGATCTCACCGGCGACGCCGAACGCGCCCCGGTCCAGGCGTCCACCCTGGATGATCCCGCCACCGATGCCGGTGCCGACCGTGACGAGGAGCATGTCGTCGACGTCGGCCCCCGCCCCGAACCGGAACTCGCCCCACGCCGCGGCGTTGGCGTCGTTCTCGATCACCACGGGAAGGTCGATGAGGTCTTCGAGGCGGTCGGCGAGCGGTTCGTCGATCCACTTGATGTTGGGGGCGAACAGCACGGAGCGCCGCGCGGCGTCGACGAACCCGGCGGCGCCCACACCGACGGCCTCCACCTGGTGGTCTCGCTTGAGGGCGTTGACGGACCGGCCGACGGCGTCCCCGATGAGGGTGGGGTCCGTCGCCGGCGTCTCCAGCTGGTCGTGAGCGATAACGGTGCCGTCCACGTCGACGACGCCCACAGCGATCTTGGTGCCGCCGATGTCGACGCCGACCGTCAGCCCCATGGCTCGTCCTCCCCGTCCCTGTCCGCCGGCCCGTCGGCGGCCGCCCGCCCGGACGCGTGCGGCGGACGCGTCTGCGCCCACGCGTCCACCACACCACGCGCGGCGAGGGTGAGCGAGGCCAGGGCCGACGTCAGGTGGTCGGCCACCTCGGGGCGCGCGTGACGCACGACTGTCATGAGCTGGCACAGGGGGCAGGAGTCGCAGGTCTCGGGACGATGCTCGGCCGACGAGGTGTCGTCGGCTCCTCGCCGGCCCTGCGACGCCTGGTCGGCGAGCACGCGAGCGAGCTTGAGGGCCTCCTGCGCGAGGGTGCCGACATGGTCGTCGCCGGTGTGTTCGGTCATGCCTCTCCTCGTGCAGAGAACCTGGGGACGTGCGAGCGCGGTCGTCAGATCCTATCGAGACGCGCGCCTCGCCACGTCGTCCCGGTCACACCTCGGATGACTCGACGCGCTTCTTGAGGCCCTTGAGAGCTGTCTCGATGATGACCTTCTCCGCCTTGCGACGGAGCATCCCCAGCAGCGGGATGGAGACCTCGACAGCGAGACGGTAGGTGACGCGGGTCCGCCCGTCCTCGAGGGGTTCGAGGACGTAGGCCCCGTCCATGCCCGTGACCATGGACCCCGGCTCGGTGACTCGCCAGTCGACCTCACGGTCGCCGTCCCAGGTGTAGCCGAGGGTGTAGGTGTCGCGGATCGGCGTGGCGTCGAGGACGAACTGCACCTCGGTGGGGCGTGCCCGGAACTCGTCGAGCTCCACGACCCGCGCCTCTTTCACCCCCGTCGCCCACGAGGGGTACGACGCGAAGTCGGCGATGACCGCCATGATGACGCCGGGATCGGCGTCGACCACGATGTCGCTGGTCGTCTGGTCAGTCATCCAGAGCCCTCCTGGTCGTCGGTGCTGCGGCCGACCCTATCGCGCATCCCGGACGTCCTCGGTCGGGGCAGCCCCGCGCTGCGCTGTGGCGGGCGGCTCCCCGACGGGCCGTCCGACGTCGAGAGTGTCCCGGACCTGGGTCACCCATCGCTTCAAGCGCTCCCGTACGTCGCGCTCCATCCGCCGGGCGCCCTGCGTCGACATCCCCGGCGCGCTCGGGTCCGCCTGCAGGAACAGGTGCACGATCGTCCCCTCGGGCGCCTGCTCCAGCCACACCTCGGCCGTCCCGTCGAGCGTGCCGCTCACGCTCCACCGCTTGCCGCGGTCGCCCCGGTCCTCGAAGCACCGCAGCTCCAGGCCGGGCAGCACCTCGGACCAGCCGGACTCCGCGCAGAGAACCTCGCGCAACTGGCGCTGCGGCACGGGCGCGTACGTCTGGTCGATCACGTCCACCGCCGGCATCGAGGTCTCCTTCGCAGGTGCTCCGAGTGGTGAATGTAACCTGCCCCAGGGGGAGTACGTCGTGTCGGCGTACCCAGATCACTCGATCGGAGGCAGAGTGCGTACCTACGCGACCCCAGCCACGTACCAGGTCCCAGAGACGGGCAGCATCACCAACGACATCCTGGTGCGGGTTGACGAGGACCCTGACCGGGTCGCCTTCCAGCGCAGGGTCTCCGGCGCCTGGACCGACGTCACCATCGCGCAGTTCCGCGACGAGGTCGTCTCCCTCGCCAAGGGGTTCGTCGCCGCCGGAGTCGCGCCGGGAGATCGTGTCGGTCTCCTTTCCCGCACGCGCTACGAGTGGACGCAGGTCGACTACGCGCTGTGGTGGATCGGTGCCGTCTCCGTCCCCATCTACGAGTCCTCGTCGGTCGAGCAGATCTCGTGGATCCTGTCCGACTCCGCCGCGGTGGGCTGCGTCGTGGAGAACGAGGAGCACGCGGAGCGGGTCGCGGCGTCCGGCACCGATCTCACCGACCTCAAGAACGTGTGGGTCATCGACTCCGGTCTGGACACTCTCGCCGCGTCGGGTGCCGTCATCTCCGACGCCGACCTTGCCGCCCGTCGTGACGCCGTGGCTCCGTCGGACCTCGCCACGATCATCTACACCTCCGGCACGACCGGACGCCCCAAGGGCGCAGAGATCACGCACGCCAACTTCATGTTCGAGCTCGGCGACGTCATCGACGTGCTTCCTGAGCTGTTCCACGACAACTCCGTGACGCTGCTCTTCCTGCCGCTGGCGCACGTCTTCGCCCGCATCGTCGAGGTCGGCTCCATCCGGGCAGGCGCGAAGCTCTCGCACTCCCCGGACGTCAAGAACCTCCTCCCCGAGCTGGCGGAGATCAAGCCGACGTTCCTCCTGGCCGTCCCACGCGTGTTCGAGAAGATCTACAACGGCGCCAGCCAGAACGCCCACGCGTCCGGCAAGGGCAAGATCTTCGACGTCGCGACCTCGACGGCGATCGCCTACAGCCGGGCGCGCGAGAGCGGCAAGCGCATCGGCCCGGTCCTCAAGGCGAAGCACACGCTGTTCGACCGGCTGGTCTACGCCAAGCTTCGCGACGCCATGGGCGGGCACGTCGAGCACGCGATCTCCGGCGGCGCTCCGCTGGGCGAGCGGCTCGCGCACTTCTTCTCGGGCATCGGCATCCCGGTGATCGAGGGGTACGGCCTCACCGAGACCACGGCCGCGCTCGCGGCGAACCTCGCCGGCGACTCCAAGATCGGCACCGTCGGGCGCCCTCTGCCGGGCACCGAGGTCCGGGTCGCCGATGACGGCGAGCTGCTGTTCCGCGGCGGACAGGTGTTCCGGGGTTACTGGAACGCGCCGGAGGCGACGGCGGCCGCGTTCGACGAGGACGGCTGGTTCCACACCGGTGACATCGGTGAGATCGACTCCGACGGCTTCATCTCCATCACGGGCCGCAAGAAGGAGATCATCGTCACCGCCGGCGGCAAGAACGTCGTGCCCGCGGTCCTCGAGGACCGCATCCGGGCGCACGTCCTGGTGAGCCAGGCGGTGGTCGTGGGCGAAGGCAAGCCCTTCGTCGGCGCACTCATCACGCTCGACCAGGAGTCGATCGGCTCGTGGCTCGAGAACCACGGCAAGCCGGCTGATACGCCGATCGAGCAGCTCGCTGACGATCCCGACGTGCTGGCGGCCGTGCAGACCGCGGTGGACGAGGCCAACTCCCACGTGTCCCGAGCGGAGGCGATCCGCAAGTTCCGGGTCCTCGCCAAGGACTGGACCGAGGAGGGCGGCCAGATCACACCGACCCTCAAGCTCAAGCGCAACGTCGTGATGCGTGAGCACCGCGACGACGTCGAGGCCCTGTACGGCTAGGCCCCAACCCCACGCAGACAGCAGCCCCCGGCGCACACGCGCTGGGGGCTGCTGTCGTCCGTGAGGGTTCGGAGCTGCTGCCCAGGGGTGGCCGCACGTCGTACGCAGAAGAGCCACGACCCGAGACGGGTCGTGGCTCTTCGTACGGAGCGGAGGCGGTCAGCCGACGCGACGCACTCCGCTGACCGGCATGACGTCCACCGAGACGATCTCGACGCTGCGCCCGGGACGCGGGGCGTGGATCAGCTTGCCGTTGCCGATGTAGATGCCGACGTGGCTGACCGGGCTGTAGTAGAACACCAGGTCGCCCGGGCTCATCGACGACCGCGACACCGAGGAGCCCATCCCGGACTGCGCGGAGGACGAATGCGGGAGCGACACGCCGGCCGCGCCGAACGCCTTCATCGTCAGGCCCGAGCAGTCCCAGCTGCCGGGGCCCGCAGAACCGTAGGAGTAGGGCTCGCCCAGCTGCGCCATCGCGAAGTCGATCGCCTTCTTGGCCCGCCCGGACGCGTTCACCTTCGGGGCGCTGGTCGACGGACGGTCTTCGCTGCGGCTCGGACCACCGTGGTCGTTGTCGTAGACCTCTTCGCGCTCAGCAGGAGTCAGGCTCGCGACGAGAGCCTCGGCCTTGGTGACGCGATCGTCGAGCTTGGCCTTCTGCTTGGTCATCTCCTTCTGCGACTCCGAGATGATCTCGAGCTTGGAGGAGAGCTGCTCACGGCGGACCTTGAGCTCTCCGGCCTCGCGCTCGAAGGCGGCCAGCCGGTCGGCCTGGGTGCTGTTGTAGGACTGGAGCGCCGTCAGGCCCTCCAGGAACTCGTCGACATCGTCGCTCGCGAGCAGCTGGGTGGTCGGGCCCATCGGGGAGCTCGACAACCGCTCGGTGACGGTCTTGGCGAGGGCGTTGCGGACGTCCTCGACCTCAGCCTGCTGCGCCTTGACGTCGGTCCGGAGCTTCTTGATCTGCTTCTTGGCTCCGTCGACCTCGGTCCGGAGCTCGAGGAAGCGCTCGTTGGCCTGCTCGGCCTCGTGGCTGAGCTCGGCGACCTTGCGCTGGGCCTCGGACAGGCTCGGCGTCTGGGGGTCTGCTGCGCTGGGGGACGCGGTGAGCGTGGCAGCGAGGACCAACCCGGACCCGGCGGCGACTGCTGCCCTCATCGACAGCTTTCGGCCGTTCCGCACTCGGCGGCTCCTTCACGTTCTCGACGCCTACCGGGTGAGCTGACGGGTTCGGGCCAAGAACGTGCCCTACCGTCCGAGCGGACGGATTCACCCCAGGAACGTGGGTCCCCGGCTCCAGCGTCGATCGGGGGATCTCGGCCGAACTAGGCGGCGTGCCTGCGCCCTCCGGGGTAGAGAACTCCTCAGACACGCGAGCCTCACCCTATGCGCCAACGGGGTGGGGAATCAACGTGAAGCAGTGGGAAAGTCAGATCTCTCTCGCGGGCGGCGGTGGTTGGGTGAGAAAGCTCACACGTCGTCGATGGTCTCGCTGTCGGTCTGGGTCACGAGGCGGAGCGGAGACACGAGGCCGGCGGCGCTCAGCGCCTGGAGCGCGGCACCCTCGTCGGCGTCGATGCTGACGCCCTCGTCGGGGGCACCGAGCAGCGCGGTCACCACGCAGTCGCCGCATGCCTGGGGCCGGGCGAGGCAGCGACCGCAGTCGATGGTCAGAAGCTCGCCGTGACCCGTCGCCGGGCCCGGCTGCTGATGGAGCACGCGGGATTCGTCCATGCCCTGGACGCTACGCAGCCGCTCTGACACAAACCCGTCGTGCGACACGCCGTACGCCCCGACGGCCGGACATGTCAGCGGACGCACCTACCGTCGTTCCCATGACCCTCGCCCCCGAAACCGCTCCCCCGCCGACCGTCCCGGTTCCCGCGGTCGAGGGCACCGCGGTCGAGGGCACCGCGGTCCAAGGGACTCTCGACGAGCTGGGTCGAGACCTGTCGGGCATCACGTTCTGCGTCGTCGACCTCGAGACGACGGGCGGCTCGGCGGCCGCCGGCTCCATGATCACCGAGATCGGTGCGGTCAAGGTCCGCGGCGGAGAGGTCCTGGGTGAGTTCCAGACCCTCGTCGACCCCGAGGGTCCGATCCCGACGTTCATCACGGTCCTCACCGGCATCACCGACGCGATGGTCGTGGCCGCCCCGAGGATCGGCGAGGCGCTGCCGTCGTTCCTGGAGTTCGCCCGGGGCACCGTGCTCGTCGCGCACAACGCTCCCTTCGACGTCGGCTTCCTCAAGCACTTCACCCAGCACCTCGGGCTGGCCTGGCCCGGCTTCGAGACGCTCGACACCGCCCGCATCGCCCGTCGCGTCCTGCTGCGCGACGAGGTCCCCAACTGCAAGCTGAGCACGCTCGCGCGCCACTTCCACGCCGCCACCACCCCCAACCACCGCGCCCTCGCCGACGCCCGCGCGACGGTCGACGTCCTCCACGCGCTCCTCGAGCGCCTGGGCACCATGGGGGTGTCGACGATGGAGGAGCTCGCCACCTTCAGCTCCCGGGTCAGTCCCGCCCAGCGCAAGAAGAGCCGGCTCGCCGACCACCTCCCCCACCTCCCCGGCGTCTACCTCTTCCGCGACCGTCACGAGAACGTCCTGTACGTCGGGACCTCCAAGGACCTCCGTGCGCGGGTCCGCTCCTACTTCACCTCCAGCGAGACCCGCACGCGGATGGGCGAGATGGTGGCGCTGGCGACCCGCGTCGAGGGCATCACGTGTGCGACGGCCCTGGAGGCGCAGGTGCGCGAGCTGCGGTTGATCGCACACCACAAGCCGCCCTACAACCGCAGGTCCCGACACCCCGAGCGTGCGACCTGGATCAAGCTCACCCGAGAGCCGTGGCCCCGCCTCTCGTTCGTCCGCAAGACCGACGACGACGCCGACTACCTCGGTCCCTTCACGCGCCGCTCGTCCGCCGAGCGTGTCGCGGCGACGCTCTACGAGGCGTTCCGCATCCGCCAGTGCTCCGGACGGCTCCCGCGCCGTCCGTCACGCAGCGCGTGCGCCCTCGCCGAGATGGGCAGCTGCCTCGCACCCTGCGACGGCACCGCCACCCCCGAGACGTACGCGGCCGAGGTCGACCGCGTCCGGACGGCTCTCACGCTCGACCCCACCGTGGTGGTCGATGCCTCGACCGACCGCATGCGCACGCTCTCGGGGCAGGGACGCTTCGAGGACGCCGCCCATGAGCGAGACCGGCTCGTCGCGCTCGTCCGTGCCACCCACCGCAGCCAGCGGCTCGCCGCGCTGCTCTCGTGCGCCGAGGTGGTCGCAGCACGCCCCCTCGACCCGCAGTGGCGGGAGTGGGAGGTCCACGTCGTACGCCACGGACGTCTGGTCGCCTCCGGGGTGATGCCGGCCTCGACGCCGTCCGGTCCGTGGGTGGAGGCGCTCCGGTCGACCGCCGAGACGATCGTGCCCGACGAGACACCGGCTGCCACCGCGGCCGAGTCCGAGCTGGTCCTGCGCTGGCTGGAGTCCGACGGGGTCCGCCTCGTCGACCTCGACGGCGAGTGGGCCAGCCCGGTACGCGGCGCCGGTCGGCACCTGCCCATCGTCGAGGCTGCCGAGCGATCACGTGCGGCCGCTGCGCCCTTCGACGAGGCGCGAGGCGAGGGCTGGCGGACCGAGCACCGCCCACGCCGCTGACGAGTAGGCTGCAGCCCGTACGCCGACTCGTCCGCAGGAGGACCCGTGATCACCGCGATCGTGTTCATCAACGCCGAGGTCGACCGCATCCCGGAGGTCGCCGAGGAGGTCGCCGCGCTCGACGGCGTGAGCGAGGTCTACTCCGTCACCGGACACATCGACCTGATCGCGCTCGTCCGGGTGCGGCGCACCGAGGAGATCGCCGACGTGGTCGCCGACCGCGTCAACAAGGTCCCGGGAGTGCGGTCGACCGAGACGCACATCGCGTTCCGCACCTACTCCCAGCACGACCTCGAGGCAGCCTTCAGCATCGGTGGCGACTTCGAGTGATCGTGCGCCGCTGACCGCGCCCCGCGTCGGTCAGCTCTCGCGCTGCGACGCGTCGGCCCACACCGCGAGCGCCTCGCGGGCCGCCCCGGAGTCGAGCGCCTCACGGGCGCGAGCGACGTTGCGCTCCATCCGGGTCACGAGGTCGTCCTCGCCTCCCTCGTACGCCGCCAGCCCCGCGGCGGCGTTGAGCACGACCGCGTCGCGGACGGGCCCCTGCTCGCCCGCGACCACACGTCGGAAGACGTCGGCGTTGAAGGCCGGGTCGCCTCCGCGCAGCGCCTCGGGGGGAGACGGCGCGATCCCGACCTCGGTGGGGTCGAAGGTGTGCTCCGCCACGGACTTCTGACCGTCCGGACCCGACACGACCCACACCCGCGAGGTCGTCGTCGTCGTGATCTCGTCGAGGCCGTCGTCGCCACGGAAAACGAGCGCATCGAGCCCGCGCCGCGCGAAGACGCCGGCGACGACGCTCGCCATCCTCGCGTCGGCGACACCCACCGCCATCGCGGCGGGCTTCGAGGGGTTGGTGAGCGGCCCGAGGAAGTTGAAGGCGGTCGGGATGCCGAGCTCCTTCCGCGGCGCCGCGGTGAAGCGGAACGACGAGTGGAAGACGGGGGCGAAGCAGAAGGTGATCCCCACCTCACCCGCGAGCGACGCCACGCGCTGGGGTGTGAGGTCCAGCCGGACCCCGAGCTCCTCGAGGACGTCGGCCGCCCCGCTGGCGCTCGACGCAGCGCGGTTGCCGTGCTTGACCACCAACGCACCGGCACCGCGCATGGTCACCGCCGACATCGTCGAGATGTTGACGGTCTTGGCGCGGTCACCTCCGGTCCCGACGATGTCGACGGTCCGGCCCTCGACCTCGATCAGCCTCGCGTGGTCGAGCATGGTCGCCGCGAGTCCCTCGACCTCGGCGACGGTCTCACCCTTCGCCCTCAGCGCCACGGCGAAGCCGGCGATCTGCGCGGCCGTGGCGTTGCCGGAGAGGATCTCCTCCATCGCCCACGCCGTCTGCCCTGCCGTGAGGTCCTCGCCTGCCACGAGCCCGCCGAGGACCTCCGGCCAGCGGGTCGCGACCGTCATGCGGAGGCCGTGGTCGCCGCGGGGGCGATGAGGCCGAGGACGGCGTTCGCGAGCTTGAGCGGGTCGATCGGGTGGCTCGCGATGCCGTCGGCGCGCGACCAGGTCGCGAGCCAGACGTCCTGGTCCCGCGCGGTCAGCACCAGGAGCGGCGGGCACTGGAAGATCTCGTCCTTCAGCTGGCGCGCGACGCCCATGCCACCCGCCGGCGTCGCCTCGCCGTCGAGGATCGCCAGGGCGATGCCACCGGCGTCCATGTGCTGGAGCACCACCGGGAGCGTCGCGCACTCGACGTACTCGACGGGCGGCAGGTCGGGGTGGATCCGACGGCCGAGGGCGGTCGTCACCTGCGTGCGGGTGTCACCGTCGTCGGAGTAGACGAGGACGCGCAACGGGAGTTGACGTTCGGATGCGACATCAGTGCTGGGATCGGTCACAGCGCGATCGTAGCGACTCGCGAGGGCGTGAGGCAGGGGCCGGGGATGCCTCGCACAGGTCGGGGGTTAATAATGACACCCGTGGCGACGACATCTGTGATCCCAGCATCCCGCCTGCACGGGCAACCCAACCGACCCTCGCAAGTGACGGTCGGGACCGTGGTCTGGCTGTCGAGCGAGCTGATGTTCTTCGCGGCCCTCTTCGCCGCGTACTTCACCATCCGTGCGGTGAGCCCGGAGCTGTGGGCGGCGGAGACGGCCAAGCTCAACGTCCCGTTCGCCACGGTCAACACGACCATCCTCGTGCTGTCCTCGGTCACCTGCCAGTGGGGCGTCTTCGCCGCCGAGAAGGGCAAGGTCGGCCGCAGCGGACGCATCTGGCAGATCGGCCAGTGGGGTCTGCGCGAGTGGTTCGCCCTCACCTACGTGATGGGCGCCGTCTTCGTCGCCGGCCAGGCCACCGAGTACGTCGAGCTGATCCACGAGAACGTCACGCTCTCGTCGTCGGGCTACGGCTCGGTCTTCTACCTCGCCACCGGCTTCCACGGTCTGCACGTCATCGGCGGTCTCATCGCCTTCCTCCTCGTGATCGGCCGTACCTTCATGGCGCGTCGATTCACCCACGAGCAGGCGATCTCCGCAATCGTCGTGTCCTACTACTGGCACTTCGTCGACATCGTGTGGGTCGGGCTCTTCCTGACCATCTACGCCCTGCAGTAGGGCCCCCGTCCTCGACCCGTCCTCGACGGCTCCGGCGACGAATTCTCTACCAGAAGATCTGAATCAAGGTTTAATCGAAGGAGACGCCCCTGCCGGGGGCGTCCCTGGCAAGGGGAACGAGGTTCACTCCGTGCGGTTCTTGTCCACCCACCGAAGGCACCCTCTCGCGGGTTACGCGGTGCTGCTCTTCGGACTGCTCGTCGCGGGAGCGCTGTACGCCTCCCTCGCTCCGGGGAAGGCCGACGCCGACACGGCGAGTGACACCGCCAAGGTGGAGCAGGGCCGCGAGCTGTTCCTCGTCGGCTGCGCCAGCTGCCACGGCATGAACGCCGAGGGCGTCATGACCAAGAGCGGCGGCAACTTCGGCCCCTCGCTGATCGGTGTCGGCGCGGCGTCGGTCGACTTCCAGGTGTCCACCGGTCGTATGCCGCTGGCTCAGACCGCGCCCCAGGCACCCCGCAAGGATCCTGTCTACGACGAGGAGGAGACCGACGCGCTCGCCGCATACGTCGCCAGCCTCGCCCCCGGCCCTGCGGTCCCTGACGAGGAATACACCGACGTCTCCGACCTCTCTGAGGAGGAGCTGACCCGCGGCGGTGAGTTCTTCCGTACGAACTGCACCGCGTGCCACAACTCCGTCGGCGCCGGCGGCGCCCTGCCCAGCGGCCGCTACGCCCCCTCCCTGCGGGGCGTGAGCGCGAAGCACATCTACGAGGCCATGCAGACCGGCCCGCAGCAGATGCCGGTGTTCAGCGACGACGTCGTCACGCCTGAGGACAAGCGCGCCATCATCGGCTACATCAAGTCCGTCGAGTCGCAGCCCCAGGGCGGCTTCGGTGGCGGTGGCCTCGGCCCCGTCGTGGACGGCATGTTCGCCTGGATCATCGGAATCGGCGGTCTCGTCGCCGTCAGCGTCTGGCTGGCAGCGCACGGCGCCCGGGTGAAGAAGAAGAGGTCATGAGCCCCGAATCGCACGACGAGCAGCCGACTGACGACGTCGCCGTCCCGGCGCGCAACGACATCGAGCCTGCCGAGCCGATCGAGAACCCGGGGCTGCCCGAGCATCTCCCGCGTCCCACCGACGTGGATCCCAAGCTGGCCAGGCGCGCCGAGCGTCAGGTCGCCGGGATGTTCACCGCCGCCATCGTGCTCGCCCTGGCCTTCTGCGTCGCCTACTTCACGATCCCCAGGGACGCGGAGGTCTTCGGCTGGTTCTCGCTGAACCTCGCCCTCGGGCTCACCCTCGGCCTGGCGCTGTTCCTCATCGGCATCGGGGCCATCCAGTGGGCCAAGAAGCTGATGTTCGACCAGGAGATCATCGAGATGCGCCACCCGGCGCGCTCGTCGGACGAGGACCGCGAGGCGGCGCTCGTCGCCGTCGGCCAGGGCGTGTCCGAGTCGGGCTTCGGTCGCCGGCCGCTGATCCGCAACTCCCTCATCGGCGCCGTGGCCTTCCTCGGTCTGCCGGCCATCATCATGCTGCGCGACCTCGGCCCACTGCCGGGCGACAAGCTGTTCAAGACGGTCTGGCGACGCGGCATGCGGGTCGTCAACGACGTCTCGGGCATCCCGCTGCGTCCGGGTGACATCGAGGTCGGCCAGCTCGTCAACGCCCAGCCCGCGATCCTGTTCGAGACCGACAGCCACGGCCACGCGCTGTTCCACGGCACGGACCTCCTGCAGGCCAAGGCCAAGGCGTCCGTGATCGCGGTCCGGATCCGGCCCGACGACATCAAGCCGCGCAAGGGCCAGGCCAACTGGGACGTGGACGGCATCATGGTCTACTCCAAGATCTGCACGCACGTCGGCTGCCCGATCTCCCTCTGGGAGCAGCAGACCCACCACCTGCTCTGCCCGTGCCACCAGACCACCTACGACCTCGCTGACGGCGGCAAGGTCATCTTCGGCCCCGGACACCGCCCGCTCCCCCAGCTCCCGCTCGCGGTGGACCAGGACGGTTATCTGATCGCGACCAGCGACTTCCACGAGCCGGTCGGCCCGAGCTTCCCAGAGGTGGAGCAGAACCGTGACTGACACCATGAGCACTCCCACGACGCCGCTCCAGGACACCAAGTTCGGCAAGAAGTCCGCCGGACCCGTCGGGTGGCTCGACGAGCGCGTCGGCCTCGCCGGCCTCGTGCGCAAGAACATCCGCAAGGTGTTCCCGGACCACTGGTCGTTCCTGCTGGGCGAGATCGCTCTCTGGAGCTTCGTCGTCCTGCTGCTGACCGGGACGTTCCTGACCTTCTGGTTCCAGCCGAGCATGACCGAGATCGTCTACGACGGCCCGTACGAGCCGATGCGTGGCCTCGAGATGTCGCAGGCCTACGCCTCGACCCTCGACATCTCGTTCGACATCCGCGGCGGTCTGCTGGTCCGGCAGATCCACCACTGGTCTGCTGCGCTGTTCATGGCGGCGATCATCGCCCACATGCTCCGTGTGTTCTTCACCGGCGCGTACCGCAAGCCGCGTGAGCTCAACTGGATCATCGGTATCGGCCTGTTCGCGATCGGCTTGATCGAGGGCTTCGCCGGTTACTCGCTGCCGGACGACCTGCTGTCGGGCACCGGGCTGCGCTTCGTCGACGGACTGATCCGGTCGATCCCGGTCGTCGGGTCCTACCTCGAGTTCTTCGTCTTCGCCGGGGAGTTCCCGGGTGACCTGATCATCCCGCGGCTCTACATGGCGCACATCTTCTTGCTGCCGGGCCTCCTCCTCGGCCTGATCGCCGCCCACATGGTGCTTCTCGTCTACCACAAGCACACGCAGTGGCCTGGCCCCGGACGCACCGAGAAGAACGTCGTCGGGTTCCCCATGCTCCCCGTCTACGCGGCGAAGGCGGGCGGCTTCTTCTTCGTGGTCTTCGGCTTCACGACGCTGATGGCGGCGGTCATCCAGATCAACCCGATCTGGGCGTACGGCCCCTACAACCCGTCCGAGGTGACCGCGGGCTCGCAGCCCGACTGGTACATGGGCTGGGTCGAGGGCGCGGTCCGCATCATGCCCAACTGGGAGTTCACCGTCGGTCCGGAGCAGTACTCGCAGACGTTCTCGCTCAACGTCTTCATCCCGGCCGTCCTCCTGATGGGCCTGCTCTTCACGGTGCTCGCGATCTGGCCGTTCTTCGAGTCGTGGGTCACCGGCGACAAGGAGGAGCACCACCTCCTCCAGCGTCCGCGCAACGCCCCGACCCGCACCGCGTTCGGCGTCGCCGGCATGACGTTCTACGGCGTCTGCTGGATCGCCGGCGGCAACGACATCATCGCGTTGAAGTTCAACCTGGACATCTTCACGATCACGTGGATCTGTCGTATCGGGGTGTTCCTCGGGCCGGTGATCGCGTTCATCATCACGCGGCGGATCTGCATCAGCCTGCAGCGCAAGGACAACGACGCTCTGCTCCACGGCTACGAGACGGGCATCATCGTCCGCTCCGCCGAGGGGTCGTACGCCGAGGCCCACGCGCCGCTGCCGCGGGACGTCGCGTACGCGCTCACCGCGCGTCCTCGGGTTCCCGAGCTCACCGCAGCGGTCGACGAGGACGGCAACGGGGTCCGCAACCCGCAGGGTCGCAAGGCAAGGCTGCGGGCGTGGGCGAAGCGGTTCTTCTTCGCGCACGACGTGGACAAGCCGACTCAGGCCGACGTCGATGCCGCGGCACACCACTTCCACGACGAGGTGTACCCGCCGCACGACCTCCCGGACGACTTCAGCGGAGTCAGCGAGACGGGCGTGCCCAAGCAGCACTGAGGTCCAGCCTCACGAGAAGGCCCCGCTCCCCCATCCGGGGGGCGGGGCCTTCTCCTTCCCCCTACCCCGGCCGGCGGGTCACTGTCTGCCGCTCGCGGGTCACTCTCGGCCGCTGGCGGGTCACTCTCGGCCGCTCGCGGGTCACTCTCGGCCGCCGGCGGGCCACTGCCTGCCGCCCGCGGGTCATCTTCTGCCGCTCGCGGGTCACTGTCTGCCGCCCGCGGGGTCACTGCCTTCCGCCCGCGGGTCATCTTCTGCCGCCCGCGGGTCACTGCCTGCCGCCGACGGGTCACTGCCTGCGCCGACGGGTCACGAACAGTGACCCGGCGGTCCACGAACACTGACCCGCGGGCCGAAGACAGTGACCCGTGAGGCGACGACAGTGACCCGCGAGGCGAAAACAGTGACCCGCGAGGCGGAGGGGTCAGGAGAGGGCCGAGCCCTTCGCGAACTGGGCGTACGAGACGTTCCAGTCCGTCCAGCCGTTCTGCGGCTCGAGAACCTTGCGGTCGGAGCGGATGAACTTCACCGGGTCCCCGATGTGGGAGATCCCGTAGAACCACGAGGCGTTGCTCGTGCTCAAGCCGGTGCACCCGTGGCTCACGTTCGCCGAGCCTTGTGAGCCCACGGACCACGGCGCGGCGTGGATGAACTCACCGGAGTTGGTCACTCGCATCGCATACCGGACGTTCTCGATGTTGTAGTACTCCGACGAGCCTTCGGCGATGCCCGTCGTCGCGGCGTCCATCCGCTTGACGGGATACTTCTCCATGATCACCTTGGTGCCGTTGCGGGTCTGGAAGCCGGGCTTGCCGGTGGTCGCCGGGATCACCCGCGCGACCTTGCCGTTGATCCTGACCGTCGCCTTGTGCCGCGCCACGTCCACCACCGTCGTCACCGCACGCTTGGTGACCGAGAAGCTGGTGTCGCGGTCCTCCTGGCCCCACACGCCCTTGGCCGTACGGACGCCGTTGATGCCTGCGTGGACCTTGACCGTGGTGCCTGCCGGCCAGTATCTCTTCGGACGGAAGTGGACCTCGGAGTCGCTGATCCAGCTCCAGGTGCCCTCCACCTTCGGTGTAGACGTCACTGCGAGGCGCTTCTCGACCTCGGCCCGCCGCGACACCGGGAGGTCGAATCGGACGATGATCGGCATCGCCACCCCGACGGTGGCGCCGCTCCTCGGCGAGATGGAGGCGTACGCCTGCTGGTCGAGCGTCAGAGACTGGGTCCGGAAGGTACGGGTCGTCGTGTCGACGTTGCCGTCCTCGTCACGGGTGCTGACGGCGACCGTGTAGCGCTTGCCGGGCTCGAGGAGACCCTTGGCCGTCCAGGCACTCCCGTCGGCCGTCAGATCGCCGGCAACAGAGGACTTCTTGGTCGCGCGCTTGCCGAAGTAGGCCGACACCGCCGTGATCGTGCCGTTGGTCGCTCCCACGGTGATCGCGGTGTCCACCGGGACGGCGCGGGCACCCTCCTCGACGTTCATGGTCACCTCGGTCGCCGGCGTAGGCGACGGCGACGACGAGGCGTTGGAGTCGCCAGCGTTATCGGCTTCCGCGTCTTCGGCGCCTGCCCCCTCGGAGCTGCCGCCGACGGCGCTGCACCCCGCCATGAGAGCACCCGCAACGAGGACGCCGAGCCATCGGCGTCCACCGTGCAGCGCGCGCTGACCGGTTTGTCTCTTCATGATCCCCCTACGAAACAGACATACGGCCTCTCAGGGTAGCAATCGCTACCTTGAGAGGCCGTACGAAGTCTGACCGGCGCGTGGATCAGTGCGCGTAGAGCCCGCGGTAGTACTCGTAGATCCAGCCGACCAGGGCGATGACTCCGAACGGGAGCGCCATCACGACGAGCCACCAGCCGAAGATCAGGCCGAGGATGATGGCCAGCATCGCCAGGGCCGCCCACAGCGGCCACCAGCTCCACGGAGGGTAGAAGCCGTACTCGCCCGCGCCCTCAGCGATCTCACCGTCGTCGCGGTCCTCGAGGCGCGCCGGGATCTGCTTGGCGACCACACCCAGGAAGAAGGTGAGCAGGAGACCCAACAGCGCGGCCATGACCAGGGCTGTCGTCCCGGTCGGGTCGCCTGAGGCGATCCAGTAGATCGGTGACACGATCACCAGGAAGACGGAGATCGATGCGATGATCCAGGCCTCGGCCTTCACCGGCTGCCACCATCCTCACGCTTGTTGTCGGCCTGTTCGCGCATCGCCTCCTCGTGCCCCGAGAGGTTCGGGGCGTCGGCGAGCGGGCTGTCGAAGTCGTTCTCGGCATGCTCGAGCATCGACAGCTCAGGGTGATGCAGGTCGAATGCAGGGCTCTCCGACCGGATCCGCGGCAGCGACGTGAAGTTGTGCCGCGGCGGCGGGGAGGAGGTCGCCCACTCGAGCGAGCGGCCCCAGCCCCACGGGTCGTCGACGCCGACCTTGGGGTTGTGACGCGAGACCCACACGTTGTAGAAGAACGGCAGAGTCGAGATCGCGAGGACCGCCGCACCGATCGTGGACACCTGGTTGAGCATCGTGAAGCCGTCGGACGGCGAGTAGTCGGCGTATCGACGCGGCATGCCTTCGACACCGAGCCAGTGCTGCACCAGGAACGTCATGTGGAAGCCGATGAACAGCAACCAGAAGTGGATCTTGCCGAGTCGCTCGTTGAGCATGTGCCCGGTCCACTTCGGCCACCAGTAGTAGAACCCGGCGAACATCGCGAAGACGACGGTACCGAACACGACGTAGTGGAAGTGCGCGACGACGAAGTAGGTGTCGGACAGCTGGAAGTCCAGCGCCGGCGACGCCAGGATGATGCCGGTCAGGCCACCGAAGAGGAAGGTGGCGAGGAACCCGAGCGAGAACACCAGCGGCGTGTCGAAGCTGATGGATCCGCCCCATAGCGTGCCGATCCAGTTGAAGAACTTCACGCCTGTCGGTACGGCGATCAGGAACGTCATGAACGAGAAGAACGCGAGGTCGACCGACCCGGTCACGAACATGTGGTGGGCCCACACCGCGACCGACAGTGCCGCGATCGCCAGCGTCGCCGCGACCAGACCGATGTAGCCGAAGATCGGCTTGCGGCTGAAGACGGGGAGGATCTCACTGACGATGCCGAAGAACGGCAACGCGATGATGTAGACCTCCGGATGCCCGAAGAACCAGAACAAGTGTTGCCAGAGAACCGGCCCCCCTGTCGCTGGGTCGAACACGTGGGTGCCGAGCTGCCGGTCGGCGAAGAGCGCGAGCAGCGC
Source organism: Mumia sp. zg.B53 (assembly GCF_019550935.1). Classification (NCBI taxonomy): domain Bacteria; kingdom Bacillati; phylum Actinomycetota; class Actinomycetes; order Propionibacteriales; family Nocardioidaceae; genus Mumia; species Mumia sp. zg.B53. The sequence continues at coordinate 15,605 of NZ_JAHWCK010000006.1, read as the reverse complement.
GGCGGCGAGGATCGGGAACGCGATCAGAACCAGGAGGCTGGTGACCAGCACGTTCCAGGTGAAGATCGGCATCCGGAACATCGTCATGCCGGGGGCGCGCATCGTGAAGATGGTGGTGACGAAGTTGACCGCGCCGAGGATGGTGCCCAGGCCGGACATGTACAGGCCAAGGGTCCACATGTCTCCGCCGATGCCCGGTGAGTTGACCGAGTCGGACAGCGGCGTGTAGGCGAACCAGCCGAAGCTGGCCGCGCCGCCAGGCACGAAGAAGCCGCCGACCGCGACCGAGCTGCCGAACAGGAACAGCCAGAAGCTGAACATGTTGAGCCGCGGGAACGCGACGTCGGGCGAACCGATCTGGAGCGGCATGATCCAGTTGGCGAAGCCGACGAACAACGGCGTCGCGAACATGAGGAGCATGATCGTGCCGTGCATCGTGAAGAGCTGGTTGTAGGTCTCTTCGTCGACGACCTGCGTGCCGGGGACAGCAAGCTCGGCACGGATGAGCAGCGCGAGGATGCCGCCGATCAGGAAGAACGCGAACGACGCGACGAGGTACATCGTGCCGATCTGCTTGTGATCGGTGGTCGTCAGCATGGCGACGACGCGCTTGCCCAACGGCTTCGGCGGGGTGACCTCTTCAGGCGTCGCCCCGGCCTGGGGTTCTGCGACTGCAGTCACTCCTACTCTCCTGTCTCTAGGTTCTGCACCTCGGCGAGCCCGGCGATCCGGCTGGCTTCGGCACCGCCCTCGGGCTGACCGATCTGCCCGGCCGCCTGAAGCTGCTGCAGGTGGGCGTCGTACTCGTCACGCGAGACCACGTGAACCTTGAAGATCATGCGGGTGTGGTAGAGCCCGCAGAACTCGGCGCACCGACCGGTGAAGACACCCTCACGCGTCGGGGTGACGTCGAAGGAGTTCTCCTTGCCGGGGATGACGTCCATCTTGAAGTAGAACTCGGGGATCCAGAACGAGTGGATGACGTCCGGTGAGACGAGGTTGAACTGGACCGACTCGTCCACGGGCAGCCACAGCTCGGTGGGGTTGGAGGTGTCGCCGTAGTCGAAGACATCTTGACCGGCGGTCGCCTCCTCACCGAGGTAGTTGAACGTGAACTGCCACTTGCTGCCGACGACCGTGATCGTGTGGTCCGGCTCCTCGACCCGCTCCAGCATCTTGTTCTGGGCGGTGACGGTCTCGGCGAAGAAGATCGCCACGACGATCACCGGTGCCACCGTGTAGAGGACCTCCAGCGGGAGGTGGTAGCGGAGCTGCGAGGGCACCTCGTTGCCCGGCCGGCGACGGTAACGGACCATCACCCACAGGATCAGCCCCAGGACGAGCACGAGCACGACCGCGGAGGCGATCCAGGCGCCGACCCACAGGACGAACATGGCGTCGACACGATCACTGGCTCCGATCGGGAGCGCCAAGCGGCCCCACGCACTCGGATCGTCTGGCGAACAGCCACTGAGCAGCACGATCGCAGCAGCGACGAAGCCGAGCCCGAGCGTCTTCGACCTGACCGGTCGACGACGTTCGCCTTGTGCCCGCTTGCCGCGCGCGAAGAGTTCCTGACCCACCAGGCGCCTTTCTGGCTCGATTCGAATCACACCGTGGTGCGCGTCCTCGTCGCCGCTGACGCAACGCCTGAGGTCCGTACCACGAACATCAGCACCCTACTCCAGAGCCGTCGGACTGACCTTCAGAGGTCCCCTCGGAACCGGGGCAGACGGTCGACTACGATGCTGGCCGCCGCGTCGCCGTACTGCGTCCGCAGACGGCCCATCAGGCTGTCGCGATCAAGGCGGTACTCCTGCGTGCCGGTGGTCTCCACGACGCTCGCGGCCAGGGCGCAACCCAGCTGCGCGCACTGCTCGTGCGGGAGGTCGACGCCGAGCCCGGCGAGGAAGCCGGCCCGGAAGGCGTCACCGACTCCGGTGGGGTCGACGGGCGTGACCCCCGCGATGGCGGGGACGTCGATGACCGAGCCGTCGGCCTCGTAGACGCTGACCCCGTCTGCGCCGCGGGTCACCACGCGGGTCCCGACCCGCTGCTGGATCTCGCCGGCGCTCCACCCGGTCTTCTTCTCCGTGAGCGCGGCCTCGTACTCGTTGCTGAAGAGGTAGGCGGCACCGTCGATCAGCGACCGGATCAGGGCGCCGTCGGCGAAGGCGAGCTGCTGCGACGGGTCGGCGGCGAAGCGGTAGCCACGGGCACGGCTCTCCTCGGTGTGGCGGACCATGCCCTCGGGGTCGTCGGGACCGATGAGGACGATGTCCCAGCCGCCCACGCGGTCATGGATCGGCTTGAGCTCGATCTCTCTGGCCTCGCCCATCGCCCCGGCGTAGAACGTGGCGATCTGGGCCTGCGCGGCGTCGGTGGTGCAGACGAACCGTGCCGTGTGCTTGGTCTCGGACACGTGGACACCGGAGCAGTCCACACCGTGACGCTCCAGCCACGAGCGGTAGTCGTCGAAGTCCTCTCCCACGGCCCCGATCAGGACCGGCTCCTCGCCGAGCGCCGCGAGACCGAAGGCGATGTTGGCCCCGCACCCTCCCCGGCGTACGTCGAGGTCCTCGACGAGGAAGGACAGCGAGATCTTGTCGAGCTGGTCGACGACGAGCGAGTCGGAGAAGCGCCCCCTGAAGGTCATCAGGTGGTCGTTCGCGATGGAACCGGATACGGCGATCTTCAACGGAGCTCCTCGAATCGGGACGCGTGCGCGCCCACGATAGTCGCGAAGCCTCGCCCAGGGCGAGGCATGGTCACCGTGGGCGCGTGGTCCGGAGCGTCCGGACCGGCCCAGTGAGGTAGCCGTTGCGGGCGGTGATCCGGACCTGCGCCCTGATCGCACGGCGCGGGACGCCCAGCTTCGCGCGGTGGCCGGCGCGAGACGCCTTGCGCCACGTCGACCACGAGCCGGCAGCCGCGCGGGTGCGGTATGCCAGCGAGTAGGTGTCCGACACGACGGCCTCACGCCAGCGCACCCGCAGTGAGGCGCGTCGCCAGGAGGCCGACGCTCCGCGGACCCTGTGCGGGACCCTCCCGGTGGCGCGCACCCGGATAGGCACCGACCACGCGCCGATCATCGCGCCGCGCCGCGGTTGCACCTGGACCTCGTAGGTCCCCCCGGCGCTCAGTGCTGTCACCGATCGAGTCTGGCCGGACGCCCACGAGGTCGTCACCCAGGCGCCGAGCCGCGGCGCGACCAGGCGGTGCCGCAGTCGGTTCGACCAACCGTCGATCGTGGTGCTGTCCCACGAGAGGTGGATCCGCCGGTCAGTCCCTCGCCCGCTCACGACGAACCTCGCCGGCCACGAGACCGCCGCATCGATCGCTGGACGCCGAGAGAGGGCGCCGATCCCGACAAGCCCGTCGGCCACGCGCTGGGCGAGCCGCGTCTGCCCCGTCGGCGTCGGGTGGATGCCGTCCCAGGTGTGCACCCGAGGGTCCCAGCCCTGCGCTGTCTGGGCGACCGTCACGCGAGAGTCCGGGGTGTTCAGCCCGGACACCAGACCGGCGACGAGCGCGTTGAACGTCTCGGTCTCACGTACGCGGTCTCGGGCGCCGGTCGAGAGGTTCATGCCGGTCATGACCTGGCCGATCACCAGGTCCACCGCAGGGTCGACGGCACGCACCCGCTCGACGTAGGCCCGGATGTTCGCCGCGGCGGTCGCTGGCGTACGGATCCGCAGGTCGTTGAAGCCGATGAGCAGGACGACGACATCAGGTCGGTGTGTCGCAACCTCCTCGGTGACCCCACCGAGGAGGGAAGCCGTCGTCGCGCCCTCCATCGCGGCGTGGTCCTGGTCGAAGCCGGACACGAGATAGCTCGTCTTGTCGTACGCCAGGGTCCGGCGTGGGCCGACGAGGTCGATCGTGGATCCGACCGACCGAAGACCGCGCCAGAGCCAGTATCGGTAGGTGTAGTCACCTGCGCGGCCCTGTGTGATGGAGTCACCGGCAACCATGACGCGCGTCGGCCCAGGAGGGCGTTCGGAGGAATCCGTCGGTGCGTCGACGGCGTTTGCGGGCATGGCCGCCCCGAGCAACACACCCAGAAGAGCGACGACCGCTGACCGATTTATGAGAGATGTCCCATTTCGCACCAACTGACCGTACACCTGCGCACGACGACGGCCGCCCGAAGAAACTCGGACGGCCGTCGTGACGTCAGTGCCCCGGAGGGCCGGCTCAGAGACTCAGTGGAACGAGTCTCCGCACGCGCAGGAGCCCGTCGCGTTGGGGTTGTCGATGGTGAAGCCCTGCTTCTCGATGGTGTCGACGAAGTCGATCGTCGCGCCGTGGAGGTAGGGGACGCTCATCCGGTCGACGACCAACGAGACACCGTCGAACTCACGGGTCTCGTCGCCGTCGAGCGTGCGCTCGTCGAAGAAGAGCTGGTAGCGCAGACCCGAGCACCCGCCCGGCTGCACCGCGATCCGGAGTGCAAGATCGTTGCGCCCCTCCTGCTCGAGGAGGCTCTTCACCTTGGCGGCGGCGCCGTCGGAAAGATTGACACCGGTCAGGGTCTCGCTGGTGTCGGTGCTCTGCACGGTCATGTGTTCTCCCGAAGTCTCTGGTGCGGGTCCGCCCGGATGGAGCGCGCTGTCCACGTCGAACGCAGGGTCCCGCCGTCTCATTCCACCGTACGTCACCTCGACACTCGGATCACGCCGCAGTGCCGCAAGGCTCGTCCTACCCTACGTCGCGGGTCCGACAAGGCCACCTGACCGTTCAGCGGTCGGACCAGGTCCGCGCCACCCGCTCGGCAAGCCGACGCAGCGACTCCGCCGGCCGGCCGAGGGAGTCGACCTCCCCCACGACGTCGACCATCGCGTACGCCGCCTCGATCCCCATCGCGCGGCGTTCGCGCGCTCCCACCTCGACCCGGCCGGCGAGGACGACGCACGGCCGCAGCGCGCCGCCGGCGATCTCCGCGACCCCGTAGACGACCTTGCCCTCGCGCGACGTGACGTCGAAGGCGCCCTCTCCCGTCAGCACCAGGTCGCTCTCGCGCGCGCGGTCGGCGAGGCCCACCGCCTGCGCGACCATGCCGATGCCCGGCTCGACGGTGGCGCCGAGCAGCTGCAGGGCGAACCCGAGTCCGCCTGCCGCACCGGCGCCCGGCCGATCGGCCACGCGACGCTGCGCCGGGCCTGGACCGCACACCGCGACCACGAAAGCGTCGAGGATCCCGTCGACCCTGATGACGGCGGCGTCGTCGAGCCCTTTCTGCGGCCCGAACGTCCGCGCCGCGCCCAGGAGGCCCAGCAGCGGGTTGCGTACGTCGGTGGCGGCGACGAGCTCCACGTCTCCGAGCCGCTCGCTCGCCCCGGTGACGTCCACCTGGCCGACCCCGGTCAGACCACGGGGACCGGCGTCCAGCGGGACGTCGGCCCGTGCGCCGAGGGCCGCGAGCATCCCCGCGCCGCCGTCGGTGGTCGCGCTCCCACCGAGTCCGACCACGACGCGGGCGGCCCCGGCGTCGACGGCCGCGGTGACCAGCTGGCCCACGCCGTACGTCGACGCGTCCTCGGGGCTGCGCCGGGGGTCGGCCTCGAGACCGCACGCGGTCGCCGACTCCACGTAGGCGGTCGACCGGCCGTCGAGGCCGTCCACGAGGAGCAGCGGCGCCTCCACGAGCGCCCCGAGCGGCCCGCGTACTCCGGAGACGAGGAGGCGCTCACCGCCGAGGGAGGCGTGGAGGACGTCGACGAACCCGGGGCCTCCGTCCGACATCGGCACGAGCGTCATCACGTCGTCGGGCGCGGTACGGAGCCAGCCCTCGGCGATGGCCTCCGCGGCTTCCGGTGCAGTCAGCGTGCCCGCGAACGCATCGGGGGCGACCAGCACACGCACCGGTCAGGCCAGCGCCTTCTCGGCCGCCGCGAGCAGCACGCACGTCGCGAGGCCCTCCATGGCCAGGCGCAGGTCGTCGAGCGACGGGTACGTCGGCGCGATCCGGATGTTGCGGTCGCGCGGGTCGCGCCCGTACGGGAACGAGGCACCGGCCGGCGTCAGGGCGATCCCGGCGCCCTTGGCGAGCTCGACCACCCGGGCGGCGGTGCCGTCGACGACGTCGAGACTCACGAAGTAGCCGCCGCGCGGATGCGTCCAGGTGGCGACGTCGTACGGAGCGAGCCGGGACGAGAGCACCTCCTCGACGACCGCGAACTTGGGCGAGATGAGGTCGCGGTGCCGGCGCATCAGGGAGCGGACCCCGTCGGCGTCGCGGAGGAACCGCACGTGGCGCAGCTGGTTGACCTTGTCGGGCCCGATCGACGCGAACTTGAGGTGGCTCTTGAACCAGGCGACGTTCCTCGGCGAGCTGCCGAAGAACGAGACTCCCGACCCGGCGAAGGTGATCTTGGAGGTGGAGGCGAAGACGAGGACCCGCTCGGGGTGTCCACCGGCAGCCGCCAGCGCGAGCGCGTCGGCCGACTTCAGCTCGTCGTCGCTCAGGTGGTGCACGGCGTAGGCGTTGTCCCAGAAGATCCGGAAGTCGGGGGCCGCGGCCGGCATCGCCGTGAGGCGCGCGGCGACCTCCGGCGAGGTCACCCCGCCCGTCGGGTTGGCGTAGGTCGGGACGAGCCACATGCCCTTGATGGTCGGGTCGTCGGCCACCAGCGACGCGATCGCGTCCGCGTCAGGGCCCTCGTCGGTCATGTCGACCGGCACCATCTCGATCCCGAGGGACTCCAGCAGTGCGTAGTGGCGGTCGTACCCGGGCACCGGGCACAGGAAGCGGACGGTCTCCTCGGCCCCCCACGGCCGTGGAGAGTCGGTAAATCCGTGCAGCATGGCCCAGGCGACGGTCTGGTACATCAGGGTCAGGCTCGAGCTGCCCTGCGCGAGCAGCTGCGGGACGGGGATCCCGAGGAGCTCGGCGAAGATCTCGCGAAGCTCCGGGAGGCCCTCCAGACCACCGTAGTTGCGGGTGTCGGTGCCGTCGGCGGCCCGGAAGTCGTCCTTGCCGGGCAGGTCGAGGAGCCCGTTGGAGAGGTCGAGCTGCTCGCTGGACGGTTTGCCCCGTGTCAGGTCGAGCGTGAGCCCGCGCGCACGCAGGTCCTCGTAGGCGGCGCGCTGCTCGGACAGCAGCGAGCCGAGCGCGTCACGATCCAGGGTGTCGATGCTCATGGGGATCCTCGCGAGACGGGGTTCGACGGTGCGTCGCGGCAGGCGGACGCTCCGGGGTGGAATCTATCGAGTGCCGCCGCCGAGCCCGGGAGCGCCCCAGATCGCGAGCCAGCGGCCCAGGTCCTTCTCGATCGGGAGGTCGTCGGTGACGATGCCCCGCACCTGGAGCTCGAGGGTGTTGTCACGGCGCGGCTCGGCGGCCGGGGCGAACGGGTAGAAGGTCCCGCGCTTGTAGAGGTAGACGAGCCCGAGCGCCCTGTCGTCGGCAGTGACGAAGTCGACCACCGAGCAGAGCAGCTGCGGTCCGAACCCGTTGTCGACGAGGGTGCTGTTGACGGCGTGGAGGTCGGTCACCAGCCCGCCGACGTCCTCGGGGTCGTGCTGGACGACGAGCCACGTGAAGCCGTACTGGTCCATCGTGCGCTCGACCTTCGGCCCTCCGTCGGCGTCGAGGAGCTCCTGCACGTCGGCCTGCATCGTGGTGAACGCGGCACCCTCGGTCTGCCGGTAGCACACCGACCCGATGCCGGTCGGCTTGATCGACGCGGCGGCGTCGAGCGTGATCGCTGCCGAGGGCAGCGCGAACAGAGCATCGAGGTCGGCCTGCGCCGGCTTCGATCGGCCCATCAGGGCATCCCAGAGTCCCATCGCCGGCTCAGAGGGGTCGGCCGAGATCGGCGGAGATGTGGGCGAGCTGCTCGAGGCGCTTCTCCACCGGCGGGTGGGAGCTCATCAGGCCGGCGAGCGAGTCGCGAGAGAACGCCGGGGTGGCGAAGAAGAACGCGCTCATGTTCTCGACCTGGCGAAGGTCCTTGCTGGGGATACGTCCCATGTCTCCGGTGATCTTGGTGAGTGCGGAGGCCAGGGCCGAGGGCTTGCCGGTGAGGTACGCACCCGACCGGTCGGCACTCAGCTCGCGGTAGCGCGACAGCGCCCGGGTCAGCAGGAAGCTGATGAAGTAGGCGATCAGGCTCGCGAGCCACACGACCAGGAACATCAGGGCCGCGTTGTTGTTGCGGTCGCGACCGCCACCCATGAACGGGAACCACCGGATGAGGAAGCCGGCGAGCAGGCCGAGCGACGAGGCCACCGTCATGACCGACACGTCACGGTTCGCGACGTGGGCGAGCTCGTGGCTGAGCACACCCTCCAGCTCCTCGCCGTCGAGCCGACGCAGGATGCCGGTCGTGACGCAGACCGCGGAGTGGCTCGGCGAACGCCCGGTGGCGAAGGCGTTGGGGAGGTCGGTGTCGGCGACGGCGACGGCCGGCTTGGGCATGTCCGCCAGTGCGCAGAGGCGATCGATCATGCCGTGCAGCTCGGGCGCCTGCTCCGGCGTGACCACTCGGGCGCCCATCGACGCCAGCGCGAGCTTGTCGGAGAAGTACCACTGAGCCCAGGCCAGCGCGACGACCACGACCGCGGCCAATGCCGCGTTGGGCATGACCGTGATCAGGACGGCGCCGAACGCCAGGTAGAGCACCACCAGCCCCAGGCTGACCGCGCCCATCCGGCGGGTCAGACCCGCGTCGCTGCGAAATCGGGTCTTCGACATGTTTCCTCTCTCGGCATGACTCATGCCCCCTGTCGATCTCAACGCCGACAGGGGCTCGGTCGTTCCCGCCTCGATCGGCGGGAACGACCGTCGTACGCGTGGGGGTCAGCCGGGGATGAAGCCGTCGGTGCCGAGCAGCTCCTCGACCTCGCCGAGCGAGGCGTCGGAGGGGGGCAGCACGAGGTCGGACTGGACGAGCTCCTCGGCCGGCACCTCCTTGCCGATCTCGCGGACGAGGTCGAGCAGACGGTTGAGGGCGTCGCCGAACGCTTCCTCGTCGTGGGCCGCCACCGCGCTCTCCACGACGTCGTCGAGGGAGTTGAGCTGATCGAGGGCGTCGTCGGCGACGTCGAACTGGCCCTCGGACATGATCCGGACGATCACGCCTGCCCCTCCTGCTTCTTCTCCTCGGCCCCTGCCTGCGGGGCGTCGCCGCTGCCGAGGGCCGGCTTGTCCGCCCCGGTCCCCAGCTGCCGCTTCATCGCCTCGAGCTCGGAGTCGACGCTGGAGGTCGACGCCAACGCGTCGAGCTCGCGGGTGATGTCGTCGTTGGGCCCCGCGGTGACGTCCTCGAGCGCACCCGACGCGAGGAGCTCGTCCACCGCTCCCGCACGGGCCTGCATCTGCGCGGTCTTGTCCTCGGCGCGCTGGACGGCCATGCCCACGTCGCCCATCTCCTCGGAGATGCCGGAGAAGGCCTCGTTGATCCGTGTCTGCGCCTCGGCGGCGGTGTAGGTCGCCTTGATCGTCTCCTTGCGGGTCCGGAAGGACTCGACCTTGGCCTGGAGGCGCTTCGACGCGAGCGTGAGCTTCTCCTCCTCCGCCTGGAGCGAGGCGTGCTGCGTGCCGAGGTCGGCGATCTGCTGGTCCAGGCCGGACCGGCGGGTCAGCGCCTCGCGCGCCAGGTCCTCACGGTTGGCGGCGAGCGCCTTCTTGGCCTGGTCCTGGAGCTTGGTCGACTGCTGCTGGAGCTGGTTCATCTGCAGCTCGACCCGCTTGCGGCTGGTCGCGACGTCGGCCACTCCACGACGGACCTTCTGAAGCAGCTCGAGCTGCTTCTGGTAGCTGTAGTCCAGCGTCTCGCGCGGGTCTTCTGCCCGGTCGAGCGCTGAGTTGGCCTTGCTGCGGAAGATCGTGCTCATCCGCTTCATGATGCCCATCGTGGAGTCTGTCCCCTTCACAAGTCCGCTGTTCCACCCAACCTTACGGGCACCGACGGCTTCGCGGGAGCGGCTCGGCGCCAGGTAGGCTCGTATCATCGCCGACGCCGCACCGCCCCCGCCGTCCAGCAGGCCCGCGGCACCGACCCCGAAGACCGAGGCACCCGTGTTCCGACGCAGCAACCAGACCGATGCTCCCGCCGAGCCGACCACCGTCGAGCCCAAGCCGTACGGCAAGGGCCGGCCGACCCCGACACGCAAGGAGGCGGAGGCGGCACGCAAGGCGGCTCTCAAGTCCCCGAGCTCGCGGCGTGACCTGGCCCGGGCCGACAAGACCCGCCGCGCGGCGGAGCGGATCAAGGTGCGCGAGGCGATGAGCAGCGGGGACGACCGCTACCTGCCCCGGCGCGACAAGGGTCCGGTCCGCCGACTGGTCCGCAACGTCGTCGACTCGCGCCGCAACGTCGGCGAGTACCTGATGCCGGTGCTGGTGGTCATCCTGCTGGTGAGCCTCATCCGCGCCCCGTGGGCCGTCACGGCGATCTACGCCTTGTGGCTGGTCACGATCTTCGGCACGATCATCGACTCCTTCGTGCTGGTCCGCCGGGTCAAGCGCGAGGTGCGCGCGGCGTTCCCGGACGCGAGCACCCGCGGTCTCACGGGCTACGCGATCCTGCGGAGCACCCAGATCCGCCGGCTGCGGCTGCCGAAGCCGCAGGTCGGGCACGGCGAGTCCTACTGAGGGGCGCGCGCCTCAGGCGTGCAGGGACATCGGGCCGAACACCGCTCGACCGTCTTCCAGCAGCGTGACCTGGTCGACCCCCTGGTCGGCCAGGTCGCCGTAGAACTCCCCCACCCACGACTCCGCGTCTCCGCGGCTCGCGAACGTGCCGCCGTCGTCCTCGGGCGACACCGGAGTCCCGTCCTTCGTCTCGAACTGCCACGTCCACGCCATGGGCGGAAGCCTAGAGTGCCGCGGCTCAGCGCGTCGACGACGGCACGAACGGCGGCGCCGTCACGACGAACGCCTCCGTACGACCGCGGACGTCGACGGTGACCTCGTCGCCGAGTCCCACCGCGCGGTCGAGCAGCGCGAGCGCGACGCCCTTGCGCAGCGTGGGTGAGAACGTGCCGGAGGTGACCCTTCCGACCTCCGACCCGTCGGCGGCGACGGCCATGCCCGGTCGCGGGATCCCGCGACCGGAGGCGACCAGTCCTCGGAGCAGGGGGGAGTCCTTGGCGGCCTTCTGCGCCAGCAGCGCATCGCGGCCCCAGAACTCCGGCTTGTCCCACCCGACGGCCCACCCGAGGCGGGCCATGACCGGGGTGATCTCACGCGAGAGGTCCTGACCGTGGAGCGGGTAGCCCATCTCCGTCCGAAGCGTGTCGCGGGCGCCGAGACCGCAGGCCCGGATCGCGTACGGCTCGCCGGCCGCCATGATCGCGTCCCACGCGGCGACCGCGGCGGTGGCAGGGAGGACGATCTCGTACCCGCGCTCGCCGGTGTAGCCGGTCCGGCACACGGTGATCGCCCCGCCGCCGAGCTCGGCCTGCGCGTACGACATGTAGTCGTGCGCGACCGGCAGGCCCATCGCCTGGAGGGTCTCGTCGCTGCGCGGACCCTGGACCGCGAGCACGGCCAGGTCGTGGTGGCGGTCGGTGATCGTCACGCCGTCGGGAGCGCGTTCGACGAGCCGGCGGACCACCTCGGCGGTGTTGGCCGCGTTGGGGACGAGAAGGACGTCGTCGTCGGCGCGGAGATAGGCGATGAGGTCATCGATGACGCCTCCGTCGTCGTCGCAGCACAGCGTGTACTGCGCCTGACCGGGACCGATCCGGTCGAACGCGTTGGTGAGGCAGCGGTCCAGGTACGCCGCCGCCCCCGGGCCCTCGACCGTCGCCTTGCCGAGGTGGCTGACGTCGAAGACCCCCACCGCCTCGCGGACCGCCTTGTGCTCGGCGAGCACGCCGCCCCCGGCGTACTCCAACGGCATCTCCCATCCTCCGAACTCGGCCATCTTGGCGCCGAGCTGCAGGTGGCGGTCGTGCAACGGGGAGTGCGCAAGCGTCATGCATCAGAACCTATCCCCACCCGTCGGTAGGCTGGCCGCCATGGCCCCGAAGAACCCAGAGCCCACCCTGTCCCTCAGCTCAGCCGCCCCGACGACCACGCGAGCAGACGTCGTCGTCGTCGGTGTCGGGCCTGATCTCAAGCCGGCGGCTCCCGCCGACGAGGTCGGCAAGGCCTTCGGCAGGTCGTTCGGACCGACCCTGACTGCGCTCGGATTCAAGGGCAAGAAGGGCGACGTCGCCGTTGTCCCGACCTCCGGCGCGATCAAGGCCGGCATCGTCATCGCCGTCGGTCTCGGCGAGGAGCCGACCAGCTCCGACCTGCGCAAGGCTGCCGCCCGCGCGATCAAGGCCGTCCACAACGCCTCCACCGTCGCCGTGGCGCTCCCGACGGCTGACCCGGACGCGGTTCGCGCGGTCGCCGAGGGCGTCCTGCTGGGCGGCTACCGCTTCGACCGCTACCGCACCGGGAGCGACGCGAAGGATGCCGCCGCCGACCGGCCCAGCGCTGTCCTGGTCCTGACGCGACTGTCCCGCGACGCTGAGGCGCTCGCGTCCCTCGAGGCGGCGAAGGCGGTCGCCACCGCCGTCAACCGGACGCGCGACTGGGTCAACACAGGCCCGGGCGACCTGACCCCGGCGGCGTTCGCCGACGCGGTCACCGAAGCTGCCAAGGCCGACGGCACGGCTGGAGTGAAGGTCGCCGTGTGGGACGAGGTCCGCCTCGCCAAGGAGAGCTGCGGCGGCATCCTCGGCGTCGGTCAGGGCTCGAGCAACCCCCCGCGGCTGGTGCAGGTCACCTACAGGCCCAAGAAGCCGGTCGCGCACCTGGCGCTGGTCGGCAAGGGGATCACGTTCGACTCCGGAGGCCTCAGCCTCAAGCCGGGCGCCAGCATGATGACGATGAAGTGCGACATGGCCGGCGCCGCGTCGGTGCTGGCGGCGACGTTCGCGATCGCCTCCCTGGGTCTGCCGGTCCAGGTCACCTGCATCGCCTCCATGGCCGAGAACATGCCGAGCGGTACGGCGATGCGTCCAGGAGACGTGATCGCGATCCGTGGCGGCACCACCGTCGAGGTGCTCAACACCGACGCCGAAGGCAGGCTCGTGCTCGCCGACGGACTGGTCGTTGCGACGGAGGCCAAGCCGGACGTGCTCGTCGACGTGGCGACTCTCACCGGTGCCGCCATGGTCGCGCTCGGGCAGCAGACCGCCGCGGTGATGAGCAACGACGACGCGTTGCGCGACCAGGTCCTCGACGTCGCCGACTCCGTGGGCGAGGCCTTCTGGGCGCTGCCGATCACCGATGAGGTCACCACGCGGGTCACGAGCTCCGACGTGGCAGACCTGCGCCAGCACAACCCGAAGCCAGCGGGCGGCGCCCTCTTCGCCGCGGCGTTCCTCCAGGAGTTCGTCGGCGAGACGAGGTGGGCGCACCTGGACATCGCCGGCCCGGCCTACAACGACGGCGGTGCGTACGACGAGGTGCCCAAGGGCGGCACCGGGATGAGTGTGCGGACGCTCGTCGGGCTCGCGGAGCGCCTGGCCCGCAGCGTCGACTGACGGCGGGCGACCGGGAGGTCAGTCCCCCGCCGACTCCTCCCGGTCGCGGCGCTTGCGCTCGGCCGCGACGCGCCGGTTGTATTCACGCATGCGCTGCGGGTAGCCGACCACCGCGGCGTCGTACGTCGGCACGCGATGCTTGTTGCCGAAGTCGTGGGCCCACGACGCCGAGGGAACCCGCCGACGCGTCCACTCGCCGTCCTTGGCGACCAGCAGCAGGGTGACCTGCGAGACCGCGGTCGGTGGCTCGACGAAACCCTCGACACCCGCCCGTGACTCGATGAACTTCTCCAGGTGGGCCCGGTCGGCGGTGTCCGAGGCGCGGTCGGAGACCACGGCGCCACCGCCGGTGCGGTTGCGCTTCTTGCGTCGGAAGAGCCCCATCGGGTGTGCTCCTGAGGGTCGTGAGCGGGGCGGTCCCTGCTGCTGTCTGGGTCCAGTCTGCCGTACTCACGGGTAGCGCCCCCACGTGTGCACCGTGGTGCCCGCAGTGACAGGATGAGGGGCGGCAGCAGGCGGCGAAGATCTCGTCGCCCACACCGTCTGGAGGCAATTCGTGACCCGTTCCGCCCCCCCTGACCACGATGTCGTGGTGCTCGGCGGCGGAAGCGGCGGGTACGCCACCGCACTCCGGGCCCGGCAGCTCGGGCTGAGCGTCGCCCTCGTCGAGGAGGCCAAGCTCGGCGGTACCTGCCTCCATCTGGGGTGCATCCCGACCAAGGCCATGCTGCACGCGGCCGAGGTCGCCGACGCCGCCAGGGACGCCTCCGCGTTCGGCGTCCGCGCGACCTACGACGGGGTGGACCTCGCCGCGGTCGGGGCCTACCGGGCCGGTGTCGTCGAGCGTCTCTACCGAGGTCTCCAAGGGCTCGTCCGCGGCGCCGGCATCGACGTCGTCGAAGGCACGGGACGCCTGGTCGGACCGCGGTCGGTCGCCGTCGGCGACACCGTGGTCACCGGACGCACCCTGGTCCTCGCCACCGGGTCGTACGCTCGGACGCTGCCGGGGGTCGAGATCACCGGCCGCGTCGTGACCTCCGACGGCGCGCTCGCCCTCGAGGAGCTCCCGCGTCGCGTCGTCGTCGTGGGAGGGAGCGTGATCGGCGTCGAGCTGGCATCGGTCTGGCGCTCGTTCGGTTCCGAGGTCACCGTCGTCGAGGCGCTGCCGCACCTCGTGCCGCTGGAGGACGAGACCCTCTCGGTCCACCTCGAGCGCGCGTTCCGCAAGCGAGGGATCGCGTTCCGGACCGGGACGCCGATCACCGGCGTCAAGCAGGACGACACCACCGCGTACGTGACGCTCGACGGCGGGGAGACCCTCGAGGCCGACCTCGTCCTCGTGGCCGTCGGGCGCGGCCCTCGTACGGACGGGCTCGGCCTCGCCGAGCACGGGATCACCGTCGACCGCGGCTTCGTGGTCACCGACGAGCGGCTCCGGACGTCGGTCGACGGGGTCTATGCCGTCGGTGACGTCGTCCGAGGGCTGCAGCTCGCCCACCGCGGGTTCGCCCACGGGATCTTCGTCGCCGAAGACGTCGCGGGTCGCGGACCCCGGCCGGTCGTCGACAGCGGGATCCCCCGAGTGACCTACTGCGACCCCGAGATCGCCTCGGTCGGTCTGACCGAGGCACAGGCCCGTGCCGCCCACGGAGACGACCGGGTCACGACGTACGAGTACAACCTCGCCGGCAACGGCAAGACCCAGATCCTCCGCTCGTCCGGCCTCGTCAAGGTCGTCCGCGAGGTGGACGGCCCGGTCCTCGGGGTCCACATGATCGGCGCTCGGATGGGCGAGCAGGTCGGCGAGGCATCCTTGTGGGTGAACTGGGACGCATTTCCCGAGGACGTCGCCGCTTTCGTCCACGCCCACCCCACCCAGAACGAAGCTCTCGGCGAGGCCGCGCTGGCTCTCGCCGGATCACCACTCCACGCACACGCCTGAGATCAGACAGGGGTTCTACCCATGGCAACGCCCGTCACGCTTCCAGAGCTCGGAGAGAGCGTCACCGAAGGCACCGTCACCCGGTGGCTGAAGCAGGTCGGCGACGAGGTCGCCGTCGACGAGCCGCTCCTCGAGGTCTCCACCGACAAGGTCGACACCGAGATCCCCTCCC
>NZ_JAHWCK010000005.1:0-233751 GCF_019550935.1 Mumia sp. zg.B53 | reverse complement strand
TCCAGCCCTTCGCTGTCTTCGCCCGTACCGTCACCGTGAGCTTCCCGCGACGCAGCGCCGACTTCCGCACCGTGTACGACCGCCGGCCCGGCTTGAGCGTCACCCGCTTGAGCACCTTCGAGCCCTTGCGGATCACGACCTTGTACGACCGCACATCACGGCCACCGTCATCGGCCGGCTTCTTCCACCGCACCGTCCGCTTCTTCGCCGACGCCTTCCTCGTGACCCGCACCGACCGCACCGCCGACGGGCGCGTCGGGAACAACGTCCGGAAGATGCCGATCGAGGTGCGGCTGCGCTTGGTGATGACGTCACCGCGCGCGTTGACACCAACGAGTCCCCAGTCGAGGCCGGACTTGCGCCCACGCAGCTCGCGGAGCGGTGCGACGTTTCCGTACCGTGACGGCGAGAAGACTGAGATCCCCGCGTCGGCATCCGAGACGTACACGCGGTTCTTGGCGTCGAGGTCGATCTCCGCGGTGCCGCGCAAGCGCGTACGCGATCCGGCGATCGTGGCTACCGGTGCGTCCTGTCCGGTCGCTCCACGTGCATAGACGAGCAGCGTGTTGCTGGAGGAGACCCAGACACGACCCCAGCTGTCCAGGGCGACTCCCGTCGTCCACTGCGGGAGCCCGCTCGCGACGCCGCTGAGCGTCTGCAGCGGCGTCGCGTCGCCCGATGCGCCGGGGGCGTAGACGCGGACGGTGCGCTCCCCGGCGACGACGACGTGTCCGGCTGCGCTCACCGCCACGTCCGTGGAGTAGCCCGGGACGTTCAAGGTCCGTAGGACCGGCCCCGTGGCGCCGCGAGCCCACACCCGCACTCGCGACTTGGTGGACTCCAAGAGATCGAGGACGTAGACCCGACCCTGGCTGTCGACGGCCACGTCCCGGGCGTCGGACAGCTGCTGCGGCACCCCCAACACCCGGATTGGCTTCGCCTTCTTGCCGTTGGCCTTCGGACCGAAGACGCGCAGTTCCAAGCCGTGCTTGTTGAGCGTGTAGGTGGTGCCATCGTTCGCGATGTCGACCGCCACCACCATCTCGTCCCAGTCGTAGTAGTCGGGGATCGTTCGAGCCGGCCTGTAGTCGACGGTGTCTGCTGACGCCGCCCCCGCGCCGGCGAGCACGAGGCCGCCGGCCGTCATGACCGCCGCGGTAGCGGCGGCAGCTAATCGTGAGATGCGCATGGTGCGCCCTGCTTTCGTCGTTGGAGTGAGGTGTGACCGTTTACGCGTGCGTCGAGCAGCAGACGCCTAAGCCCGACGGCGGCGCGTCACACCGGACACCGCGAGGGCCACCACGGTCACGAGATAGACCTGCCCGATCAGCGCCTCCAGCGCCGCCAGGATCTTGCCCGTGTCCGTCACCGGCGAGAGATCGCCGAAGCCTGTCGTCGTGATCGTGATCAGGCTGAAGTAGAAGTAGTTCACCGCGTCGTCGTCGGCCCCGCCTTGGGCGAAGAAGCCTCCTTGCACGATCCCCACCACGGAATACGTACCGGCGAAGGCGATCCCCAGGAGGACGTAGACCGCGATGACACCGAGGACGATGTGCACGTCCAACGACGGGTCCCGGAGGACGTGCACGCCGATCGTCGTGATGGTCGCGAGGCAGAGCAGGATGACGGTGATCGAGTAGACGGAGACGGCCGTCTCGCTGTTGAAGCCCTGCGCGCCGCCCGAGACGACGACAGCGACGGCAGCCAGCACCGCCGAGGTCACCATCACCGAGCGGCGCGCTCCCGAGGTCCTCTGCGCGAAGAGCAGCACCGCGCCGAGCAGCGCGGTCACCAGCGGACGCAGCGCACTGCTGTCGACGGGGACCAGCAGGATGACGACGGCGAGCAGAGCGAGCACGATGCCGTACCGGTCCCGGCGTGTCCCCCGCCCATGCCCGTCCACGACACGTGAGCCTAGGGCTCGCCGCCGTCATCCGCAGTGCCTATGTCTCGCCGGTGCTACCGCGTGACCGTGAAGGTCAGCGGCGTGCCCGGGCCGTATCCCTTGCGGTTCCGTGCCTGGACGACGACCGTGCTCGTCCCAGCAGGCAGGTTGCTCCGCTTCAGTGTGTAGGAACGTCGCGATGCCTTCAGCCGGGCGACCTTGACCGTCCGGGTCCCCTGCTTGACCGTGACGCGGTAGCGGGTGACGCTCGCGCCACCGTCTCCCAGCGGCCGCGCCCAGCGCACGACCCGGTTGGTCGCCGTCGGCGATCCTGACACCGAGACTCCCCGCGCTGCCCACGGCACCGTGATCGCCCGCAACCGCGGATAGACGGTGATCCTGTTGTTGCCAGTGACGGCGACCTTGCCCGTACGACTGACCGAAAGGCCGTCGACGTGGCCGTGCCGCCGGTTGCTGACGACGAGCTGAGGCGTGGCCTCGCCCGTCGCGCTAGGATCCAGGATGTAGACGTGGCCCGAGTGCAGACCGATGTAGGCACGCCCCGCACGGTCGAAGGCGAGCGGCTCCGGCTCCCACAGGCCCGCTCCGGGCCAGTCGGCGGTGATCCTGCGCTCCGGCGCCACGTTGCCGTTCGCACCCGGCGCGAAGACGGAGATGAACTCTCCCTCCCCGAACGTCGCCCAGATGCGACCGTCGACGTTCATCTTCACGTCGATCACCCCGCCGAGCTCTGCCTTGTCACCGGCAATCTGGCGCACCGGCTTCGCCGTGCCCGAGGCCGAGCGGCGGTAGATCTTGATGCCGTTCGAGCCCGCGACCATCAGCCGGTTGTCCGGTGTCATCGACACCGAGCCGACAGACATCCCAGTACGCAGCACACGAATCGGCCGCACGTTGCCGCGTGCATTCTTGCCGAAGACGAGGACACGCTTGTTCCCGTTGGCGACGTAGAGACGCCCCACGGAGTCACGCGCGATGCCACGAGGCTCGAAGATACGGCTCCGCGCTCCCCGAAGCGAGTACAGCGGGCGCGCTTTGCCTCGGGCTCTGGCGCTGTAGACCACGACTCGATCACGGTGGAAGTCGGCGGCGTACGTCCGCCCGGACGCGCTGAGGTGCACGTCCCAGGGCGGCTTTGCCCCTGCCTTCGTACCGATGATCGTCCGCTCAGGTCGGACGCTGACCGGGTCGCCCGGTGCTGCCTCGGCAGGAGCGCTGACCAACAGACCACCGGCCAGCGCCGCACTGGCGGCGATGCCGACGAAAGTAACTCTTCTCATGGTTCCTCCTACGTCCGCACGTCCTGGAGGATCTCCTCCGAGGACCGGTTTGGACGCGATGATCCCGCTTGTACGACGGGTGCCCGGCATTCTTGGCTGCCGACTTCGGCCTCCGCAAGGCAATTCGAGTGACATCGAAATGGCGGAGCCGGCTCCCGAGAGCCAGCCCCGCCACTGCGGACCGTGCGGACCTACTTGCGCACGCGGAACGACTTCCTGGCGTTCTTGCCGAAGCCCTTCGTGTTCTTGGCCTTGATCAGCACGACGTTCTTGCCGTTGCGCAGCTTGGAGCGCTTGATCTTGTACGACCGCTTGCTCGCCCCGAAGTTCTTCCTCAGGAGAACCCTGTTGCCCTTCTTGACGACGAGCCGGTAGCCGGTGATCCTTGCGCCGCCGTTGTTGGCGGGTGCCCTCCACGAGACCTTGCGCGTCTTGGCCCTCTGCTTGCCGGCGACCTTCAACGCCCGCGGCTTGCCCGGGACCTTGACGACCGGGGCCGGCTTCGGGAAGAGCGTTCGGAACTCGAGGACGGACGGTCCGCCGAAGTTGGCGACGGTCAGTCCTCCATCACCGGCCACGGAGAGATGCCCCGGGCTGCTGAGCTGTGTCGCCGGTCCGCCGAGGACCTTCAGCGGAGCCACGTTGTTCTCCGCGGACGCCGAGAAGGCGACCACCGTGCTGACGGCGTTGAAGTTCGACGCATAAACACGTCCCTTGGAGTCGGTGCCGATGCCGACGATGGGTGCCGCGAGCTCCGTCTTCGCCCCGGAGATCGTCCGGAGCGGCGTCGCGCCCCCGTTGGCGTTCGACGCGTACGCACGCAGCGCCGCGCCGGCGTCGGCCCAGGTCGTCCCGCTCGCGGCGACGTGCACACCGTTGCCCGCGGGCAGGCCGGTGATCTGACGCGTGGTTGACGCCGGGTTGCCTGCCGCGGCCGGCGAGTAGACGTTGATGGTCGTCGCCTTGCGGACGAAGATGCTGCCCGTCGGGCCGATGTCGAGGCCGAGGGCGGCGCCCGCGCCGGTCCCGAACGTCTTGACCGGTGCGTCGCCGGTGTCGGCGTCCGGCGCGAAGACCGAGACGAGACCGTTGTTGTTGGCGACGTACGTGAACCCGTTGGTGTCGACGTCGACGCCACGCGGAGAGTTCAGCCCACTGTTCATCGTGCGGATCGGCATCGCCGCGCCGTTAGCACCGGCGGCGTAGACGACCACGTTGTTCTGACCGAAGTTGGCTACGTAGGTTCGCCCTCCGACCTTGGCCAGGCCGAACGGGCTGGTGGTGGCGCCGGTGATCTTGCGTACCGGAGCGGTGTTGACGTCGTCGGCCGAGGCCGTCGGCGCAGTGGCGACAAGGGTGCCGCCGATGAGTGCGCCTGCGGCCCCGAGGCCGACCACGCGGATCGTTCTGTTCATTGGAATCTCCCCCTTCGCGTTCCACCGTGCGCGCGCAGGGGGTCACGGCACTCAGATTTGTTCGGCGGGCAGAGGCGTGCCGGTCGCGCCAGCGCGGCCCAGGATGTCCGTTGCGCGATGGTCGTCCCCCACCCCGTCGACGAGGATCGCGACCGAGTCGGAGTTCTCTGTACGCAGCGGCAGGATCGCCTGGTACGGGTCTGACTCGTACCAGCGCGTCGCGTGGTCATGGTCGGGGAAGGCGATGATGACGATGTCGCCCGGCCACTCGCCTTCCAGGGTGCGTACGTCTGCTCCGTGCACGAGGAACCGGCCCCCGTACGGGGCGAGCGTCGCGTCGATCCGCTCCAGGTACTCGACGATGTCGGGTCCCATCGTGATCTCGCGAATGTGGGCGATTGCGTAGGCAGTCATCAGTGATCCTCTCGGTAGGTGAGGCTCCGAGCCTGCTTGACGGGACGGGCACGAGTCGATGACCTCTGAGGTCATGGGGTTGACATCTGGCGCGACTGGGCGCACTCTAAAACCAATCAGTTATAAAACAGATTGGTTATGGCGAATGACGGACGACGAGCTGGACGCCGTGTTCGGGGCCCTCGCGGACCCGACCCGCCGCGCGATCCTCGGGCGGCTCGCCCACGGTGACGCCAGCGTCAACGAGCTCACCTCGATGTTCGCGATGTCGCAGCCGGCGGTGTCGCGGCACCTCAGGGTCCTCGAGCGGGCTGGCCTGGTGTCTCGTACGCAGCAGGGGACCATGCGGCTCAGCCACCTCGAGGCGGCACCGCTGAAGGAGGCGACCGACTGGATCGCCGACTACCGCGCGTACTGGGAGGACAGCTTCGCCCGCCTGGACGCACTCCTCGCCGAGGCCGACGCCATCGACTCCGAGCCACCGTCTGCCACGTCCTGACCGATCACCGAGACCCTCAGGGGGAACCATGTCCGACCTCACAGTCACGGCAACGCCCGGCACCTCGACCATCGAGTTCAGCCGGACGTTCACCACGACGCCCCAGCGTCTGTTCCACGCCAACGTCGACGACGAGTGGCAGAAGAAGTGGCTCGGCCCCGACAGGCTCGAGACCGAGATCATCGTCAACGAGGTCCGCGACGGCGGCCGCTGGCGCTGGCTCCAGAGGGAGCCCGACGGCAACGAGTACGTGTTCCGAGGCGTCTACCACGGTGAGCCCTCGGTCGAGAACGGCATCACGCGCACGTTCGAGTTCGAAGGGATGCCCGGTCACGTGTCGCTGGAGACCCTCCGCTTCACCGACCTCGGCGACGGCCGGACCCGGATGGACGCTATCAGCGCGTTCGCCTCGGTCGAGGACCGCGACGGGATGGTCGAGTCCGGCATGGAGGGCGGGATGGAGGAGGGCTTCGTCCGCCTCGAGAAGCTCCTCGCCGACTCCTGAGACTCCGCCCCCGATGTGATGGGTTCCGCACCCTTTCCGCAGAAGATTCGGTGCACAACCCGTCACATCGGGAAAGCGGGCGGCGGCACTAGGCTGGCGGACGTGGCAGCGTTCGCATCAGACAACTACGCCCCCGCCCATCCCGCGATCCTCGAGGCGATCGCTGCGGCGAACGACGGGCACGCGGTCTCCTACGGCGAGGACCGGTGGACGGCACGACTCACCGAGCTCGTACGGCACCACTTCGGCGACCAGGCCCAGGCGTATCCCGTGTTCAACGGCACCGGCGCCAACGTCGTCTCCCTCGGTGCTCTCCTCCCCCGCTGGGGATCGGCGATCGTCACCGACGTCGCGCACCTCCACACCGACGAGAACGGCGCCCCCGAGCGTGTCGCCGGCATCAAGCTGCTCCCGGTCGCCGCGCCGGACGGCAAGATGGTCCCGCAGTCCTTCGGCGAGTACACGATCAACCTCGGCGACCCGCACCGCGCACAGCCGCTGGCCGTGTCGCTGACGCAGTCCACCGAGCTCGGCACCGTCTACTCGGCCGACGAGGTCCGTGGCCTGGTGGACACCGCACACGCCTATGGGATGAGCGTCCACGTCGACGGGGCACGGATCGCGAACGCCGCCGCGCACCTCGGCCTCTCGCTCCGCGCGCTCACCACCGACCTCGGCGTCGACGTGCTGTCGTTCGGCGGCACGAAGAACGGCATCCTCCTCGGCGAGGCGGTGGTCGTCCTGAACCCGGGCGCAGTCCACGGGATCGAGTTCATCCGCAAGATGTCGATGCAGCTGACGTCGAAGATGCGGTACGTCTCCGCGCAGCTCGCCACACTCCTCGATCCGGAGCGCGATCTCTGGCTCGCGAACGCGACCGCAGCCAACGCCCGGGCGACGCAGCTGCGCGCCGGCGTCGACGCGTTGGCCGACGAGCTCGCACGGGACGGACGTGTACACGAGTCGGGGGCGCCGCTGCTGCACGTCGCGAACCCGACCCAGGCCAACGTCGTCTTCGCCACGCTTCCGCGGGCGGTTGCCGACGCGGTACGGGTCGAGCACCCGTTCTACGACTGGCGCGCGGGATCCCACCCGGACCTCGTCGAGTCTCGGTGGATGTGCTCGTGGGACACCACCGAGGAGGACGTCGCAGCATTCCTGACGGCGTTGCACAAGGCGTTCGGATGACGCAGCCCCGCGTCGAGATCACCTACTGCACGTTGTGCCAGTGGCTGCTTCGCGCGGGATGGATGGCCCAGGAGCTGCTGAGCACGTTCGGGACCGAGCTCGGCTCGGTGACGCTCGTGCCCACGACCGGAGGCGTCTTCCGGATCACGGTCGACGACGACGTCGTGTGGGACCGCGCCGTCCATGGCGGCTTCCCGGACGCGGCGGAGCTGAAGCGCCGGGTCCGGGACCACATCGATCCGGACCGACCTCTCGGGCACGCGGACCGCGATCGATGAGCGAGCCGCCTCTCCCCCGCCCGGACGACGCCGTCCGCTGGTCCCTCGAGGTGCGTGATGCCGACAGCGACGAAGTGCTCGCGGCCGTCCAGCCGGAGCTGGTGCTGCCCACCGCGAGCATCGGCAAGCTCGTGCTGCTCGTCGAGGCGGCACACCGGATCGCGACCGAGCGGATCGATCCCGCCGAGCAGCTCAGCCGCACCGCCGACGACTGGGTCGCCGACTCGGGCCTCTGGCATCTGCTCGCCACCGACACGCTGCCCGTCACCGACGTGTGTGCACTGATCGGCGCGATGAGTGACAACCTGGCGACCAACGTCCTGCTTCGTCGTCTCGGTCTCGACACCGTGACTGCCACGGCGGAACGCATCGGGATGCAGCGCAGCCGCCTCCTCGACCGGGTGCGCGACGACCGTGGGCCGAAGCACCCGCCGGCCCTGTCGGTCGGCTGCGCCACCGACCTGGCCGGCTTCTGTGCGGGTCTGCACCGTCGCGAGATCCTCTCGCCCGGGATCAGCGAACGGGTCAGCGGATGGCTCGCGGCGAACACCGATCTCTCCATGGTCGCGAACGCCTTCGGGCTGGATCCGCTCGCGCACACCGATCCGGACCGCGGCATCGTGCTCTGGAACAAGACCGGCACGACCTCCGACGTGCGAGCCGACACCGGAGCGGTCTCGGGTCCCGCCCGAACCGTCGCCTACGCGGCCGTCGCCGAGTGGAGCGACGGTGCCGAGCCGTCCGTACGCGACCACGTCCTGCGCGCCATGAACGCCCTGGGCACCTGGCTGCGCGAGGTGGTCACCGACGACCGCGGCGTGTCGACCCAGTAGGGCTTGGGCTCAGTAGATCGGGACGTAGATCGTCTCGCCTGCCGTGACCTCGCCCGCGCTCGTCAACGAGTTGAGATCGGCGATGTCCTTGACGGTAGACCGGATGTCACCCTCGGGGTTGGCCTCTGAGGCGAGGTCCCACACGGTCTGCCCTGGCTCGAGCGTGACCACGCGACTGGGGACGGGCTCGGCCTGCTCCGAGGTCGCGATGACCCGCGCACCCAGAGCCACGGTGAGGCCGGCGATCGCGATCAGGGCTGCGATGAAGACGACGAACCGACCACGGCGGGTCAGGCGGTAGCCCGATCGACCGCGGGTGCGGTCGGCCGGCTGCTGCCGACGAGGCCGAGGCCCGGGCCGCGGGCCTGGTCGCGGAGCGGACCGACGGTCGCCGCGCATCCCCCGGCCCGCCGGGTGCCGCTCGATGCAGCGCATCAGCGGCGTGTCGATCGCGACGACGGTGCGGTCGGCGACGGGACGCTCGAGGGTGCTGCGGACGGTGCTCATCGTGTCCTCCATCTCTCGGACTCGTACGGTCTGCCGACCGAAGCGAGGCGGCGGATCAGCTCGTGCATCCGGACCGGAAACCGAGCGGGTTGCCGAACGTGCGTTCGATCGAACATGTGTACGAACCTAATCACACCGACCGACAGAATTGGAAGGACCGTTCGAACATGCTTTCGACGTGTCCGCCAGATGGGCGCCTGAGGACGACTTCATCACGACACGCCGACACGATCGAACATATGTTTGATCACACCGGCGCCGCGGTCTAGTGTCAGGGCCATGACGAAGGCCGAGGTTTCCGAGCTCCCCGACGGACCGCCGGACGCGAGCGGGCTGACTCCGCGTCAGCGCCGCGTCCTCGAGATCATCCGCGAGTCGCTCGAGCAACGCGGCTATCCGCCGAGCATGCGCGAGATCGGCGCGGCCGTCGGTCTCGCCAGCGTCTCCTCCGTCGCTCACCAGCTCAAGGTGCTCGAGCGCAACGGCTTCGTCCGCCGCGACCCCAACCGCCCCCGCGCGATCGAGGTCTTCCTGCCCGACATCCTCGCGGCGCGCCGGTCGATCGGTGACGCGGTCGACTTCGGCTTCGACGAGACGGGCGCGGGCGACTCCCGCCCGGAGCCCGCCTTCGTCCCCATGGTCGGCCGGATCGCCGCCGGCGGCCCGATCCTCGCCGAGGAGCGCGTCGAGGAGGTCATGCCCCTCCCCCGCACGCTGGTCGGCGAGGGCACGCTCTTCATGCTCGAGGTGCGCGGCGACTCGATGGTCGAGGCGGCGATCTGCGACGGAGACTACGTCGTGATCCGGCAGCAGCCGACCGCGGAGAACGGCGAGATCGTCGCCGCCCTTCTCGACGGAGAGGCCACCGTCAAGACGCTCCAGCGCAAGGACGGCAAGGTCTGGCTCCTGCCGCACAACCCGGCGTACGACCCGATCGACGGCACCGACGCCACCATCCTCGGCAAGGTCACGACAGTCATGCGGCGGGTCTGACCCGCGCAGGCGAGACCGTCAGCGGCTGCGGCACTCAGGACGCTCCGGCGTCCAGGCGCCGCAGCGCGCCGAGCACGAGCTCGCGGTCGACCGTACGCCACATCGGCGGCATCGAGGACGCCAAGAAGCTGCCGTACCGCGCGGTGGCCAGTCGTGAGTCGAGCACGGCGACGACGCCCTTGTCGTCGGCGCGTCGGATCAGGCGCCCCGACCCCTGCGCCAGCAGGAGCGCGGCGTGGGTCGCGGCGACCTGCATAAAGCCGTTGCCGCCGTGCCGCTCCACGAGCCGCTGCCTCGCGCTCATCAACGGGTCGTCCGGGCGGGGGAACGGGATGCGGTCGATGATCACCAGCTGGCACGTCTCCCCCGGCAGGTCGATCCCCTGCCACAGGCTGAGCGTGCCGAACAGGCACGTGCGCGGGTCCTCCACGAACCGCCTCGCCAGCTCGGGGAGCTGCGCGTCACCCTGACACAGAACCTCGACGTCGGGCATCCGCTCGCGCACGGCCTCGGTAGCCGCCTCCGCGCCGCGCCGCGACGAGAACAGCCCGAGCGTGCGCCCACCGGCGGCTCGCACCAGATCGACGATCTCGTCCAGGGCCGCGGCACCCATCCCGTCGCGTCCCGGCGGAGGGAGATGCCGCGCGACGTAGAGCATGCCTTGCTTGGCGTAGTCGAACGGCGACCCGACGTCGATCGCACGCCAGGCGTACGACGCCGGTGACCCGTCGCCGTCATCGTCCCCGCCGCTGTCACCGCGACCGCCGGACGCGCCCTCCTCCGTACGGTCGGACGCCCACAGCCCGACGCTGCGCGCCACCGGGTCGAATCCGCCGCCGAGCTTGAGCGTCGCACTCGTCAGCACGACGGTGTTCTCGGCGAACAGCTTGTCGCGGAGCGTGAGCGCGACGTCGACAGGCGCGATCCGCAGCTCGTTGCCACCCCGGGCACCCTCCCGCTCGGCCATCCACAGCACGTCGGCCTCGGAGGCCGCGGCCATCCGCTCGGCGACCTTGCGCACGTCGTCGACCATCGCCTTCGCCTGCTGCCGGGCGGCGTCACCGTCGCCGGAGTCCTTGGGCTCCTTCGGCATCGCCGAGTGACAGTCCCGGGCGGCGTCGCGCACGAGGCTCAGCGCGTCGGCCAGCTGGTCCGACGGCGAGGCGATCCGGCCGGGCGCCGTCACCTCCAGCGCCTCGCGGAGAGCGTCCGAGGCGTCCTCGAGGTCATCGGCCTCGCGCCCACGGACGTACGAGCGGGCGCGGCGAGCCGCCCGCTCCACCGATGGCGGGGCGAGCTCGGCGGTCGACGCCTGGGTCACCCGCGCGACGAGCTCGTGCGCCTCGTCGATGACCACGGTGTCGTACTCAGGGAGCATGGGCACCCCGTCGATCGCGTCGATCGCGAGCAGGGCGTGGTTGGTCACGACGAGGTCGGCGCCGGCCGCATGGTCGCGGGCCGCCTCGGCGAAGCACTCCATCGCGTACGGGCAGCGCGACGCGCCGAGGCACTCCCGCGCGTGGACGCTGACCTGCCGCCACGCCCGCTCGGTGTGCGACGGCGCGGCGTCCCGGTCGCCGACGCCTCCGCGGTCGGACTCCTCCTCTGCCCAGGCACGGAGCGTCACGACCTCCTCCCCGAGCGACCCGCTCGGTGCCTCGATGAGCACACCTTGGTCGTCGGGCGCTCCTTCGCGGATCCGGTGGAGGCACGCATAGTTGCCGCGACCTTTGACCACGGCGGCACGCGGCGTGCGCTCGAGGACCGCGCCTGCCCCGTCGAGGAGGGCGGGGATGTCTCGCTCGACGAGCTGGTGCTGGAGGTTGAGCGTCGCGGTCGCGACCACCACGCGGCGATCGTGGAGAAGGCTCGGAACGAGATAGCCGAGCGACTTGCCGGTGCCGGTACCGGCCTGGACGAGCAGGTGCTCGCCTCCGCTGAACGCGTCGGACACCGCCTCCACCATCTCCACCTGGCCCGGCCGCTCGACACCACCCACCGCTGCGACGGCGGCGTGGAGCACCGCACGCAGCTTGGCGTGGCGACCGGGGTCGGCGGTCGCGAGGGGCGGGTCCGAGATCGACGAGGTCACCGACGCAGCCTACCGAGAGCACGGCCGCTCACGGCCGAGCGACTCACAGGCCCCCGGCAGCGCGACACCCCCGATGTGTGGCCCGCGTCACCATCCGGTAACAATTGGACACCCACCGCGACTAAGCGCTTGCTTAGTTCCCCCGAATCGGTAGCGTTCGCCGGGCAACACCGCCATGTGTCCGGGGTCACACACCACCGTCCCCGGCCGCACGACACTGCACCTCGGAAGGACTCGCATGACCCCTCCCATCGAGCCCACCCCCGAGCCCCCACCAGGGGGCTCACCAACCGGACCACCCACCGCCTCGACGGATGCCTCGACAGATGCCTCGGCGGACTCCTCGACCACGGCCTCTGCGGAGTCCTCGCCCGCCGCGGACAGCTCCGCCACGAACGACGGCCGATTCACCGCCGAGGGCGTGACCGTACGGTTCGGTGGCCTCGTTGCCCTGGGCGACGTCGGCCTCACCGTCGAGCCCGGACAGGTCCACGGCGTGATCGGCCCGAACGGCGCCGGCAAGACCACCTTCTTCAACGTCTGCTGCGGGTTCGTCCGCCCCGACTCCGGCACGCTGACCTGGGAGGGCCAGGAGCTCACCCGCCTCCGGCCGCACGACCTGGCAGGTCTCGGCATCGCCCGGACGCTCCAGGGCGTCGGACTCTTTGCCGGCATGAGCGCCCTCGAGAACGTGATGACGGGCGCGGGGGTCCGTTCGGAGAGCGGCTTCGCCTCGGCCTCCCTGGGGCTGCCTCGGGGACGCCGTGACGAGAAGGCGCTTCGCGAGCGGGCGATGCAGGCCCTCACCGACCTCGGCGCCGCACACCTCGCGCCCCGTTATCCCGGGATGCTGCCCTACCCGGAGCAGAAGAAGGTCGCGCTCGCCCGTGCCCTCGTGGCCGAGCCGCGTCTCCTGCTCCTCGACGAGCCTGCGGCTGGGCTCTCCGAGGGCGAGATGGACGAGCTGGGCGACCTCGTCGGGCGCCTCACCGGCCGCATGTCGGTGCTCCTCGTCGAGCACCACATGGACCTCGTCATGCGCATCTGCGACACGATCACGGTCCTCGACTTCGGTGAGGTCATCGCCCGAGGGACGCCCGCGGAGATCCAGGACGACCCGAAGGTCGTCGCCGCCTACCTCGGTGCGGACGTGACCGGAGGCAGCGAGATCGACACGGCGTCGCTCGCGACCACCCCTGCCGGCGCCGCCGCGAAGGAGGGCTGAGGCATGCTCACCCTCACCGACCTCACCACCACCTACGGGCCGGTTCGTGCGCTCGACTCCGTCGACATGACGGTCGAGGCCGGTCGGATCACCGCGGTCCTCGGCGCCAACGGCGCCGGCAAGACGTCGCTCCTGCGCACGGTGTCCGGCCTCGTACGCCCCGCGGCGGGCACCGTCACGCTGAACGGCACGGACATCACCGGGGCTCCCGTGGAGTCGATGGTCCACCGCGGCATGGCGCACGTCCCCGAGGGTCGCGGCGTCATCGCCGAGCTGACCGTCGAGGAGAACCTCCGCCTCGGCGCCCGCGGGGCCGCCAAGCGACCGAGCGACACCCCGGCTCCGGTCCGTACGCTCGACGACGCCTACCAGCTGTTCCCGGTGCTCGGTGACCGGCGGAGTGCACAGGCGCACACGCTCTCGGGCGGCGAGCGCCAGATGCTGGTCATCGCCCGCGCGCTGCTCTCCCGGCCGACCCTCCTGCTGCTCGACGAGCCGTCCCTGGGACTCGCGCCCCGGATCGTGGCGCAGATCTTCGACCTGCTCCGCACGCTGGTCGCCGACTCGGGCCTCACCGTGCTCCTCGTCGAGCAGAACGCCCGCAGTGCCCTGTCCATCGCGCACACCGGTGTCGTGCTCAACCTCGGCAAGGTCGTCGTGACCGAGTCCGCCGAGGTCCTGCGCAACGACGCCACCCTGCGCCACTCATACCTCGGGTTCTGAGGAGGACACCATGAACGGCGACATCCAGAAGCTCCTCAACATCCTGCTCAACGGACTCACCCAGGGCATCGTGATCGCTGCTTTCGCGCTCGCGCTCGTGCTGATCTTCCGGTCGACCCGGATCATCAACTTCGCCCAGGGCTCGCAGGCGATGTTCACCACGTACGTCGCGCTGACGCTGCTCAACCGCGACTTCCCGTACTGGGCCGCGTTCGCCGTCGCTCTCGCCGCCGGCTTCCTCATCGGGGCCGTGCTCGAGCGTGTCGTCATCCGCCCGCTCGAGGGCGGCATGGAGCTCAACATCGTGATCGCCACGCTGGGCCTGTACGTCGCGATCCAGGCGCTGGCGGCGATCCTCTTCGGGTCGGACTACCAGTCCTTCCCGTCGCCCGTCGGAGTCAACGGCTTCCAGGTCGGTGACACGAACCTCGCGCTCACCCCGACGAGCATCTTCATCCTCTGCACGGTCGGTGTGGTGGTCGTCGGCCTCACGCTCCTCTTCCAGAAGACGCAGCTCGGCCTCACGATGCGTGCGGCGGCCTTCGACGGAGAAGTGTCGCGCATCCTCGGCGTCAAGGTCTCCCACCTGCTCACCTTCGGGTGGGCGCTCGCCGGCCTCGTCGGCGCCGTGGCGGGCATCCTGGTCGCCAGCGGACAGTTCATCTATCCGAGCTACATGGAGACGCTCATCGTCTTCGGCTTCATCGCCGCGGTCATCGGCGGCCTCGACAGCCCGGTCGGCGCGGTCGTCGGTGGCCTCCTCCTCGGCCTGGTGAACTCCCTGGTCTCCGGGTACGTCGCCTCGGGTCTCGTCACCCTGGCCGCGTTCGTCCTCCTGATGGTCGTCCTGCTCCTCAAGCCGGGCGGTCTCTTCTCCAGCACCAAGACCAGGAGGGTCTGATGTCGACCGACAGCACCACCAAGCGCCTGCTCGACCTCAACCTCACCCGCAACCTCCTCATCAGCCTCGCGGTCCTGGTCGCGGGCATGCTCCTGCTGGAGTCCACCGACCGCTACACCAACACGCAGCTCTCCTCGCTCACCTACTACGCCATCGCGGCGATCGGCCTGACCGCCCTCACCGGCCTCAACGGCCAGATCTCGCTGGGCCACGGGGCGCTGATGGCCGTCGGCGCCTATACGACCGCGCTGATGCTCGACACGGAGACGCCGTTGCCGTTCCCGGTGGTGGCCCTGGTCGCCGTCGTGGTCACGTCGGTCGTCGGGTTCGTCGTCGGCATCGGCGCGGCACGGCTGCACGGGCCGTACCTCGCCGGCGCCACGCTGGCGCTGGCGGTGGCTCTCCCGAGCGTCGCCCTCTACTTCAAGGGCACCTTCAACGGCGAGGTCGGCCTGACCGTCGCGTCTCCGCGACCGCCGGAGTGGTTCGTGTCGTTCATCGACGCGGTGTCCGGCGAGTTCGCGACGTCGTCCAAGTACGTGGCCTACCTCGGCCTGATGTGCCTGGTCGTGGCCCTCTTCTTCGCACTCAACCTCCGCCGGTCCAAGATCGGACGCCACTGGCGTGCCGTTCGTGACCAGGAGGTCGCCGCGGAGATCGCCGGCATCAACCTCGGCCGTACCCGGGTGCAGGCGTTCGTCATCAGCGCCGCGTACGCCGGCCTGGCCGGCGCCGTGATGGCGATCGTCGTCCGGCTCGCCGCGCCGAGCGCGTTCACGATCGTCCTCTCGCTCTCGGTGCTCACTGCCGCGGTGATCGGCGGCCTCGGCAGCATCACCGGCGCGTTCATCGGCGCCGCGGTGCTGGTGTTCCTTCCTCCGTGGGTGACCTCGCTGTCGACCGGCTCGGGCCTGTCGGACACCCAGGCCGCACAGATGTCACCCCTGATCTACGGCATCGTCCTCATCCTCGTAATGCTCCTCGCACCTGGAGGAGTGATGGGGACTCTCTCGACGGCATGGCGGCGTGCACGACTGCGCCGTCCCAACCCTGCAACACCCACCCAGAAGGGATGAGATCCATGGCTCATCAGCCCACATCGGCGCGCCGGAGTCGCCGGCTCGTACTCGGAGCCGCGCTGGCTGCCTCCGCACTGGTCGTCGCTGCGTGCGGCGGCGGCGGAGACGGCGGCGACTCGAATGATCCCGGTCTGACCGAGGACTCGATCAAGATCGGCGGCCACTTCCCGCTCACGGGTGTCGCAGCACCCGGCTATAGCGAGATCCCGCTCGGCCACAAGGCGTACTACGACTTCGTCAACGCCAACGGAGGTGTCAGCGGCCGCGACATCGAGTTCATCGCGAAGGACGACGGCTACAACCCTGCCAAGACGTCCGAGGTCGTCAACGAGCTCGTGCTCAAGGACGAGGTGTTCGCGATCGTCGCCGGTCTGGGCACCCCCACCCACCAGGCGGTGACCAACTTCCTCAACGCCGAGGGCGTCCCCGACCTGACCGTCTCCTCCGGCTCCCTCCTGTGGGACGACCCGAAGGAGAAGCCGATGACCTTCGGCTGGCAGCCCGACTACGAGTCGGAGGGCAAGGTGATCGGCCAGTACATCGCCGAGAACCTGCCCGACGCCAAGGTCGGTGTCTTCGGTCAGGACGACGAGCTCGGCGAGGACGGCACCCGCGGTCTCGAGCAGTACATCGCCGACCAGATCGTCTCCAAGGTCACGTACGTCCCCGGCAACACCGACGTCGGTCCGCAGATCGCCGAGCTCCAGAAGTCCGGCGCCGACGTGGTCGTGGGCTTCAACGTGCCCTCGTACACCGCTCTCTCGCAGCTTGTCTCGATGAAGCTCAACTACAAGCCGACCTGGTTCTACACCAACGTCGGCTCGGACTCGGGTCTCGTCGGGTCGCTCCTGGAGGAGTTCTCCAAGGGCGCGATCAAGGGCAGCAGCCCGCTCGCCGGCGTCTACACGACGACGTACATGCCGCAGGCCTCCGAGCCGGACAACGAGTGGACCAAGCTCTGGCAGAAGGTCTGGGACGAGTACGGAGACGGCTCGCCGCTGACCAACTACAAGGTGTACGGCATGTCGCAGGCGTTCACGCTCGTCGACGCGCTGAACCGCGCGGGCGACGACCTGAGCCGTGAGTCGATCGTCGAGACGTTCGAGCAGGACGGCTCCAAGCTGAGTGGCCCCAACTATGTGCCGTTCCGCTACTCCGAGGACCGTCACGCGGGCATCGGTGGCCTGAAGCTGGTCCAGATCCAGGCCGACGGCACGACCGCCGACAAGACGCCGGTCCTCCAGACCGACGTCGGTGACGCGGAGATCGAGGAGTTCACCGGAGACGTCGGCACGCCGCCGGAGTCGGGCATCCCGGGGAGCTGACCTCCCGCAAGACTGGCTGTGCGCTGGGCACCGATCCTGGAGGGGACCGAGGTGCTCAGCGCACAGTCGCGTCAGGCGTCAGGCGAACGACCCGTCAGGCGAAGGGCCCCTCAGGCGTACTCGGCGACGGCGCCCGCGAGCTCGTCGTGCACCCGGGCGACGACGTGAGTGCCGTGGGCGGTGTGCTCGAGCGTGTCGATCTCACCGTGGAGGTGGATCTGGTTGAGCAGGTCGCCCCGGTCGTACGGGAGGACCACGTCGATCTTGACCGCCGGCTGAGGGAGGTCGGCCTCGACCGCGGACAGCAGCTCGCCGATGCCCTCGCCGGTGCGGGCCGACACCACGACGGCGTGCGGCTCGCGGGCCAGCAGGCGCGACACGACCATCGGGTCGGCCGCGTCGGCCTTGTTGATCACGATGATCTCCGGCACGTCCAGCGCGCCGATCTCGGCGAACACCTCGCGCACCGCCGTGATCTGGCCCTCCGGGTCGGGGTGCGAGCCGTCGACCACGTGCAGGACCAGGTCGGCGTCGGCGACCTCCTCCAGCGTCGAACGGAAGGCCTCGACGAGCTGGTGAGGAAGGTGCCGGACGAAGCCGACGGTGTCGGAGAGCGTGTACTCGCGTCCGTCGGAGGTCTCCGTACGCCGCGTGGTCGGGTCCAGGGTGGCGAACAGCGCGTCCTCGACCAGGACCCCGGCGCGCGTGAGCCGGTTGAGCAGGCTCGACTTGCCGGCGTTGGTGTATCCCGCGATCACGACACCGGGCACCTTGTTGCGCTGGCGCGTCGCGCGCTTGGTGTCACGGGTCTTGCGCATCTCGGTCAGCTCGCGCCGCAGCTTGGCGATCCGGTCGTTGATGCGACGGCGATCGGTCTCGATCTTGGTCTCACCGGGACCGCGCGACCCGATGCCGCCACCGTCGCCACCGACACGGCCACCAGCCTGACGAGACAGGTTGCCGCCCCAGCCGCGGAGGCGCTGCTTCATGTACTGGAGCTGCGCGAGCTCCACCTGTGCGCGACCCTCGCGGGACTTGGCGTGCTGGGCGAAGATGTCGAGGATCAACGCCGTACGGTCGACGACCTTGACCTTGGTCCGGTCCTCGAGGTTGCGCAGCTGACTGGGTGCGAGCTCTCCGTCGCAGATCACGGTGTCAGCGCCGGTCGCCTGGACGATATCGGCGAGCTCCTCGACCTTGCCTCGGCCGACGTACGTCGCCGGATCAGGCCGCTGACGGCGCTGGACCATGGCGTCGAGCACCTCGGAGCCGGCGGTCTCGGCCAGCAGCTTGAGCTCGGCGAGAGAGTTCTCGGCATCGGTGGCCGAGCCGTCTGTCCACACGCCGACGAGAACGACCCTCTCGAGCCGCAGCTGGCGGTACTCGACCTCGGAGATGTCCTCGAGCTCGGTCGACAGGCCGGCGACGCGCCTCAGCGAGTTGCGGTCGGCCAGGTCGAGCTGGTCACCGTCGTGGGTGTCGAGGTCGATGGGCTCGAAGCGCTCCACCGGATCGACAGAGTCCACCGACGGCACGTCGGTAGCGGTGTCGGCGAACTGGTCAGTGGGGTTTTCGTTCTGTGCAGTCATCTGATCCTTGCAACGTCGGCGGTGGCCTCGATCATCCCAGCCAGGTGAGATCCCCGCGAGCAATTATGACGGCCGGTCCGGCGAGTACGGCGTGCCCGTCGGCCTTCCAGGTCACGTGGAGCGTGCCGCCCGGCACGTCGACCCGGTAGGTGACGTCGCCGCCGTCGGC
The DNA here is from genome assembly GCF_019550935.1 of Mumia sp. zg.B53. NCBI lineage: Bacteria > Bacillati > Actinomycetota > Actinomycetes > Propionibacteriales > Nocardioidaceae > Mumia > Mumia sp. zg.B53. Next base: position 214,830 of record NZ_JAHWCK010000005.1, on the reverse strand, counting down.
GGGATCGGCCCCGTCCGTCGCTGCCGTCGCCAGAGCCACCGCCACCGCCCCCGTGCCGCACGAGCGGGTCTCGCCCGCACCCCGCTCGTGCACCCGCATCGCCACATGACGCGGGCCTCGCCGCGCGACGAACTCGATGTTGACGCCCTCGGGGAAGACCGCCGCGTCGTACTCCGGCTCGACCAGAAGCGTGCCCGCCTGACCGAGGTCGTCGACGAAGGCGACGGCGTGCGGGTTGCCGACGTCGACCTGACGGGCGGCGCGGGCGGTCCCCTCAGCGACGACCTTGGACTCCCCCAGCAGACGCGGGACACCCATGTCGACGGCGATGGCGACGCCGTCGTAGGTCACGACCTTGATGCCGTCCCGGGTTGCCACCGGCACAGGGACGGACGAGTCGACGAGCCCTTCCAGGGCCAGGTAGCGCGCGAAGACCCGTACGCCGTTGCCGCACATCTCGGCGATCGACCCGTCCGCGTTGCGGTAGTCCATGAACCACTCGGCACCCTCGCCCGGGGCGGCCCGCACAGCGCGCAGGACGCCATCGGCGCCGATCCCCCGCCGGCGGTCGCACAGCGCGGCCACGAAGGTCGCGTCGAGATCCCCGTGCACCGTCCCGTCGGGGTCGGGAAGGATCACGAAGTCGTTCTCGGTGCCGTGGCCCTTGAGCCACGCGAAGGTCGTCACCCCTCCGAGTCTAGAGGGGTGACGACCTTCGCCCACGCCGGCAGAGCTCAGCGCCGACGGGTCGGCTCGATCACGGTCGTTGCCGCTACCGCGGGTGGGTGATGTCGAGGGTGACCGTGGCTTCCCAGGTACGACCCGGGTGAGTCCGGGGTGCTCCGCCGCCCTTGAGGACGATCCGGCTCAGGTCGGCGTTGGCCGAGACGCTCGCAAGCTCGTCGGGGGTGTCGACGATCGCGAAGCGCATGGGGCTCTGGGCCCAGGTTTCTCCGCGGCAGTCGACCGCGGTCACGGGGGTGGTCGACTGGGCGACGAAGTTCAAGGAGAACTGGCCGAAGAGCGACGGTCGACCAGGGACGGGGAGGTGGACAAGGGCCTGACTCAAGAGCGCTGGTTCCCCTGTGACCCGTTGATCTGCCGTCGACGTGACCCGGCAGGCGTCGTTGTTGACCCGTTTGTAGACCGTCCTGCCTGACACGGTCCCCTTGTCCCACGTCACCTCGAGATAGAACGGCCTGCCCTGGAGATACGTCAGCTCCGCGGGCACGTTGAAGTCGAACGTGGCTGCACTGTCGATCTCTGTGGTGACGCTCCCTACCGAAAGACGAGTGCGATCCTTCCAGTCGACGTGTCCACGAACGTTGACCTTGACCTTGACCGCATCGTCGGGGGGAGCGGCAGCGTTGCGCCTGGTGACGGTGACGCGTCGCTTGGCCACCCGGCAGTTGTTGCGCTCGTTGGACTCACGCACCTTCTTCTTCGCGTCCGCGCACGCCAGCAGCCAGTACGTACCCGGCCTGGTCGCCGCCGCCACCCGCACCGAGCGCGCCTTCACCGCGTGCTTCTTGCCCGGCTTCAGCACCTTGACCGCACGACTCCCGAGGACGACGTCCTTCTTGTCCCACTTCTTGTTCGCCGACAGCGCGTACCGCGTCACCGACCGCTTCGCCTTCTTACGGCCCTTGTTACGCGTCGTGTCACTGACCTTCAGCACACCACCGGCGACCACCTTCCCCGGCGACACCGACACCGCCGACACCACCAGATCCGGACGCTTCTTCGGCGCGGCCGACGCTGAACCGGCTCCCAGCATCGTCATCACCAACCCCAGCCCGAGTCCGAGCACCCACAACCGACGCGGCATCAGCTCACCCTCCACCCGCAGGGCACGTTCGGCCCCGCTCATACCCGCCAGCCTCTGCCCTGGGTATGCGGACGCGCATCGTCCTCCAGGACCCATCGCCTCGTCCTCGCGGACGAGGAGCTCCTCCTCTGCGCGGTCGCGATGCGGCCGCCGCGGTAGGGTTCCCCGGTGCAAGACTCCGAGGATGCAGTGCCGCGCCACGAGCAGAAGGAACGCACGCGGCAGGCACTTCTGGACGCGGCGCTCGATCTGACCGACGAGCACGGGTTCGCCGGCGTGAGCCTGCGCCAGGTCGCCCGGCGCGCCGGCGTGGTCCCGACCGCCTTCTACCGCCACTTCGCCAGCATGGAGGAGCTCGGGCTGGCGCTCGTCGACCAGTCGTTCGGGACGCTGCGCGGCATGATGCGCCAGGCCCGCCAGGATCCGGAGACCTACTCCGACGTGATCGCTGCGTCGGCCGCGATCATCGTGTCGCAGGTCCGCGCCCACCGTCCGCACTTCGCCTTCGTCGCGCGGGAGCGCTTCGGCGGGGTCCCTGCGGTCCGCAGTCGCATCCGCACCGAGCTCCACAGCTACGTCCGCGACCTGGCGGGGGTGCTCCGGACCTTCCCTCAGCTCGACACCTGGGCCGAGGGCGACGTCCGGACGGCGTCCCGGCTGTTCGTCAACATCATGGTGTCGACCGCGGAGCAGGTCATCGAGTCGCCCGACGAGCCGGACCTCATGGAGGAGATCGAGTCCGAGGCTCGGCGCCAGATGCGGCTCATCGTCCTCGGCTACGCCGGCTGGCGCTCGGAGGCCGTGGCGCGATGACCACCCGCCGAGCTCGCCCCGTGGTCGCGACCCCGCAGGTCGGGGTGGTGACCGGCGCGGTACGGGTCGGCGTGTCGCAGCAGACTACCTGGGACTACGTCACCGACTGGGAGCTCCAGGGCGAGTGGATACCCGCGACGACGGTCAGGGTCGTGGGTGAGCAGATCGTCGCGGTGACCGGGGTCGGCCCGGTGCGGGTCACAGACACGATGCACGTCGTACGATCCGACCCGCCGCGGGTCTGCGAGGTGGCGCACACCGGTCGCCTCATCTCCGGCACCGGGCTGTTCAGCTGCGAGCCCACCGACGACGGCGGCACGCTGTTCTCGTGGGAGGAGCGCGTCAGGGTGCCCGGCGGCGCGGTCGCCGGAGTGGTCTGGCGACTGGCCTCCCCGGTCCTTCGCATCTCATACGGGATCGCGCTCGGCCGGCTGCGCCGCAGGCTCGAGTCACGCCACGCCGGCTGAGCCCTCCGCCACCCGTACGGCTCGTTCCAGCAGGTCGGGGGCGTCGTACGGGAGCCACACGATGCGCGGGTCCTTGCGGAACCACGAGTCCTGCTTCCGCGCGAACTTGCGTGTCCCACGGACGGTCGCCTCGCGTGCCTCGTCCTCGGTCATCGTGCCGTCGAGGTAGGCCAGCACCTGCGAGTAGCCGAGCGCACGGCTCGCCGTCCGTCCCTCGCGCAGACCGCGCTCGGTGAGCGACCGCACCTCCTCGACGAGGCCGTCCTCCCACATGCGGTCGACCCGTCGGGCGATCCGGTCGTCGAGCACGTCGCGCGGCACATCGATCCCGATGAGTCGGAGGTCGTCGTAGAACGCCGTGTGGGCGGGCAGCGACGCGGCGAACGGCCGTCCGGTGATCTCCACGACCTCGAGCGCTCGGACGATCCGGCGTCCGTTGGACGCGAGGATCGATCGCGCCGCCTCAGGGTCGACCCCCGCGAGACGCCGGTGCATCGCCTCCGGCCCCTGGGTCTGCAGCTCCTCCTCGAGACGTGCCCGGACGCCCTCGTCGGTCCCGGGGAACTCGAACGCATCGACGACGGCGCGCACGTACAGCGCCGAGCCGCCGACGAGCACCGCCACGCCGCCCCGTGCCCGGACGTCCTCGATCGCCTCGCGCGCCCAGGTCTGGAACTCCGCGACCGTCGCCGGTGCCGTCACGTCGAGGACGTCGAGAAGGTGGTGCGGGACGCCGCCGCGCTCGGCGGCGGGGAGCTTCGCCGTACCGACGTCCATGCCGCGATAGACCTGGTAGGCGTCGACGTTGACGATCTCGCCGCCGATGCGCTGCGCCAGCGCGACGGCGAGATCGGACTTCCCGGCGGCGGTCGGCCCCACGACGGCGACCACTGGAGAGCTCACGGCGACCATTCTGACGTAGATTCGAGAGTGTCCAGCACCCAGTACGCACCGACCCATGACAGGGAGAGATCGGCATGAGCACGTTCGACGAGGCCTTCGAGAGGTTCAAGGACTCCAGCGCGGACCTGGCCCGCGAGATGAAGGAGCGGGCGAGCATCCTCGTCACCGAGAACGGCGACACGATCGACAGCGCGCTCGAGAAGGTGCGGGACATGGCCAAGGACCTGACCAAGGGCACGTACGACGACAAGATCGACAAGGCCCACGCCGCCGCGAAGGAGCAGATCCACAAGCTGGACAAGGGCCAGGACCCCGACGGCCCCTCTGCCGTGGGGTGACCTGCGGCCTCGCGGCCTCCTCACGACGAGCGAGAGATGCACGTTCGACAACCGGGTGTTCTGATGGGGTAAATGTCCCAGTTTGTTCCTGCTTGATCCGGTCTTTGACTGGATGGGATCTCGGGGCAGGCATCGAAGTCGGGGGTTCACTCGCATGTTTCGACGAATGATCACGTACGCTGCCGCGGCCGGCCTCGTCGCCGCCTCGGTAGTCTTCATACCTTCCATCACGCAGGCACAAGAAGACCTGCCGTGGATGAACACGAGTCTCACACCGGAGCGGCGGGCCGACCTGCTGATCGGCGCGATGACCCTGGACCAGAAGCTTCAGCAGATCTACAACCAGCCGTTCTACAACGAGGACCTGGATCCGGACGGGGATCCCGAAGACAGCCCCGCGGACCGGAACGACTGCAACTTCACCATCATCGGCCGTCACATCGAGGGCATCCCGTCGCTCGACATCCCGACCTTCCGGCAGGCCAACGGCGGCACGGGAATCCGAGGCGGCGACTGCCTCCCCGAGCCGACTGCAACGGCACTCCCCGCCCAGGTCTCGTCTGCGGCGACGTTCAACCGCGACCTCATGGGCGACTGGGGCAACGTGCTCGACGTCGAGCTCGAGGCGTGGGCCGACCAGGTCCTGTGGGGACCTGGCATGAACATGATCCGCACCCCGTACGGCGGGCGGAACAACGAGTACTTCAGCGAGGATCCGTACCTCACCGGCGTGATGTCGAGTGAGATCATCAAGGGGATCCAGGCCCGCGGCGTCAGCCAGGCCACGGCGAAGCACTTCGTCGCCAACGACTCGGAGTACCAGTTCGAGCGCTGGACGTCGGCCAACCGGGTGCCCTCTCGTGCCCTGCACGAGATCTATCTGCTGCCGTTCGAGATGGCCGTCAAGGACGCCGACGTGTCGTCCGTGATGTGCGCCTATCCGGACCTGAACTACACCTACAACTGCAGCAGCTCACCGCTCCTTCAGCAGACGCTGCGTCAGCGCTGGGGCTTCGACGGCTACGTCTTCTCCGACCGGCGCGCTCAGCAGAGCACTCTGGACGCGCTCAGGGCCGGCGTGGACGTCGAGCTCGACGAGTCGCCCGAGTGGTACAAGCCGGAGATCCTCAAGCAGTACATCAACTCGGGTGTGATCACCGAGGCAGACATCGACGGCCTGCTGCGTCCTCGCTACATCAAGATGTTCGAGTTCGGCAACTTCGACAACCCGTTGACGTCGTTCCAGTGGGACAAGATCGATCCGCTCATGGCACCAACCGGTGCCCACGCCAAGGTCGCCAAGCAGGCAGGCGCCGAGGGACTCGTCCTTCTCCGCAACCAGAAGAACATCCTGCCTCTCAACGCCGGTGCGGTGGAGTCGATCGCCGTGATCGGTCCGCAGTGGTTCGCCCGCGAGGCCTCGCTGCCGCCGCGCAGCGGCAACCGGTCCCAGAACATCACGGTCAACGAGCCGTTCCAGGTGACACCCGTCCAGGGTCTGCAGAACGTGCTCGACAGCAAGAACTCCGACGCCACGGTGACCCTCAACACGGGGACCAACATCGCCAGCGCGGAGAGGGCGGCCCGCAACGCCGACGTCACCATCCTCATGGTCGGTGACGTGGCGCGAGAGACCTGGGACAAGAACGCCTACTGGCCCGAGGAGAACCCGAACAGCACCGCCGCGGGCGCGCCGAACGAGACTCCGAACCTCGATCTGCCGACGATCACCGGCACCAACCAGCAGGAGCTCATCCCGCGGGTCCTGGCTGCCAACCCGAACACGATCGTCGTCATGAAGACGCAGGGCCAGGTCAACATGCCGTGGATCGACGACGTCGACACGATGGTGCAGGCGTGGTATCCGGGCGAGTGGGACGGCCAGGTCGTCGCCGACGCCCTGTTCGGCGACACGAACTTCTCAGGCAAGCTGCCGCTCACGATCGGGAAGACCGACCACGAGGCCGCCTACGAGACCACGGAGCAGTACAACGGCTTCGAGGAGAACACGGGCACACCCGGCGGCTACGGGCGCGACCCGCAGTGCATCGATCCGGCGGAGCAGCCGCCGTGCACCGTCTCGGGACCGAAACCGCAACGCGTCGTCCGCTACACCGAAGGCCTCAAGATGGGCTACCGGTGGTACCAGGCGACCGGGACCGAGCCGTACTTCCCATTCGGATACGGACTCTCCTACACGACCTTCGACTACAAGGACCTGAAGGTCACCGAGGTGGGAGGCGGCAACGGACACACCGCGCTGAGGGCCGACTTCACGGTCACCAACACCGGCAAGCGTGCCGGCAAGGAGGTCCCGCAGGTCTACCTCACGCTTCCGCGGCAGTCGGGCGAGCCGTCGAAGCGGCTCGTGGGGTTCGACAAGATCGACCTCGCTGCCGGCCAGAGCAAAAAGGTGTCGGTGCTGATCGACTCCAACGCCTCCAACCACCCGTTCTCCTACTTCGTCCCGGACGACGCGGACGATCTGAGGAAGTGGGCGGACGGAGAGTGGGCGACGGCAGACGGTAACTACACCGTCCACGTGGGCCGCTCGTCGGCCGACACACCGCTGCAGAAGACGCTCAACGTCAACTTCAGCAACCGCCGTCCGACGGCCCAGAACGTCACGGGCGTGAAGGTGAGGCAGGGACGCTCGGTCATCATCAACCTGAGGGCGAGCGATCCGGACGGGGACGCACTGTCCTACACCTACTCGGACCTGAAGGGGAACACCGTGACACCGATCGGCAACGGCTCGGCGGTCCGGTTCACACCCAAGCGCGGGTTCACAGGTAAGACGTCCTTCCGCTACACGGTCAACGACGGTCACGGCGGCGAGGCCTCAGCACAAGTCTTCGTGACGGTGACACCGGCACCGAAGACCGCCTCGAGGATCACCGCCCTGAAGGTCAAGCCGAAGCGAGTGACGACCGCCACTCGGGCGAGGGTCTCGTTCCGGGTCGTGTCAGGCGGAAAGGCCGCGCGCGGCAAGTACGTGATCAAGCGAGGCAAGCGGGTCGTCGGACGCGGCACTCTCAACGCCCGAGGCCGGGCCAACAAGCGGATCAAGCGGCTCGCGGCCGGTAGGAAGCGGATCACGGTGACCTACCGGGGCTCGTCGACCGCCAAGCGCGCCAGCAAGTCGAAGACGATCCGGGTCTACAGGAGGAGGTAGGAGGGCCGGACGACAGCAGGACGGAGCCCCTGGCGCTGCGGCGCCGGGGGCTCCGTGCGTGCCGGGCCGGCACCCGCAGCCCTGGCTACCCGCGCCAGACGGCGACCCAGTAGGCGACACCGTAGGGCGAACCGTCGTAGGTCAGCTGCGCCGCGATCTCGTCACCACCATCCACCCGCACCGTCGCAGCCAGAGCCCGAAAAGCCGGGACACCGCTCGCCCACAGGTCGGCCGCGAGGGCGGGATCGAGCGCGCCGAGGGCGTCGAGGTCGGCGCTGGCCAGCGCCGTACCGATCACCGCGTCGAACGCCAGAGCACGGACGTCGACGTATCCCGGCGCGGTCTTGTCGCGCTTCGCGCTTCCGTCGGCGAGGACCACCAGGGCCGTACGTCCGTTGCCGGGGAGATCGACCGCCTCGCCGCTGGTCTCGGCGAAGACACGCGGGACGGTCGTGCCGACGGCGTCGAGGAGCCATGCGCCCAGCGGGAGCGCCGACCCGGGCCGCACGCCGGCGCCTGTGCCGGTGGCGTCGCTCGAGCGCTCCCCGTACCCATACGGCGTGAAGTCCGCCGCCACGTCGTCGAAGCGGGCGTCGGCCGGTCCCGGCGCGAGCACGAGGACACGGTCGGCGTCGGAGGTGACCTCTCGGACCGCGTCGATCGCGTACGACCGCAGGGTCTCCAGCTCCCCCGCCGCACCCGCGGCGATCTCGGGCACGAGAAGTGGGGTCTGCGGGACCACGGCGACGGAGACGGGCACGCTCCCGAGGCTAACCTCCTCGTCAGCGGCGCGGCCTAGAGTGCTCGGCATGAGCCATGCCCTGGTCCCTGCCTCCTACGTCCTGATGCTGCGCGGCCCGATCGGTGACGAGGAGATCCTGCTCCAGCTGCGGCAGAACACCGGCTACCGCGACGGGCACTGGGCTCTGATCGCGGGCCACGTCGATGCGGACGAGTCCGCACGGACGGCTGCCGCCCGCGAGGTCAACGAGGAGACCGGCGCCACGGTCGATCCCGAGACGCTCCAGCCGCTCACCACGATCCACCGCTGGATGCCAGGTGGCCCGCCGGTGGAGCAGCGGGTCGACTTCTTCTGGATCGCCCGCCGCTGGGACGGCGACCCGCGCATCGCCGAGACCGACAAGGCCGTCGACCAGCGATGGTTCAGCCTGCGCGACCTGCCCCAGCCGGGTGTCGTGCACGAGGAGGTCGTGATCGAGGCCTACCTGCGCGGCGACGTCCCTCCGATCATGACGCTGACCTCCCATGTAACGCGCTGACCTCCGCCCTTGCTGAGATCCTGGATACCTGAGATCACCCACCACACCGTCGTCCGGGAGGACCCATGGGACTGCTCGACAAGTTCACGAAGAACGCCCGCCTGAGGGGCAAGGCCAAGAACCTGCTCAACGAGCACGGCGACAAGATCGACAAGGGGATCGACAAGGCCGCCGACCTCGCCCGCGGCAAGGCCGGGAGCAAGCACGGCGACAAGATCGACAAGGGCGCTGACGCGCTCAAGGACGGCCTCGACAAGCTCGACGGCGACCCGACCAACCGGAGGCGGCCGGGCGATCCACGGCCCTGACGGCGCCGTCGGTAGCGCGGCGTCAGGAGGCGCAGGCGGGGCCGTCGGCGACCGGCAGGGGGGCGGGTGCGCCGATCGAGGGCATCCCGAGCCCGACGCCGACCGGTGTCGGCGTGTTGCGGGCCGCCCAGGCGTCGCCGGCGGGCGTGCGCCGCACCGCGAGCGGAGCACCGTCGGCCATCAGGTGGTGGGGAGCCGCGGTGGTGATCACCGTCGTGACCATGTCGCCCGGCCGCACGTCGACACCGTCCGGCCGCGCGAAGTGCACCAGCCGGTTGTCCCGAGCCCGACCCGTGAGCCGGCGAGTCGCCTCGTCCTTCTTGCCGCCCTTGCCGGCACTCGTGTCGGCGACGAGCAGCTCGACGGTCGACCCGACGAGCGCGGTGTTCTCCTGCCACGAGATGTCGTTGACGAGCGCCACCAGGCGGTCGTACCGGTCCTGGACGACCGCCTTCGGCAGCTGCTCGTCCATGGTCGCGGCCGGCGTGCCGGGCCGCGGGGAGTACTGGAAGGTGTACGCCGACGTGAACCGCGCCTGGCGCGCGACGTCCATGGTCTCGAGAAAGTCCTCCTCGGTCTCACCGGGGAAGCCGATGATGATGTCGGTCGTGATCGCGGCGTCCGGCATCGCGGCGCGCACGCGGTCGATGATGCCGAGGTAGCGGTCCTTGCGGTAGGAGCGGCGCATCGCCTTGAGGACACGGTCCGACCCGGACTGCAACGGCATGTGGAGCTGCGGCATCACGTTGTGCGTCTCGGCCATGGCTGCGATGACGTCGTCCGAGAAGGCGGCCGGGTGCGGCGAGGTGAACCGCACTCGCTCCAGGCCCTCGATCTCCCCGCAGGCCCGCAGCAGCTTGCCGAACGCGAGCTTGTCACCGAACTCGACGCCGTACGAGTTCACGTTCTGACCCAGGAGGGTCACCTCGACCACGCCGTCGGCGACGAGCGCCTCGATCTCGGCGAGGATCTCGCCGGGGCGGCGGTCCTTCTCCTTGCCGCGCAGGCTGGGGACGATGCAGAACGTGCAGGTGTTGTTGCAACCGACGCTGATCGAGACCCAGGCGGCGAACGCCGACTCGCGCTTGGTCGGGAGCGTCGACGGGAAGACCTCGAGCGACTCGAGGATCTCCACCTGGCTCTCCTCCCGCACTCGGGCGCGGTCGAGCAGCGCCGGCAGGGAGCCGATGTTGTGGGTGCCGAAGACGACGTCGACGTACGGCGCGCGCCGGGTGATCGTGTCGCGGTCCTTCTGGGCCAGGCAGCCGCCCACCGCGATCTGCATGCCAGGGTTCTCACGTTTGATGCTGGCGATGTGACCGAGCGAGCCGTACAGGCGGTTGTCGGCGTTCTCCCGGACGGCGCAGGTGTTGAACACGACCACGTCTGCGGGCTTGGCCGCACCCTCGGGTGCCGCGGCATATCCGGCGTCCTCGAGCAGCCCCGACAGGCGCTCGGAGTCGTGCACGTTCATCTGGCACCCGTAGGTGCGCACTTCGTACGTCTTCGTCATAGCCCTCCCAGAGTACGGGGGCAGCACGGCCGTGGCTCGGGTCACCCACCCGGGGCAGAACGGCCGCGAGGGCCGTCCAGCGCGGTCACGTTCTCACAACAACCTGCCGTCCCGAGTCACGCCGGTTTGGTGCATACCCGTACGGGCACCTACGTTGTCCCACATGTCCGATGACTCGTACGACTCGGTCACGCCTGCGCCGACGGGCTCGACCAGCTCGACCGCGACGGCCGCCCACATGGTCGCCATGGACGACGTTCAGAAGTGGTTCGGGGACCTCCACGTCCTCAAGGACATCAATCTCCGCGTGAAGCCGGGCGAGGTCGTCGTCGTCATCGGGCCGTCCGGCTCGGGCAAGTCCACGCTCTGCCGCGCGATCAACCGCCTCGAGCCCATCGACGAGGGCACGATCGCCATCGACGGCGAGGTGCTGCCCGCAGAGGGGCGCAAGCTCGCCCAGCTGCGTGCCGATGTCGGCATGGTCTTCCAGTCGTTCAACCTGTTCGCGCACAAGACCGTCCTCGAGAACGTGATGCTCGGACCGGTGAAGGTTCGCAAGAAGTCCAAGGGCGACGCCGAGAAGCGCGCCATGGAGCTCCTCACGCGTGTGGGCGTGGAGTCGCAGGCCAACAAGTACCCCGCCCAGCTCTCCGGCGGCCAGCAGCAGCGCGTCGCGATCGCCCGCGCCCTGGCCATGGACCCCAAGGTCATGCTCTTCGACGAGCCGACCTCCGCGCTGGACCCCGAGATGATCAAGGAAGTCCTCGACACCATGGTCACGCTCGCCAAGGGCGGCATGACGATGATCGTCGTCACGCACGAGATGGGCTTCGCCCGGACGGCCGCCGACCGCGTGGTCTTCATGTCCGACGGCCAGATCCTCGAGGAGGAGACTCCCCAGGAGTTCTTCGACAACCCGCAGACGGACCGTGCCAAGGACTTCCTCGCCAAGATCCTCAAGCACTGACCCTCTCGTACTCCATCGTCAGAACCGAACGGCACGCTCCATCAGAACCGAAGGCGGAGCCGCATCCGCGGCGCTCGCGAAAAAGGGAGATTCAATGAAGATCCGTAGGACCAAGTTCGCCGTCATCGCGGCGGCAGCAGCCCTCGCGCTCGCCGGCTGTGGCGACGCCGGCAACGATGACAGCGACAGCGGCGACGGCGGCGGCTTCAGCCCCGAGGTCGTCAAGGACGCGTCGTTCGACGCGGGTAGCCGCACGCAGGAGATCGCCGACGCCGGCACGGTCAAGATCGGCGTCAAGTTCGATCAGCCGGGCATCGGTTTCAAGTCCGCCACGTCCGACACGCCGGTCGGCTTCGACCCGAACATGGGCAAGATCCTCGCCGCGAAGCTCGGCATCCCCGCCGACAAGATCGAGTGGGTCGAGACGATCTCCGACAACCGCGAGCCGTTCCTCCAGAACAGCACCGTGGACTTCGTCATCGCCTCGTACTCGATCACCGACGAGCGCCGCCAGGTCGTCGGCCAGGCCGGCCCGTACTACGTGACCGGCCAGCAGCTCCTCGTCGCTGCCGACGACGACTCGATCAAGGGGCCGGACGACCTCTCGGGCAAGAAGGTCTGCTCCGTGACCGGCTCGACGTCGATCAAGACCGTGGAGGAGGAGTTCGGCGCGACACCGGCCGGGTTCGACACCTACTCGGAGTGCGTCGAGCAGCTGAAGACCGGCTCCGTCGACGCCGTGACGACGGACGGCGCGATCCTCGCGGGCTACGCCGCCGAGGACCCCGACAAGCTCAAGGTCGTCGGTGAGCCGTTCTCCGAGGAGCGCTACGGCATCGGCTACAACAAGGACGCTGCCGGCATGTGCGACTTCATCAACTCGACCCTCGAGGGTGCGTTCGAGGACGGCGAGTGGGAGGACGCGTTCGACGACACGCTCGGCAAGGGTGGCATCGACCTGCCCGAGACCCCCACACGCGCCCCCGGCCGGTGATGGGGTGGGTGGGGGGCCGGGCGGGGGCGGGCCCCGCCACCTGTCGTGTCCGATCCGCCCTGTTCAACACCTGACCTCGTGAGGAGGTGACCCGTGGACGCTTTGACCGAGAACTGGGACATCATTCTCGACGGTTTTCTCACGACGTTGCGGCTGCTCGCCGGCGCCGGCGCACTTGCGCTCGTGATCGGCACCGTCATCGCCATGTTCCGGGTCAGTCCCGTCCCGGTCCTGCGCCGGACGGGCGCGGTCTACGTGGCGATCTTCCGCAACAGCCCTCTGCTGGTCCTGCTGCTGGTCACCTATTACGGCCTTCCTCAGCTCGGGATCAACCCGAGCTTCTACTGGAAGATCATCCTCGCGATGGGCCTGTACACCGGTGCGTTCGTGGCCGAGTCCCTACGGTCCGGCATCAACGGCATCCCTCTCGGTCAGGCCGAGGCCTCCCGCTCGCTCGGCTTCACGTTCGGCCAGTCGATGACCCAGGTGGTCCTTCCCCAGGCCTTCCGCAACGTGGTCCCGCCGCTGGCCAGCGTCTTCATCGCCCTCACCAAGAACACCTCGCTCGCGATGTCGTTCGGTATCGCCGAGGCCGCGTTCCGGATGAAGGGCCTCATCAACGACTACGCCACCGAGCGGTGGACGATCTTCATCGGCATCGCCCTCGGCTACATCATCATCGTCGAGACGATCTCGTTCGGGGCGGCCATGCTCGAGCGTCGCTGGAGGGCAGAACGATGAGCCAGAGCACCGTCCTCTACGACGCCCCAGGGCCTCGCGCCAGACGTCTCTACCGGACGATCGCCATCGTCACGGTCATCGCTCTGATCGCCCTCGCGCTCCTGGTCGTCAACACGCTCTACAAGAACGATCAGCTCGAGTACGAGGTCTGGGAGCCGTTCGTCACCCCGGCGTACCTTGAGCTCCTCGGACAGGGCGCGATCAACACACTGAAGTCCGCGGTGTTCGCAATCCTGGGCGCCCTCATCTTCGGGGTGGTCTTCGGGATCGGCAAGCTGTCGGACCACCGCATCATCCGCTGGCCGTGCTGGCTCGTCGTCGAGTTCTTCCGCGCCGTGCCGCTGCTGATCCTCATCATCTTCGTCTGGTCTCTCTACTCGCTCCAGCTCGACCGTTCGTTCCACGCGCTCGTGATCGGGCTCGTGCTCTACAACGGTTCGGTCCTCGCCGAGGTCTTCCGCGCCGGCATCAACGCCGTGCCCAAGGGACAAGCGGAAGCCGCCTACGCCCTCGGCATGCGCAAGTACCAGGTCATGGGGTCGGTCCTCATGCCGCAGGCGGTCAAGATCATGCTGCCGTCGATCATCAGCCAGTGCATCGTCGCCCTGAAGGACACCTCGCTCGGGTTCGTCATCCTCGCTCCGGGCCTCACGACCGTGGGCCGCGAGATCTGGCGACAGTTCGGCAACTACCTCGCGACCGCGCTGGTGCTGCTGGTCATCTACCTGATCATCAACCTGCTGCTCGACTGGCTCGGGCGCTGGGTCGAGCGCAAATACAGCGGCGGTCGTCGACTCGACGTCGACGCCGTCGGTGCGCTCGGCGAGCAGGAGCGGATCGCGATGGCCGAGGTCGAGGCCGCACGTCAGACTGCGACGAAGGGTGGCGCCGGCGTCGGCGGCGCCAGCAGCGGCTAAGCCTGAGGGCTGACTGACTGTCCCCCTCAGCGGACGTAGACGCTGCCGTCGAAGTTGAGCATCCCCGCGGACTCCAACCCGATCGTGGTCTCGCTGTTCTCGTCGTCGTCGGCGTGGGTCTCCACGTCGACGGCGGCGATCTCCCCGAGCGGGATCGCGTGCACCTGGGCCGTACGGATGCCGTTGCCCGACCGGTCGGTGAGCACGCCGTCCTCCAGGAACAGGTAGCCGTCGCGCAGCCCGAGAATCCGGGCGTACTCGTGCAGCTCACGGCTGCCGTCGACCCGGCGTACGGACAGCGTGCTGAAAGCGTTGATCTGGCTCGTCATCGCGTCGGGGTGACCCAGAGGTGGATGGTGCCCTCGACGACGCGCGTGCCGTCGTCACGCGTGGCGTGGACGGTCACGTCGACCTCCGGGGCCTTCGCCCAGTCCTCCGCGGTCGTCTCGGCGACGCAGACGAGGTCGGACGTCGACTTCGCCAGGTAGGAGACGTCCATGCCCTTGGGCAGCCACCGATAGCCGTCGGGGACCGTGGCCTCGGCCAGCAGGCCCATCGCGGCCTCGAGGCCGTTGCAGACGGCGATCGCGTGGACCGTGCCGATGTGGTTCTTGACGGCCCACCGCTTCGGGAGCACGAGCTCCGCTCGGTGCGGCCTCATCTGGCGGATCCGTGGGCGGACGGTCCGGAAGTACGGGGCCTTCAGACTGAACGCCAGGTCGAACAGGCGGCCACCGAGAGGCAGGGTCGTCAGGCGCTCGTACATCGCGAGGGTCGAGTTCACGAGTGGCACCCTAGCAGGATTGGTTACTCGTCGGTAACAATCGGTGGACACCGTCGCGAGCGAGGCGGCAGACGATGTCGGCGTAGTCCTCCCCCGGCATCTGGATCCACTGACGCTGCTCGAATCCGAGCTTGCCGAGCACCCTGAGAGACGCGGCGTTGCGCGCATCCGGGCACGCGACGAACCACCTCGCATCGGGGTAGGCCGCCAGCAGGACGTCCGTCAGGTATGCCGCGACCATCCGCGTGCCCAGCCCGGCGCCGATCAGGTCCGGGCGCCCGATCAGGTAGTCGAACCCGACGGCCCCCGGCAGCTGCACCCGAACGGCCAGGTCGTCGTCGGAGGCGACCGGGAGGTCCTGGACATAGCCGACCGGCTCACCCTCGACCTCGACCACCCACATGCATGT
The DNA here is from genome assembly GCF_019550935.1 of Mumia sp. zg.B53. NCBI lineage: Bacteria > Bacillati > Actinomycetota > Actinomycetes > Propionibacteriales > Nocardioidaceae > Mumia > Mumia sp. zg.B53. Next base: position 199,393 of record NZ_JAHWCK010000005.1, on the reverse strand, counting down.
CGGGTGCTCTCCGGCGAGCCGCTCGGCGTACCGTGCGCGCGCCTCATCGACGTCCTTCGGCGGATCACGGAACCACGCGAGCACGTGAGGGGCACTCCTCCAGCCGACCAGCATCGCCAGATCCGGCTCGCGCATGGCGCGGAAGGCGATCCCGCGTGATCCGGCGTCGGACATGGCCCTGAGGGTACGACGCCGCCGTACCCTCAGGACATGGGACGCACCGCGTCGACCCTCTCAGTGCTCCTGCTCGCCGTCGGGTGCACGACCGAACCTGCTCCGGAGCCGGCGCAGTCGCCGACTCGGGACCGACCGACGTCCGCCGCGCCCTCGCCCCGGGCCGAGACCGGTGCCGCGCCGGTCTTCGTCACCCATCACCACTCTCCCCTGCGCGTCCTCACTCACGAGGGCGCACTACGGCTCCTCAGCATCGGCCCGCCCTCCGAGCTCCGACTGGTCACCGACCGCTCCGACGTCCCGGCGGCCGACCGTCTCGCCGATGCTGCCGCCGTCGTCGCTGCGGTCCGCCTCGACCCGGATGCCGTCGGCTACGTCTCCGCGTCCGTCGTCGACGAGACGGTGCGCACGGTGCGTGTCGAGAGCAAGGACCCGATCCGGCACCCCGCGGCGTATCCGTTGACGACCCCGCAGGCCTCCCCCGCACCCGAGCCCGAGGTCGTCACCGTCGCGATCACGGGTGACATCATGCTCGGACGACGAGTGGGGTCCTTCCTCCGGCGGGCCGACGACCCCACGGCCGTGTTCCGACGGCTTGCAAGCCGCCTCGCGGGTGCCGACATCACGGTGGGGAACCTGGAGTCGACGTTGTCACGGCGTGGCTCGCCCACCCAGGGCGGTGACTCCTTCGGCGCCGATCCGTCGGTGCGACGAGGCCTACGGGCGGCGGGGTTCGACCTCGTCAGCCTCGCCAACAACCACCTCGGCGACTTCGGCGAGCGCGCCATGCTCGACACCTTCGCCCGACTGCGCTCCAGTGGTCTCCCGTACGTCGGCGCCGGTCGTGACCGCACGGAGGCGGAGCGCCCGGTGATCATCGAGCGGGGCGACACGTCAGTCGGGTTCCTCGCCGTCGACTCGATCGGCGAGACGCCCGCTGCCACCGCAACCAGCCCGGGCACGAGCCGACTGGACATGCCTCCCCGCACCGGACCGATGGACGAGCGACGACTGGCACGACTCGAGGCTCAGACCCGCTCGCTGACCGCGCGGGTCGACACGGTGGTCGTGCTGACCCACTGGGGCACTCAGTACACCAACCTGCCGGAGCCGTCCCAGCGCCGCGTCGCGCGCGTGGTCGCTCAGGCGGGCGCCGACGTCGTGGTGGGCGGTCATCCGCACTGGCTCCAAGGACTCGAGCAGGTCGGTGACACGCTGGTGGTGCACTCGCTCGGCAACTTCGTGTTCGACATGGACTTCCAGCGGCGGACCCGCGAGGGCGCGGTCCTCGAGCTCGTGCTGTGGGACGGCGAGCTCAAGGGCATCGAGCTGGTGCCGTACGTGATCGACGACGACTTCACGCCGCGCCCGGTCCAGGGCGCGAGGGGGCAGACCGTCCTCAGGACCGCGTGGGAGACCAGCACCGGTCCCTACGCCCTGCCCTGACCTCTCCTCATCGCATCCAGCGCCAGACGATCGTCGCGACTCGGCGGAGCTGCCGATCGTCCACCACGCCCGAGCGGTCGTCGGCGGAGTGGTATCCGGCATACGGGATGCTTCCGAGCCGGGCGGCCGGGACATCGGCCTTCTCGTACGACCAGTGGTCGCTGGCGCGGTCCTCGCACGTGCTCGTCGGGATCCCGCCGGCCGCGGCGACCAGCGAGCGGACGACGCGACCGTTGCTCGTCCCGCCGTCGCAGACCGGCACCGTCCAACCCCGGACTCCCACGCGGTCGAGCGAGACCATGGCCCGCACCGCAGCGCGCTCGGGACCGCTCATCGCGGCGACGCGGTGCCGAGACCCGAAGTGGTGCAGGCGGTCACCCGGACCGCGTGGCTCCTCGGCCCCGAAGGCGACGAGCCGCACGGGGAGCCTCGTACCGTGCGCACTCGCCAAGCGGCCGACCTCGCGCACGACGGCGACGCCGGAGGCGTTGTCCTCGGCCCCGGGCGACACCGCGATGGTGTCGAGATGGGCGCCGACGACCAGGTGCGGCTGCGAGGCGTCGAAGCCCGGCGGATCGGCGATCACGTTGACGGAGTCGCCCGCACTCACCGGCGTCCCCCACGAGTCTCCAGCGGGTACGGCGAACGATTCCTCCGTCACGGTGTAGCCAAGCCGCCGCATCTCCCCGCCGAACCACCCTGCTGCCTGGCGGAAGGCCGCACTCGTGGCTTCGCGCGGGCCGACCCGGACGGCCAGGTGCCGGATGGCCGCCCGCATCGCCGATCCGTCGGCCGTCGGCGCGTCCGGCTTCGGCGGCTCTCCCGGGGACGGGGCGTCCGTGCCCGGCTCACCCGGGCCACCGGGCGAGCCGGTATCCCTCGGGGCTACTCCCGGAGGCTTCGCCGGCGACGAGCTCCCCGCTGACGGACCGCTCGAGGTCGCAGGCGCGGGGCCTGGCGAGGACGGTTCGTCGTCGGCCTCCCTCGCACTGCACGCGGCGAGGAGCAGGACCAGCGATACACCGACGACGGCAGTGCGCACCGCTCCATGCTGACACGTCGGCGGGTGGCCGTCCGACGTGTCAGGGGCCGTCCGGCCAGCCCTCGGCCTCGATCGAGTCGTCGGCCGCGCCGACCTCCTCACGGACGATCCGGTAGGCGATGCCGGGGCCATAGCCTTTGCGGCCGAGCGCACCGACAAGTCGTCGCACCTTGACCTGCTCGTCGAGATTGCGCATGGAGCGGAGTTTTTTGCGGACGACGGCACGGGCGGCGTCCTCCTCCGACTCCGGGTCGAGGGTGTCGATCGTGTCGCGCACGATCTCGTCGTCGATCCCCTTGCGCCGGAGCTCGAGCGCCAACGCCCGTCCCGCGAGGCCACGCGACTGCTGCCGGGAGCGCACCCACAGCTGGGCGAACTCCTCGTCGTCGACGAGCCCGACCTGCTCGAACCGGTCGAGCATCCTCTCGGCGATCTCGTCAGGAACGTTGCGCCGCGCGAGCTGCGCGGCCAGCTCCGCTCGGGATCGCGGACGCTCAGCCAACCGGTCCAGGAGGATCTTGCGTGCCACGGCCTCGTGGTCGGGCTCCGGACCGAGGTCCCGGTCGGCGTCCGGCTCGGGATCCCGGCGGCCCCAGGATCCCGAGCGCTGCGTGCGCGCCATGCTCAGAAGTCGACCGCAGCCTTGCCGGCCTTGGCTGACTTGCCCGCAGCACCTGCACGCGTCCCCGCGGCCGCACCGGCGACCACGGCGTCAGCGGCCACGGCGTCGGTCGGCTCGTCCACCGTGGCTCCGATGCCGAGGTGCTCCATGATCCGCTTCTCGAGCTCGTTGGCGAGGTCGGGGTTGTCACGCAAGAAGCTGCGCGCGTTTTCCTTGCCCTGGCCGAGCTGGTCGCCCTCGTACGTGTACCAAGCGCCGGCCTTGCGGACGAAGCCTGCATCGACGCCGACGTCGAGGAGGCTGCCCTCTCGGCTGATGCCCTGGCCGTACATGATGTCGAACTCGGCCTGCTTGAACGGCGGGGCCATCTTGTTCTTGACGACCTTGCAGCGGGTGCGGTTGCCGACCATGTCGGTGCCGTCCTTGAGCGTCTCGATCCGTCGCACGTCGAGACGGACCGAGGCGTAGAACTTGAGCGCCTTGCCGCCCGTCGTGGTCTCGGGCGAGCCGAACATGACGCCGATCTTCTCGCGGAGCTGGTTGATGAAGATCGCGGTCGTGCCGGCACCGTGGAGCGCGCCGGTCAGCTTGCGCAGCGCCTGGCTCATCAGTCGAGCCTGCAGACCGACGTGGCTGTCACCCATCTCGCCCTCGATCTCGGCGCGTGGCACCAGAGCGGCGACGGAGTCGATGACGATGATGTCGAGCGCACCGGAACGGATCAGCATGTCGGCGATCTCGAGCGCCTGCTCTCCGGAGTCCGGCTGGGACACGAGGAGGGCGTCGGTGTCGACACCGAGGGCCTTGGCGTAGTCGGGATCGAGCGCGTGCTCCGCGTCGATGAACGCCGCGATGCCACCGGCGCGTTGTGCGTTGGCCACCGCGTGGAGGGCGACGGTCGTCTTGCCGGAGGACTCTGGGCCGTAGATCTCGACGATCCGGCCGCGCGGGAGCCCGCCGATGCCGAGGGCGATGTCCAACGAGGTCGCCCCGGTGGGGATGACCTCGATCGGGATCTTGCCACGCTCGCCGAGGCGCATCACCGATCCCTTGCCGTGCGAACGCTCGATCTGGGCCATGGCCGTGTCGAGTGCCTTGTCGCGGTCCTTCGGTGCTCCCTTGCCCGGGTCAGCAGCCATCAGCGTGGTCCCTTGTCTCTCGTATCCGCCGGTCATCTACGACGTTAGGGGCCGGCACCGACACTTCGTGCGTCTCGCACGTGTGCTGTGGAGTCCGGGCCTGCTCGTCGACCTGGGGACGACTCTAGTCCGAACACGTGTTCGATGCGACTACCGACACGCCGAGTGTCGCGTGTCGACCGCGCTGGGGATGTCTTCGCCACCGAGCCGCACCCTCCGGCACCGACACGTCGGCCCCCGTCCGTGAGGTGCTGAGCAGCACGGCTCAGCGTCACGGCCGGGGGCCGACGTCGGTTCAGACAGGTCAGACGGAGACGGCGAACCGCTCCCACACCCGGTGCATAGCCATGTCCTCCTGGACCTGGCCGAGCACCTCGGCGCCACTCTCACCCCGGACGATGCCCGGTCCGCCGACGTAGCCGGCGGCGTCGAGCACGGCCGTACCGGCGCCCCAGGCACCGATGACCTTCGCGTGCCGGAAGCACTCTTCGACCAGCAGCACGACGCGCGGATCGATGGTGACCGTGTCGGCCGCGCCCGCCTTCTCGTCGCGGTTCGGCAGGGCGTCCGGGGCCGGCACCGGGGCTCCGGCGACCAGGACGGCGTCGAACTCCACGGACCGAGCGGTCGCGAACGTACGCTGCACGGCGATGCCGTCACCGATCATCCCGCCGTGCGGCGCGATCACCAGCGGCACCATGCCGGCCGTGAAGATCGCCGTACGAACCTCCTCGACACCGGAGAGGTCACCCTGGGGGTCGACCACGATGCCGACCATCCGGCCGTCGGCCGGCCACGGCTCGCCCACCTGCGACAGCGCAGGACTCGTGACGGGCTCGATCAGCTCGACCGTCGGCGACGGCGCCGGCAGCCCGAGGCCGGTCGCGACCTCCTGGCAGAGCACCGGGTCGATGTTGGCCAGGCACTGCAGCTGGCGTTCCTTGATCGCCTGCTCGTAGCACTTGCCGAGCTCGAAGGTGTAGGCACGGATGATGTGCTCCTGCTCCACCGGCGTCATGCTCTTCCAGAACAGCCGCACCTGGCTGTAGTGGTCGTCGTACGACGCGGGCTGGGCGCGCACCTTGGTGCCCTCGGCCACCCGCACCGCGAGGTGCTCGAACGAGCCCTCGACGTCGGCACCCGCGTGGAACGGACACCCGCCGTCGAGCGAGTTCGGCTTGTACGGCGCCACGCCCGCGTGCACCGCGTGCTGGTGGAAGCCGTCGCGGAACATGTCGTTGACCTCGGTGTGCGGCCGGTTGACGGGGAGCTGGTTGAAGTTCGGCCCACCGAGCCGAGTCAGCTGCGTGTCGACGTACGAGAACAGCCGCGCCTGCACCAGCGGGTCGTCGGTCGCGTCGATGCCGGGCACCAGGTGGCCGACGTGGAACGCGACCTGCTCGGTCTCGGCGAAGAAGTTGGTCGGGTTCGCGGTCAGCACCATCAGGCCGACCGGCTGCACCGGCGCCAGCTCCTCGGGCACGATCTTGGTCGGATCGAGGAGGTCGATCCCCTCGAAGACCTGCTCGGGGTTGTCCGGGAAGACCTGCAGGCCCAGCTCCCAGGCGGGATACGCCCCGGCCTCGATCGCGTCATAGAGGTCACGGCGGTGGAAGTCGGGGTCGATGCCACCGATCATCTGCGCCTCTTCCCACGTCAGCGAGTGCACGCCGAGACGCGGCTTCCAGTGGAACTTCACCAGCGAGGTCTCCCCTGCCGCGTTCTCCACGCGGAAGGTGTGGACCCCGAAGCCCTCCATCATCCGGTAGGAGCGCGGGATGCCACGGTCGGACATGTTCCACATGGTGTGGTGCTGCGCCTCGGTGTGCAGCGAGACGAAGTCCCAGAAGGTGTCGTGGGCGCTCTGCGCCTGGGGGATCTCCCGGTCGGGGTGCGGCTTGCCGGCGTGGATGACGTCGGGGAACTTGATGCCGTCCTGGATGAAGAACACCGGGATGTTGTTGCCGACGAGGTCGAAGTTGCCCTCGTCGGTGTAGAACTTGGTCGCGAAGCCTCGCGTGTCACGGACCGTGTCCGCCGAGCCGCGCGAGCCGAGCACGGTCGAGAAGCGTACGAACGTGGGTGTCTCGACGCCCTCGCGCAGGAACCCTGCCTTGCACACCGCGTCGGCGGTGCCGTAGCCCACGAACACGCCGTGCGCGCCGGCACCGCGGGCGTGCACCACGCGCTCGGGGATGCGCTCGTGGTCGAAGTGCGTGATCTTCTCCCGCAGGTGGTGATCCTGGAGCAGCGTCGGGCCCCGCTCCCCTGCCTTGAGGGAGTGGTCGGTGTCACGAAGGCGGACACCGGTCGACGTCGTCAGGTAGGTCTCCTGCTGCGACCGGGCGGTCACGGGTGCGCCGGTCTCCACGCCGGTGGCGGTGCGGGTCGCCGGGGCGCTCTGGTCGGCCTTGGGCGGCAACGGTGGCCTCGGCTCTGTGGGCTCAGCGAGACTGGCGGGCTCCGGCCCCGGTGCTCCGGGGATCGCGGGGTCGGTGCTTCCGGCGACGCCGTGCGCGATCCGGTCGAACGTTTCCTTGGCCAGCTGCTTGAGATCCATGTGACTCCTCGGTGGTCGATAGCCGCGTCGCGGCCTTGTCCCCACTATCTCCCGCGGCGATCGCCGTCGCAGGTGGCCAGCTTGACCAGCAGCAGCGGGACGGCGGCCGCTCACTCCTCGACCGCGAGCTCCGCGACTCGCCGGCCCCCGTGCAGGCGCAGACCGCACCACACCAGACCCGCCCTGCGCGCCACGGCGCCGATCCCGTCGACCCCGACCCGCGCCCAGGCGAACGGGGCGCTCTCGCGGCCACCCGCACGAAGACGGACGTGGTGGCTCCGGACTCCGACCCCGGGTGACTCGACCTCGGCCAGCACGCTGCCCCCGGCTCCGACCAGCTCGCTCACGCGCCGAAGCAGCCGGACGGGGTCCCCGCCGATGCCGATGTTGCCGTCGGCCAGCAGGGCGTGCCGCCATCTCCCTGCCGCGGGGACGCTGCCGAACACGTCCCCGCGCACCGCAGCCGCCCCACGCCCGCGTGCCTGGCGAACCGCCTCCGCGGAGATGTCGAGACCCAGCGCGTGCACCCCGCGTCCGGTGAGCGCCCCGGCGAGCCGGCCGGGCCCGCAGCCCACGTCGAGGGTCGGCCCGTCACACCGGTCGACGAACAGCTGCCGGTCGGACTCGGTCGCCTCACCCCGCCACCGAGCGACCGGGAGCGAGAGGACCGTCCCACGAGCGGTGACCATCTCGACCGCCGCCCCGCGGAAGGCGGCGTCCACGACCGCCCCCGACGACATCGGCGGCCGTACCGTCACTGGGCGCTCCTCGGAGAGGGTCATGACACCCCACCAGCGACGAGCTCGGCGATCACGCGCCCGGCCCTGCTCCTCGGGGCGGTGCGTACGAGGGCCAGCGCGTCCTCCCACGTGTCGACGTCTGCGAGGACCGGCGCGTCACCGACCCGCGCGCCTGCCGCCGTCAGGGCCGCGTACGTCCGGGCGCCGGTGTCGGATCGCGACATCGCGACGTCGCTGAGGGGCCGAGCCCAGCGCGGTGACCGGACCCCGAGCGCCCACCAGCCCCCGTCGGCGGCGGGGCCGAGCACGGCCTCGTGGGACTGCAGACCGTCCGCGACAGCGATGAGGTCGGCGGTCGTCGCCTGCGGGGTGTCCGTGCCGATCTGGACGACCCCGGCGCCTGCGTCGGCGTCCTCGTGAGCGTTGACCAGGCGCTGGCCGAAGGTGGTCCCCCGCTGGGCGACCACCCGGTGCGGCGCGCACGCGGCACGGAGGTCGTCACCGCGGGCAGCACGGGTGAGGTCGCCCGTGAGGGCGACCACCACCGGCCAGCCGAGCACCGACACGGTCTCCAGCGTGTCCAGGAAGGCGGCCGCCGCGAACCGCGCCGCGACGTCGGCTCCGGTCCGTCCGGCCAGGCGGGTCTTCGCGAGCCCTGGCTCCGGCGCCTTCGCGACCACCAGCAGCGTCGGCGCGGTCATCTCATGACCTTCGCGAAGTCGAGCGCGGTCCGCACCGTCCCCCGCACCGACCCGCTGACCTTCGACCGCGTCCCGGCCGCACGCGCGCGGTAGGCGATGTCGTGCTCCTCCACCGTCCAGCCGGCGCGAGCCGCCCCCAGCATGAGCTCCAGCGGGTAGCCGAACCGCCGGTCCCGCAGGTCGAGCGCCACCAGGTCCTCGCGGGGGCACACCCGCATCGGCGCCAGGTCGTGCAGCGCGAGCCCGGTGGATCGGCGGATCCAGGCAGCGAGCAGTGTCGTACCGGCCCGCGCGTGCCACGGCCAGACACCTGAGGAGACGGGTCGACGTCGCCCGAGCGCCATCGTCGCCCGCCCGGCGAGCACCGCGTCGAGCAGCGGGTCCAGGTCGGCGGCGTCCATCGAGCCGTCGCCGTCCATCACAGCGACGTACGGCGCACGCGACGCGCGAACCCCCGCGTCGACGGCGGCCCCGTACCCCGCGACGGCCTCGTGGACGACACGAGCGCCCAGCTCCCGCGCCACCTCTGCCGTGCCGTCACGCGAGCCGTTGTCGACGACGATCACCGAGAACCGCTCCGGCACGTGGGCGAGCGCCTCCGGGAGCGCCCGCGCCTCGTCGCGGCACGGCACCACGAGGTCGCACACGCGCGCATCCGTCATGGTCCGACCCTAGGGCGAGATGTCCGATCCGTCCGGGTCGACGACTGCGTCAGCCGCGCCCGCGCACCGTGCCCGAGGCCTGCGCCAACGCCTACGGTGTCCAGATGACCAGTCGCCCCGACAGCCGGAGCCGAACCGCCCTCGCGGGCGCCGCGACAGGGCTCGTGCTCGTCGCCGCAGCGATGCTCTGGCCGGCCGTGACGGGCACGTTCGTGCACAACGGGATCTCGGGTCTCCCCCGCTTCCCGCCCCTTCACGCGAACTGGATGCCACGGCTCACCGCGACGTCATGGCTCCCACTCGCCGTCGCACTGGTCGTCCTCCTCGCGTGGCCGCGCGTGTCGGCCCTGCGCTGGCCCGTCTATCTCGGCGCGCTGTTCGTCGCGGCCTGGAGCTGGACCGTCGCCCTTGCCCTCGTCGACGGCGAGGACGGCCTCGGCGCCGTCTTCGCCCGTCGCGGCGAGTACGTCGCCGACGCGCAGGCCGTCACGGACGTGAGCGCCATGCTCGCCGGGTTCGTCGACCGCATCCCGGTCGATGCCGCCGACAACTGGGGCATCCACGTCGCCGGTCACCCTCCCGGCGCGCTCCTGATGTTCGTCGGCATCGACCGGCTCGGCATCACCGATCCGGTCACCATCGCGATGACGGTCCTCACGCTCGGCTGCACGGCCTTCGTCGCTGCGGCCGTCGTCGTACGCCGCGTCGCGGGTGAGGACTGGGCCCGGCGGGCGGGCATCTGGTGGGTGCTGGCGCCGGCCGCGGTCTGGGTCGGGGTGAGCGCCGACGCCGTCTTCATGGCCGTCGCCGCCTGGGGTCTCGCCCTGCTCGCGGTCTCGCTCACCACGAGACGCACGGGCGTCGAGATCGCGTCGGGCGTCGCCGCAGGCGTCGTCCTCGGTGCCTGCGTCTACCTGTCGTACGGCCTGGTCCTCCTCGCCGTGCTCGCCCTCGCGGTCGTCCTTCTCACACGCCGGCCGCGGCCCGTGCTCTGGGCCGCGCTCGGGGCCGTCGCGGTCGCCGCCGGGTTCACGCTCGCGGGCTTCGCCTGGTGGGAGGGGTACGCGGTCCTGAGGGAGCGCTACTACGACGGGGTCGCCTCGGACCGGCCCTACGGCTACTGGGTGTGGGCCAACCTCGCGGCCTGGACCTTCACCATCGGGCTCGCGGGCTGGGCCGGCCTCGCGGAGGCTGGGCGATCGGTGGTGGCACGACCACGGCCGGATCGCGGGACGGTGGCCGTGTCGGTGCTCGCGATCAGCGGGCTCGCGTGCGTGCTGCTGGCGACGCTCTCAGGGATGAGCAAGGCCGAGGTCGAGCGGATCTGGCTTCCGTTCGCCCTGTGGGCGCTCGTCGCCCCGGCCCTGCTCAGCCCTCGTCTGCGTACGCCGTTCGTCATCGCTCAGGTGGTTGCCGCCCTCGCCGTCCAGCACCTGCTCCTGACGCGGTGGTGAGGTCTGGCGGGCGGCTCGGCGGCGTCAGCGCTCTCGCAGCGGCGCGGTCGCCAGCTCGGCGAGCCCGTCCTCCGGGCTGATCTCCGCCACGAACCCCAGCTCCTCGCGCGCTCGCCGCGGCGAGGCGACGACGTGGCGGACGTCGTACGGGCGGAAGTCACCGGTGAGCTCGGGCGCGGGCCCTCCGGCGGCGGCGGCAAGGACCTGCGCCATCACGCCGAGCGTCGTCGGATGCCCTGACGCCACGTTGTACGCGCGCAGCCCCGGGTCCTGCTCGACCACGCGCTCGACGGCCGCGACGTTGGCGCGAGCCACGTCGCGCACGTGCACGAAGTCGCGCACCTGGCCGCCGTCCTCGAAGACCTTCGGCGCCTGGCCGCGCGCCAGCGACGAGCGGAAGATCGCCGCCACCCCGGCGTACGGCGTGTCCGCGGGCATCCCTGGCCCGTACACGTTGTGGTAGCGCAGCGCCACCGCCGACGCCTCCGCCAGCAGGCACCACGCCTGCGCGTAGTGCTCCTGCGCGACCTTCGAGGCGGCGTAGGTGCTGCGCGGGGCGAAGGGCACGGACTCGTCGACCTCCCGCCACGACACCTCGCGCCCGCAGATGCCGCAGCCGGGGTCGTACCGGCCCTCGGAGAGGTCCACCGCGCGTCGTGCCGCCGGCGTGACGTCTCCGTGCTCGGGACACGTGTAGCGACCGTCTCCGTAGACGACCATCGACGACGCGAAGACCAGCCGCCCGACGCCGGCGCGGGCCATCGCCGCGAGCAGGACCGCGGTGCCGTGGTCGTTGTGGTCGGCGTACCCCGGCATGTCCTGGGCATCCACGCCGTTGCCGACCATCGCGGCCTGGTGGCACACGACGTCGACGCCGGCGAGCGCGGCATCGACGTCGGCAGCCGATCGTACGTCGCCGAGCCGCGTGCCTTCGGGCACCTTCGCGTCCGGTCCGTGAGCGAGCGGAAGCAGGAGGTCGAGGCCGACGACGTCGTGCCCTGCCCGCTCGAGCGCCGTCACCACGTGGCCGCCGACGAAGCCGGCCGACCCGGTGACGAGGACCCTCACGGCAGCGTGATCGGCAGGTCGAGACCGTCGAGGGCGCTCGCGCAGTCGCACGTGCGGTCCGACCCGACCGCGCCGACCACCCCGCGCAACGCGTCGCGGAGCGTGTCGAGGTGCTCGCCGAAGACACGCAGCACCTCCTGGTGGCTCACCGCCTCCGCCGCCTCCACCCCGGCGTCGAGGTCGGTGACGAGCGCGACCGTGGCGTAGCAGAGCGCGAGCTCGCGGGCCAGGACCGCCTCGGGGTGCCCGGTCATGCCGATGATCGACCAGCCCTCGCGGGAGTACCACTGCGACTCGGCCCGGGTCGAGAACCGCGGACCCTCGATCACGACCAGCGCGCCCCCGTCGACGGCACCACCCGGCGCTCCGTCGACGAGCGCCGTACGGAGCCGCGGACAGTACGGGTCGGCGAACCCGATGTGCACGGCACCCGAGTGGTAGAACGTCTGGTTGCGGTTGGTCGTCCGGTCCACGAGCTGGTCCGGGACCACCAGAGTGCCCGGCCCCAGCTCGGGCTGCAGCCCGCCGACCGCGCACGGCGCCAGCACCTGGCGCACGCCGAGGCTGCGCAGCGCCCAGAGGTTCGCCCGGTACGGCACAGCGTGCGCCGGGTAGCGGTGGCCGGGGCCGTGCCGCGGGAGGAACGCGACCGCGCGCGGGCCGTCCTCGGTCGGCACCGTGCCGAGGGCGATCGGCCCCGACGGCAGGCCGTACGGGGTGTCGACGTCGACCTCGTGGACGTCGTCGAGGAAGGTGTAGAAGCCGGTGCCGCCGATGACGGCGACCTCGGGAGTCAGCGGGGCATCCATGCCTGCCGAGTCTGCCAGCACGTCCCGACTCTGTCTCGGTGCGTCAGCGCTCCGCCGGTGGGAGCCCGAGGGAGGACCAGACGGCGCGCCACACCGTCTTGGGTGCGTCGCCTGCATCGAGCGCCTCGGACACCGTCCGCCCTCCGAGCTCGGCCAGCACCTGCTGGTCGGCCCACACCTGGGCGTAGCCGCCCCCGAGGTGCCTCTCCATGCGTTCCCAGAGCTCACTGTGCCTCACTCGGCCAGTATGCGGGCACGGCCCACACGGTCGTCCGTGGCGCCTCCCGCCACGGGGACCGTGCCGCCCTCACGCAGGCCGTGCCGCTCCCACCACCGGCGCAACGGGCCCGGCGCCCACCAGTTCGCCCGGCCGAGGAGCTTCATCGTCGCGGGGACCATCAGAAGGCGGACCAGGGTGGCGTCGACGATCAGCGCCACGAGCATGCCGACGCCGACCATCTTGATGAACACGATGCCCGACGTCGCGAACGCTCCGGTCACCACCGCGAGCAGCAGCGCGGCGCTGGTGATGATGCGGCCCGTCTTCTGGACACCCCTCGCCACCGCGACCTCGTTGTCTCCGGTGGCGTCCCACTCCTCGCGGATCCGCGACAGCAGGAAGATCTCGTAGTCCATCGACAGCCCGAAGAGGATCGCGACCATGAGGATCGGCTGGGTCCCGTCGAGGTAGCCGGTCGAGCTGTAGCCGAGCAGGCCTTCGAGGTTGCCGTCGGCGAACACCCACGTCACGACGCCGAATGCCGCCGTGATCGAGACGATGTTGACCAGCACCGCCTTGACGGGCAGCACCACCGACCCGAAGGCGAGGAACAGCAGCACGAGCATCGCGACGACGATGAGGCTCCCCATCAGCGGCAAGCGGTCGGCGATCCCGTCGAGCATGTCGACGGTCTCCGCGCTCCTCCCTCCGACGTACGCATCGGCGGGAGCGTCGACGGCCCGGAGGCTGCGGACAAGCTCCTGCGAGGCAGCACTCTGTGACGTCCCGGTCCAGTCGACGTCGATGAGCGTGCCTCCCCCACCCTCGGCGACCGGCCGCACCTGGGTGACGCCGTCCACGGCGCGCAGGTCGGCGGCGTACGAGGCCACCTCCGTCCGCTCGGTGCTGGCGAAGAAGACATCAGCACTGCTGCTCGGTCCCCCGAAGTCGGTGTCGAGCTTCTCGGTGGCGATCCTCGACGGCGCGTCCGACGGCAGCGCTCGGTAGTCGACCCCGCCCCAGGTCGCCGAGAGGAACGGGCTCGCGAGCAGGAGGAGGAATCCGGTCACGAGCGCCAGGCTCACCACCGGTCGCCGCATGACGGCGTGCGCGAAGCGTGCCCACCCCTGGGAGGTACGCCGCGCCCGACGCCGCCACGGCATCGCGCCGGCCTCGATCCGCCGACCGAGCAGCGCGAGGGTCGCCGGCAGGAGAGTCAGCGCCGCGACCATCGCGACCACGACGGCCGCCATCCCGCCGTAGGCCATCGAGCGCAGGAAGGTCTGCGGGAAGACGAGGAGCGCGGACATCGCGACGGCGACGGTGAGGCCGGAGAAGAGCACCGTACGGCCGGCGGTACGCATCGTCGCCCCCACGGCGTCCTGCACCTGACCGCGATCGCCCGCGTCCCGGACGGCGAGCTCCTCGCGGAAACGGCTCACCACGAAGAGGGCGTAGTCGATGGCCAGCCCCAGCCCGAGCAGCGTGATGATGTTGAGGGCGAAGACCGACACGTCGGTCACGGTGGTGAGCAGCCGGACCACGGCGAACGCACCGAGCACCGCGACGGCGCCGACCCCGACCGGCATGAGGGCCGCGACCACGGAGCCGAAGACGACCAGGCTCAGCAGCAGCACGAGAGGCATCGACAGCATCTCCGCCCGGGCGATGTCCTGCGAGACGGTCGTGCTGACGTCGTCGAAGACCGCCGACTGCCCCGCGACGGCGAGGTCGAGCGTGCCGTTCTCGACCGCAGCCCCGTCGAGCGCCGGCCGGACCTCGTCGTACGCCTCGAGCACGGCGTCCTCGTCGTCGCCGGCGAGCGTGATGACGACGCTCGTGGCGTGCCGGTCCGCCGAGACGAGGGCGTCGGTCCCCGGGGCGCCGTAGACCATGACCTGCTCGACGGCCTCGTCCGGCAGACCCTCGACGACCTCGGTGACCGCCGCACGGAAGGGCGCCGCATCCACCGTCATCTCGTCGCTCTCGTAGACCGCGACGACGTCGGCTCCGTGACGACCGACCGAGTCGTCGATCAGCTCCGAGGCCCGGTAGGACTCGCTCCCGGGGTCGTCGAAGCCGCCGTAGCTGAGGGCGGCGAACACCCCTGTCCCGTATGCGCCGGCTGCCGCCAGCACGAGCAGCCCCAGGCCGACCACCCATCCGGCTCGTCGTGCGACGAAGCGCCCCCACCGTTCCATCGGACTCCCCCTGCATCACGCGATGAATAGTGTTCACGTTTGTTAACATGATTCACTGCTAACGGTGTTCACTATGCTGAAGCATGATCATCGATGTCAAGGGGTCAACGACACAGCCGACCGGCCTGCCAAGGTGGGGGCCATGACGACGCAGGGTGAGAACGTGACCGTCAAGCCACCGACACGGCGAGACCAGCAGCGTCAGGCGACGCTCGACGAGATCGTGCGGACGGCGCGCACGCTTCTCGTCGAGACGCACGACATCTCGCTCCGGGCGGTGGCGCAGACGATGGGGATGACCGCACCGGCGCTCTACCGCTACGTCAGCAACCTCGAGGACCTCACCCTCCGTGTCGCCGCGCAGGTCTACGACGACCTCCTCGCCACGCTCGAGGATGCTGCGGCCCCGTACGAGGGAGACCCCGCCGCGCAGGTGGTGGCCGGCTCCACGGCCTTCCGCCAGTGGTCGCTGCGCCACCGCCAGGAGTTCGGGCTCACCTTCGCGAACCCGATCACGAGCAGCGCCAAGTCCGTCGACCTCGGCGCCGACCTCCTCGGAGGACACGTCGAGCCTCCGCCCGGCGCTCCACCCATCGGTGCCGAGTGCACCGCCGCGGCCCACCGCTTCGGCAGCTTCTTCGGTCGGCTCGTCGTCGCGCTCTGGGACGTCCAGGGCTATCCCGAGACCGGGCAGGTGCCCGCACCGTCCGACGGAGGCCTCTCGGCCTCCCGGTGGGCCGGGCTCGCCCCCGAGGTCCCCACCGAGGCCTCCTGGTCCTTCGTCCGCGCATGGGCGCGCCTCTACGGCACGACGGCCCTGGAGGTCTTCGGCCACATCGACAGCGACATCGTCACCTCCGGAGCGCTCTTCCGCGACACCATGAACGACTGCGGCGAGGTGCTCGGTCTGCAGCATCGACGTGCCGAGCTCCAGCGCGTCGTCACCGAGGTCCTCGCGACCTGACGCTCACCGCAGGATCAGCAGCCCGACCCGGCGCCCGGCGACGCGCAGGCCGAGCACGCCCATGACCACGAAGTAGGCCACCGGCAGCAGGAGTCCCGGGCCCACGTCGCCGGTCGTCAAGGACCGGATCAGGTCGACGGCCTGATAGAGCGGCGTGACCTGCACGAGCAGCTGCATGCCCTCGGGATAGGCAGACAGCGGATAGAACGTCGCCGACAGGAAGAACATCGGCATGATCGCCACCTGGATGAACTCGAAGTCCTGCCACGACCGCATCCACGTGGTCAGAGCGAGCCCCGCGGACGCGAACCCAAACGCGACCAGCAGTGCGGCCGGCAGGGCCAGCACCGTCCACCACGAGGAGGTCAGGTCGAGCGCCACCATGATGACCACGAACACGGCGGCGTACGCCGATCCCCGGGTCGTCGCCCACAGCACCTCGCCGACCGCGGCGTCCACCGGTCGCAGCGGGGTCGCGAGCACGGCGTCGTAGAGCTTCTCGTACTTGAGCCGGAAGAAGAACCCGAAGGTCGCGTCGAAGATCGCGCCGTTCATGGCCTGCGTCGCGAGCATCGCCGGTGCGAGGAAGGCGGTGTAGCCGATGGTGCGCCCGTCGTCGAGGGTCACCTCGCCCACGAGCGCCGCGATCCCGACACCGATCGAGAGCAGGTAGAACAGCGGCTCCAGGAATCCCGAGGCGAACGCCACCGGCGCGCGACGATAGACGCGGACGTGGCGTTCGAGCAGCGGGTACGGGCTCGGCCGTGGCGTGCGGGACGGCCCCGTACGCCGCAGCGCTGTCGTCGAGACCATCAGACCCTCCCCAGCCGTCGGTCGAACTGCCGTTGTGCCAGCGCCCAGCCGACGCCTGTGACCACCAGCAGGTAGAGGACATGGACCCACGCGGCGGACGTGACGTCGCCGGTGGTCGCCATCCGGCACAGCTCGACCCCGTGCCACACCGGGAGCGCCTTCGCGACGGCCTCGACGACGGCGGGGAGCTGCTCGACCGGGAAGTACGCACCGGAGAAGAGGGTCATCGGGATCACCCCCACGCGGTACACCAGCCCGAGCGCGGTGTCCTCGTGCGCCCATCCGGCGTAGGCGATGATCGGTGCCGCGTGGGCGGCGCCGACGAGGACGGCCGCGCCCACGAGCGCCGCAGCGCCCAGCACGCTGCCGATCACCTGGAAGAGCGCGACGACCACCGTGATCAGCCCGACCGCGATCAGCACGCGAACCGCGACGTAGACGACCACGCCGTTGACGATGTCCCTCACCTGCAACGAGGTGGAGCGCATCGCGAAGTAGATCTTGTTCCAGGTGAAGCCCGCATAGACCGGGAACGTGCTCTCCCCGGCGCCGGCCATCACGGCGGTGACCGCGACCATGCCGGGAGCGATGTAGGCGAGGTACGACAGGCCACCGAGTGCCGCCGTACCCTCGCCACCGCCCTGGGTCCCGTCATCGACGAAGCCGCCGAGCCCGAGGCCGAGGGACGCCAGCACCAGCGCGGGGAGGACCGTGTACGAGAAGGCCGAGCCGCGCCATGTCCGTCGGACCACGGTCGTGTAGTACGGCACCTGACGCACCAACGCCTGCCAGGCGGTCGGCGTCCCCGTGGGCGTACGGACACCTGCGGTCGGGCGTGTGCCGGTGGTGCTCACTCGTCCAGCGCCCGTCCGGTCAGGCGCAGGAACACGTCCTCCAGGGACGAGCGGCGCACGAGCGTGCTCAGCGGCTCCAGCCCGCGCGCCACCGCCTCCTCGAGGACCTTCTCGCCGTCGGCGACGTAGAGCAGAACCCGGTCCGGGAGCACCTCGACGCGCTCGGCGAGATCACCGACCTGGGCAGCGGCGTCGTCGTTCTCGCCCACGCCCATGCGCAGCTCGACGACCTCCCGGGTCGCGTAGCGGGCGATCAGCGACAACGGTGAGCCCTCTGCGGCGATCACGCCGTTGTCCATGACGACGAGCCGGTCGCACAGCTGCTCGGCCTCGTCCATGTAGTGCGTCGTCAAGACGATGGTCACCCCGGTCTGCTTGAGACGGTGGAGCTGGTCCCAGACCACGTGTCGCGCCTGCGGGTCGAGACCGGTGGTGGGCTCGTCGAGGAGGAGCACCTCGGGCTCGTTCACGAGCGAGCGGGCGATCGTCAGGCGCCGCTTCATGCCACCCGACAGGTCTTCGACCATGCCGTCGGCCTTCTCGGTGAGGCGGACGAACTCCAGCAGCTCGTCGGCCTTGCGGGCCGCGTCGCGACGGCTGATCCCGAAGTAGCGGGCATAGACCACGAGGTTGTCGCGGACGGTCAGGTCGCCGTCGAGCGAGTCCTCCTGCGGGCACACCCCGATCCGTGCGCGGATGGCAGGCCCGTCGGTCGCGGGGTCCATTCCGAGGATCCGCAGGGAGCCGCCGCTGATCGGCGACACCGCCGCCACCATGCGCATCGTCGACGACTTGCCCGCACCGTTGGGACCGAGGAACCCGAACGCCTCACCCCGCTGCACGGTCACGTCGATCCCGCGCACGGCCTCGAAGTCGCCGTACGCCTTGCGCAGTCCTCGAGCCTCGAGCATCGCCTCGGTCACCCGTCCGACCCTAAGGATTCGCGCGGAGGCTGTCTTGTCCATATCGGCCCCACGCGCCCCGCAACTGTCACCCCTGCGCGCGATGATGGACGGGTGCCCGATGTGCTCGACCGCTTCTCCCCTGCCACCGCGGCGTGGTTCCGCGGCGCCTTCCCCGCGCCGACGACCGCGCAGACCGGCGCCTGGGACGCGATCGCCGACGGCCGCAACGCGCTCGTCGTCGCCCCCACGGGGTCCGGCAAGACCCTGTCCGCCTTCCTGTGGGCACTCGACCGGCTGATCACCGGTCCGCCGCCCGACGACCCCAAGCGACGCACACGGGTCCTCTACGTGTCCCCTCTCAAGGCGCTCGCCGTCGACGTCGAGCGCAACCTGCGTGCCCCGTTGGTCGGGATCACCCAGACCGCCACGAGGATGGCCGCCGCGGGGGAGTCCCCCGCGCCCCGCGACGTCACCGTCGGAGTCCGCTCCGGCGACACCACACCGGCCGAGCGCCGAGCACTCGCCACCCGTCCCCCGGACGTCCTCATCACGACGCCCGAGTCGCTCTTCCTCGTCCTGACCTCGGCCGCCCGCGAGACGTTGCGAGACGTCGAGGCCGTGATCGTGGACGAGGTCCACGCCGTCGCGGGCACCAAGCGAGGCGCCCACCTCGCTCTCACCCTGGAGCGGCTCGACGCGCTCCTCGAGCAGCCGGCCCAGCGGATCGGGCTGTCGGCGACCGTACGCCCGCACGCGGAGGTGGCTCGCTTCCTCGCGGGGTCCGCCCCGGTCCGGGTCGTCGCACCCGAGTCGGAGAAGCGCTGGGACCTCTCGGTCGTCGTCCCGGTCGAGGACATGACGGCGCCCCCGGTGCGAGAGGCCGAGGAGGGCGAGCCCGACGTCCGCGACCAGGCGTCGATCTGGCCCCACGTCGAGGAGCGCGTCGTCGACCTGGTCGAGCAGGCGCGGTCGTCGATCGTCTTCGCCAACTCGCGCCGCCTGGCCGAGCGCCTCACCGCACGGCTCAACGAGATCCACGCCGAGAGGCTGGGCGTCGAGCTCCCCGACACGGGCTCCCCGGCCGCCGCGACACCGGCGCAGTCGGGCACGGCGGCGGGCGCCTCACCGCTGCTGGCCCGGGCCCACCACGGCTCGGTCAGCAAGGAGCAGCGGGCGCTGATCGAGGACGACCTCAAGTCCGGGCGGCTCCCGTGCGTGGTGGCCACCTCGAGCCTCGAGCTCGGCATCGACATGGGTGCCGTCGATCTCGTCGTCCAGGTCGAGTCGCCGCCGTCGGTCGCCAGCGGGCTCCAGCGGGTGGGACGGGCGGGCCACCAGGTGGGAGAGGTCTCGCGCGGCGTCGTCTTCCCCAAGCACCGCATCGACCTCCTCGAGGCGACCGTGACGATCGAACGCATGGTCGCCGGGGCGATCGAGGAGCTGTCGGTCCCCACCAACCCGCTCGACGTGCTCGCCCAGCAGGTGGTGGCCACGTGCGCCTTGGAGAGCTGGGACGTCGACGACCTGTACGAGGCGGTGCGCCGCGCCGCCCCGTACGCGACCCTCCCCCGGTCCGCCTACGACGCGACCCTCGACCTGCTCGCCGGCCGCTATCCGTCCGACGAGTTCGCCGAGCTCCGCCCGCGGATCGTGTGGGACCGCGTCGCCGGCACGATCACCGGCCGCCCCGGCGCCCAGCGTCTCGCCGTCACCTCGGGCGGGACCATCCCCGACCGCGGTCTCTTCGGGGTCTACCTGGTCGGCGCGCAGTCGACCGCCCAAGGCAGCGCGCGCGTCGGTGAGCTCGACGAGGAGATGGTCTACGAGTCGCGGGTCGGCGACGTGTTCGCGCTCGGTGCCACGAGCTGGCGGATCGAGGACATCACGCACGACCGTGTGCTGGTCTCCCCCGCGTACGGCCAGCCCGGCCGGCTGCCGTTCTGGCGCGGAGACAACCCCGGGCGCCCGATCGAGCTGGGGCGTGCGCTCGGCGCGTTCACCCGCGTGATGGCCACCGGCGACCGGCCGCAGGCGCGCGCCCGGTGCGAGGCGGCGGGCCTCGACGCCTACGCCATCGACAACCTCTTCGCGCTGGTCGACGAGCAGCGCGCGGCGACCGGGAGGGTCCCCGACGACACGCTGCTGGTCGTCGAGCGGTTCCGCGACGAGCTCGGCGACTGGCGGCTCGTGCTCCACTCACCACTCGGACTCGCCGTGCACGCGCCGTGGGCGTTGGCCGTCGGCGCGCGTGTGCGTGACCGCTACGGCCTGGACTCGGCCAGCATGGCCAGCGACGACGGCATCGTCGTACGCCTCCCGGAGACCGACGCCGAGCCTCCGGGCGGGGAGCTCTTCGCGTTCACCCCGGAGGAGATCGAGGACCTGGTCACGGAGGAGGTCGGGGGCTCGGCGCTGTTCGCGGCCCGGTTCCGCGAGTGTGCCGCCCGGGCGCTGCTGCTCCCCCGCCGCGATCCCGGTCGTCGCAGCCCGCTGTGGCAGCAGCGCCAGCGCGCCGCCCAGCTCCTCGAGGTCGCCCGCCGCTACCCGACGTTCCCGATCGTGCTGGAGACCGTCCGCGAGGTGCTCCAGGACGTGTACGACGTGCCGTCGCTGGTGCAGATGATGCGCGACCTCGAGAGCCGGCGCCTGCGCGTCGTCGACGTGGAGACGCAGGAGCCCTCACCCTTCGCCAAGTCGCTGCTGTTCGGCTACGTCGCGGCCTTCCTGTACGAGGGCGACTCTCCGCTCGCCGAGCGGCGTGCGGCAGCGTTGTCGCTCGACTCGTCCCTGCTGTCGGAGCTCCTCGGGAGGGCCGAGCTGCGCGACCTCCTCGACGCGGGCGTGCTGGCCCAGACCGAGGCAGAGCTCCAGCGCCTGGTGCCCGACCGTCGAGGCCGGGGCGCAGAGGGCGTGGCCGACCTCCTGCGACTGCTCGGTCCCCTCACGTCGGAGGAGGTCGCGGAGCGGAGCACCGAGCCGTCCGCCTCCGCGGCGTGGCTGGTCGAGCTCGCCGAGGCCCGCCGGATCCTGCGGGTGAGCTTCGCCGGCCGTCAGTGGTGGGTCGCGGTCGAGGATGCCGCCCGGCTGCGCGACGCGCTCGGTGTCCCGGTGCCGATGGGGGTGCCCGACGCGTTCCTGGCGCCCGTCGACGACCCGCTCGGCGACCTCGTGGCTCGTTATGCGCGCACCCACGCTCCCTTCGTCGCCGGCGACGTGGCCGAGCGTCTCGGCCTGGGCGTCGCGGTGGTCTCGGAGACGCTGCGCCGGCTCGCCGGCCGCGGTCGGGTCAGCGAGGGAGAGTTCACCCCGGGGGCGGGTGGCTCTGAGTGGTGTGACGCCGAGGTGCTCCGACGGCTCCGGCGGCGTTCGCTCGCGGCCCTGCGCAAGGAGGTCGAGCCGGTCTCGCCCGAGACGCTCGGCCGGTTCCTGCCCGCGTGGCAGCACGTCGGCGGCAGATTGCGTGGCATCGACGGTCTCGTGACGGTCGTCGAGCAGCTCGCCGGCGCGTCCGTCCCGGCCTCCGCGCTCGAGCCGCTGGTGCTGGGCTCGCGGGTCCTCGACTACTCCCCCGCCATGCTCGACGAGCTGACGGCGGCGGGCGAGGTGCTCTGGTCCGGTGCCGGAGGGCTGCCGGGCAACGACGGCTGGGTCTCGCTCCACCTGGCCGACACCGCCCCGCTCACCCTGGCGCCGCCGGTCGAGCTCGAGCTGACGTCGCTCCAGGAGGCTGTCCTCGGTGTTGTCCAGTCAGGCGGTGCCTACTTCTTCCGACAGCTGGCCGAGGCCGTGAAGGCGTTCGCGACCGGCTCCGGCGAGGGCCTACCGACGGTGCTCGACAGCGAGCTGGCCGACGCGGTCTGGGACCTCGTCTGGGCGGGCTACCTCACCAACGACACCCTCGCTCCGCTGCGGGCGCTCGTCGGGGTGGGGCGGACCAGCCATCGGCAGGCCCGCACCACGCCCCGCCTGCGCG
This sequence comes from Mumia sp. zg.B53, assembly GCF_019550935.1. NCBI lineage: Bacteria > Bacillati > Actinomycetota > Actinomycetes > Propionibacteriales > Nocardioidaceae > Mumia > Mumia sp. zg.B53. The sequence goes on along the minus strand of NZ_JAHWCK010000005.1, from coordinate 177,046 downwards.
GGCGCCGCGCGCCGTCCTTCGTCCGCCCGACCATGCCCTCCCGTACGGCCCCGCCGACCGTCGGCGGCCGCTGGGCGCTGGTGCCCCGGACCGAGGACAACCCGACCGTCCGCGCGCACGCGCAGGCCGAGCAGCTCCTGGAGCGTCATGGTCTGGTCACGCGCGGCACCGCCGTCGCCGAGGGCGTGCCGGGCGGGTTCGCCGCCGTCTACAAGGTGCTGAGCGGGTTCGAGGAGGCCGGCCGGGCTCGGCGCGGCTACTTTGTGGAGGGCCTCGGCGCGGCCCAGTTCGCGACGCCGGGTTCCGTGGACCGCCTCCGCTCCTACTCGCGCGAGCCGGGCCAGGACCCCGAGCGGCGCGCCGTCACCCTCGCGGCGACCGATCCTGCCAACCCGTACGGTGCCGCGCTCGGGTGGCCCGAGACCGAGGGAGGTCATCGCCCCGGGCGCAAGGCGGGGGCCTTGGTCGTGCTCGTCGACGGCGCGCTGTCGCTGTACGTCGAGCGGGGCGGCCGCACCCTCCTGACGTTCGACGACCTCGGCGACCCCGAGGGTGCGGCAAGGCTCCAGCCCGCCATCGACGCGCTCGCCACCGCGGTGCGCGACGGGGCGCTCGGTCGCCTGATGGTGGAGCGGGCCGACGGCGAGGCCGTGCTCGGGACCCCGCTCGGCGACGCGCTCGCCCAGGCCGGCTTCCACGCGACCCCGCGCGGCCTGCGCATCCGGGGCTGAGCGTGCCCGAGGGAGACGCGGTCTGGCGGACGGCCCGACGGCTCGACGAGGCGCTCGGCGGCCGGACGCTCGTCCGCAGCGACTTCCGGGTGCCCGACTTCGCGACCGTGGACCTCTCGGGCGAGACCGTCCACGACGTCGTGAGCCGGGGCAAGCACCTCTTCGCGCACGTAGGTGACCTCAGCATCCACACGCACCTCAAGATGGAGGGCAGGTGGGACGTGTACGCCCGCGGCGCGCGATGGCGTCGCCCTGCCCACGAGGCTCGGCTGGTTCTCGAGACGGCGTCGGTCCAGGCCGTCGGGTTCGCACTCGGCGTCGTGGCGGTGCTGACTCGCGACGAGGAGGACCAGGTCGTCGCACGACTCGGACCCGATCTGCTCGACCCGGAGTTCGACGCGGCCGAGGCTCTGCGGCGGCTGCGGTCGGACCCCGACCGCCCTCTTGCCGACGCCTTGCTCGACCAGGGCAACCTCGCCGGGATCGGCAACGTCTATCGCAACGAGGTCATGTTCGTGCGCGGCCTTCATCCCGACCTCACGGTGGCCGACGACCCCGATCTCGGCCGTACGGTCCGGACGGTGCGCCGGATGCTGCTCGTCAACCGCGACTTCCCCGAGATCGTGACCACCGGCGTACGCCGTCGGGGTGAGCGCACGTGGGTCTACGGCCGAGGTGGTGAGCCGTGCCGCCGCTGCGGCGCCCGCGTCGAGCGGCGCGCGCCTGTGGTCACGCAGACCGGGGGCGTGGAGGAGCGCGTCACGTACTGGTGCCCGCGCTGCCAGCCGGCGCCCGACCGCCCGGCCCCTGAACGCCGATAAGCGGTGGGAGGATCAGCGCACGCCGATGGAGTCGGACTCCGGAGACAGGGCGATCGACGCCTCCAGGGTCGACTGCTCCTGGATCTCCAGGAGGGCGCTGACGTCGCGCAGGACCTGTGACATCGGGACGTCGAGAGCGTCGCAGAGGGCAGCGAGCAGCTCGGAGCTCGGCTCCTTCTGACCGCGTTCGACCTCGGAGATATATCCCAAGGAGACCCGCGCGGCGGCGGAGACGTCGCGCAGCGTCAGCCCTCTGGCCATCCGCCGGGCCCGCAAGACCTCACCGATCAGACGTCGCAGCACCGTCATCTCACACCTCCGCTCTCGGACTTGGTACAACTCCTCGTCGAGCCGTGTTCTTCCCACCACTCTAGGCGCACCAGGTTCCCTAGGGGGAACGGACCGCCGAGTGACTGCCTCATGGTCGCTCAGCCGACACCGAGGACGTCGGCCAGCAACGCCAGCACCGCGTCCACCGTGGTGCTCCGGACGACCGCTCGGTCACCTTCGACCGCGAGCCGCTCCCACCTCGAGCCCTGTGGCCCGGCGACGGCGACATAGACGGTGCCCGCCGGCTGGCCGTCGCTCGGGCCAGGCCCCGCGACACCCGTCGTCGCGAGGCCGTACACCGCGTCGAGCCGCTCGCGGACGCCGGCAGCCATCGCCTCGGCGACGGCTGAGTCCACCGGTCCGCGGGTGGCGAGAAGGAGCTCGTCGACCCCGAGGAGCGTCGCCTTGAGCTCCGTGGCGTACGCGACCACTCCGCCGCGGACGACGTCGGACGCCCCTGGGACGTCGACCAGCCGCGCGCACACTGCACCACCGGTCAGGGACTCTGCCGCAGCGACGGTCGCGCCCGTCTGTCGCAGCGCATCGACCAGGGCCGGCACGTCAACCGACGACGTCACGGCAGCCTCAGCGCGGCTCGCCGGGCACCTGATCCGCAGAGCGTCTCACGGACCGGGAGCCGCGGACCATGCGGACGGCCTGCCCGATGTAGTCGACGGCGGTGACCATGGTGACGACGACGGCAGCCGCCATCGTGAGGTACGCGATCCACATCGTCCAGTCGGGCAGCAGCGCCTCGATCGGGAACAGGTACATGCCGAGGGCGACCGCCTGGAGGACAGTCTTGAGCTTGCCACCACGGGAGGCCGGCATGACCCCGTAGCGGAGCACGGCGAACCGCATCACTGTGATGCCCCACTCGCGCACGAGCACCATGATGGTGACCCACCACGGGAGCGCACCGATGATCGACAGACCGACGAACGCCATCCCGGTCAGCGCCTTGTCGGCGATCGGGTCGGCGATCTTGCCGAAGTCGGTGATCAGACCACGGCTCCGCGCCAGGTTGCCGTCGATGCGGTCGGTGGCCATCGCGACCACGAACACCGCCCAGGCGACGAGCCGGGTGCCGGTGCTCTCGCCACCGTCGATCAGCAGCAGCCAACCGAACACCGGGACGAACGCGATCCGGAGAACGGTCAGCGCGTTGGCGATGTTGTAGATGCTCGGCGTCTGCGCGGCGGCGGACGTCGGCGTGCCGTTCATCGTGTCTCCTCGGGCGGCTCACAGGGGCGGCCGGTCCGTCGGTGACCCGGCGGCCGCGGGCCTCTGCCCAGCCTAGCGGCACGCCTCAAGACCTCCCGAGGGTGGCGCTGACCTTGCCGGAGCCCTCCTCCAGGTGGCGGGCCTTGCCTCCGTTGACGGCCACCGTGGCCGCGTCTGCGCGCCCGAGGCTCACCTTCGCCGGCCCGACCACGCTGACCCGCCGGAACTCGGACCTCGCCAGCTCACCGGACCACACCGTGGTGCCTCGTGCGTCGGTGACCGTGACCTTCGTGGGCTTGCGCTCCTTGCCACGGATGACCAGGTGGTTCGTCGTCGGCGCTCCGAGGCCGGCGAGCGCCGACGGGTCCGCCGGAGCGGGTGCGGCGTCGGTCGGGACGGCGGCCGGAGGCGCGTCCCCCTCGCCCCCGACGACGAGCTGGCCGATCCCCCAGATGATCGCGAGCACGAGGACGACCACGGTGAGGGCAACCCAGCTGCGGCCACCGCGCGCCACACGGATCGTCTGCCCGCCGGTCGAACGCTCCGCCTCGAACACCGCGCGGGCCGGGACCGGCCCCTGGGCGTACGACGCGTCGTAGGCCTCAACCAGGGGTGTGGCGTCGGTGCCGAGCACGCGGGCGATCGCGCGCAGGTGCCCGCGGGCGTAGAAGTCGCCCCCGCAGACCCCGGTGTCGCCGTCCTCGAGGGCCTCGATGACGTGCGGGCGGATCTGGGTGCGGGCGGCGAGGTCGTCGATGCTCACGCCGGCACGCCCGCGAGCCTCGCGCAGCATCGTGCCCAGGACGGGCTCGGCCGGCTGGGCGCGAGGCCCGGGCGGCGCAGGGGCGTCGATCTCCGGGACACGCTCAGTGGCGGGCGCGACCTCGGTGACGGGATCTGCCCGCCCTGCCGTGTCGGCTCGCGCCGACTCCTCGATCGGACGGTCGATCACGAGCTCGGGACGGCCGCCGCTGGCCCGCAGGGCGGTCACCACGCGGAACCCAGGCGCCAAGGCCGACGAACCGGCGCTCTGGACCAGACCGAGATCGATCCGCGCCGGCGCGGAGGGACCGCCATCGAGAGGACTCGACGAGGCTGTCCGTGGCACGTCGTGACCAGCGACCTCGGGCGGCTCCCGGTGGGCGTCAGACTGCGGGACGGGCGCTGGCCGCGGGGCGGCTTCCGCCTCGCGCGCCGAGGGCTCATCCGGCTCGGGCTCGGCCGGCGCGACCTCCCCTTCGCGGGCGTCGGGCTCTGGTTCCGGCGCCTGGCGCACGAGGAGATGCTCGTCGCCGGAGAGCGCAATGAGTGCCTGCGCGATGTCGGCGTCGCTCACGCGGACGGCGAGACCCAGGGGTACGACGTACGCCGTCCCGTCGCGGGCCACGACCTCGAGGGCGCCGTCGCGGAGCAGTCCGCTCGGCTCGACGAGCACGACATGGTCGACCTCACCCCACGGGAGACCACGCCACTCACGGTCGTGCCGGAACCGGACGCCCAGTCCGTCGGCGACCAGCAGCGGGCTGCGTGCGTCCCACCACGCTGCCCCCGCCACCACCGCGATGGCAGCGAGCACGAGCACGATCAGTGCCAGGACCGGCGAGCCGCCGACCGCTCGCACGCCGTACAGGATGGCGAGTGCGGCCGCGCCGACGGCGACCATCGCGAGCGCGCCCGCGCTGCGGCGCACCTCGAGGACCTCCTCACGCATCACCGCACCGCCGATCGGCTCCGCCGCGGCACGTTCCTCCTCCAGGTGATCCGTCATGTCACTCCCCTCGCAACGTCTCCAGGACCTCGTCGAGGTCGTCGGGCTTGATCAGCACGTCACGTGCCTTCGATCCTTCGCTCGGCCCGACGACGCCGCGGGACTCGAGGATGTCCATCAGGCGACCCGCCTTCGCGAATCCGACGCGCAGCTTGCGCTGGAGCATCGACGTCGACCCGAACTGGGTGTTGACGACCAGCTCGACAGCCTGCAGCACGAGCTCCAGGTCGTCGCCGATGTCGTCGTCGATCTCGCGCTTGCTGGCCTGGGGCGCGGTCACGTCCTCGCGGTAGACCGGCTGGAGCTGCTCCTTGCAGTGCTGGACGACCTCGTGGATCTCCTTCTCGGTGATCCAGGCGCCCTGCATGCGGACCGCCTTGTTGGCGCCCATCGGGAGGAACAGCCCGTCACCGCCGCCGACCAGCTTCTCCGCGCCGGGCTGGTCGAGGATCACACGGCTGTCACCGAGCGAGGAGGTCGCGAACGCCAGTCTGCTGGGCACGTTGGCCTTGATCAGACCGGTGACGACGTCGACCGAGGGCCGCTGGGTGGCGAGCACGAGGTGGATGCCGGCGGCGCGGGCGAGCTGGGTGATGCGGACGATCGAGTCCTCGACGTCGCGCGGGGCGACCATCATGAGGTCGGCGAGCTCGTCGACGACGACGAGGAGGTACGGATAGGGAGCCAGCTTGCGCTCGCTGCCCGGCGGCACCTTGACCGTGCCGGCGCGGACGGCCTTGTTGAAGTCGTCGATGTGCCGGAACCCGAAGTTGGCGAGGTCGTCGTAGCGCATGTCCATCTCGCGCACGACCCACTGCAGCGCCTCCGCCGCCTTCTTCGGGTTGGTGATGATCTGCGTGATGAGGTGCGGGATGCCCTCGTACGCGGTGAGCTCGACGCGCTTGGGGTCGACGAGGATCATCCGGACCTCGTCGGGGGTCGCCCGCATCAGCACCGAGGAGATCATCGAGTTGATGAAGCTCGACTTGCCCGAGCCTGTGGCACCGGCCACCAGGAGGTGCGGCATCTTGGCCATGTTGGCGACGACGAAGCCGCCCTCGACGTCCTTGCCGAGCCCGACGACCATCGGGTGGTGGTCGCTGCGCGCCCGGTTGGAGCGCAGCACGTCTCCGAGGGAGACGGTCTCCTTGTCGGTGTTGGGGATCTCGATGCCGATCGCGGACTTGCCCGGGATCGGCGAGAGGATCCGCACCTCGTTGGAGGCGACGGCATAGGAGATGTTCTTGGCGAGCGCCGTGATCTTCTCGACCTTGACGCCCTGGCCGAGCTCGATCTCGTAGCGCGTGACGGTCGGACCACGCGTGTAGCCGGTGACCTCCGCATCGACACTGAACTCTTCGAGCACGGTGGTCAGCCTTGCCACCACAGCGTCGGAGGCGGCGGTGCGCGCCTTGTGCGGGGTGCCCTCGCGCAGCATGTCGTTGGCGGGGAGCGTGTAGACGATGTCGCCCGAGAGCGCGAGCTGCTCAGCGCGCGCCGGCAGCGGCGTCATGGGCGGGAGCTCGACAGGCTCGTCGTCCTTGACGGCGGCCGCCGGGGTGACGGAGACGGTGTCGTCGTCCTCGGGCGACTTCTGCACCTTGCCCTTGCGGGTCGGCGTCGCGACCGTCGGCTCGTCGCCGGGCCCGCCGACCAGCGGGTTGTCGTACGGGACGTCGCTGCCGGGGCCACCCCTCGAGGGTCGCCTGCGACCCGACTGGGCAGCGGCCGCGTCCTCGTCCTCGCCGGCCGGGTCGTGCTTGGCACCGATGAGGAGGTCGCGCGCCGAGCGGAGGCGCTCGGGGATCCGGTAGACCGGGGTGCCGGTGATGACCAGCAGGCCGAAGAACGTGAGGAGGACCAGCAGCGGGACGGTCACGTACGGCGTGCGCAGCAGGTCGTCGAGGAGCTTGGAGACGCCGTAGCCGATCGCGCCGCCGGCATCGCGGATCCCCGCCCCGTCGCCTTCCGACGGCGCAGGGATGCCGTTGGCGATAGAGACGATGCCGAGGATTCCACCCGACAACGACGCCCACCCGATGATCTGACGTCCGGGCGGCCCGTTGGCCTCCGGGTTGCGCATCGTGCGTCCACCGGCGACGAACAGCGCCAGCGGCACGGTCCAGGCGAGCAGGCCGACGCTGTTGGAGACCGCCTCGCCGACCGCCTTGGTCAACGGGCTGTCGACCTGGAACCACACAGCGCCGACGACGACGACGCCGGCGCCGATGAGGACGAGCCCGACACCGTCACGACGGTGCTCCGGCTCGAGGTCACGAGCAGCGTGCCCGACGCTCCGCACGATCGCGCCGAGCATGCGGGCCAGGCCCATCCAGAGCGCCGCGATCCCCCTCCCGAGCGCGCTGAGGGCACGCAGGACCGGACCAGGACCCGAACGCGGCGGCGGAGCGGGACGACGCCTGGTCGTACCCTGCCCACGCTGCTGCGGACGACGGCCCTGGCCACCGGACGACCGCGAGTTCTTTTTGGACGACCCTCGCGGTGGGGAAGACGTACGGCTCGCCATGGGGGCGACTCTAAGCCTGAGAGCCGCACCCGTCCGGTAGCCCACGCCGTGCGACGGGTTGCTCGTCGCGGGCCCACCTCGTCGTCGTGCGGACGCGCGGGGGCGAGGGCCCGCAGTGGGCCCCCGCCCCCGCCGTCGGTCAGGCGCTGATCGCGCGGCTGGTGTCCTCGCCGTGCTGGATCTCGACCTTGCGCGGCTTCGCCTTCTCCGCGACAGGGATCGTCACCCGCAGCACCCCGTCGGCATAGCGCGCCTCGACGCGCTCGGTGTCGAGCGTGTCGCCGAGGATGAGCTGCCGGCTGAACACACCGCGCGGACGCTCGGCCGCGATCAGCTCCTCGACGCCCTCGCGGGCCGGACGGTCGGCGCGGACCGTCAGGACGTTGCGCTCGACGTCGATGTCGATCGAGCCCGGGTCGACGCCCGGCAGGTCGAGCTCGACGACGAACGAGTCGCCCTCGCGCCACGCATCCATCGGCATCCCGGCCGGACGAGCGGCGGTCCCGAAGACCTGCTGAGTCAGACGGTCGAGCTCACGGAACGGATCGGTGCGCATGAGCATGATCATCACCTCCACAGAACCTTTCATGCCTCACGCATGACCTATATTGGCTGTTACACTTTTTATATACCGCAGAGTTGATGACGATGCAAGAGGGGTCGACAGATGACTGGTCGAGCGCGGGACCGCGCGGTCTACGCGATCTCGGTCGCCGCCGAGCTCGCGGGCACCGCCGCCCAGAACCTCCGCGTCTACGAGCGCGAAGGTCTGGTCGCACCGGCCCGGACCAGCGGCGGCACGCGTCGCTACAGCGACGACGACGTCGTACGGCTCCGGAGGATCGTGGCGCTGCTCGACTCGGGGCTCAACCTCGCAGGCATCACCATGGTCCTCGAGCTGGAGGACGAGAACGCCCGCCTGCGCGCCGACCGCGACGCCGAGCAGGATGCCGGTCGCGACGGCTGAGCGGGCCAGATCATCTCGGGACGGTGGCGGTCTCCGTCCGTCCATCCGCTGCTGCGAAGATGACCGGCGAATCGTCCCGCAGCGGAAGAGGCACACGTGAGTCGTCGCGACGCCGACAAGAAGAATGGCCCGCGAGCGTATGCGCGTGCACGTCTCGACAAGCGCAGAGGCAAGGAGGCCGGCCTCCGCCTTCCGGTGACCACGGCGCTGCTGATCGTCTACGCGGTTCTCGCGCTGATCGGCCTCGCGCTGCTGTTCATCGCCCCGTACTGGTTCGGGTTCCTGCGCGGCGTCGCCTACAATGCCGCCGCGCCGGTGACGCTCACCGCGGTGCTCCTGGTCCTGCTGGCGCTCGTCGCCGACCTGCGCGGGAGGCGGATGGTCGTGCTCGTGATCGCGTTGACGGTCGGATGGGTGGCCTTCGGGGTCTACTCGACGCTGACCGTCGGATGGCACGCAGCGAAGGGCGTGTACGAAGCGTCCGTCGTGGAGACCGACGACCCTCAGGGCGGGTACAAGGTTCGTGAGCCGTACGAGGTGGCGAGGTCGAACGTCTCACAAGGCATCGGTGACGTGATCGCGTCCGACCGCGCCACCGCGATCAAGCACGTCGACGGAGAGTGGACGGCGATCGTCCCCCGCAAGGGATGGAACAAGGGGTACGCGAAGGTCGTCTCCCGCGACACCGACGGCGAGTACACGTCGTGCGCCTTCGACGACGAGCACTCGGGGGTCAAGTTCGGCGGGAAGTTCAGCCACAACCTCGGCCGCGCGATCACCGGGCAGGTCATCGACACCTGGGGCCGTTTCGCCCCCGTCGTGTGGGACGAGTCCGACATGTTCGGGCTGTGCGACGGCGACGGAGCCAGGATCGTCGTGCCCCTCACGCGGTGGAGCGGTCACTGGGCGTCGCACCAGGTGCCCGCCGGCGTCGCGATCGTCGAGACCGACGGGAGCGTCCGTGTCGACAAGACCGCGAAGGGGATCGACGGGCCGGTCTATCCGATCTCGCTCGCTGCCGAGCAGCGCGAGTCGACACGAGCCGCTGGGTCGTTCTGGGACTACGTCAGGCACCGCTCCGGGTACGCCGACAGCGACGCCGTCGGCGAGGCGGGGGCCGCCAACACCGGTGAGTTCGCCCTCGTCCGCGCCAAGGGCGGGATGGACTACGTGACGCCGTTGACCCGTGCATCGAGCGACCGTTCCGGGTCCCAGTCGATCGTCGGAGTCTCCACGATCGCGGCGGACAGGACCGAGCCGGGCAGACTCGCCACGCTGACCGTCCACAAGGTCCCGGCGGAGTCGGGCCTGCGCGGCCGGATCTCGAAGACGCTGACCAACTTCCAGAACGTCTCCGTCCTCGCGACCCGCAAGGCCACGATGCTCGAGGTCGTCCCCACGAGCGCCGACATGTGGGTGGCCACGCTCGGGATGGAGGCGGCCGACGTGATCTCTCCCGCGTATCGGATCGAGATCCCCAGCGAGGGTGAAGCGTGCCTGAAGGCGCTCGACGGCCGCACCATCCAGTGCGGCGCGCAGGCCGGGGTCGACGGCAACGGAGCCGGGCCGGTCCTCGCTCCGTCGGACGGCGCCGACCCGAGCGGTGGTGCCCTCGCTGATCGCAGCGACGCGGAGCTGCTCAAGGACCTCGCCGACATCACCGCCGAGCTCCAACGTCGCGAACAGGCAGGTCCGGCCGACTGACCGCCTGGCGAGCCTGCGGCCGGCCAGTGCGAAGCGGGGAGAACTCACCCCTGGGTGGCCCCAGGGTCCGACCGGACGGCTCGGACGACCTCACGGGCGGCGGACAACCGCCGCCGCCACGAGAGGCCGCCGAGACGTCTCTCAGGCCTCGAGGACGACGGGCACGATCATCGGGCGCCGGCGGTGCGCTCCCGAGACCCAGCGGCCCACCGTACGGCGGATGATCTGCTGGAGCTGGTGCGTGTCGTACGTGCCGTCGCTGACGGCGTCGGCCAGCGCCTGCTCGATCCGGGGCACGATCTCGGTGAAGATCGAATCGTCCTCGGCGAAGCCGCGAGCCTGGATCTCCGGACCGCTGACGACCTTGCCGCTCGAGGAGTCGATGACCACGATGACCGAGACGAAGCCCTCCTCGCCGAGGATCCGCCGGTCCTTGAGCTCGGACTCGGTGATGTCTCCGACCGACGAGCCGTCGACGTAGACGTAGCCGCAGTCGACCTTCCCGGTGACCTTGGCGCGACCGTCGACGAGGTCCACCACGAACCCGTCCTCGGCGATGACGACGCGGTCGTGCTCGACCCCCGTCGCCCGCGCCAGCGCCGCGTTGGCGTGCAGGTGACGCATCTCGCCGTGGACCGGCATGACGTTGCTCGGCTTGACGATGTTGTAGCAGTAGAGGAGCTCGCCCGCCGACGCATGGCCGGAGACGTGGACCAGGGCGTTGCCCTTGTGCACCACGCGCGCGCCCAGCCGGATGAGGCCGTCGATGACGCGGTAGACGGCGTTCTCGTTGCCGGGGATCAGCGAGCTCGCCAGCACCACCGTGTCACCGGGTTCGATGCGGACGGAGTCGTGCGAGTTGGCCGCGATCCGCGACAGCGCCGCCATCGGCTCGCCCTGCGACCCGGTCGACACGAGGACGAGCTCCTCGGGCCGGTAGTCGGAGATCTTGCGGCCGTCGACGATCACGCCGTCGGGGACGTGGAGATAGCCGAGGTCGCGCGCGATCTGCATGTTGCGGATCATCGAGCGGCCGATGTAGGCGACCTTGCGGCCGTGCTTGACCGCGGCGTCGAGGATCTGCTGGACGCGGTGCACGTGCGAGGCGAAGCAGGCTGTGATGATGCGCTGCTGGCTCTGCGCGAAGACGCGGTCGAGCACCGGCGAGATGTCACGCTCGGTCGTCGTGAAGCCCGGGACGTCGGCGTTGGTGGAGTCGGTGAGGAAGAGGTCGACCCCGGCCTCCCCCAGCCGCGCGAACGCCCGCAGGTCGGTGATGCGGCCGTCGAGCGGAAGCTGGTCCATCTTGAAGTCGCCGGTGTGGATGACCAGGCCGGCCTCGGTACGGATCGCGACGGCGAGAGCGTCCGGGATCGAGTGGTTGACCGCGATGAACTCCAGGTCGAACGGCGCCAGCGACAGGGTGTCGTCCTCGGCCACGACGTACTTCGGCACGTCCTTGAGACGGTGCTCGCGGAGCTTCGAGTCGACCAGGGCGAGCGTCAGGCGCGATCCGACGAGCGGGATGTCGCCGCGCTCGCGCAGGAGGTACGGGACGCCACCGATGTGGTCCTCGTGACCGTGGGTCAAGACGATCGCGACGATGTCGTCCAGACGGTGCCGAATCGGCGAGAAGTCGGGCAGGATCAGGTCGACACCTGGCTGGTGGTCCTCGGGGAAGAGGACGCCGCAGTCCACGATGAGGAGCTTGCCGGCGTGCTCGAAGACGGTCATGTTGCGACCGATCTCGCCGAGACCGCCGAGCGCGATGATGCGCAGCCCGTCGGCGGGGAGCTCTGGCGGTGCGCCGAGCTCGGGATGAGGATGGCTCATTTATCAGTCCTTCAGCAGGGAGGCGTCACGCAGCACGCGTGCCAGCTCGGCCACCTGCTCGTCAGTCGCGTCCACGTAGGGCGAACGCGTAGTCCGGTCGTCGATCACACCCAGCAGCTGCAACGCTGCCTTGGACATGATCGCGCCTTGGGAGCTTGGCGGCATGACAGCGGCCACCACGTCGAGCAGCTGCTCGTTGATCGCACGGGCGTCACGGAGGCGGCCGTCGTCGACCGCGCGCACCATCGCGGCGTACTGCGCCGCGGCGACGTGGCTGACCACCGACACCACGCCGGCGGCGCCGGTGACGAGCCATGCGAGGTTGAGGGCGTCGTCGCCCGAATAGAGCGCGAGCCCGGTGTCACGCATCACGGCAGCACCGCCGGCGAGGTCGCCGACGGCGTCCTTCACGGCCACGATCGCCTCGTGCTGGGCGACCTCGGCGTAGGTCTCGGTGGAGATGCGGACGACCGAGCGGCTGGGGATGTCGTACAGCATCACAGGCACGCCGCCGCCGGCGTCGGCGACGGTCGTGAAGTGGCGGACGAGCCCGGCCTGCGGCGGCTTGTTGTAGTACGGCGAGACGAGAAGCATCCCGTGAGCACCTGCGGCCGCGGCCTGGCGGGCGAGGCGGGCCGACGCGCGGGTGTCGTTGTTGCCCACGCCGGCGACGACCGACGCACGGTCTCCTACGGCCTCGAGGACCGCCGTCAGGAGCTGACCGTCCTCTTCCGGGTTGGTCGTGGGTGACTCGCCGGTGGTGCCGCTGACCACGAGACCGTCGGAGCCCTGGTCGACGAGGTACGAGGCCAGCTTGGCGGCGGCGTCGAGGTCGAGGGCGCCGTCGGGGGCGAACGGAGTCACCATGGCCGTCAGCACCCGGCCGAACGGGGCCGCAGGAGAAGCGAGCGGTGAGGTCATGTGGACCACGCTACCGCCTGGGTGGCGCTGTGCTCCCGGCGCCACACACCGAGCGCCGCACCGGCCGCCGGCTCCGGAAGCGGACATGGAATGTCCCGATCCTGTCCGTTCGGGGGCCCGGACAGGACCGGGACACTGGGGAGATCGTCGAAGCCCTCGTCGGTGTTACACCTGATCGGGAACTGTCTCGTGTGATCTGGGTCACACCCGCTCGTACGTCACGATCCGGTAGCCCTCGTAGGGCACGGTCTGGGCCTCGCGCCACTGCGACCAGTCGACCTCGGGGAACCAGGCATCGCCAGGCGGGGCGGCGTCGACGTGCGTGAGGACCATGCGATCTGCTCTCGAGAGGGACTGCGCGTAGAGCTGCTCCCCTCCGATGACGAAGACCTCGTCGTCCAGCTCGGATGCCAGGTCGAGTGCGCCGTCCACGTCGTGGCTGACGACGACCTCGTCCGGTCCCTTCCAGCCCGTGCGCCGCGTCACCACGACGGAGGTGCGGCGCGGGAGCGGCCGCCCGATCGAGTCCCACGTCTTGCGACCCATCACCAGGACGTGGCCGGTGGTGAGCGCCTTGAACTGAGCGAGATCACCGGTCGGGGGCCACGGCAGACCACCGTCTCGACCGATCACGCCGTTGGTCCCGACGGCGGCGACGAGCGTGATGCGGGCACGGTGGCCGCCGCGCCCTGTGTCGTCGTCGCTGCCCGGATCGAGCGTCATACGGCGATGGGGGCCTTGATGGCCGGGTGGGGGTCGTAGCCGGTGACCGTGACCGCGTCGAGGGTGAAGCCGTCGATCGAGGTGACGCCCGGGTCGAGCTCGAGCTGCGGCAGCGGGCGCGGCTCGCGCGTGAGCTGCTCACGCGCCTGGTCGAGGTGGTTGACGTAGAGGTGCGCGTCACCCAGCGTGTGGACGAAGTCGCCCACCTCGAGGCCGGTCACCTGGGCGACCATGTGCGTGAGGAGCGCGTACGAGGCGATGTTGAAGGGCACTCCGAGGAAGACGTCGCCGGATCGCTGGTAGAGCTGGCACGACAGACGGCCCGGGCCCCCGTCGGCCCCAGGCGCGACGTAGAACTGGAACATCGTGTGGCACGGCGCCAGCGCCATGTCGGGGAGGTCGGAGACGTTCCAGGCGCTCACGATGTGGCGGCGCGAGTCGGGGTCGCCCACGATGGCGTCGACCACGCCCTGGAGCTGGTCGACGTGGCGGCCGTCGGGCGTCGGCCAGGACCGCCACTGGTAGCCGTAGATCGGGCCCAGCTCACCCTGCTCGTCAGCCCACTCGTCCCAGATCGAGACGCCGTTCTCTTTGAGGTAGGCGGTGTTGGTGCTGCCGGCGATGAACCACAGCAGCTCGGCGACCACCGACCTCACGTGCACCTTCTTGGTGGTGACCAGGGGGAACCCCTCACGCAGGTCGAACCGCATCTGGTGACCGAACACGCTGAGCGTGCCGGTGCCGGTGCGGTCGTCCTTGCGGACGCCGTCGTCGAGGATCCGCTGGACGAGGTCGAGGTAGGCGCGCACGTGGTCACGCTACGGCACCGACCTGACACAATCGCAGGCGTGACCACTGCCGACACCAGCGTCCGGATCGCGTGGAGCGCCGACGCCGACGCCATCGCGACGCTCCAGGCCGCGGCGTGGCGCGAGCGCTACGCCGACGTGCTGCCTCCCGAGCTCCTCGAGCAGGTCGTGCCCGAGCTCTTCGCCGAGAAGTGGGCCGCCTCCCTGGACCGTCCCGGCGACGCACGCAACCGGGTCCTCGTCGCCCTGGAGCACAGCACCGTCCGCGGGTTCACCGTGACGGGCCCTTCGACCGACGACGACGCCGACCCGGTCGCCGACGGCGAGGTGAGCGAGCTGACGGTCTCGCCCGACCACCGGCGTACCGGTCACGCCTCCCGGCTCCTCCAGGCGGCGGCCGACACCCTTCGGGCCGACCGGTTCACCCGGGCGACCATGTGGCTCGACGCCCGCGACGACGCCCTGCGCGCCTTCGTCGCGAGCACGGGGTGGGCTCCCGACGGCGCTCACCGTGAGGTCGACCCCGTCGGCGACGGCAGCGTCCGGCTCAAGCAGGTGAGGCTCCACACCACCCTCGGGGGTGACGGTGACTGACGGTGACCACGGCCCGGTCGGGTTCTCCGTCGCGGCGGCCGACTTCTACGAAGACCTCGAGAACGACAACTCGCGCACCTTCTGGACCGCCCGCAAGGACGACTACGAGACGCTCGTACGGCGTCCCATGCTGGCCCTCACGGCGGTGCTGGCCGACGAGTTCGGCCCCGCGAAGGTGTTCCGCCCCTATCGCGACGTCCGCTTCAGTGCCGACAAGACGCCGTACAAGACCCACCAGGGCGCGTTCGTCTCGACGTCGCCGGCCACCGGCTACTACGTCCAGATCGACGCCTCCGGCGTCAGGGTGGGCGCCGGCTGGTACGACGCCACGGCGGACCGCAAGCACCGGTTCCGCCAGGCGGTGGACGACCCACGCAAGGGCTCCGCGCTCGAGCGGCTGATCGACTCGCTGGTCGCGAAGGGTTTCGAGGTCGGTGGTGACCGGGTCAAGACCCGGCCGCGAGGCTGGCCGGCGGACCATCCGCGCATCGATCTCCTGCGCCACAACACGCTGACGCTCATGCGCTGGTACGGCACGCCGGGCTGGATGGAGACTCCCGGGCTCGCCACCCGGGTGGCCGACGACTGGCGCACGCTCACCCCTCTCCTCGACTGGCACGCGCAGCATGTCGGCTGAGGTCCCCGCTCCCAGCGACCGCAGCGTCGTCGTCGACTCCCTCGGTGTCGGCCTCGCCACCGGTGTGTACGGCATCTCCTTCGGCGCCATCGGCACCGCATCAGGGCTGACCGTGGCCCAGACCTGCGTGCTGTCGCTGCTGATGTTCAGCGGAGCCTCCCAGTTCGCGTTCGCCGGCGTGGTCGCCGCCGGCGGGAACCCGGTCACGGGAGGGGTCACCGCCTTCCTCCTCGGCAGCCGCAACACGTTCTACGGGCTGGGTCTCGCACCGCGGCTGCGCGTGCGCGGCTGGCGGCGGCTGGTGACCGCACAGCTGGTCATCGACGAGTCGACCGCGATGGGGGTCGCGCGCGAGACCGACCGGCACGCCCGCATCGGGTTCTACGTCACGGGCACGTCGATCTTCGTGCTGTGGAACCTCATGACGTTCCTCGGGGCCCTGGCCGGCAACGCGCTCGGCGACCCCCGCACGTACGGGCTCGACGCCGCGGTCGCCGCTGCGTTCCTGGCGCTGCTGTGGCCCCGGCTCACCGCCTGGCCCCAACGGCTGGTCGCGGCGGTGGGAGCGCTGGTGGCGATCGGGACGGTGCCGCTGACGCCGGCGGGAGCGCCGATCATCGTCGGCGGTGCAGTCGCCGTGCTCGTCGGTCTGTGGCTCACCCGCCGCACCAGCGAGGCCGAGGTCGCCGACGCTCTCGAGCACGCGGACGACCCGCACGAGCACCGTCACCACCGTGACGAGCCCGAGGAGGGCACGTCGTGATCTGGTGGGCCGTGATCATCGCGTCGCTGGCCTGCTACGCGCTCAAGCTGGCCGGCCTGTCGGTGCCCGACCGTGTCCTCGAGCGGCCTCTGACGGTGCGGGTCGCGGCGCTGATCCCCGTGGGGCTCCTCGGCGCCCTCGTCGCGGTCCAGGCGTTCGCCGACGGTCAGGCCCTCGTGCTCGACGCCCGCGTCGCCGGTGTCGGCGTCGCGGTGGGGCTGCTCCTGCTCCGGGCGCCGTTCCTCGTCGTCGTCGCCGGTGCGGCGCTCACCGCCGCTCTCGTCAGGCTGATCTGAGCAGCAGCGCTCACTCGAGCCCGAGCACTCCGTCCAGACCGACCGTCAGCCCCGGGCGGTCCACCACGCCACGCACTCCCGCCACCACGCCGGGCATGAACGACTCACGGTGGACGGAGTCGTGCCGGATCGTCAACGTCTCGCCGGCGTCACCGAGCACGACCTCCTGGTGCGCGACCAGGCCACGGGCACGGACGGCGTGGACGTGGATCCCGTCGACGACGGCTCCCCGGGCTCCGAGGGGGTCGGAGGTCGTCGCGTCCGGCACCGGGGGCGTCCCGGCCTCCGCCCGCGCCGCGGCGATCAGCTCCGCCGTCCTGGTCGCGGTGCCAGAAGGTGCGTCGACCTTGTCCGGGTGGTGCAGCTCGACGATCTCGACCGACTCGAAGTAGGGCGCGGCGACGCGGGCGAACCGCATCATCAGCACCGCACCGATCGAGAAGTTGGGCACGATGAGCACGCCGACTCCGGGTGACGCCTCGACAAGGTCGCGGACCTCGGCGATCCGGGCGTCGTCGAAGCCCGACGTGCCGACGACCGCGTGGATCCCGTGGCCGACGCAGAACCGCAGGTTGTCCATCACGACGTCGGGGCTGGTGAAGTCCACCGCGACGGTCGCACCGGCCTCGACGAGCTGCTCGAGGGGCTCGTCGGCGTCGATCCTCGCCACCACCGAGATGCCGTCCGCCGCCTCGAGTGCACGCACCGACTCCGACCCCATCCGTCCCTGCGCGCCCAGCACCCCGACCGTGATCTCACTCATGTGCCGATCCTCTCATCGTCCGCACGGCGGCAGCGTCCGGCAGACTGTGTACGAGACGCACCCGCGTCACCGACAGAAAGAGCAGGCATGCCTGAACCGGGCGCAACCCGCGTCGCCGTCTACATCGACTTCGACAACATCGTCATCTCCCGGTACGACCAGGTGAACGGACGCAACCAGTTCCAGCGCGACAAGGCGCGGGCGTTCTCGACCAACGAGACCGCCGCCGACAGTGAGGTCACCGAGAAGCTGGCACGGGCGACCGTCGACGTCGGCGCCATCATCGACTTCGCGTCGTCGTTCGGCACGCTGGTCCTCACACGGGCCTACGCCGACTGGTCGGCGCCGGTCAACGCGGAGTACCGCGGGCAGCTCGTGAGCCGCGCCGTGGACCTGGTCCAGCTCTTCCCGGCAGCGGCCTACGGCAAGAACGGTGCTGACATCCGCCTGGCGGTCGACGCCGTGGAGGACATGTTCCGTCTGCCCGACCTCACGCACGTCGTGATCGTCGCCGGCGACTCCGACTACATCGCGCTCGCGCAGCGGTGCAAGCGGTTGGGCCGCTACGTCGTCGGTGTCGGGGTGGCCGGCTCGACGAGCAAGTCGCTCGCCGCGGCGTGCGACGAGATGGTGACGTACGACTCACTTCCCGGTGTCGAGGCCCCTCCCCCGGCGCCGGACAAGCCTGCGCGAGGCTCCACCCGCAAGCGCACCTCCAAGTCCGCCCAGACGGCATCGGCCGAGCCCGCCACCGAGGAGCCCAGCGCACCTGCCGCCAAGAAGGCCCCGCTCAAGGCGGCCGCACGATCCACGGTGCCCCTCTTCGCCGAGCCGGGATCGGACGACGCCGTCGAGACCGAGCCCGAGGACGCCCAGGACCTGGCGACACGTCTCCTCGAGCGCGCGCTGCGTCTTGGCCACGAGAAGGACGACGCTGACTGGCTCCACAGCTCCGCGGTCAAGAGCCAGATGAAGCGGATGGATCCGTCCTTCAACGAGAAGTCCCTGGGCTACCGCTCCTTCTCCGACTTCGTCAAGTCGCGCGACGGTGTGGCCGAGATGGACGAGAGCAGCACCGCCCGTCTCATCCGACTTCACCCGGCCAGGACGGGGCGGTGACACCACCGGTTAACCAGGAGGTGATAGCGTCGGAGATGTTGCATGACGTCATTGCCGCAGATTCGAATCTGGACCTCGCTCGCGAGGAACGTTCTTTCCCAGGTTGATGTGCTCGCGACACCAGTCGCTCGCTAACACAGCGTGCGCACGACCGAAGGAGAGAAACATGGCTACAGGTACCGTCAAGTGGTTCAACGCCGACAAGGGCTTCGGCTTCATCGCCCCCGACGGCGGCGGCGAGGACGTGTTCGCGCACTTCAGCGCGATCGCTGCTTCGGGCTTCCGCTCGCTCGAGGAGAACCAGAAGGTCGAGTTCGACGTCGAGCAGGGCCCCAAGGGTCTGCAGGCCGCCAACATCCGGCCGCTCTGACACCCGACTGAATCGGGTCTCGAACCCGCAGAACCCCCGCTCCCTCTCTGGGTGCGGGGGTTCTGCACGTCCGGCCGCCGAAGCGGCCGGGGCGCGTCAGCGTCCGACGGTCAGCGGGACCGCGTCGGGATCGACCGAAGCGATGATGCTGCGGACCTGATCGGTGTCGGCCTCGAGGTGGGAGACCTCGAAGTTGCCGACGGGCTCGCGACGGGAGCCGATCCAGCAGTCGACCCCAGCCTCGCGCAGAGCGGCCAGGATCGGCGCACAGGTGCGGCCCGGTCCGGGGCACCACGCGAAGACGCGCGGACGCTCGGGCCGGTCGTGGCTCAGGCCCATCCGGCTCAGGTCTCGCTGGGGGCGGCGGCTGCGTCCGGGTGTGGTCGTCGCAGCAGGTTCGGGTTGGTCGCTCACGAGGCACCAGCTCTCGGTCGGCCGGCGGCGTGCTCGGGGGCGAGCTCGTCGAACCGGTGACTCCAGACTACGCCACCGAGCGGGGTGGCTCCGACCGCTCAGAGGGCCTCGACGATCTCGCGGGTGATGTCCATCGCCGTCCAGAGCTCGGCGTAGGAGGTGGTGAGCGGCGAGAGACCGAGCCTGATCATGTCGGGGTTCCGGAAGTCCGGGATGACGGCGGCCGCGTACATCGAGGCAGCGACCTCACGAGCCTGGGGACCCTGCACCGTGACATGGGCCCCTCGCCGCGCCGGGTCACGTGGTGACGCGACGACGAAGCCGTGCGAGACGAGCCACGCGTCGGCGAGCTCGACGCACATCTGCGTGAGGGCGACCGCCTTCGTGCGGAGAGCGTCGATCCCCGCCTCGGCGACCAGCGAGACCGACGCGTCGACGGCGGCGATGCCAGGGACGTACGCGGTGCCGGACAGCATCGCCCGGATCGACCGGTCGGGATCGTACGTCGGTCCCATCGCGAAGCGGTCCGCGGTGCTCCACCACCCGGTGATCGGCTGCCGCACGGTCCCCAGGTGCCGCTGCGCCACGTAGAGGAAGGCAGGCGCGCCCGGTCCGGCATTGAGGTACTTGTACGTGCAACCGACGGCCAGGTCCACCCCCGCCTCGTCCAGCTCGATCGGGACGACGCCCGCGGAGTGACACAGGTCCCAGATCGCCAGCGCGCCGACCTCGTGGACCAGCGCCGTGGTCGCCGGCAGGTCGAGGAGCGCGCCCGAGCGGTAGTCGACGTGGCTCAGCAGTACCAGCGCCGTACGGTCGGAGAGCGCCGCTCGCAGCTCGTCCTCGGTGACACCCTCGACCACGTCGGGGGACAGCCATCGCACGGTCATCCCGCGCGAGGCCGCCACGGAGTCGACGAGATAGCGGTCGGTGGGGAAGTCCACGTCTGCGGCGACGATCTCGTCGCGGTCCGGCCTCAGGTCGCAGCCGGCGTGGAGCACCTTGAAGAGGTTGACCGACGTCGACTCGGCGATCACGGTCTGTCCGGGGGCGGCCCCGAGGCACGCCGCTGCCAGGCGGTCGCCGACCTGCTCAGGAAGCTCCAGCCACCCCTCCTCCCAGCTCCGGATCAGGCGCTCGCCCCACTGGCGGCGCAGGACGTCCTCCACGCGCTGGAGGGTCCGCAGCGGTGGTCGACCGAGCGAGTTGCCGTCGAGGTAGGCGACCGGGTCCTCGGCGAGGAGGAACTCCTCGCGGAATCGCGACAGCGGGTCGGCCGCGTCCAGCGCGACCGCGTCGTCGTAGGAGGGGATCATCCGCCGATCTCACCATGGACGCCTCGCCAGCGGTCCACCGCCTTGCCGACCTCCACGAGGAGGAACACCGCGATCGCCAGCGCCGCGGTGTAGCCCCACACGTCGAGACCGATCGGTGCCGACTCGAACCAGGTGTTCATGAACGGCAGATAGACGAAGCCGATCTGGGCGAGGACCATCGCCGCGGAGGAGATCCAGACCGCGGGGTTTCCGCGCAGCGCCCTCGTCGTCAGGCTCGAGGCGTCGAGGTAGCGGCTGTTGAACAGGTACGCGAGCTGGCCGAGAGCCAACATCGTGACGGCCGCCGTCCTGGCCTCGTCCAGCGACAACCCGGCGTCGTAGGTGGTGGTGAACACGAGCAGCGCTGCTCCGCCGATGAGGACCGACACGACCGCGATCCGCCAGCCGTAGGCGAGGTCGACGACCGAGGCACCCGGGTCGCGCGGACGCCGGTCCATGATCCCGGGCTCCGCCTTCTCGTAGGCGAGGGCCAACGACAGAGTCACGGCGGTCACCATGTTGATCCACAGGACCTGCACCGGCTCGAGAGGCAGGGTCATGCCGAAGACGACGGCCACCAGCATCACGAGGGCCTGCGCCCCGTTGGTCGGCAGGAGGAACAGCACCGACTTGCGGACGTTGTCGTAGATCCGCCGGCCCTCCTCGACCGCCTTCTCGATGGTCGCGAAGTTGTCGTCGGCCAGGACGACGTCGGCCGCCTCCTTCGTCGCCTCCGTCCCCTTGATCCCCATCGCCACCCCGACGTCGGCCTGGGTGAGCGCAGGGGCGTCATTGACACCGTCACCGGTCATGGCGACGACCTCGCGGTGGTGCTGGAGGGCGGAGACGATCCGGATCTTGTGCTCCGGGCTCGTCCGCGCATAGATGTCGACCTCCAGCACGGCCTCCCGCAGCTGCGTGGTGCTCATCGCCTCGAGCTCGGCGCCGGTCAGGACACCGACCCCCTCACCCTCCACGATGCCCATCTCGCGCCCGATGGCGAGCGCCGTACCCGCGTGGTCACCGGTGATCATCTTGACCCGGATCCCGGCACGGTGGCACTTCTCGATCGCGGCGACGGCCTCCGGGCGTGGCGGGTCGACGATCCCGACCAGGCCGACCATCTCCAAGCCCTGGCTGACGTCCTCGTCGCTCAGGGCCTCCTCGCCGGGCCGAGGCGCGCCGACCGCCGCAGCCAGGACCCGCAGACCTTGGCTGCCCAGGTCCTCGATCCGCTCCGACCACCACTCGCGGTCCAGGGGCTCGGTCGACCCGTCTGCGCCACGCTGGGAGCCACAGCGGTCCAGGATGCGGTCGGGTGCACCCTTGACCGACACCTGCAGACTGCCGTCAGCCGCTCGGTCGAGCGTCGCCATGTACTTGGTCTGGGAGTCGAAGGGCACCACGTCGAGGCGCCTGCCGCCCGGGTCGTCGAAGGACGCCTTGAGAGCCAGCGTCCGCAGCGCACCGTCCGTCGGGACCCCGACGAGCGTCCAGTCGTCCCCGTCGCGGCGAACGACGGCGTCGTTGCAGCGCGCCATCACGGTCACCAGCTCGGCGAGGTCGGGGCGTTCCTCGCACCGCACGGGCGCGCCGCCGTCACGGATCTCGCCGTCCGGGGCGTACCCGATGCCGGTGACCTCGTACGCCGCCGCGCGCGTCACCACGGTGCGGGCCGTCATCTCGTTCTTGGTGAGCGTGCCGGTCTTGTCGGAGCAGATCGTCGTCACCGAGCCGAGCGCCTCGACGGCCGGAAGCTTGCGGGTGATCGCCCGCTCCCGCGCCATCTGCTGGACGCCGAGGGCGAGGATGATGGTGACCAGCGCGGGGAGACCCTCCGGGACGGCCGCGACCGCGAACCCGATCGTCGCCGACACGAGCTCGGGGATGTCGAAGTCGTGCACGAGGCGGCCGACGAGCACCATCACGACCGCCATGACGGCGATCAGGAGCGCCAACGCCTTGCCGAACGCGTCGAGCTGGCGACTCAGCGGGGTCTCGAGCGGCTCGACCTCGTCGACGAGGGTCTGGATCCTGCCGACCTCGGTGCTCTGACCGGTCGCCGTCACGACCCCGAGCCCGCTCCCCTGCGTCACGAGCGTCCCGGAGAAGACCATGTCGGCGCGGTCCCCCACCCCTGCGTCCGCGGCCACGACGTCGACGTCCTTGCTGGAGGGCACGGACTCGCCGGTGAGCGCGGACTCCTCGACCTGGAGGTTCGAGGCCGCCAGGAGCCGCAGGTCGGCGGGGACCTTGTCGCCGCCCCGGAGGCGTACGACGTCGCCGGGGGCGAGCGCTTCGGCGTCCACACGACGCCAGCCACCGTCACGGCGTACGTCGGCCTGCACGCTCAGCATCGTGCGGATGCCGGCCAAGGCCTTCTCGGCCCGGCCTTCCTGGATCAGGCCGATCGCGGCGTTGATGACCGCGACCGCCAGGATCACCGTGAAGTCGACCCAGTCCTCCAGGACGGCCTTCGCTGCCGCGGACGCCAGGAGGATGTAGATCAACGTGTCCTCGAACTGAGCGACCACCCGCTTCCACCACGGGGTCGGCTCGGGCGGCGCCAGACGGTTGGGACCCACGTCGGCGAGCCGGCGTTCGGCCTCGGCGTCGGTCAGCCCGTCACGCGACGTCCCCAGGCGCTCCAGGACCTCGTCGACGGGAGTGGCCCAGACCGGCGGTTGATCGGTGACCTCGTCCATGGGTCCATCGAACCGTGGCTGGTCTTGCGCCGCACCCGCGGGTCCCCTTCGCGTTACGGTGAACCATGAGCGTCGCTCCCACGATCCCCGCCGCGGTCGCCGAACGCCTGGCCGAGGACCTCGTCGTCTGGCTGACGACCGTGAACGCGGCCGGGGAGCCGACACCCACACCCGTCTGGTTCGTCTGGCACGACGGCGCGCTGTGGATCCGGAGCCGGCCCGAGGGCGCCAAGATCGCGCACCTCGCCGCCAATCCGCACGTCGCGCTCAACCTCAACAGCGACCGCGCAGGCAACGACGTCGTCGTCCTCAACGGGACGGCGACCATCGAGGAGACCATGCCGGACGAGACGTGGGCCGCCTACACCGGCAAGTACGGCAACCAGATCTCCGGGCTCGGCTCCACGGCGAAGTCCTTCGCGGAGTCCTACTCGACCACGCTGCGCGTCGCGGTCGGGCGGGTACGCAGCTGGTAGCAGGGCACGCCTGACGCTGCGGTGGCCGCGCCAGGTCAGTCCAGGTCGTCCAGCGACTCGAACGGGCCGACCACCGCGAGGGCGGGTTTGCCGGCGAACATCCGGGCCACCTCGCGCGCGTCGTCGAGCGTCACGGCGTCGATGCTGGCGAGCAGGTCGTCGATGCCGGCCAGCTCGCCGTGGAGGAGGTCGGCCTTGGCGATGCGGCTCATCCGCGAGGCGGGGTCCTCGAGCCCGAGCACCACGCTCCCCTTGAGCTGTCCCTTGCCGCGCTCGAGCTCCTCGGCGGTCGGTCCGCGCTCGGCGAACGTGCCGAGCTCGTCGCGGACGACCTTGAGCACGTCGCCGAGCTTGCCCGGCGCGCACCCCGCGTAGACGCCGAGCATGCCGGCGTCGGCGTAGCTGGCGCCGAACGAGTAGACCGAGTACGCGAGGCCGCGCTTCTCGCGGATCTCTTGGAACAGGCGGGAGGACATGCCCCCTCCGAGCACCGCGTTGACCACGCCGAGAGCGTGCCGGCGGTCGTCTCCGCGCTGCACGCCGGGCAGCGCCGCGACGACGTTGGCCTGCTCGGTCGGCCGGGCCACGAGGCCGCGAGCGCGCCGGAACCGCGTACGGCCGCCGCCCCTGCGGACGGCGGCGGGACCGGCGTCACCGGCGATGGCGAGCACCCGGCCGAACGCCTGCGCGACCTGCTCGACGACCCGCTCGTGGTCGACGTTGCCGGCGACGGAGACCACCATCGCCGACGGCACGTAGCGGCGGCGGTAGTAACGCAGGATCTGCGGGCGTGTCAGCTCGCGGATCGTGCCGGGGTCACCGGCGACCGGGCGACCGAGCGGCGTGGGTCCCCAGGCGAGCGACGTCGCCAGGTTGTGGACGACGTCGTCCGGGTCGTCCTCGTTCATGGCGATCTCTTCGAGGATGACGTCGCGCTCAGCCTCGACGTCCTCGGTGGTGATGAGCGAGTCGGTCACCATGTCGGCGAGCACGTCGACGGCCAGCGGCAGGTCGTCGTCGAGTACGCGTGCGTGGTAGCACGTGTACTCCTTGCCGGTGAAGGCGTTCATCTCTCCACCGACCGCGTCGAGGGCGGCGGAGATGTCCAGGGCCGAGCGCGTGCTCGTCCCCTTGAAGAGCAGGTGCTCCAGGAAGTGCGACGCACCGGACAGGGTCGGGGCCTCGTCGCGAGACCCGACCCCGACCCAGATGCCGATGGTGGCCGTCCGCACGCCCGGCATGGCCTCGGTCACCACACGCAGCCCACCCTTGAGGACCGTCCGGCGGACGAGTCCGCCTTCGGTCAGGAGGGTGCGTGTGGTGCCCGGGCTCTGGTCCGGGTCGAGCAGGACGGTCACGAAGCGCTGTCGGCCTTCGCGGCGGTGTCCGCGCCCTCGGCGGGAGCCTCGTCCGAGGACGAGCCCTCCACGACGGGGATCAGCGACAGCTTGCCGCGGTCGTCGATCTCGGCGATGGAGACCATGACCTTCTGGCCGACCTTGACGACGTCGTCGACGTTCTCGACACGCTTGCCGTCGTTGAGGTCACGCAGCTTGCTGATGTGCAGCAGGCCGTCCTTGCCCGGCATCAGCGAGACGAACGCGCCGAAGTTGGTCGTCTTGACGACCGTGCCGAGGTAGCGCTCACCGATCTCAGGCATCGTCGGGTTGGCGATGGCGTTGATCGCCGCACGGGCGGCCTCTGCTGCCTCGCCCGACTCTGCGCCGACGTAGACGGTGCCGTCGTCCTCGAGCGTGATCTGCGCACCCGTGTCGTCCTGGATCTGGTTGATGACCTTGCCCTTGGGGCCGATCACCTCACCGATCTTGTCGACCGGGATGTGGATCGTGATGATCCGCGGCGCGTAGAGCGACATCTCGTCCGGAGTCGAGATGGCCTCGTTCATGACGTCGAGGATCGTGAACCGCGCGTCGCGAGCCTGGGTCAGCGCACCTGCGAGCACCGACGCCGGGATGCCGTCGAGCTTGGTGTCGAGCTGCAGGGCGGTGACGAATTCGCGCGTGCCGGCGACCTTGAAGTCCATGTCGCCGTAGGCATCCTCGGCGCCGAGGATGTCGGTCAGCGTGACGAACTCCGTCTTGCCGTCGACCTCGCCCGAGATCAGACCCATCGCGATGCCCGCGACCGGGGCGCGCAGCGGCACACCGGCGTTGAGCAGCGCCATCGTCGAGGCGCAGACCGAGCCCATCGAGGTGGAGCCGTTGGAGCTGAGCGCCTCGGAGACCTGACGGATCGCGTAGGGGAACTCCTCGCGAGCCGGCAGCACCGGCATGAGCGCACGGCCGGCGAGGGCGCCGTGACCGACCTCGCGCCGCTTCGGCGAACCGACACGACCGGTCTCACCGGTCGAGTACGGCGGGAAGTTGTAGTTGTGCAGGTAGCGACGGGCGCGCTCGGGCGAGAGCGTGTCGAGCTTCTGCTCCATCGTCAGCATGTTGAGCGTCGTGACGCCGAGGATCTGCGTCTCGCCGCGCTCGAACAGCGCCGAGCCGTGGACGCGCGGGATCGTGCCGACCTCGGCGTGCAGCGTACGGATGTCGGCGAGTCCGCGACCGTCGATGCGGATCTTGTCGGTGAGCACGCGCTGGCGGACGAGCTTCTTGGTGACCGCACGGACAGCCGCGCCGAGCTCCTTCTCGCGACCCTCGAACTGCTCGCCGAGCTTGTCGAGGACGTCGGCCTTGATGGCGTCGAGACGCTCCTCGCGCTCCGCCTTGCCGGCGATGGTGAGCGCCTGACGCAGGTCCTCGGAGGCAGCCGCCTCGACCGCGTCGTAGGCGTCGTCCTGGTAGTCGAGGAAGACCGGGAACTCCTGCACCGGCTTGGCTGCCGACGCGGCGAGCGCGGCCTGCGCCTCGCACAGCGTGCGGATGAACGGCTTGGAAGCCTCGAGGCCCTCGGCCACGATCTCCTCGGTGGGCGCGGTGGCGCCGCCGCGGACGAGCTCCCACGTCACCTCGGTCGACTCGGCCTCGACCATCATGATCGCGACGTCGTCACCGGCGATGCGGCCCGCGACGACCATGTCGAACACGGCGTTCTCGAGCTCGGAGTGCTTCGGGAACGCGACCCACTGGCCGTCGATGAGCGCGACCCGCACGCCACCGATGGGGCCGGAGAACGGCAGGCCCGAGATCTGCGTCGAGGCCGACGCGGCGTTGATCGCGAGGACGTCGTAGGCGACGTCGGGGTTGAGTGCCATCACGGTGATGACGACCTGCACCTCGTTGCGCAGACCCTTCTTGAAGGTCGGGCGCAGCGGGCGGTCGATGAGGCGGCAGGTGAGGATCGCGTCCTCGCTCGGCCGTCCCTCACGCCGGAAGAACGAACCGGGGATGCGACCCGCGGCGTACATGCGCTCCTCGACGTCGACCGTGAGCGGGAAGAAGTCGAAGTGGTCCTTCGGGTGCTTCCCAGCGGTCGTCGTCGACAGCAGCATCGTGTCGTCGTCGAGGAAGGCGGTGACAGCACCGCCGGCCTGGCGAGCCAGCACACCGGTCTCGAAGCGGATCTCCCGCTTGCCGAAGCGGCCGTTGTCGATGACAGCAGTGGTGGAGTGGATCTCGGGTCCCGTCATGGGTACCCCTTTCTCACGCGCATCCTGCGCGTGCGTCTCGCGGAGCAGTCACGCGAGCGGGCGTGCGCACCGTCTGGGTGCGCCATCGGCCCCGGGGGCGCCGGTCTTCGATCGAGGTCCGCGAAGTGCGGCGTACGAGGTGTCGTACAGCGCCATCCGCGGGCCACTACCGAGGACCGAGCGTCGCCCCGTGTGCTGCTCCGTCTGCTTGCGGTCGTGCGATGTGGAGTTGTGGTCAGGAACGATGAGACGAGCGGCCCGTCCTTGGCGGAGGGGCCGCTCGTCTCATGATCAACGGCGCAGGCCGAGGCGCTCGATGAGGCTTCGGTAGCGGGCGATGTCGTTCTTCTGGAGGTAGTTCAGGAGGCGGCGACGCTGGCCGACCATCAGCAGCAGGCCGCGCCGGCTGTGGTGGTCGTGCTTGTGCGTCTTGAGGTGCTCCGTCAGGTGCGCGATGCGCGCCGTCAGGAGAGCGACCTGGACCTCCGGAGAACCGGTGTCGCCCTCGGTCGTCGCGAACTCCGCGATGATGTCCTTGCGGTCGACGTCCTTGATCTCGGCAGGGGTGTACGTCTTGGTCGCGCTCACGCGGTCTCCTTTGGTCGTTGCACGGCGCGCCGGGGCATGTTCACCCGGGCACTCTGGATCCGTGGCCGATCTGACGGCAACGTCCAGCGTATCAGCGGCCGCGACCCATCCCCAATCCGGACGCCTGCCGGCAGTTGTGCTGTCGGCGGGGCTGACGCACCATCGGAGGTATCCGACGACGGAGGTGGCGCATGTCTGACTTCGAGAGCGAGTCCTACGATACCGAAGCCCCGCTCGACGACGACGGGCCGGAGGAGCGTCTGACACCGGACCCGGAGCTGGATCCCACGCCCCGGGTGGACGTCGACGAGGTCGACCCCGACGCGGATGCCGCCGAGGCCGACCAGGTGGAGCAGGCCTGGGAGGTCGCTCTCGACGACGACTTCGACCGGGGCTGACCGGTCGCGTCAGCGATCGTCGCCGACCCCGGCGACCTCGTCGAGGTCGGCGACGACGACGACCTGGCCGCCGTCTCCAGGGTCTGGGTCGGGAATGATCGAGTCCGGGTCGACGAGGTATACGTGACGACCCTCGAGCGTGAGCCGCCGCGCAACCTCCAGCAGCATGCGCCGGGCCACGTCGTCGATCGACGAGACCATGGTGAGGTCCAGTGCGACCCTCGACTCGGCACGTACGGTTTCGACGGCTTCTCGTACGACCCTCTCGGCCCCGGCGAAGCGGATCCCGCCCTGAAGCTGGAGAACCCGGACCGCATCCTGCCCGGTACCGACGACGTGGTTGGACCGTACGACCGCGCGAGCAGCGGGCGGAACCTCCATCAGATGCAGGCCCATGTCGGACGAGAACCGTTCGAACAGCGACACCCCGCGCACGCTGTTCCCGTGCGGGTCCAACCGGGGTGAGAACGTCGCGATGCCGATCTGACCAGGAAGGGCACCGATGAGCCCGCCCGCCACCCCGCTCTTCGCCGGGATGCCGACCTGGGTGGCCCAGTCACCGGCGGCGTCGTACATCCCGCAGGTGGACATGACGCTCAGGACCTGACGGACCACCGGCGAAGGCACGACCGGCTCC
The DNA here is from genome assembly GCF_019550935.1 of Mumia sp. zg.B53. Taxonomy (NCBI): domain Bacteria; kingdom Bacillati; phylum Actinomycetota; class Actinomycetes; order Propionibacteriales; family Nocardioidaceae; genus Mumia; species Mumia sp. zg.B53. Next base: position 148,014 of record NZ_JAHWCK010000005.1, on the reverse strand, counting down.
CCCGAGCAGGGGTTGACTCCCCCGTTGGCCAACGTCGCGGCCATCACGGCGAGATCGCGGGCAGAGACCAGCAGGGAGCACTGGCGGGTGTAGCCCTCGACGACGGTGTGCGGATCATCGGTGAGGATGTCGTGGCTGCGGAGCATGTGCCCGATGGCCAGGTTGCGGTGCGCGTGCTCCATCTCCGACGCCCACACCGACTCGTCGGTCTCCAGCCGGCGGCCGGCGAACGCCGAGAGCCCGCTGACCACGCGCGCCATACGCCCCGCGGGGTCGGCTCCTTCGGGCCCGGTCAGTGAGTGAGCGGTGATCGCACCGGCATTGATCATGGGGTTGAGCGGACGCCCGGAGTCGGGTTCGAGGGAGATCTCGTTGAATGCCTCCCCGGATGGCTCGACGCCGACCTTGTCCAGGACCGCGTCGAACCCTCGATCGGCGAGGGCCAGCGCGTAGACGAACGGCTTGGAGATCGATTGGATGGTGAACGGGGCGTCGACATCACCGGCGCCGTAGACCTCGCCGTCGACGGTGGCGAAGACCGCGGCGAGACACCGAGGGTCCGCCGTGGCGAGCTCGGGGATGTACCCGGCCGGCGCGCCGGACTTGTCCGAGACGACGTGAGAGAGCGCCTCAGCGAGGTAGTCGGGGATCGGTGACCGCACGAGCGCTCAGCCGAGGAAGGTACGAAGGGCGGCGTTGACCTCGTCGGCATGTGTCCACAACAGACCGTGCGGCGCACCTTCCACCTCGACGTACTCGGCGTCCGGAACAAGGTCTCGGAATCGCCGACCCGTGGCATCGATCGGCAGGATGTTGTCGGCGGTGCCGTGGAGGATCAACGTCGGCAGAGCAGCGTCGCGGACCGCGGCGACGTCACCTCGGAAGTCCTCGATCCAGCTGGGGACCACCGCGTACGCCGCGACGGGGGCACTGCCGACCGCGATGTTCCAGCTCGCCCGGACGACTTCCTCGCTGATCCGCGACCCAAGGTTCTCGTCGAGGTTGTAGAAGTCTCCGTAGAACTGGGTGAACCAGGCGTACCGGTCGGCCTTCGCCGCGTCCATGATGCCGTCGAACACCGCCTGCGGGACGCCTTCGGGGTTGTCGTCGCGTTGCACGAGAAACGGTTCGAGGGAGGCGAGGAACGCAAGCCTCGCGACGCGGTCGGTCCCGTACGTCGCCACGTAGCGGGCGAGCTCACCGGTGCCCATCGAGAACCCGACCAGGATGACCTCGTGCAGGTCGAGCGTCTCGAGCACGGCGTTCAGGTCGGCAGCGAAGGTGTCGTAGTCGTAGCCGGTGGCGACCTTGGAGGACCGGCCGAACCCGCGACGGTCGTAGGTGATGACGCGGTAGCCGAGGTCGAGCAGCTCGCGGGTCTGCTTCTCCCAGCTGTCACCGTTCAGCGGATAGCCGTGGATGAGGACGACAGGCTGTCCCGTGCCCTGATCCTGGTAGTGCAGCTCGATCGGGGTGCTGTTCTCGTTGCCGACGGTGATGAAGCCCATGATGCGTTTCCTTCCTTGTGGCCGATGAGGCCCTTCGCTGCTGACTGGAGCGCATCCGCGAACGCCCGGGCGCTCTGGAAACGGTCCTCTCGCGCTTTGGCGAGTGCTTTGACGAGTACGGCGCCGAGCGCCGGCGAGTGGTCGTAGGCGGTGATTCGCGGTGGTTCTTCGTGGACGTGCTGGTAGGCGACAGAGACCGGGTCGTCCGCGACGAAGGGCGGCCGCCCGGTCAGCATCTCGTAGAACAGGCAACCCGCCGAGTACAGATCGCTGCGGACGTCCGCGACCTCGCCGCGGGCCTGCTCCGGCGAGAGGTAGACGGGAGTCCCCATGAACGCCCGGTCGTGGGTGATCGTCGCGGTCGGATCACCACTGTCGCGCGCGATCCCGAAGTCGACGACCTTGACGGCGCCGGACGGCGTGATCATCACGTTGGCCGGCTTGATGTCGCGGTGGACGACGCCCGCCCGATGGCTGGACTCCAGTGCCGAGAGCACCCCGAGCTGATACCGGATCGCCCGCTCGAGCGAGACGCCACCGCGCTTGAGCAGATCCCGCAGCGACCAGCCGGGGACGTACTCCATGACGAGGAACGGGACGCGTACGTTGCCCTCCCCGCCACCGACGACCTCCTCGCATCCGGTGTCGAGGAGAGCGACGATCGCGGGGTGGCAGAGCCCTGCCACCAGGCGCGCTTCACGCCGGAGCCTGGAGAGCACCAGGGGATCGTGTGCGAGATGCGTACGGAACACCTTGACGGCGACCTGGCCGCCCGAGCGGAGATCGTGTCCTCGGTGGACGTCGGCCGTCCCGCCGCGTCCGACGACCTCGCCCAGCACGTAGCGGCCACCGAGCACCCGAGGTGTGCTCATCGGCGCGGCTCCCATCGGAAGTACCGCGATGCCAGCGCGAAGGCAGCGACGACCCAGCCCAGCGTGGGCGCCAGGAGCGGCAGCGACTCGACAACCGGGACACCGCCGTTCCAGGCGTTGACGACCAGCTGGGTGGCCGAGCCCCCGGGGAGCAGACGCTTGAGCACGGCAAGGTCCTCGAGGCCGGTGATCCCCACCCAGCTCGCGACGGCGATCACGACCAGGCTCACCGGCAGGGTCGTCACCTGGGCGTGCTCCGGAGAGTTCGTGAGTCCGGTCGTGGCCAGCGCCAGGCCGACCATCATGGCGGCGATGGCGAGGATCGCCACGACGAGGATCGGGATGTCGACCGGCGCGGTGGCCACCACCCCGAGGACGACCAGGATCGCGACCGTCTGCCCGAGCGCGATGACGGTGATCGGCAGCACGAGCCCTGTCAGGATCTCGGCGTCGCTCGCTGCGGTGGAACGCAGCCGTTTGAGGAACAGGTTCTGTCGCCGCGAAGCCAGGGTGGTCACCGCGGTGGTGTAGAGGCCGAAGGCCATCACCGTGAAGAGCACGATCGCCGCGATGTAACCGAGGCTGGCCCCGTCGGCGAATGCCTCGTGCCGGTAGACGAAGAGCCCACCGACGGCCAACGGGATGATCAGGCCCGTGACCATGACCAGCCGGTTCCGGAAGATCTGGATCAGCTCACTACGCGCGATCGCCAACATGCTGCGGCCTTTCGAGAGTCGGTGTCGTGGTTTCAGTGCTGAGGGCACGGAAGACGTCGTCGAGGCGGGTGGCACCAGCCTGCAGCTCCTGCAGCTCCACCCCGGCGTCGTGCGCCCAGTCCAGCAACCGATAGAGGTCCTCCTGGAGCCCGAACGTCTCGACGCGCACCGTCCCGTCGGCGTGGGCGAGGGAGAGCGGCGGCTCGGGTGCGCCCGCAGGAAGGATGAAGCTGATGACCGACGGGAGACTCCGGGTCAGCTCGACGAGCGTTCCCTCCTTGCGCAACGTCCCCTGGTGCATGACGCCGATGCGGTCCGCCCGCTGCTGCGCCTCCTCCAGGTAGTGGGTGGTGAGCACGATCGTGGAGCCCTCTTCGCGCAGGCGGTCCACCGCGGCCCACAGTGCATCACGGGACTGGATGTCCAGTCCGGTCGTCGGCTCGTCGAGGATGACGAGCTCGGGCCCGCCGTAGACGGTGGTAGCGAAGTCGAGGCGTCGCTTCTCCCCACCGGAGAGCTGCGCGACCTGGGTGCCCGCCTTGTGGGTGAGGCCGGAGATGGCGAGGACGCGCTCGACGTCGTCGTGCCTCCCGCTCAGCGTGCCGAGGAGACCCACCGACTCCCGCACCGTGAGATCCGGGGAGAAGCCGCTCTCCTGCAGCATGATCCCCATCCGAGGCCGTACTGCACGACGGTTCGTGGGGGGTTCGCCGAAGATCCGTACGCTGCCGGCGGTGGCCTGGCGGTGGCCTTCGACGACTTCGAGGGTGGACGTCTTGCCGGCTCCGTTGGTGCCGAGGAGGGCGTAGAGCTCACCGTGTTGGACATGGAACGAGAGATCCCGCACGGCGGTGAAGTCGCCGTACGTGATGCTCAGTTTGTCGACCTCGATGACGGGGCTGATGGACATGGCGGATCTTTCATTTCGGGGTTCTTGCCGGGTCATCAGACTCGCAGCGGCCGGTGGCACTTCGCGTCAGTGAAAGCCCCTGATGTCCTCGCGCGTGCGGCGACCCGCTCGCCCTTTCCGCGTCCACGGAGGACGACCCGGTCTGGTGCGCCCCGTTCGCATCGGTAAGGATTACCTAGACCTCCACCTAGGTGACGACGCTGGGAGTGCACACTGACGACGCTTCTGGGCCGGCGCGAGGAGTGCGAAACGGTCACACAGCTGCTCGACCAAGCCCTGTCCGGTCGCAGCGGCGTACTCGTACTGCGTGGCGAAGCAGGCATCGGCAAGACGGTGCTCGTCCAGCATGCCCGCGACCGCGCGGTCCCCTTGGGGTTCCGCGTGGAGTGCTGTGTGGGGGCGGAGTCCGAGACCCAGTTCGCCTTCGCTGGTCTGCACCAGCTGTGCGGGCCGCTGCTGGACGGCGTGGATGCGCTGCCCGAGCCGCAGCAGACGGCACTCTGCGTGGCGTTCGGACAGCAGGCCGGTGCCGCACCGGACCTGTTCTTGGTCGGGCTCGCCGTCCTCAACCTTCTGGCCGAAGCCGCCGAGAAGGCGCCGCTGCTGTGCCTGATCGACGATGCACAGTGGCTCGACCAGGCATCCGCGCAGGTCCTGGCCTTCGCTGCGCGCCGGGTCGACGCTGACAGGGTGGCGCTGCTCTTCGCGGTGCGCGACACCGACGTGGACAGCGATCATCGGTTCGCCGGACTGCCCGAGCTGCGCCTGGCAGGGCTGTCCGAGATGGAAGCCCGGTCGTTGTTGGCCACCGCGGTCCACACGCCGCTGGACGATGCGGTGTCGGAGCGGATCTTCGCGGAGGCGCGCGGCAACCCGCTCGCCCTGCTGGAGCTCCCCCACGGCATCCACGCCGCGCATCTGGCCGGCGGGTTCGCGGTGCCCGATGCGCAGGGCGTTCCACGCCGTGTCGAAGACAGCTTCCAGCGGCGCTCCGCAGGGTTGCCGGTCGCCACCCAGCGGTTGCTGTTGGTCGCATCGGCCGATCCGACCGGTGACGTCGAGCTCCTCTGGCGCGCCGCGGCGCGGCTCGGGCTCGATCGCGAGGCGGCCGCACCGGCCGAGACCGCAGGTTTGCTGGAGATCGACGGTCAGGTGCGCTTTCGTCATCCCCTGGTGCGATCAGCGGTCTACCGGTCCGCCACTCCGCCTGACCACCGCCGCGTCCACGGAGCGTTGGCGGCCGCCACCGACCCGTTGTCCGACCCCGACCGGCGCGCCTGGCACCAGGCTCAGGCGGTCCTGGGCACCGACGAGCAGGCGGCTGCGGAGCTGGAGCGCTCGGCCGACCGAGCACGCGACCGCGGAGGCGTGGCTGCTGCCGCCGCCTTCTTTCAGCGCGCAGCCGAGCTGACGCCGGAGCCTGCCGCTCGCGCGCGGCGGGCGCTGGAGGGCGCCCACGCGCAGCACGAGGCTGGTGCGACCGAAGCTGCTCTGGCACTGCTGGCGGTCGCGGCGGCGGGGCCGCTGGGCGACCTGTCCCGCGCCCGCCTCGACCTGCTGCGTGCTCAGATCGCGTTCCACCTGACGCGAGACCACGGCGTGCCGGGGATGCTGCTGAACGCGGCTGAGATGCTCGCCCCGCTCGACCCCGCGCTCTCTCGCGAGACCTACCTGCACGCGCTCGATGCGGCGGTCCTCACAGGGAGCGGCGACGCCGTGCAGATCGCTGCAGCGGCTTCGGCCGCTCCCCGCTCCGAGGTACCGCCGCGACCGGTGGATCTGCTTCTCGACAGCCTCGCGACGACGTTGACGAAGGGGTACGCAGAAGGGGCGCCCCTGCTGCGGGGCGCCCTCGAGTCGTTTCGCGACAGCCCGCACACCGATCCTGATCAGAACCGTCAGAACGCCGGCTGGTTGTGGCTGGCCGGCCGCAACGCGGTGGCCATCCTCGACGACGAGCTGCTTCACGCACTGGCCAGCCGCAACGTCGCACTGGCGCGAGAAGCCGGTGCGTTGGCAGCGCTGCCCGCCGCGCTGAATCTCATGTCCATCGCCTCCGTCCTGATGGGCGAGCTCACCCGAGCGGGCGAGCTCGCCGCCGAGGCGACGGCCATCACTCAGGCCACCGGCGGCCTCCAGCTCCGGCACGCCCCGGTCATTCTGGGTGGTTGGCGAGGCGACGAGGCCGAGACCATCGCGCTCAGTGCCGTCACCGCCGAGGACGCCGCCTACCCCGAAGGAAGTACGGACGCCTCCCAGGCGCAGTACGCGCTGGCAGTACTTCACAACGGTCTCGGCAACTACTCGGCTGCGCGGGAGGCTGCGTCACGGGCGTGCGAGTCACCTGAGCTCGCACTCAGCAGCGCCAGTCTCCCTGAGCTCATCGAAGCATCCGTCCGTGCCGGTCATCCCGAGCACGCCGCCTCTGCGCTGGAGCAGCTTCAGTGCCGGGCGCGTGCCAGCGGCACGAGCTGGGCGCTCGGGATGGCAGCGCGCTCCCAGGCCCTCACGAGCACCGGATCGACCGCCGAGGACGAGTACCGCGAGGCGATCGAACAGCTCCGGCGCAGCCGCATGGGCGGCTACCTCGCTCGTACCCATCTCGTCTACGGCGAGTGGTTGCGGCGGGAGGGCCGCCGCCAGGAGGCGCGGGAGCAGCTACGGATCGCCCATCAGCAGCTCACGGACATGGGGATCGAGGCGTTCGCGGAGCGTGCCGCCCGCGAGCTGCGTGCCACCGGTGAGCATCCGCGCAAGCGCACCGTCCAGACGGCCGACTCCCTCACCGACCAGGAGCTGCACATCGCGCGCCTCGTAGCCACGGGGGCGACCTCCCGCGAAGTCGCCGTGCAGCTCTTCCTGAGCCCGCGCACGATCGAAGCCCACCTGCGCAGCATCTTCCGCAAGCTGGACATCACCTCGCGCCGGCAGCTCAGAGAGTTCCCGCTGCCCTGAGCTGGGCGTCGCGGACGGCGTCAGGGACCACCCGGAGCGGCCCCTGACATTCGCCAAAAGGCTTGGGACCGGGGCGCGGGAGGGCCGAACCTGTCGGTATGGACGCAACGCAGGACTCGCTCTCGAGCACCACGCCGCGCCGGCGCCGTCCGGTGCGCCGGACGTTGCTGCTCGTCGTCGGCTCCCTCCTGCTGCTCGTGGTGCTCGCCGTCGGTGGCCTCGGCACGTGGATCGCCGTGAGCTTCGCGAACGCCCGCGTCGACACGGTGGGCGAGGTCGACTTCGACCGTGTCCTCGCGGTCCCCCGGTTGGCCGAGTCGCGGGTCGAGCCGGACGGCACGCGCGTGTTCAGCCTGCGGATGCAGGAGGGCGAGTCCGACCTCGGTGGAGAGCGCCCGACACCGACCTGGGGCTTCGCCGGCGCCTACCTCGGCCCGACGCTGCGCGCCACGCGGGGCGAGAAGGTGCGCGTGGAGGTCACGAACGGCCTCAGCGAGCCGAGCACCGTCCACTGGCACGGGATGCACCTTCCCCCGGAGATGGACGGCGGCCCGCACCAGATGGTCGAGCCCGGCACGACCTGGTCACCGCACTGGGTGATCGACCAGCCGGCGACGACGCTGTGGTACCACCCCCACCCCCACGGGGCGACGGCGTCGCACGTACGACGCGGGCTCGCGGGGATGTTCCTCCTGGACGACCCGGCCGACAGCGCGGGCGGGCGTGTCGGCGCGGCCCTTCCCCACCGCTACGGGGTCGACGACGTCCCGCTCGTCGTGCAGGACGTGCGCCTCGACGACGACGGCCGCATCGACGACCAGGAATCGCTGTTCAGCTCGGTGGGAGCGTTGGGTGACCGGGTCCTCGTCAACGGGACGCCAGGGCCGTACGACGAGGTGACAGCGCAGCGGACCCGCTACCGCCTGCTCAACGCGTCGACCGCGAGGACCTACACCTTCGCGTTCTCCGACCGCCGTGAGTTCGCGCTCGTCGGCACCGACGGCGGTCTCGTCGAGAGGCCCGTCTCCCTCGACCAGATCGTCCTGACGCCGGGTGAGCGCGCCGAGATCGTCGTCACGATGGAGCCGGGCGACCGAACCGTGCTGCGCAGCGAGCCCCTCCCCGACCGGTTCGGTGGCGGGAGCCGCTTCACCGGCGACGACGACCGCCTCGACGTCCTCGAGCTCCGCGCGGCGGACCGGCTCGACCCGTCGCCCCCGCTCCCCCGCCGGCTGGCGCCACCTCCCGACGTCGATCCCTCGGACGCCGTACGCACGCGGACGTTCCAGGTGAGCAGCAACGCCATCAACGGTCGACGCATGGACATGGGCCGGATCGACGCGCAGGTCGAGGACGGGAGCACCGAGATCTGGGACGTCTCGTCCGGCGACGGCGGGCTCCACAACTTCCACGTCCACGACGTGCAGTTCCGCGTGGTCAGCGTGGGTGGGAGGACGCCCCCCGTCGACGAGCGTGGGTGGAAGGACACCGTCCCGGTGCGACCCGGGGATCCCGTCCGTCTCGCGGTCCGGTTCGACCTGCCGCCCGGCGCGAGCGGCGCGCCCGGAGGCGCCCCCTACATGTTCCACTGCCACCTCCTGCGCCACGAGGACTCCGGAGCGATGGGGCAGTTCGTCGTGGTCCCGCCCGGTCAGGGGTCGGACACGGCGACGGCGCCTCAGACGCCGACCACCACGCACGCGCACTGAGGTCCGCCGCCAGTCACACCGTACGGATCAACGCGGCGAGTCGTGGGCCGGGCCAGGCCCGAGATCGGCGAAGCGGGTGTGCACGTGCATGTCGTGCCACCCGTCCGCGTGCAGGGCTGCCGAGTGCCTCGTTCCTTCCAGACTGAACCGCGCTCTGTGCGCGACCCGGCAGGACGAGACGTTGCTGACCGCGTGCTCGATCTCCAGGCGGTGGAACCCGAGGTCGAGGAGCCACGCCGCGACGCGGTCGACCGCCAGGGTGGCCACCCCTCGGCCCCGGGCAGCGGCGACGGTCCAGTAGCCCAGCTCGGCGCACCCGTCGCTCAGATCAACGCCCCTGATGCCGACCCGCCCGAGGAGAGTGTCGGCGGTGTCGACGACCGCCCACTGCCCACCGACGTCGGTGGCCCAGTGGCGTGCCGCTGCACCGATCCACCTCGTCGCCTCCGTCGTGCCAGCGCTGGATCTCCGCGTCCTCGTACGCGGCGGCCAACGCGTCTGCATCGGTCGGGCGCCACGGCCGGATCGTGAGCTCCGTGAGCGTGAAGATCGGTTGTGGCCGGTCGCTCAGCGTCCCGCGGGGCAGCGACGGCTCGACGAGGTCGGGCACACGTTCAACCTACAACCGGGTCTGGACCCGCGGGTCCGGTCAGTGCGGCTGCAGCGCGTCGCGGACCTCGGCGACGTCGCGGTGCATCCGCTGGACCAACGCGTCCATCCCGTCGAACCGCACCTGGCCGCGGATCCGAGCCACGAACGACACCTCGACCTCGACGCCGTACAGCTCCAGGTCGTCCCGGTCCAGGATGTAGGACTCGACGCGGCGCTGCACCCCGTCGAACGTGGGGTTGGAGCCCACGCTGATCGCGGCGGGCAGCGGCTCACCCTCGTCGTCGCAGCGGCGGAGCCACCCCGCGTAGACGCCGTCGGCGGGCACCGCGTAGCCGGCCGGCGGGAGGACGTTCGCGGTCGGGAACCCCATCGCCCGGCCCCGCTTGTCGCCCTCGACGACCACGCCGCGGATGCTGTGCGGCCGCTCGAGGACGCGCGCGGCGTCGGAGACGTCCCCGTCCGCGATCAGCCCGCGCACGTAGGTGGAGGAGTAGACGATGTCACGAGCGCCGTCGAGGTCGACACCCTCGGCGACGAAACCGTGCTCGTGGCCGCTGGCGACGAGCGTGGAGACGTCACCCGCGGCCTTGGTGCCGTACGTGAAGTTGTCGCCCACGACGACGCCCTCGGCCCGGAGCTCGGACACCAGGATGCGCTCGACGAACTCCTCGGGACTCCACGCCGCCATCTCGGGCCCGAAGGCCAGCACCCGCACCTCGTCCGCTCCCGCAGCGCGCAGCAGCTCGAGCCGCTGCGGCACGGTGGTGAGCATCCGGGGCGCTCGATCCGGGGCGAAGACGGCGGTGGGGTGAGGATCGAAGGTCACGGCCACGACCGGGGCCCGCGACGACCCGATCTCCGCCGCCAGGGTGCGGGCTCGCGCCAGCACACGCCGGTGACCCGCGTGGACGCCGTCGAACACGCCGATGGTGGCCACACTGGGTGTGCTGCGGGACTCCGTCGCCGCACCGTCGATCGCTCGCCACACGTTCACAGGGCAACTGTGCCACGGACCACGGTCGAGGCTCCCGCCTGTCCCCCCGGCCGAGCCGCCTTCCGTCCGGATTCGGGGTGAGACGGCTAGAGCAGCGGGCGGAGCGGCACGAGGACGGCTTCGCTGAAGCGCGCCATCGCGCGCCGGCGAGACCACTCGTCGACGGTGAGCTCGCGCGTGGCGGAGGTGTCGTTCTCGAAGATGCGCTCCATCATCGCCGCGATCGCCTCGTCGATGATCTCCGCGTTGACCTCGTAGTTGCCGGTCAGGCTGAGCCGGTCGATGTTGGCGGTGCCGATCGTCGACCAGCGACCGTCCACGGTGGCGGTCTTGGCGTGCACCATCGCACCCTGGAACAGGAGGATCTTGACCCCACCACGCAGCAGCTGGGAGTAGAACCCGCGCGACAGCCAGTCGCACAGCACGTGGTTGGAGATCTCCGGCACGATCACGCGGACGTCGACGCCGCGTGCGGCTGCTCGCAGCAGCGCGGCGAGGACGTCGCGGTCGGGGATGAAGTAGGCCTGGGTGATCCAGACCCGGACGCTCGAACGGTCGATGGCGTCGAGGTACATGTTGCGGATCGGGAACGACAGGTGGAGCGGGACGTTGCGGTGCGCGCGGAACCGCGGCTCCCAGTCGATGTCACCGGTGTCCAACAGCTCTGGCTGCTCGGTCCTGCGGTGGGCGTTCCAGAAGTCGACGAACGCGTTGTTGAGCTCCCAGGTGTGAGGACCCTCGACCCGCAGGTGGGTGTCGCGCCACTTGCTCGCGTAGTCTGCGCCGATGTTGTAGCCCCCGACGAACCCGACCTTGCGGTCCACGACCAGGATCTTGCGGTGGTCACGCCCGGTCTTGCGGATCCGCAGCAGGAAGATCCACGGGCTGAACCACGGGTGCCGCATCACCTGCACCGACGGTGGGAACTTCTTGAACGACCGCTTGACCACCAGGTTCGCGAAGACGTCGTAGATGACATGGACCTTGACGCCGCGCTCCGCGGCGGCGACCAGCTCGCGCTTGAACTCCTCGCCGAGGGAGTCGCCCTTCCAGATGTAGGACTCGAGGTGGATCTCGTGCTGCGCGCCCCTGATCTCCGCAAGCATCGCGTCGAAGAGGTCGTGGCCGTAGGTGTAGACGGTGACGGTGGAGTCGCCGAGCTTCTCCGAGATCGGAGGAAGGCGCGGGAACGTCACCTCCGCGGTGTCGTCGACCCGGCGCTTGCGGTGGGTGTCGATCGCCGTCAGGACGGCTGCCACCATGACGATCAGGACGAACCAGATCGCCACCACCCAGAGTGCGACCCGCAGGACCGTCACCATGCACCACAGACTAGGGGCTCACCGCCGTGCACGACGTCTCACTGCTCGTATCAGCCCACGAACACCGCGACCGAACGAGCGTCGGCCCCCCGCTGCTCGTACAACGCCAGGAAAGCACCACCAGGGTCGAACACCGCGACGGGCCCCCGCGCGCCGAGATCGTACGACGTCAGAGCCCGGCCGTGCCGGACGATCCGTGCCTGCTCGGCGTCGAGGTCGACCGACGGGAACGCCAACCGGGCGGCGTCCTCGAGCGAGACCACCCCGAGCTCCTCCGCGAGTTGGTCGAGCGTGCGCGCGACGTCGATGCCGAAGCCGCCGACGCGGGTACGGCGCAGCGCCGTGAGATGTCCGCCGACACCGAGCGACGCCCCCAGGTCGCGAGCAAGCGCTCGGACATAGGTGCCGCTCGAGCACGTGACGCGGGCATCGACGTCGACCGTGCTCCCCTCCCCCGGGCGCAGGTCGAGCAGGTCGAACCGCTCGACGGTCACCCGGCGGGCCGGCAGGTCCACCTCCTCACCGGCGCGGACCCTCGCGTAGGCCCGGCGGCCGTCGACCTTGATCGCCGACACAGCCGACGGGACCTGGTCGATCTCCCCGACCAGCGGGAGTGCGGCCGTACGGACCGCCTCGAGGTCGAGCCCCGAGGCGTCGGCCGTCGCGACGACCTCACCCTCGGCGTCGTCGGTCACCGTCGTCGCGCCGAGCCGAACGGTCGCCTCGTACTCCTTGTCGTGGCCCGAGACGTGCCCGAGCAGACGCGTGGCCCGACCGACCCCGAGGACCAGCACGCCGGTCGCCATCGGGTCGAGCGTGCCGGCGTGGCCGACCTTGCGCGTCCCCGCCAGCCGCCGGACCCGTGCCACCACGTCGTGCGACGTCAGGCCCGCGGGCTTGTCGACGACCACCAGGCCGGTCGGCGGCTCGGCGGGGCTCACGCCTCGGGGTCGCGGTCGATCCGGGGAGCCTGATCCTCGAGGGCGACCTGCTCCTCGAGCTCCTCGGCCTTCGCCTTGTACGGGTCGGCGTCACCGGCGTACTCCGCGCGAGCAGCCTTCTCGGCGACCCTGGCGTCGCGCTCGCGGGCCCGGGTCAGCAGGTCCTCGATCTGACGTGCGTTCTCCGGGACGGCGTCGCGCACGAACTCCAGCGACGGCGTGTGCCGCATGCCGAGCTGCTTGCCCACCTCGGACCGGATGAGGCCCTTGGCACTCTCCAGCGCGGCGGCCGTGCCCTCCAGCTCATCGGCGTCACCCATCACCGTGTAGAACACGGTCGCATGCTGGGTGTCGCCGGTGACGCGGACGTCGGTGACCGTCACGAAGCCGATCCGCGGATCCTTGACCCGGCGCTCCAGCATCTCCGCCACGATGACCTTCACCCGGTCGGCGACCTTGTTGACGCGCATGCTTCCCATCACGAACTCCTTTTCGAAACGAGAGGCGGGGCGCCGCTGTCGCAGCACCCCGCCTCGTTCAGTCATGACCGTCAGGCGTCAGGCCCGAGGGATCTCCCGCATCTCGAACGTCTCGACGATGTCGCCGATCTTGATGTCGTTGAATCCCTTGAGCGTCAGACCACACTCGAAGCCCTCACGGACCTCGGTGACGTCGTCGCGCTCACGCCGCAGGCTGGAGAGGTCCAGGTTGTCCGCGACCACGGCGCCGTCACGCAGCAGCCGGGCCTTGGAGTTCCTGCGGATCGAGCCGGAGGTGACCATGCAGCCCGCGATGTTGCCGATCTTGGACGAGCGGAAGATCTGGCGGATCTCCGCACGGCCGAGCTGGGCCTCCTCGAACTCGGGCTTGAGCATGCCCTTGAGCGCCGCCTCGATCTCGTCGATCGCCTGGTAGATGACCGAGTAGTAGCGGATGTCGACACCCTCGCGGTCGGCGACCTCGGTCGCCTTGCCCTGCGGACGCACGTTGAAGCCGATGATCACGGCGTTGGACGCGGCCGCCAGCATCACGTTGGTCTCGGTGATCGCACCGACACCACGGTCGATGACCCGCAGCGCCACGTCGTCACCGACGTCGATCTTGCTCAGGGCATCCTCGAGCGCCTCCACCGAGCCGGAACCATCACCCTTGAGGATGAGGAGCAGCTCGTCGGTCTCGCCCTTCTCCATGTGCTGCATGAAGTCCTCGAGCGTCCGGCGGCCGGCACGCTGCGCGAGAGCGGCGTTGCGCTCACGCGCCTCACGCTTCTCGGCGATCTGCCGGGCCATCCGGTCGTCGGAGACGACCATGAAGTTGTCACCGGCACCCGGCACGGCCGTCAGGCCGAGCACGAGGACCGGACGAGACGGGTCCGCCTGGCTGACCGGGTCGCCGTGCTCGTCGAGCATGGCGCGGACGCGGCCGTAGGCGGGGCCGGCGACCATCGAGTCGCCCACCTTGAGCGTGCCGCGCTGGACCAGGACGGTGGCCACCGGGCCACGACCACGGTCGAGGTGTGCCTCGATCGCGATGCCCTCTGCTGCCTGGTGCGGGTTGGCACGCAGGTCGAGCGACGCGTCAGCGGTCAGCACGATGGACTCGAGCAGACCCTCGATGTTGAGCTGCGACTTCGCGGAGACGTCGACGAACATCGTGTCGCCGCCGTACTCCTCGGGCACCAGGCCGTACTCGGTGAGCTGTCCGCGCACCTTGGTCGGGTCGGAGTCGGGCTTGTCGATCTTGTTGACCGCGACCACGATCGGCACGCCGGCCGCCTTCGCGTGGTTGAGCGCCTCGACCGTCTGCGGCATGACGCCGTCGTCGGCCGCGACCACCAGCACCGCGATGTCGGTCGCCTGCGCACCACGGGCACGCATGGCGGTGAACGCCTCGTGGCCCGGTGTGTCGATGAAGGTGATGCGGCGCTCTGTGCCGTCCACCTCGGTCGCCACCTGGTAGGCGCCGATGTGCTGCGTGATGCCGCCGGCCTCCTTGTCGACCACGTTGGCCGAGCGGATGGCGTCGAGCAGCTTGGTCTTGCCGTGGTCGACGTGACCCATGACAGTAACCACCGGCGGACGCGCGGTGAGGTCGGTCTCGTCACCCTCGTCGTTGCCGAACTCGATCTGGAACGACTCGAGCAGCTCGCGGTCCTCGTCCTCGGGGGAGACGACCTGAACGTCGTAGTTCAGCTCATCGCCGAGGATCTGCAGGATCTCGTCGTTGACCGACTGCGTCGCGGTGACCATCTCGCCGAGCGCGAACAGCACCTGGACGAGCGACGCCGCGTCAGCGCCGATCTTCTCGGCGAAGTCGGTCAGCGACGCGCCACGGGACAGACGGATGGTCTGCCCGTCACCCTTGCGGACGCGGACACCCCCGACCGACGGCGCCTGCATCTGGTCGAATTCCTGACGCTTCGCGCGCTTGCTCTTGCGTCCACGACGAACGGGTCCACCCGCGCGACCGAACGCACCCTGAGTGCCACCGCGACCAGCGCGACCGGGGCCCGGACGTCCGCCGCCACCGGCGAAGCCGCCGGGACGAGGGCCGCCGCCGCCGCCTGCGCCGCCACCGGGTCCACCGGGACGACCGCCGCCGCCACCGGGGCGACCGGCACCCGCCGGAGCACCACGGCCACGACCGCCCGCACCACCACCACGTGCGGGACCGCCGACCGAGCTCTGCTTGGGCATCATCGCCGGGTTGGGGCGCGGCATGCCCGGACGCGGCGCGGGAGCACCGTCGCGCGAGGCCGGCGGACGGGGGGGCATGCCAGGACGCGGGGCGCCTTCACGCTGGCCCTCGCGCGGCGCACCCTCGCGGGTGCCACCAGTGGCACCGCCGCCGCCACCCTCGCCACGACCCGGGCGCTGCATGCCCTGGGTCGACGAGAACGGGTTGTTGCCCGGACGCGGGCCACCACCGGGTCGACCGGCACCACCGGCGTTGCCGCCAGGACGCGGACCGGGACGACCGCCGCCACCCGGGCGCGGGGCCGGAGCGCCACCGGGGCGCGGGGCCTCGGAACGCGCGGCCGGAGCCTCGGCGCGGGGTGCGGGACGCGGGGCAGGACGCGGACCACCGGGCTTGGGACCGGCGGGAGCCGCAGGTGCCTGCGGCGCGGCGGGGGCCGCCGGCGCCTCGGGTGCTGCGGGAGCGGCCGGCGCAGCTGCGGCGGGCGTCTCCACCACGGGAGCCTCGGCTGCGGGAGCCTCGGGCTTCCTGCGCGGACCTGGCATGGGTGCACCGGGCGTTGCTGCCCGTCGCGGGGCAGGGGTGGCCGCGGGAGCGGCCGAGCCGGCGTCGGCCGTCGGCGCGGCCTTCTTGGAAGTCTTCTTCGCACCCTGGGTGCGGAACTGGTCGCCGTACTTCTCGGTGAGGCGACGGATGACCGGTGCCTCGACGGTCGACGAGGCTGAACGGACGTACTCGCCCATGTCGTTCAGTGCCGACAGGACGTCCTTGCTGGTGACTCCGAGCTCTTTAGCGAGCTCATGGACTCGGACCTTTGCCACTTCTCTCCTTCAAGGGCGATCCGAGCCCGGTGGGGCACAGACCGCTTAGTTGATGTGCATGCTCATCGAACGGAACTCATCGAGGGCTCATGAGCGTGTGCTCCACTTCTGTCTATGCACCGCCGGTGAGCGGTGCGGGCTGTGTCGGTCTGGTCGTTCCTCGGACGTAGGCCTCCAGCGGACCGGTGTCGATCGGCCCCTCCACCCGGAGGGCCCGCGCGAACGCCTTGCGCTGGGTTGCTCGTTCGAGGCACGTGACATCGGGGTGCAGGTGCGCCCCACGTCCCGGTGCTGAACCGCGGAGGTCAGGCGTGACGCTGATGCTCGTCTCACCGTGAACAGCCACGACCCGAACCAGATCGGTCTTGTCGACTCGAGCTCGGCACCCGATGCAAGTACGGACAGGCCGCACGCGTACCGGGGTGCCCGTCGCTGCATCTTGCGACACACCGCCGGACGGAGTCGAGTGATTCACCGCCGCCAGTCTAGCGGGTCCGCCCCGGGAGTGTCGCGCACCCCGTCCCGGCAGGCCCTGGCCGCGTCAGGACGCCGTGCCGCCTTCCGGAACCTCGGTGTCCGGACGGATGTCGATGCGCCAGCCGGTCAGCCGCGCGGCAAGCCGGGCGTTCTGGCCCTCCTTGCCGATCGCCAGCGACAGCTGGAAGTCGGGAACGACGACCCGCGCCGCCTTGGCGTCGGCGTCGACGACCGTGACCGATGTCACCTGGGCGGGCGACAGCGCGTGGGCGATGTAGTCGGTGGGAGTCTCGGAGAAGTCGACGATGTCGATCTTCTCGCCGTGCAGCTCCGACATCACGTTGCGGACGCGCTGGCCCATCGGGCCGATGGAGGCGCCCTTGGCGTTGACGCCGGGCATCGTGGAGCGGACGGCGATCTTGGTCCGGTGGCCGGCCTCGCGGGCGATCCCGGCGATCTCGACGGTGCCGTCGGCGATCTCGGGCACCTCGAGGGCGAAGAGCTTCTTGACAAGGGTCGGGTGCGTGCGCGAAACCTGCACCTGCGGGCCGCGAGGTCCTCGCCGAACGCTCGTCACCAGCGCCTTGATGCGGTCGCCGTGCTCGTAGGACTCCCCCGGCACCCGCTCGGCGACCGGGAGCAGCGCCTCGACGCGTCCGAGGTCGACGAGCACGTCGCCGGGCTCGCGCCCCTGCTGGACCACGCCCGAGACGATGTCGCCCTCGCGCGCGGCGAACTCGCCGAACCGCTGCTCGTCCTCGGCATCGCGCAGCCGCTGAAGGATGATCTGCTTGGCCGTCGTGGCCGCGATCCGGCCGAAGTCGCTCGGGGTGTCCTCGAACTCCTCGGTGAACGTGCTGCCCTCGTCGCCCTCGACGCGGTCGCGAGCCCAGACCACGACGTGGCCCGACTTGCGGTCGAGCTCCACGCGGGCGTTGCTGCGGGCACCGGGCGTCCGGTGGTACGCGACCAGGAGCGCCTGCTCGATGGCCGTCACCACGACGTCCAGCGGCAGGTCCTTCTCGTGCTCCAGGGTGCGCAGCACCGCCATGTCGATGTCCATCAGACGTCCTTCCGATTGAGCTCGGGCTCGATCTTGGCCTTCTTCACGTCCGAGTACGCAACGTCCCGGCTTCCAGTCTCGGTGCGGACGACTGCTCCCGCATCGTCGGAGGACAGGAGGCGACCGACGAACGTGGGGCCTTCGAGGGGGGTGATCTTCACGAGCCGGCCGACGTTGCGCGACCAGTGCCGCGGAAGCGTCAGCGGCCGGCTCGTCCCACGGGAGCCGACCTCGAGCGTGTAGGGGTCGTCTCCGAGGGGGTCGGCTGCGTCCAGGGCGCTGGAGACCGCTCGCGTGACCTCGGCGATGTCGTCGAGAGTGAGTCCGCCCTCGGCGTCGAGCACCACGCGCAGAATGCGCCCGTTGGTCAGCTCGACGGCGTCGAGATCCATCCCGTGGGAGGTGACGATCTGCTCCAGCAGCTCCTGGAGGCTGTCGGGGACCGGTGTCGTAGCCATGGCACGCCTCCGTCTTCTGTTGTGCCGCGAGGATGGTGTCGCGGGTGCCGCTGTGACGATCGCTTCCAAGTCTAGGCGGTCGCCCCGGTGGCGCGGCGGCGGGCGACCCCGGCACACCTCTACTCCGATAGGTTCACCGGTGTGAGTCTCGGATCGCCACCGCCACGTCCTGGGGTCGGACGGCGTCGACTGCTGCTCGGGGGGACCGGGCTGGTCGCGTTGGCCGCCGTGCCCGGCTGCTCGTGGCTGGACCGCGAGCCCGAGACGCCCTCGCCGCAGGAGCATCCGGACCACGATCTGCTCTCCGGCGCGTACGCCCGCGAGTCCGCCGTCGTCGCTGCCGTCCAGGCGACGGCACAGAGGCACGCCGGCCTGGCGCCCTCGCTGGCGCCGGTCGCGGCGCGCGCCCAGGAGCGCGTCACCGCTCTGGAGGAGGCCCTCGGGACCGGCGGCGCCCCCTCCCCCGCCCCTGAGGCGTCACCACCGACGGCGACTGCAGCGGTCCCGGCGCGCCCGGCGGCCGCCCTCCGTGCTCTGGTGACGGTGAGCCAGACCGCCCAGCGGGACCATGTGGCCGACTGCGTGCGCGCGAGCGACCCGGGCGTCGCACGGCTGCTCGCGTCGGTCGCGGCCGGGGACGGCCAGGACGCGGTCATCCTGCGGACCACCAGGAGCGGGACATGAGGGCGACCGACGAGGATCCCGCGGGGTTCGAGACCGATCCCACCGACGCCCTGCAGAATGCGCTCGCGGGTGAGCATGCGGCGGTCTACTCCTATGGCCTGGTCGCCGGTCGTCTGGAGGCACGGTCACCGGTCCAGCGCCAGGCAGCAGGCGCGTTCGCGCTCCACCGCAAGCGTCGCGACGACCTGCGGGCCTGGCTCGCACAGGACAAGCAGGCCCCGGTCGACCCCGAACCCGCGTACGCCACCGGCCAGGTCGCCACGGCGTCCGACGCACGTCGGCTCGCGCAGCAGGTGGAGTCCGGACTCGTACGGAGCTGGCTGGCGGTCGTCGGTGTGACCGAGGGCGAGCGCCGCGCCTACGCCTGCGCTGCGGTCGACGAGTCGGCCACCGCGCTGCTCGCGTGGGGCGGGAAGCCCGCCGCCCTGCCCGGGATCGACTGATCCGTCGCACTCGCCATGCCAGACTTCAGGCATGCCGTTCGCTCCCCTCCGCTTCCCTGACGGCGTCCCGGTCCTCACCGACGGACGCGTCACGCTGCGCCCCCACCGGCTCGACGACGTCGCCGCCGTCGTCGAGCAGTGCCGCGACCCCGAGACGTTGCGGTGGACGACCATTCCTCTCGGCTACGACACCGCGATGGGCACCGGCTTCGTCACCGAGATGGTGCCCGAGGGGTGGGGCTCGGGCGCCGAGCACGCGTTCGCGGTCGAGGTCACGGACGCGCATGGCAGCCCGCGTTACGCCGGCACCGTCTCGCTCCGCGACGTCGGCGCCGGACGCGCGGACATCGGCTTCGTCGCCCATCCCGCCGTCCGCGGAGACGGGGTCACGACGTCAGCGCTGCAGCTGCTCCTGGGATACGGGTTCGAGACGCTCGGGCTGCACACCGTCATCTGGTGGGCCGACCAGGGCAACTGGGCGTCGCGCAAGGTGGTGTGGCGATGCGGCTTCACCTTCGGGGGCACCGTGCACCGGTGGCTGCCCGAGCGCGGCGAGTACCGCGACGGATGGGTCGCGACCCTCCACCGCGACGACGTGCGCGAGGCCTCGACCCTCTGGTGGGACCTGCCGACGCTGCGTGGCGACCGCATCTGTGCGCGCCCTTTCGAGCCCGCCGACGACGACCGGCTGGTCGAGGGCGGCAACGATGCCTCCGTCCAGCAGTGGATGCCGTCCTTCCCCTCGCCGTACGGTCTGCCCGACGCCGCGGCCTTCCGGGCGACGACCCTCGACGCCGCGGCCAACGGCGCCGCGTTCTCGTGGGCCCTCGTCGACTCCGTGACCGACGACCTGCTGGGCGCCGTCGGCGTCCCCCACCGCAGCGACACCGGTGCCGAGATCGGCTACTGGCTGCTCGCCGACGAGCGCGGCAAGGGCTATGCCCGCGAGGCCGTCGACCTGGTCGTCGACCACGCGTTCACGCCGCGCGACCGCGGCGGGCTCGGGGCGCTGCGAGCCTACGTGCGCATCGACGAGGGCAACCGCGACTCGCTCGACGTCGCACGGGCGTGCGGCTTCGAGATGGCCGGCGCCGAGCGGGCCGGCACCGTACGCCGCGACGGCACCATCGCCGACATGCTCGTCCTCGAGCGCGTCAACCCTCTCCTCGGGATCTAGCCGACGCTCACCGCGACGTGCGCTCGCGCAGGAACGCCGCCACGTCGTCGAGCGGGACGTTCTCACGCACGCCGGTCTTGCGGTCCTTCACCTCGACGACGCCCTCGGCGAGTCCCCGGCCGACGACGACGATGGTCGGGACACCGATCAGCTCGGCGTCCTTGAACTTCACGCCGGGCGACACCTTGGCACGGTCGTCGTAGAGGACCTCGACACCAGCGGCCTCCAGCTCGTCGGCCAGCGCTGCCGCCGCGTCGAAGACCGCCGCGTCCTTGCCCGTGGCGACCAGGTGGACGTCGTACGGCGACACCGCGGCGGGCCAGACGATGCCGGCCTCGTCGTGGCTGTTCTCGACGATGGCCGCGACGGCACGCGAGACGCCGATGCCGTACGACCCCATCGTCACCGTGACGAGCTTGCCGTTCTCGTCCAGGACCTTCAGGCCGAGCGCGTCGGCGTACTTGCGTCCGAGCTGGAAGATGTGACCCATCTCGATACCGCGCGCGAGCTCGAGCGGTCCTGACCCGTCGGGGGCGGGGTCACCGGGGCGCACCGCGGCGGCCTCGATGACGCCGTCCGGGGTGAAGTCGCGTCCGCAGACGAGGTCGAAGACGTGCTTGCCGGGCTGGTTGGCCCCGGTGAGCCAGGCCGACCCGCGCACGACACGGGGGTCGGTCAGGTAGCGGATGCCGGACTCCGACTCCTCCCCCAGCGCCTCGGGGCCGATGTAACCGCGCACGAGCGCGGGGTGCTTGGCGAAGTCGGCATCCTCGAACGGGTCGATCTCCCCCGGAGCGAGCTGCGCCTCGAGTCGCTTGACGTCGACGTCGCGGTCGCCGGGCACCCCGACGACCAGCACCTCGCGCGTCCCGTCGGGCTGGCGGACCCAGAGCACGACGTTCTTGAGGGTGTCGGCGGCCGTCCAGGGACGGTCCGCGCGCGGGAATCGCTCGTTGGCCACGTCGACCAGGGTCTCGATCGTCGGCGTGTCAGGGGTGTCCTCGACGTGGGCGGGAGGCAGGGCGGCGATCGCCTCGTCGTCCAGAGGCTCGGGAGCCACCGTCCTCACGGCCTCGACGTTGGCGGCGTAGCCGCCGGGCGAGCGGACGTAGGTGTCCTCGCCGTTGACGGCGGTGGCGAGGAACTCCTCGCTCGCGGATCCGCCCATGGCGCCCGACATCGCCTGCACCACGACGTAGTCGAGGCCGAGCCGGTCGAAGATCCGGATGTAGGCCTCGCGGTGAGCCTCGTACGACCGGGCCAGGCCGTCGTCGTGGACGTCGAAGGAGTAGGAGTCCTTCATGATGAACTCGCGTCCGCGCAGCAGGCCGGCGCGCGGACGCGCCTCGTCGCGGTACTTCGTCTGGATCTGGTAGATCGAGAGCGGGAGGTCCTTGTAGGACGAGTAGAGGTCCTTGACGAGGAGGGTGAACATCTCCTCGTGGGTGGGACCGAGGAGCATGTCGACGTCACGGCGGTCCTTGAGCCGGAACAGGTTCTCGCCGTACTCCCCCCAGCGACCCGACGCCTCGTACGGCTCCTTGGGGAGCAGCGCGGGGAACGACACCTCCTGCGCACCCATGCGGTCCATCTCCTCGCGCACGATCCCCTCGATCTTGCGCAGGACCTTCAGGCCGAGAGGCAACCAGGAGTAGATGCCAGGGGCCGCGCGGCGGACGTAGCCGGCGCGGACCAGGAGCCGGTGCGACGGCACCTCCGCGTCCGCCGGGTCCTCGCGAAGCGTGCGGAGGAAGAGACGAGACATGCGGGTGACCACGGGCGTACTCCTGGTTTCGGGATGGCAGTCTCTGGTCGAGACGGTGCGGTGCCCAGCCTAACGGCCGGGCACCGCGCGGCTCAGCGGTAGCGCACCCACCGGGA
Source organism: Mumia sp. zg.B53 (assembly GCF_019550935.1). NCBI lineage: Bacteria > Bacillati > Actinomycetota > Actinomycetes > Propionibacteriales > Nocardioidaceae > Mumia > Mumia sp. zg.B53. The sequence goes on along the minus strand of NZ_JAHWCK010000005.1, from coordinate 125,774 downwards.
GAGCCGGTCGGAGTCGAGCCTCGGGAAGACGTCGATCGCCGTGCGGGGACCCGGGTCGTCGACCTCGAGCGGGCCCACGCCCTTGAGGTCGGTGCCGACGAGCGCCACCCCCACGCGCACCGCGCGGCGGTTGCCACCGAGACACCGCTGCGGGAGGCGGACGGTCACCGAGCGCTTGCCGATCCGAACACGGTCGCCCGAGCACCGCACGGTCGCCCCGGTGTCGTCGGTCAGGACGGCACGGTCCCACCGCGCGACGCCCCGCGTCCTGAGGGAGACGAACTCGGGACGCCCCGCAGCCCTGGTCCGGACGACGACCGAGATCGCCGCGAGCTTGGAGCGTCGCAACCGGGGCACGGTGATGCGGATGACGACGGCGCGCTTGGTGTTGGCGACGGTGACCTTCGTGAGGTCGAGCGCGGCGGCGGCGTCGTGGCGCGGATCGGTGAGGACCCGCGTCTCGGCGGCCGCCGGCGAGGCGGCCGCCGAGACGACGAGAGCAGCCGCCGTACCCGTCACCAGCAGCCGACAGGTGCGGATCAGCGGTAGCGGACCCACGGCGACATCTTGGTGCTCGTCAGGCTGGGGTACGCGTCCACGACGGCATCGGGACCGGGCTCGGGCATCTCCTCCATCTCCGAGGCGTCGTCGCGGCCGATCAGAGCGACCGACACGCGGACGGCGCGCTTGTTGCGCTCCAGGCAGCGCTGAGGGATGCGGACCGTCACGGAACGCTTGCCGAAGCTGATCCGGTCACCCTTGCAGGAGACGAAGTCCTCGTCGGATTCACCGGAAAACATCAGCGGCATCCACCCGGCGCCCTCGATCCGAATCTTCATCGAGGCGAAGTCCGGGCGGCCCTTGGCCTTCGTGCGGAGGCCGACAAGGACCCCGCCGAGCTTCGACTTCTTGAAGCCGGGCACGGTCATCCGGACGACGACGGCGTGCTTCTTGTTGGTCACCTTGATCTTGGTGACGTCGAGCGCGGCGACGGCGTCACCGCGCGGGTCGCTGAAGGTGCGGGTCTTGGCTGCCGCGGGGGAAGCGGTCGTCGCGAGGACGAGGCCCGCTGCGGCCGCGCCGACGACGAGGGTACGGATCGTACGGATCATGGGGTGTGCTCCTGCGAAAGGTGACCCCGCCAATCGGGGTCGCCGAAGCCTAGCGGTAAGCGGCCCAGGGCGTCATCCGTGCGCCACGGGCCTTCGGGACACCGTCGATCGGCAGCCGGGGGCCTGGTTTCGGATCGATCAGGACCTCCTCGGGCACGTTGCCGTGGAGGTAGGCACGCGTGAAGACCGCGACCTGCACCCGCACGGCGGCGCGGTTGTCGCCCAGACAGCGTTGCGGCACCGACAGCACCACGCTCCGGGGGCGGATCCTGAAGCGCATCCCGGAGCAGCGCAGGCGGCTCGCATCCAGCTGCTGCCAGGTGGTCTTCCAACCCCCGGCGCGGCGTACCTTCGACGCGGCGTACTCGGGGCGGCCCGCGACCTTGCGCCCGAGGAACACCGTGACGCCCCCGACGCGGCGGCGTTCCAGACGCGGGACGCGGATCGTGACACGCACCCGGTGCTCGGCGTTGCGGACCCGTAGCGACGTGATGTCGACGGCCGAGAGCGCGTCACCACGTTGGTCGCGGACCGTGCGCGCCGCCGCATCGGCAGGCGACGCGAGGAGACCGGTGGCGAGGACGAGCGCCACCGCGGCGCCGACCGGAGCGAGGCGCCTCATCAGAACAGCACCGACGCGAACGTCTCAGTCTGCACGAACCCGACCCTCTCGTAGACCCGTCGCGCGGCGACGTTGTAGTCGTTGACGTAGAGCGAGACGACCGGTGCGATCTCGCGGCGGGCGCGCTCGACGACCGCCGCCATCCCCGCCGTCCCGAGCCCGCTCCCCCGGTGCTCGGGAGCCACGTAGACGCCTTGGATCTGGCAGCCCTTGGCCGAGGCCGAGCCGACCTCCGCCTTGAACAGCACCTGGCCGTCCTGAATGATCGCGTACGCCCAGCCGCGCGCGACCAGCTGGGTGACCCGAGCACGATAGCTGTTGCGGCCGGGGAGCTCCGGGCTCTCGCCGACCTCCTCCTCGAACATCGCGACGCTCGCGGGATAGAGGATGTCGACCTCGTCGATGAGCACCGGGCGGACGCGCCAGTCAGGAGCCACGAGCGGCGGCCCGGCGATCTGGAGGAACGGCTGGTCGAGGCGGAGCGAGCGAGCAGGTCCCCACGACCCCTCCAGGCGCTCCCACAGGCCGAGGGCCGCGGAGCGAGGTCCGACGATCGACGACGACAGCCGCCCCGTCGTGCGCGCACGCTCGGCGAACGCCTCCACCGCGTGCGGCGTCGCCTCGACCGGGACGAAGTTGGCGGCCACGTGACACGCGGACACGAGGGTGTCGCCCTCGAAGTAGCCCCACATCTCTCCGCCCAGCCAGCGGGGAGACAGCCGCGTGCTGCTGGTGCGGTGGTCGACGAAGAGGTTGACGATCGCGTCGCGGTCGATCAGCTCCTGCAGCGCGGGGATGTCTCCCTCGCGCAGGACGCGGACACCCTCAGCCGTGCTCAGCACCGGGCCTCCTCACGCCGTCGGTGGGACGAGCCTATCTGGCGCGGTCGCCCACGACCATGTCTCGCCGTCGCGGCGTAGGGTGCGCGGCATGACGACCGCACCGCTCGGGGAGCCCGCCACCTCTCTCCGCGATCCCCAGGCCATCGCCGAGGGACAGCTCGACCACCAGCGCGACGCGCTGCTGCGCAAGCTCGCCTCCCTCTCCGACGCCGAGCGCTCCCGCAGCCGCCTGCCCTCGGGGTGGACGCCGCTGGGTCTGCTCAAGCACCTGCGCCACGTCGAGCGCCGGTGGCTCCAGTGGGGCTTCCTCGGCGAGCAGGTCGCAGACCCGTGGGGCGACGAGCGACCTGGGTCGGACGCATGGTTCGTCGCCGACGACGAGACGTACGAGGTGCTGCGCGCACGCTTCGAGGAGCAGGTCGAACGCTCCCGGGCCATCACCGGCGCCGCGTCGCTGAACGATCTGGCCGTGATGGGTGGACGCTTCGAGGCCGACCCGCCCAACCTTGCCTGGATCCTGCTCCACCTCGTGCAGGAGTACGCGAGGCACGTCGGCCACCTCGACATCGTCGTCGAGCTGGCCGGCGGCGGCCTCGGCGAGTAGGCGATCGCCTACGAGACCGCCACGGCCGGCGACGCGCCCTCGATCGGCTCCATCCCCTCGGCGATCCTCATCGCCTCCTCGATCAGGGTCTCCACGATCTTGGACTCCGGCACGGTCTTGATGACCTCGCCCTTGACGAAGATCTGCCCCTTGCCGTTGCCCGACGCGACGCCGAGGTCGGCCTCGCGCGCCTCACCGGGGCCGTTCACGACACAGCCCATCACGGCGACGCGCAGCGGCACCTCCATGCCCTCGAGCCCGGCGGTGACCTCCTCGGCGAGCGTGTAGACGTCGACCTGGGCCCGCCCGCACGACGGGCAGGACACGATCTCGAGCTTGCGGGGACGGAGGTTGAGCGACTGGAGGATCTGGATGCCGACCTTGACCTCCTCGACCGGCGGGGCCGACAGCGAGACCCGGATGGTGTCGCCGATGCCCTGGCTGAGCAACGCCCCGAAGGCGGTCGCGGACTTGATCGTGCCCTGGAACGCGGGGCCTGCCTCGGTGACACCGAGGTGCAACGGCCAGTCTCCCTTCTCGGCGAGCAGCTCGTACGCCCGGACCATCACGACGGGGTCGTTGTGCTTGACCGAGATCTTGAAGTCGTGGAAGTCGTGCTCCTCGAACAGCGACGCCTCCCAGACGGCCGACTCCACGAGCGCCTCCGGGGTCGGCTTGCCGTACTTCTCCAGCAGGCGCTTGTCGAGCGAGCCCGCGTTGACGCCGATCCGGATCGACGTGCCGTGGTCCTTCGCGGCCTGCGCGATCTCCTTGATCTGGTCGTCGAACTTGCGGATGTTGCCAGGGTTGACGCGGACGGCCGCGCAGCCGGCCTCGATCGCAGCGAAGACGTACTTCGGCTGGAAGTGGATGTCGGCGATCACCGGGATCTGCGACTTGCGCGCGATCTCGGGCAGCACCTCGGCGTCGTCCTGGCTCGGGCACGCGACGCGGACGATGTCGCACCCCGCCGCCGTGAGCTCCGCGATCTGCTGCAGCGTCGCGTTGACGTCGACGGTCGGGGTCGTCGTCATGGACTGCACCGAGACCGGCGCGTCTCCCCCGACCTCCACCTTGCCGACCTTGATCTTGCGGGTCGGCCGACGGGGCCGGAGCACCGGAGGCGGGGCGGCCGGCATTCCCAGGTTGACGTCCATGCGGGTACGAATCTCCTCGCGTGCGTGCGGTCGGGCCTCAGGTGAGGCGTACGGGGTTCACGATGTCGGTGTAGACCAGGATGATGCCCATCACCAAGAGGACGGCACCCACGGCGTAGGCGACCGGCAGCATCTTGGCGACGTCGACCGGCCCGGGGATCGGCCGACGACGAAGTCGAGCGATCGCGTTGCGCAGGCCCTCCCACAGCGCTCCGGCGATGTGGCCGCCGTCGAGCGGCAGGAGCGGGATCAGGTTGAAGAGCCCGAGGAAGAGGTTGAGCCCCGCGAGCAGCAGGCCGACGCTGAAGACGCGGTCGCTCCAGGTGGCGCCCTCGGCCGAGGTCAGCTCACCCGCCACCCGGCTGGCGCCCACCGGGCTCATGGGGGTGTCCTGGCCGCGCTCGGCCCCGAACGCCGCCTTGGTGACCTCGACCATCTTCTCCGGCAGCGAGCCGATGGCCTTCACCGTGCTGACGGTCATGTCCCCCATCGTCGCCACGGCGAAACCGAGGTCCTCGCGCTGAGCGGGGACGTAGGGGCTGACTCCGAGGAAACCGACGCGCTCGACCTTGTCGGGGTCGGTCTTGGTTGGCCGCGGCTGGACCGACGTGTTGACGGTGACCTTCTGCTCGGCACCGTCACGGACGTACTCGATCGTGGCGGGGCTGTCGCCGTTCGCCCGGATGAGGTCGGTGAGCTGGTCCCAGCTGCTGATGGGCGTGCCGTTGAAGGAGGTGATGGTGTCGCCCGGGGTCAGACCTGCCTGCTTGGCGGGAGTGACGGGGTCGGCGGCCGTGCACTTGCGACCGGCCTCGGCGGCGGGGATCGCGCAGTCGGACACCGTCTCGACCGTCGTCGTGGCGTTCTCGACGTTCTGGGAAGGGATCGTCATGAAGAGCGCGGCGAACAGGATGAAGGCGATCACCAGGTTGACGACCGGTCCGCCGGCCATCACGATCGCCTTCTTCCACCACGGCAGGCGATAGAAGAGGCGCGGCTCGTCCTCGGGGGTGACGTGCTCGTACTCGGCCGAGCGGGCGTCGAACGCTAGCTGCGTGAACATCCCGGTGTTGGACTTGCGGACGGTGCCCGGATCGTCACCCTTGTTGGGCGGAAGCATGCCGACGATCTTGACGTAGCCGCCGAGTGGGACCGCCTTGACGCCGCACTCGGTCTCGCCCTTGCGGGTCGACCACAGCGTCCGTCCGAAGCCGATGAAGTACTGGGTGACCTTGGTGCCGAAGAGCTTGGCGGGCACCATGTGACCGAGCTCGTGCAGGGCGATCGAGACCGCGATGCCGACGACGAGCACGACGACGCCGAGGGCGTACAGCCACGGTGTCGCGTTCATCGGCTCTCCTGCCTCGTCCTGGTCGTCGCCGCCATCAGCTCCTGCGCACGCTCGCGGGCGGCCGCGTCCGCGGCGAGGACGTCGTCCGCGGTCACCGGCTCCGTCTTCGAGCGTACGCCCGCGTCGGTGAGGTGCTCCGAGAGCACGGCGCCCACCGTGTCCACGATCGAGAGGAACGGAAGGTTCCCTTCGAGGAACGCGCCGACGCACTCCTCGTTGGCGGCGTTGTAGACCGCCGGTGCCGTACGGCCGAAGGCGCCGGCCTCGCGGGCGAGGCGCACGGCCGGGAACGCCTCGTCGTCGAGCGGGGCGAAGTCCCAGGTCGACGCCTGGGTCCAGTCGCATCCCGGACCGGCGTCCGGGACGCGGTCGGGCCACCCCATGCCGAGGGCGATCGGGATCAGCATCGAGGGCGGCGATGCCTGCGCCAGCGTGGACCCGTCGACGAACTCGACCATCGAGTGGATCATCTGCTGCGGGTGCACGACGACGTCGACGCGGTCCATCGGCACGTCGAAGAGAAGGTGCGCCTCGATGACCTCGAGGCCCTTGTTGACGAGGGTCGCCGAGTTGATCGTGATGACCCGACCCATCGCGAAGTTGGGATGGTCCAGGGCCTGGTCCGGGGTCACATCCTGCAGCTCGGCGCGGGACCTGCCGCGGAACGGGCCACCGCTGGCCGTCAGCACCAGGCGGCGCACCTCCTCCGCGGTCCCGCCTCGCAGCGCCTGCGCGATCGCCGAGTGCTCGGAGTCGACGGGGACGATCTGACCGGGTCGTGCCAGCGCCGTGACCACCGGCCCACCGATGATCAGCGACTCCTTGTTGGCCAGGGCGAGCGTCGTGCCTGCCTCGAGGGCGGCGATCGTGGGACCGAGGCCGACGGCGCCGGTGATGCCGTTGAGGACCACGTCGCAGCGGGTCGCCGCGAGCTCGGTGGCGGCGCGGGGGCCGGCGAGGATGCGGGGCAGCCGGTGCTGCCCGTGGGCGTACCCGCGCCGCTGGGCCTCGGCATACAAGGCCAGCTGCACGTCCTGGGCGGCCGTGGCCTGCGCGACCGCGACCACCTCGACCTCGTGGGCGATCGCCTGCTGGGCGAGGAGGACCGGGTCGCTGCCGCCGGCGGCGATGCCGACGACCCGGAAGCGGTCAGGGTTCGCGGCGACGATCTCGAGCGCCTGTGTCCCGATGGAGCCGGTCGATCCGAGCACGACGACGTCGCGGGTTTGCACCATGAGACCAGTGTCTCAGGTGCGCCCGCGACGTCGTCCTCGGCTGGTGCCGGCTACTTGATCTCGCTGCGCAGGACGCGCCGCGCCCCGACGACGAACGGGATGATCAGCCAGATCGTCCCGGAGACCAGGAGCTGGGCCCACTTCTCCCCGGTCCAGCCTCCGTCGAACAACGGCATCTGTGCGGTCGCGAAGTCGATCCACGGGAGCAGGTCGCCGAACCAGTCGATGAAGACCGACGCCACCGCGAAGATCGTCGGGAGGACGAAGGCCCAGGCGAAGTAGACGACGATCGCCGCCGGCGAGCTGAGCAGCAGAGCGCCGAACGTGAGCCCCATCAGGATCCCGAGAGCCTGCATCGCGTAGAAGCCGAGGAGCTCCACCGCGTTGACGTTCCAGACCGTCGTGTCCGACGCGAGCCCGGCGAAGACGTTGCCGAACGCGGCCGCGATCGCCGCGACGACCACCGCGAACAGCGCCACGATCAGCCCCACGACGACCTTCGCCGCGAGGACGCGGCCGCGGTGCGGCTCGAGGGTGAACGTGACGAGGGCCGTCCGTTGCGACCACTCGCTGGTCACCGACAGCACTCCGAGCACCGGCAGCAGAACTCCCATCGGGACGCTCATAGCGGTGAGGAAGTCCTTGAACGAGACCGAGATGTCGTTGGCCAGCACGACCCACAGCATGATCACCATCACGACGACGCTGATCACGGCCACGGTGCCGAGCAACCACTTGCCCGCACGGGTGTCGGCGAGCTTGCGCAGCTCGACTGCCACCAGGCGGGTGAAGGGCACCCGAGGACGGGTGAGGTCGATCCCGACCTCCGGGGCGAGCGCGGTCATGCCTGTCCTCCTTGGGGATCGGGCGGGCCGAAGCCGGGCCGGGGGCCGGCGTCCGGGGCGGGGGTGGGCGCGAGCGGGTCGCGCTGGTTGTCGGCGGTGAGCTGGAGGAACAGGTCCTCCAACCCCGCGCGGTCACCGGGTCGGAGCTCGACGAGAGCGACGCCGGCAGCAGCCGCCGCCTTGCCGACGGCGACAGGATCAGCGTCGGTGACGAAGCCGTCAGCGGTCGCCGGCGTGACGTGGATGCCTGCGACGGACAGCGCCCGCGCCAGCGCGTCCGCCTCCTCCGCCCGTACGAACGTGCCGGCACCGGCGAGCAGCTCCTCCTTGTGCCCCTGCGCGACGATCTTGCCGTTGCCGATCACGATGATCTCGTCGGCGATGACCTCGATCTCGTGCAGCAGGTGCGAGGAGAGCAGCACCGTGCCGCCGCGGTCGGCGTAGTGGCGCAGCAGCTGGCGCATCCAGTGGATGCCTGCCGGGTCCAGACCGTTGGCCGGCTCGTCGAGGATCAGCACCTGGGGGTCGGCCAGGAGCGACTGCGCGATGCCCAGCCGCTGGCGCATGCCGAGCGAGTAGTTGCCGACCCGCCGCTTGGCCTCCTTGGGAGACAACCCGACGACCTCGAGCATCTGGTCGACGCGCCCGCGGTCCAGGCCCATCGTGCGGCTCGCGATCGTGAGGACCTCACGACCGGTGCGGCCGTTGTGCTGGGCCGACGCGTCGAGGAGGACGCCGATCTGGGTGCCCGGGTTGGGGATGTCGGTGTAGCGGTGGCTGCCGATGGTCGCCGAGCCGGCGGTCGGGATCGTAAGCCCGGCGAGCATCCGCAGGGTCGTCGACTTGCCGGCACCGTTCGGACCGAGGAAGCCGGTCACCGAGCCGGGACGACAGGTGAAGGAGATGTCGTCGACCGCGAGGTGGTCGCCGTACCTCTTCGAGAGGTTCTGGACTTCAATCATGGCTCCAGCATCGCGCAGCGCGAGCTCATCCACATCGGCCCATTGGCTCGGCCGACGTGGCCGAAAGTAGGGGGTACGGGGTCGGAGACCGACCTTCGGCCGGTTCGCCGACCGTGCCCAGTGCCTAGGCTGTGGCTGTGAACGAGGTCGACCCCGCGGCGTACCAGCCGCTGCTGCGGTGGTGGAGCCAGCTCTGGCGCTACGTCCTGGCGGTCCTGATCAGCGCTGTGACCTGGCTGTCGGGTGTGGCGCAGTGGCAGGCAGAGCACGCACCCCGGTGGTTCTGGGCCGACCTCGTCGGAGGTCTGGTCGCTCTTGCGCTGGTCACGAGGCGCCGGCAGCACCCCGTGGCGGTGGCCGCCGCGGTGACGGTGATCGGAGCGTTCTCGTACGCCGCCGCCGGTCCCGCCGTCCTCGCGGTGGTCTCGCTCGCGACGCGGCGCAGGCTGCGCGAGATCGTCGGTATCGGCCTGCTCGTGGCCGTGCAGACCGTCGTCGTCACGCTCATCGACCCGACTCTCGAGGACGACTGGAGGATCGTCCTGGCTCTCAGCGTGCCGATCGTGGTCACGATGTTCGCGGTGGGCATGTACGTGGGGTCGCGCCGCGAGCTGCTCTACACCTTGCGGGAGCGTGCTCGGGTGGCGGAGGCGGAGCAGGCGAGCCGCGTCGCCCAGGCTCGCACGGCAGAGCGGGCCCGGATCGCACGCGAGATGCACGACGTGCTGGCCCACCGCATCTCGATGGTCGCGATGCACGCCGGCGCGCTGGCGTACCGCACCGACCTGCCACCGGAGGAGGTCCGCACCTCGTCGGAGGTGATCCGGGACAACGCCCACCTCGCGCTCACCGACCTGCGCGAGGTGCTCGGCATCCTCCGCGCCGACGAGGACGCCGGGGCGGGCGACCGCCCTCAGCCGTCGTGGCGGGACCTGCCCGACCTGGTGGGCGGTGCGCGCGCCGCGGGGATGCGGGTCTCCCTCACCGATGACCTCTCACCGCACGCGCCGCCCGAGCGCATCGGCCGGACCGCCTACCGCGTCGTTCAGGAGGCACTCACCAACGCGCACAAGCACGCTCCGGACACGATGCTGTCGGTGGTGATGCGGGGCGAGCCAGGCGACGGGATCGTCATCGAGGCTCGCAACCCGTTGCGGGTGGGGTCGACGCAGGACCGTCTGCCTACGTCGGGGCTGGGGCTGGTGGGCCTCTCGGAGCGTGCCGACCTCGTCGGCGGGACGCTCTCGCATCGGGTGACCGGGGACGAGTTCGTCCTGACCCTCGTACTACCGTGGCCGGCATGATCCGGGTCGCGCTGGTCGACGACGACGCCCTCGTACGGGCCGGGCTGAGGCTGATCCTCGGCGGCGCCGACGACGTCGAGGTCGTCGCCGAGGCCGCCGACGGTCTCGACGCCCTCCGTGTCCTCCGGTCGACACCCGTCGACGTCGTGCTCATGGACATCCGGATGCCCCGCATGGACGGGCTCTCCGCCACGGCCGAGCTCGAGCGCGCCCCGTCGGCGCCCCACGTGATCGTCCTGACGACCTTCGACGCCGACGACTACGTGCTGCGCGCGCTGCGGCACGGCGCGAGCGGGTTCCTGCTGAAGGACACCGCGCCGGAGGTGCTGGTCGATGCCGTGCGCAAAGTTGCCGCGGGCGACCCGATGCTGTCGCCGAGCGTGACCGAGCAGCTGATCCGGCGGGTCCGCGACCTCGGGGACGGCGACGGCGACGCGAAAGAGCGGCTGGCCGTGCTCAGCGAGCGCGAGCGCGAGGTGGCGGTCGCCGTCGGACGCGGGATGTCCAACGCCGAGATCGCCGTCGACCTGCACATGAGCCTCGCGACCGCGAAGGCGCACGTGTCGCGGATCCTCACCAAGCTCGACGCCGCGAACCGCGTCCAGGTCGCGATCGCGGTCCACGAGGCCGGCCTGGTGTGACCGGACAGGGCGGCGCTCAGGCCTCGAGGTTGCTCATCACGTGCTTGACGCGGGTGTAGTCCTCGAGGCCGTACATCGACAGGTCCTTGCCGTACCCGGAGCGCTTGAAGCCGCCGTGCGGCATCTCCGCGACCAGCGGGATGTGGGTGTTGATCCACACGCAGCCGAAGTCGAGACGCCGCGCCATCCGCATCGCGCGCCCGTGGTCCTTGGTCCACACCGACGACGCGAGACCGTACGGGACGCCGTTGGCCCAGCGGACCGCCTCGTCCTCGTCGGAGAACTGCTGGACGGTGATGACCGGACCGAAGATCTCGTTCTGGATGGCCTCGTCGTCCTGCCGCAGCCCTGCGAGGACAGTCGGCTCGTAGAAGTAGCCGTCGGCGAGGTCTCCGCCGGGACGCGACCCGCCGGCGGCGAGCGTCGCGTGGTCCGGCAGACGGTCGACGAAGCCGGACACCCGCGCCAGCTGGTCGGAGCTGTTGAGGGCGCCGTACAGCACCTCCTCGTCGTCGGGCAATCCTGTCCTCAGGCCCTTGGCCTGCTCGGCGATCGCGTCCACGAAGTCGCCGTACACGCGCGGCGACGCCAGGACCCGGGTCGCGGCGGTGCAGTCCTGGCCGGCGTTGAAGTAGCCGGCCTCGGCGATCGCGGCAGACGCGGCCTCGATGTCGGCGTCGTCGAACACCACCACCGGCGCCTTGCCGCCGAGCTCGAGGTGCACGCGCTTGACGTCCTCCGCCGCCGAGCGGGCGACGTCCATCCCAGCGCGGACGGACCCGGTGATCGCAACCATCGCCGGGGTGGGGTGAGCGATCAGCGCGCGCCCGGTGTCTCGGTCGCCGCAGACGACGTTGAGGACGCCGGGCGGCAGGATGTCCGCGGCGATCTCGGCGAGCAGTGCCGTCGAGGCGGGCGTCGTGTCGCTCGGCTTGATGACAATGGTGTTGCCCGCGGCGAGGGCCGGGGCGATCTTCCAGATGCCCATGAGCAGGGGGTAGTTCCACGGCGTCACCTGCGCCACCACACCGATCGGCTCACGTCGGATCATCGAGGTGTGCCCGGCCATGTACTCCCCGGCGGCCCGCCCCTCGAGCACGCGCGCGGCGCCGGCGAAGAACGTGAGCGCGTCGTCGACCATGGGCATCTCTTCGCTCACGGTCAACCCGCGCGGCTTGCCGGTGTTCTTCACCTCCACGTCGACGATCTCGTCGAGGCGGTCGTGGATCGCCTGGTTGAGCTTGTTCAGCGCGGCCTGGCGCTCCCGAGGCGTGGTGTCGCGCCAGCCGTTGTCGAAGGCCTGCTGAGCGGCCTTCATCGCCGTGTCCACGTCGGCCTCGCGAGACATCGGTGCCTGCGCGTAGACCTGTCCGGTCGAGGGGTCGATGACGTCGTACGTGGCGCCGTCGAGGGCCGCCACCTTGTCGCCGTTGACGAAGTTCGTGAGGGTCTCGGTCATGCCCTCAATCTGGCACAGGCCGGAGAGGCTGACAATGGATTGAATGGTCAGGGAGGTGTCGACCTTCGGATTCCGTACCTCGTAAGGTCTATCACTGTCGAGAACCTTTGCCCAGAGACCGTTCCTGCGCGATACTCGGTCCATGAGCGAACAGTGGGACGACGCGCACCTCCAGCGCGCTGCCAAGGATCACCTCTGGATGCACTTCACGCGTCACAGCACGTACGACACCGCGGACGTGCCCGTGATCGCGAAGGGGGAGGGTGCATACCTCTTCGACACCGCCGGCAAGCGCTACCTGGACGGGCTCGCCGGCCTCTTCGTCGTCCAGGTGGGGCACGGCCGCGAGGAGCTGGCCGAGGCCGCCGCGAAGCAGGCCCGCGAGCTGTCGTTCATGCCGCTGTGGTCGTACGCGCACCCGCCGGCCATCCAGCTCGCCGAGCGCGTCGCCTCGTACGCCCCCGGCGACCTCAACCGTGTCTTCTTCACCACCGGCGGTGGCGAGGCGGTCGAGTCCGCCTGGAAGCTCGCCAAGCAGTACTACAAGCTGACCGGCAAGCCCACCAAGCACAAGGTGATCAGCCGTCACATCGCCTACCACGGCACCCCGCAGGGCGCCCTGTCGATCACCGGCATCCCCGACATGAAGGCGCCGTTCGAGCCGCTCGTGCCGAGCACCTTCCGCGTCCCGAACACCAACATCTACCGCGCCCCGGAGCACGGCGACGACCCGGAGGCCTTCGGACGCTGGGCAGCCGACCGCATCGCCGAGGCGATCGAGTTCGAGGGCCCCGACACGGTCGCGGCGGTGTTCCTCGAGCCCGTCCAGAACGCGGGCGGCTGCTTCCCTCCCCCGCCGGGATACTTCCAGCGGGTCCGCGAGATCTGCGACGAGTACGACGTCCTGCTCGTCTCCGACGAGGTCATCTGCGCGTTCGGGCGGCTCGGCGAGATGTTCGGCGCGGTGCGCTACGGCTACCAGCCCGACATCATCACCTGCGCCAAGGGCCTCACCTCCGGCTACGCACCGCTCGGCGCGATGATCGCCTCCGACCGGCTCATGGAGCCGTTCCTGAAGGGTCACACCTCCTTCCTCCACGGCTACACCTTCGGTGGTCACCCGGTCTCGACCGCGGTCGCGATGGCCAACCTCGACATCTTCGAGCGCGAGGGCATCAACGAGGGCGTCCGCGCCAACGAGGACGGCTTCCGGTCGACGCTCGAGAAGCTCCTCGACCTCGACATCGTCGGCGACGTGCGCGGCGACGGCTTCTTCTACGGGATCGAGCTGGTCAAGGACAAGGCGACCAAGGAGACCTTCAACGAGGACGAGTCCGAGCGCCTGCTGCGCGGCTTCCTCTCCAAGGCGCTGTACGACGCGGGCCTCTACTGCCGCGCCGACGACCGTGGCGATCCGGTCATCCAGCTGGCTCCGCCGCTGATCTGCGACCAGGAGCACTTCGACGAGATGGAGGGCATCCTGCGCTCCGTGATCACCCAGGGCCAGAACCTGCTCTGACCCGTACGACCCGCGGAAGCCGCTGCCCCAGGTACCCCGGGGCAGCGGCTTCTGTCCGTCTCCCTCAGGTGGCGTCGTCGAGCTGGGCGGTCAACCAGTCGAACGCCGTGCTCCCACGGGCAGCGGATCCGGCGGCCGAAGGTCGCCAGCCAGGGCCCCATGTCGCGGGGTCGTCGTCGATCACTCCACTGACAAGGTCTCCCGACTCGTCCTCGAGGATGAGGCCCTGAACGTCGGGTTGAGTGACGACGGCCCCTCCAGGTAGACCGGCGTTCACGTTCTCGTGCCGCCACGTCGGGTCGTCCGCGTGCGGCGCTCGACTCGCGGTCGTTCCCATGACGGCGATCCGCACTCCGGGAGGGGCCGCCTGCTCAAGCTCGTCGACCGTGAGGACGCTGGACGGGGCACCCGGCTCGCGGGTCGGGCTTCCGTCCGGTCCGACGACCTCGTAGCCGCGGAGGACACGGACGAACACCTTCGCGCCGTGAACGCCCGGCGCCCTCACGTACGCCTGATCGACGTCGACGGCGAGGATCGCCCAGCGCTGCGCGTCCTCGTCGTCGTACGCATCGACTCCCGGTTCCCACGAGGCGATCGTGCCCGTGACGACCACAGGTGACGTCGCCACGACCTCGAGGGGAGATTCGCGGACGTCGAAGTCGAAGCTGCGGCCTCCGTCGCCGGTCAATGTGCGCTCATCAACATCGGGACGGGACCCAGCTGTTGGCGCGGGGACGCCATCGGCCGTTGACTCCGCTCCCCCTGCCTCCGCTCCCCCTGACTGTGTCGTACTGCAGCCTGCGAGGAGCGTCGCTGCGAGCCCGGTCGCCACGAGTGCGCCGCGGGATGGTCTGGTCGTTCGAGACCTCATGGGATCTCCTATCCGAACCACGGATCGATGTGCGAGCTTCGATGGTGAGGATCGTAGAGGGTATTCCACGCCTCACCATTGGCGTTCCCGGATCGCAGGCAACTGTCAAGTGTCTCCACATGTGCTTGCGGCTCAGACTTACTCGGCAACGGTCGCAGTAGTTCGGCTTCACGGACGTCCCCCGCGTACGGAGGTGGCTAGGCCGCGACCTTCGACTGCCGGCGCCGGGCGACCTCGTTGCCGAGCACGATCAGCACCGCGACCAGGAACATCGCCGTGCCGATGACGTTGACCTGCATCGGGATGCCGCGCTGCGCGGCACCCCACACGTACATCGGGAACGTGACGGTCTGGCCGGCGTTGAGGTTCGTGATGATGAAGTCGTCGAAGGACAGCGAGAAGCTCAGCAGGGCCGCGCCCAGGATGCCCGGGAACACCAGCGGGAACGTGACCCGCCAGAACGTCTGGTTCTCCGTCGCATAGAGATCCATCGCGGCCTGCTCCAGATTGTCGTCCAGCCCCGACAACCGCGCTCGGACCGTGATGATCACGAAGGACAGGCAGAACGTCACGTGGGCGACGAAGATCGTCCAGAACCCCAGCTGGCCGCCGAACCCGGCCGAGACGAACAGCGCGAGCAACGACGACCCGAGCACGATCTCCGGCGCGGCCATCGGCAGGATGATGAGGGTGTTGAGCGGGCCGCGACCGACGAACCGGTGTCGCACGAGCGCGAACGCGGCGAGGGTCCCGAGGATGGTGGCGACCACCGTCGCGAGCAGCGCGATCTCGACGCTGCGGACCACCGACGAGCACATCCCCGAGGGGTCGCACGGGTTGAGCCAGTTGTCCAGCGTGAACCCGTCGAACCGGTAGACGTTGCGCGACGCCTGGTCGTTGAAGCTCATCAGGCCCACGATCGCCACCGGCACGAACATGTAGACCAGCACCAGCACGCCGAGGGCGAGGACGAGGTGCTCGCCGACCCAGCGGCCGAGCCTGTGCAGCGCACTCATACGAGGTCCTCCGTTCCTGCGCGGCGGATGTAGAACACGACGCCGACCGTGATCACGATCATCAGCGTCATCGACAGCGCGCCGGCGGCGGCATAGTCGCCCTGGTTGGTGAACAGGTTCTGGATGATGTTGCCGATCATCCGCTGGTTGGGACTGCCCAGGAGCTCGGCGTTGATGAAGTCGCCGGCGGCCGGGATGAACGTCAGCAGCGTCCCCGCGACCACCCCCGGCATCGACAGCGGCAGCGTCACCTTGAAGAAGGCGCGCGCCGGCGATGCGTACAGGTCGCCGGCCGCTTCCACGAGCCGGTTGTCGATCTTGTCCAGGCTCGCGAAGAGCGGCAGCACCATGAAGGGGAGGAAGTTGTAGGTGAGTCCCGCGACCACCGCGAACGGCGTCGCGAGCAGACGCCCGTCCTCCCCGAGGATCTGCAGGGTACGCAGTCCCTCGGCGATCCAGCCCTCGTCGGCCAGGATCAGCTTCCACGACAGCGTGCGGAGGAGGAAGCTGGTGAAGAAGGGCGCGATGACGAGGACCAGCATCAGGTTCTTCCAGCGCCCCGCCTTGAACGCGATCGCGTAGGCGAGCACGTAGCCGAGGACGAGGCACGCGACGGTCGCCATCGCGGCGTACCAGAACGACCGCAGCAGCGGCCGCCAGTAGGCCTGGATCGTGTCGACGTAGTTGGCGACGTGCCACGTCATGTCGTAGCCGGTCAGGTTCGACCCTGTGGGGTCGTACAGGCTCATCGCGATCAGCGAGTAGAACGGCACGAGGAAGAACAGCGCCAGCCAGAGCGCCGACGGGAGCATCAGCCAGTAGCCGGTGAACCGGCCGCCGCGTCCGCGGACCGTCTCGTGCCCCTCCCCCGGGTCGTCGCTGGACGACCCGAGCCCGACGGCGTCGGGCTCGACCAGCGCCTCCTGCGGCTGGTGGGTCATCAGTCGTCCCCGTCCTCGACGCCGGCCTTCGCGTCCTGGCTCGCGTCGAGCAGGAACGCGTACTCGGGGCGCCACGACAGGTCGACCGGCGTCCCGACCGCGAAGATCGGGCGTCGACCGGTGTTCTGCTCGAACACCATGAGCTCCTGGCCCCACGGCATGCGGACGAGGTACTGGGTGCTGACGCCGACGAAGCTCACGTCGGTCACCACACCCCCCGCGAAGCGGTTGCCCGGTGCGTCGATCTCGCCACCGACCTCGGCGATCATCACCTTCTCCGGGCGGATGCCGACCCAGCCCTTGCCGCCGACGGCGTGGCTGCGCTCGGCCGGGATGGAGACGGTCGTGCCCTGGACCGACACCGTGACGGCGTCACCGTCCGGGCCCAGGATCTCTCCCGCGAGGAGGTTGGACTGGCCGAGGAAGTTCGCCACGAAGGTCGTCCGGGGGTTGTCGTACAGGGCGGCCGGCGGGCCCATCTGCTCGATCACGCCCGCGTTCATCACCGCGACCGTGTCGGCCATGGTCATGGCTTCCTCCTGGTCGTGCGTGACATGGACGAAGGTCCGCCCGACCTCGGTCTGGATCCGCTTGAGCTCGATCTGCATGCCGCGTCGCAGCTTGAGGTCGAGCGCACCGAGCGGCTCGTCGAGGAGGAGCACCTCGGGGCTGTTGATCAAGGCCCGTGCGAGGGCGACGCGCTGCTGCTGGCCACCCGAGAGCTGGGTGGGTTTCTTGTGCCCCTGACCGCCCAGCTCCACCAGGTCGAGCATCTCGGCGACCTTCGCCTTGGTGTCCTTGACGCCGCGCCGCTTGAGCCCGAAGGCGACGTTCTCGGAGACGTCGAGGTGCGGGAAGAGCGCGTAGCTCTGGAAGACGGTGTTCACCGGCCGCTTGTACGGCTTGTCGTAGGTGATGTCGCGGTCGCCCAGGGTGATCGTCCCCGAGGTGGGCGTGTCCAGACCCGCGACCATCCGGAGCGTCGTGGTCTTGCCGCACCCCGACGGACCGAGCAGCGCGAAGAAAGATCCCTGCGGCACGACGAGGTCCAGCGACCGCACCGCGGTGAAGGAGCCGTACGACTTGGTGAGGGCCGTCAGCCGCAGGTCGCGGTTGCTCGCCTCCTGGTCGTCGCGCGTCGTCGCGTCGTCGTCAGCCACCAGTGACATCGGCAAAGTCTCCTTCGTACTCACGCATCGTGAACTCGTCGAGCGCCATGAACGAGTGGGTCATGGCGAGCGTCGCGTCGTCGGGGAAGATCAGCGGGTCGGACGCCATGTCGGGATCGATCTTCTCCATCTCGGCCTGGGCGCCCTCCACGGGGCAGATGTAGTTGACCCACGCCGCGAGCTTGGCGGCCACGTCCGGCCGGTAGTAGTAGTCGATCCACGTCTCGGCGTTGGCCTGGTGCTCGGCCTGGTTGGGGACGAGCATGTTGTCGGCCCAGATCATCAGGCCCTCCTCGGGCACGACGAACTCGATGTTGGGGTCGCCCGCCGCGAGGACGTCGCCCGACCAGGCCTCGCACGCGACGATGTTGCCCGCCGCGAGGTCCTGGACGTAGTCGTTGCCCGTGAAGGCCCGGATCTGCCCGCCGTCGGAGGCACGCCGGAGATCCTCCATCGCGACGCCCCACTCGTCGTCGCTGAAGTCGGCTGGGTCGGCGCCGTTCTTGAGCAGCAGGAAGCCCATGGTGTCGCGCATCTCGGTCAGCAGGCTCACGCGCCCCTTGAGATCCGGCCGCGTCAGGAGGTCGGAGAACGAGCCCACCTCGGAGACCTTGGCCTTGTTGTACGCGATGCCGGTCAACCCGGCCTGCCACGGTGCCGAGTAGGTCCGGTCCGGATCCCAGCCCAGTCCCTGCAGGGACGAGATGAGGTTGTTGTGGAGGTTGGGCACCTTCGCGGCGTCCAGGGGCTGGATCCACCCCATCTCGATCGTCCGTGCCGCGGCCCAGTCGGTGAGCATGAACATGTCGCGGTTCACAGGCTCGCAGGCGCCGAGCTGGTTGACGACCTTCGCGAAGAACTCGTTGTTGTCGTTGACGTCGGCGGTATAGCTGACCTGGATGCCCGTCTCCTTCATGAACTGGTCCATCGTGGTGACGTAGCCGTCGTCGGGCTGGTCGATGTACTCCGGCCAGTTCGAGACGATCAGACGACGGTCCGAGCTGCGGTCCGGTGCCCTGCAGTCGGCCGGGTCCTGCCGGCGGTCAGGTGTGCCGAACATCGGCAGCACGGCGGCGCTCCCGGCGAGGAACGCGGCTCCTCCTACGCCCCGGAGCATCGTCCGGCGGCTCATCTGCCTCACCAAGTGACGCGACCTCGATCCGTACGGGGTGCCTCACGGGCACCGTGGTGGCGTTCGACCTGCGGGGATCGTCACACGTCGGGAGCAACCGGGACAAGGGATTCCGCAGTTGTTTACTGTCTCGCAACGAAATCGCGAGCCAGCGGGGCCGATCTGCCCAGAATGCGTGACAATCACCACGCTGAAACGACTGACGTGCGGAGGCAGAGGACCCGGCGCTCGGGCAGGATGTGCGCATGACGGAGCGCAGGTCCACCAACGGTGTCGTCCTCGACGAGGTCTCCAAGCGCATCATCGCCGAGCTCCAGGTGGACGGCCGGAGGTCGTACGCCGCGATCGGCAAGGCGGTCGGGCTCTCCGAGGCGGCCGTACGCCAACGCGTCCAGAAGCTCACCGACGCCGGCGTGATCCAGATCGTGGCGGTCACCGACCCGCTCGAGCTCGGCTTCGCGCGCCAGGCCATGGTCGGCATCGGGGTCGACGGAGACGTGTTCGCGGTGACCGACGCGCTTGCGGACATCCCCGAGCTGGACTACCTGGTGATCACGACCGGGCGGTTCGACGTGCTGGCCGAGATCGTGTGCGAGAGCGACGACGACCTCCTCGACGTCATCACCAGCAAGATCCGCGCCATCCCGGCGGTCACGCAGACCGAGACGTTCGTCTATCTGCGGCTGCGCAAGCAGACCTACGCGTGGGGCGTGCAGTAGCCCGTCAGGCGCCGGGCAGCACGAGCCCCCGACCGGACATGAGCCCGGCCAGGACGGCGACCACGGTGGCCTCGTCCCACGCCGACCCGAGGGCGGCCGGCTCCTCGTACGGGGTGACGAGGCCGGCACGCTCGTGCACCACCCGGTCCCCGTCACCGGTCACGGCCAGCGCGGTCCCGCCGGCCACCGGGACGACGGGCGCGGGATCGGTGGCCCCGGCCTTCAACGCGGGGTCCCAGGCGACGTCGCGGGTCTCGACAAGAGACCACTCCCCCGGGCGTACGACCACCACCGCACGCGGACGCGCAGGGTCGAGCGCGTCGACGGCGGTCGCGACCACGGGCATCTGCTCCCCGTCGGCGACCACGAGCGCGGGGTCGCTCCGCTCGATCAACGGCGCGGGCTGCTCACCGACCCAGGCCGTCGCTCCGACCCGACCGGCAGCGAGCAGCGCGACGACCGACTCGGGCGAGGGCAGGGACGCCACGGCGACCGCGTCGCGTTCACGCACGCCCAGAGCGCGCATCAACCCACCCATCGCCGCGACCTGCTCCAGCAGCACCGCGTACGAGGTCGTCCCCGTCGGCGCTCGCAGGGCGGGCACCTCGGCGGCTCCCGCGACGACCAGGTGGTCGAGGGCGTCGTAGACGGCGTTGAGCCGACCCGTCGAGGGGTCGGCCGGATCCTTCGGCGGAGTGAACCAGCGAGGTCCGCTCATGGGGCCGTCCTTCCGTCGGGAGCGTCTCCCGGCTCGCCCGGGGTCGTGGGCAGCGCGCACTGCGGGGTGCCGCCCGGAAGCTGGTGACGGTGTGCGGAGATCCACCGGTAGACCGGCCACGCCAACGCCGTCGCCGGTCGTGTCACGAGCACGCGTCCGACCACCGGCCAGGGTGGGCGAGCCGTACGGAGGTAGGCGGCGACAGCCTCGGGCCCAGCGGCCCGACGCCCGGAGTCGACCCACTGGAGGGCCGCCGAGCACTGCACAGCCGTCAGCCCGAGGGCGTCGAGGTCGGCCTGCTGCCAGGCGACGATCCGGGCGCGACGCGACGGCGCCCAGCGCCGCAACCACCGAACCGACGAGGAGCAGAAGCCGCAGTCGCCGTCGAAGACGAGCACCTGAGCAGACATCACATCCCCCGGAACACCGGAGCGCGCTTCTCCGTTCGAGCGAGCGCGGCCTCCCGGACGTCCTCGCTCCCCCAGCACGCCTCCCAGCCGCGGGCGATGCGCTCCGCGGTCTCGGGATCGGTGGGGTCACCGTTGAGGACGAGCTTGTTGTAGGCCAGCGTCAGCGGCGCGAAGGTCGCGATCTCGTGCGCCCACGCCGCTGCGGCGTCGGTGTCACCCAGCCGGTCGACGAGCCCGCGCGAGTACGCGGTCTCGGCGTCGAGCAGGTCTGCGCCGAGCATGAGGGCCTTGGCCGTGCCGGCACCGGCCACTGCCGCCAGCGTGCGGATCGTCCACGCGTCCACCGCCATCCCGTTGCGCGCGGTCGGCACGCCGAACACCGCGGTCGGCGCGGCCACCCGCAGGTCGCACGCGAGGGCGAGCTGAGTCCCGGCGCCGATCGCCGGCCCGTTGACCGCGGCGACGACCGGGATCTCGACCCGGGTCATGGTGCGGAGCATCGCGTACAGGGCGTCGACGAAGTCCGACCCGTACACGCCCGTGAGGTCGGCGCCCGCACAGAAGCTGGTGCCCTGGCCGGTGATCACCATTGCTCGTGACCCGTCGCCGGCCGCGGTCTCGACCGCCTCACGCACCTCGTGGCAGGTGTCGAGGTCGAGGGCGTTGCGGCGCTCGGGCCGGCGCAGCTCCACGGTGGTCACGACTCCGTCGCGGGTCACGTCGATCACGGGTGCTCCTGTCGGTCAGGGGGTACGGCGCAGCGCGCCGTGCTCGTCGCAGATCCGGTCCAGGATGGCAGCCACACCGTCGTCGTCGTTGCTCGGCACCACCTCGTCGACCGTGTCGAGGACGTCGTGGTGGGCGTTGGCGACCGCGAAGGAACGGGAGGCCCAGCGCAGCATCGGCAGGTCGTTCGGCATGTCTCCGACGGCCCAGACCGACTCACGGTCGAAGCCGTTCCCGGCGCACCAGGCCGCCAGCCCGCTCGCTTTGGTGACACCCGGCGCGGTGATCTCGGCGAGGCCGACGGCACCGGAGAAGCCGAGCTCCGCCCGTCCGTCGAGCACGGCCGCCACCCGCCTGTGGAACTCGTCGGGATCACTCCCGTCCAGCTTGGCCAGGAGCTTCCCCGCGGGCTGCGACGCGATGGCGTCCCAGTCGTCGAGGTCGTCGACCTCGGGAGACTCCCGGACGTAGGCGAAGGCCTCCTCGCGGCGCATGCCGTCGGCACGCTCGACCGCCAAGGCGATACCGGGCAACGCCTCCCGCAGCGACGCCCCGAGGTCACGGAGCAGACCGGGGGCGATCGTGCCGTGGTCGGTGACGGTCCGGCTCGCCACGTGGTAGACGAACGCGCCGTTTGCACTGAGCGCCACTCCCCCGGTGGCGTCTCCGACCGCGTCGGCGAACGCGTCCAACCACCGGGGCGGCCTCGCGGTCACGAAGACCGTCGGCACCCCGGACTCCTCCGCGCGGGCGATCGCCTCGCGGGTACGGGGCGACAGGCTGCCGTCGGAGCGCAGCAGCGTCCCGTCGAGGTCGGTGGCGAGCACCGCCGGCAGCCCGGCCCGGCTGAGCCGGTGGGTGGGATCAGGCATCGGCCGCTGCGAGCTGGCCGCACGCCCCGTCGATCTCCTGGCCGCGGGTGTCACGGACCGTCGTCGAGATGCCCTTGGCCTCGAGCCGGCGGACGAACTCCCGCTCGTCCTCGGGCTCGGACGCGGTCCAGATCGAGCCCGGGGTCGGGTTGAGCGGGATCAGGTTGACGTGGACCCAGCCCCAGTCCCCGTAGGAGCGGAGCAGGTCTCCCAGCATGTCCGCACGCCAGGCTTGGTCATTGATGTCCTTGATCAGGGCGTACTCGATCGAGACACGCCGCTTGGTCGTCCGCGCGTAGTCCCACGCTGCCTCGACCGTTTCCGCGACCTTGAAGCGGGTGTTGATCGGGACGAGCTCGTCGCGCAGCTCGTCGTCGGGGGCGTGCAGCGACAGCGCGAGCGTGACGGGGATGCCCTCCTCCGTCAGCTGCTTGATCCGAGGCACCAGCCCGACGGTGCTGACCGTGATGTTGCGGGCCGACATGCCCAGCCCTTCGGGGCCGTCGTCGACCATCCGGCGTACGGCGCCGATCACGGCCTTGTAGTTGGCCATCGGCTCGCCCATGCCCATGAACACGACGTTCGACAGCCGGCCAGGCCCACCGGGGACCTCGCCACGAGCCATCGCCCGGGCTCCGTCCACGACCTGCTCGATGATCTCGCCGGTCGACATGTTGCGCTGCAGCCCACCCTGGCCGGTGGCGCAGAACGGGCACGCCATCCCGCACCCGGCCTGGCTCGACACACAGATCGTCGCGCGGTCGGGGTAGCGCATGAGCACCGACTCGACGAGCGCACCGTCGAAGAGCCGCCAGAGCGTCTTGCGGGTGGTGCCCCGGTCGGCGGTCTGCGTCTTGACGGGCGTGATCAGCTGCGGCATGAGACCGGCGACGAGCTGGTCGCGGATGCCTGCCGGCAGGTCGGTCATCTCGCCGGGGTCGGAGACCAGCCGGGTGAAGTAGTGCGTCGAGAGCTGCTTGGCGCGGTAGCCGGGGAGACCGAGCGCCTCGACGGCCTCCTTGCGGGCGGCGAGGTCGAGGTCGGCCAGGTGACGCGGCGGCTTGCCCCGTCCCTTGGGCTGCTCGAAGACGAGCGGGAGCGGGTTCGGGTTCACGTGAGACATGTCAGGTTCATTGTCCCATCCGCCACCAACCCCGCGCGCCGTCCGGCGGTCAGGCGACGGGGACGAGGAAGTGCAGCACCAGCCAGCAGATCGGCGCGACCGCCAGCAGCGAGTCGAGGCGGTCCATGAGGCCTCCGTGGCCCGGCAGCAGATCGCTCATGTCCTTGATGCCGACATCGCGCTTGATCATCGACTCCGAGAGGTCGCCGAGCGTGGCCATCGCGACCGCGGCCAGACCGAGCAGCACTCCGACCCACCAGCGACCGTCGAGGAGGAGCACCACGCACAGCACGCCGGCGAGCACGCACCCCAGCACCGATCCGGCGAAGCCCTCCCAGGACTTCTTGGGGCTGATCGTGGGAGCCATCGGGTGCTTGCCCAGCTTGTAGCCCGCGGCGTACCCGAAGATGTCGGAGGCGATGGTGACGACGATGAAGGTCACGATCCGCCACGCACCGTCGTCCTCGGCCGCCATCAGGACGACGAAGGACCCGAGCACGGGGACGTACCCGAAGATGAAGACGGCGGCGGAGGTGTCGCGCACGAACCCGTCCGCGCCGCGGGGCATCCGGTAGACGAACACGCCGAGCACCGTCAGAGCGGCACCGATGGCGATCGCCTCCGTGCCACCGACGTACGCCGCGGCCAGCGTCGCCAGACCGCCGGCCATCAGCGGCGGGAGCGGGACGGCGATGCCGGCCTTCGCGAGCGCGGACGAGAGCTCCCAGATCGCCACCGCGCCCGCGGTGACGACCACCAGCACGAACAGCGCCTTCACGAAGAAGAGCGAGATGATGACGGCGCCCGCGAGGCCGACACCGACCCCGATCGCGGCAGGAAGGTCTCGCCCGCCGCGCTGCTGGGGCGCCGCGGGCACGTCTGGTGAGCTCATCAGACCTCGAGCAGCTCCTGCTCCTTGTTCTTGACGAGCTCGTCGATGCGGTCCACGTGCTTCTTGGTGAGCCCGTCGAGGCGCTTCTCGCCGCCGGTCACGTCGTCCTTGCTGATCTCGCCGTCCTTCTCCGCCTTGTCCATCGCCTGCTTCGCGCTGCGGCGGATGTTGCGGACGGCCACCCGGCCCTCTTCGGCCTTGGACTTGGCGAGCTTGATGTATTCCTTGCGGCGCTCCTCGGTCAGCTGCGGGAGGACGAGCCGCAGCACCTTGCCGTCGTCGGTCGGGTTGACGCCGAGGTCGGAGTCACGGATGGCCTTCTCGATCGCGGTCTTGGCACCGATGTCGTACGGGCTCACGATGACGACCCGCGGCTCGGGGATCTGGAACCCCGCGAGCTGCTGGATCGGTGTCGGGGTGCCGTAGTAGTCGGCCGTGATCTTGGCGAACATCGCGGGGTGCGCACGCCCGGTGCGGATCGCGGCGAACTCCTCGCGCGCGTGCTCGACGGCCTTGTCCATCTTGGAGTCAGCGTCGCGCAGGGTCTCGTCAATCACTGGCCTGCTCCTTCGTAGAGGTCTCTGGTCGATCAGTCTGCGTAGACCAGCGTGCCGATCTTCTCACCTCTCAGGACCGAGGAGATGTTGCCGTCTCCCTCGATCCCGAAGACGCGCATCGGCAGCTTGTTCTCCATCAAGAGCGCGAACGCGGTCGCGTCGGCGACCCGCAGCCCGCGCTGGAGCGCTTCGGTGTACGAGATGGAGTCGATCTTGGTGGCGCTGGAGTCCTTGTGGGGATCGGCGGTGTAGACGCCGTCCACACCGTTCTTGCCCATCAGCACCTCGTCGGCCTTGATCTCCAGCGCACGCTGGGCCGAGACCGTGTCGGTGGAGAAGTAGGGCATGCCCGCCCCCGCACCGAAGATCACGACGCGCCCCTTCTCGAGGTGGCGGATCGCCCGACGCGGGATGTACGGCTCCGCGACCTGGCCCATCGTGATGGCGGTCTGGACACGGGTCTCGATGTCACGCTTCTCCAGGAAGTCCTGGAGGGCGAGGCAGTTCATGACGATCCCGAGCATGCCCATGTAGTCGGCACGCGCCCGGTCCATCCCCCGCTGCTGAAGCTCTGCGCCACGGAAGAAGTTGCCGCCCCCGATGACGATCGCGACCTCGACACCGGCCGCGACGCCCTCCGCGATCTGGCGCGCGATCGTGTTGACGACGTCGGGATCGACTCCGAGGCTGCCACCGCCGAACGCCTCGCCGGAGAGCTTGAGGAGCACGCGACGCGCCGGCTCCGCCGGAGGGGCATCCTGCTCCAGCCCGGACGGCACGGAGGCCGGCGGGTCGACTGTCTCGTTCTCGTCCACCACACCGGCCTCCGTATCGCGCGTCGTCGTCAGATCATCCTGCCAAATCGGAGCGCGTCAGGCGCCGATCTCGATGTGCGCGAAGCGCGTGATGCTCAGGCCGGCCTCGTCGAGGACCTGACGCACGGACTTCTTCTGCTCCGTCACCGACGGCTGGTCGAGGAGCACGAAGTCCTTGTAGAACGCGTTGACCTTGCCCTCGACGATCTTGCTGATCGCCTGCTCGGGCTTGCCCTCCTCGCGGGCCGCGGCCTCGGCGATCTCGCGCTCCTTGGCGACGACCTCCGCCGGGACGTCCTCACGCGTGAGGTAGCGCGGGCGCATCGCGGCGACCTGCATGGCCACGCTGCGCGCGACCGTCTCCTCGCCGTCGCCCTCGTACTCGATGAGCACGCCGACGGCCGGCGGAAGGTCGCTCGCGCGACGGTGCAGGTAGGTCGCGACGCGGCCCTTGCCCTCGAGGACCTGGACGCGCCCGAGCTCGAGCTTCTCGCCGATGATCGCGGCGAGGCCAGAGATCCGCTCGGCGACGGTCGAGCCGTCAGCGGTCTTGGTCGACGCGAACTCGGTCGCGTCGGCGGGCTTGGTCTCGTCGGCCAGCGTGGCGAGCTCCTGCGCCAGCGCGACGAACTGCTCGTTCTTGGCGACGAAGTC
Source organism: Mumia sp. zg.B53 (assembly GCF_019550935.1). Taxonomy (NCBI): domain Bacteria; kingdom Bacillati; phylum Actinomycetota; class Actinomycetes; order Propionibacteriales; family Nocardioidaceae; genus Mumia; species Mumia sp. zg.B53. The sequence goes on along the minus strand of NZ_JAHWCK010000005.1, from coordinate 99,506 downwards.
GGTCTCGGCGTTGAGCTCCACGATCGCGTTGCCCGACGCGGCCACCAGTCCGGCGGTCGCCTGGCGCTCAGCGCCACGCTTGTCGGCCTTGGCCTGACCGTGGACGCGCAGGATCTCGACGGCCTTGTCGTAGTCGCCCTCGGCCTCGGTGAGCGCCTTCTTGGCGTCCATCATGCCCGCGCCGGTGGCGTCGCGGAGCTTCTTCACCTCTGCTGCAGAGATTGCCATCTCTATCTCTCTCGTCTGTGTCCGTGGCCGGAGACCGGCCGAAGTGGTGGTGACGTGTCGCGGGAGCGCTCAGGCCTCGGCGGGCTTGTCGTCGGCGGGCTTGTCCTCGGCCGGCTCGTCGGAGACGGTCGCGTCCTCGGCGGTCGCATCGGCCGGCTTGTCCTCGAGGGCCTCAGCCGTCTCCTCGGCGACCTCGGACGGGGTGTCGTCGGCGCTGGCCGACGACTGGACCTCAGCCTCGGCAGCCTCGGTGGTGACGGGGTCGGTGCCCTGCGCGAGCTCGCGCTCCCACTCCGCCAGCGGCTCGTCGGCAGCGACGGCGCCCGCGGCGGCCGCCTCGGTGCCCTCTGACTCCTTGCCGGCGCCGCGCGACATCAGGCCGTCACCGACGGCGTCGGCGACGACGCGCGTGAGCAGCGTGACGGACCGGATCGCGTCGTCGTTGCCCGGGATCGGGTAGTCGACGTCGTCGGGGTCGCAGTTGGTGTCGAGGATCGCGACGACCGGGATGCCCAGCTTCTTGGCCTCGTCGACCGCCAGGTGCTCCTTCTTGGTGTCGATGATCCACAGCGCCGACGGCGTACGGCTCATGTCGCGGATGCCGCCCAGGGTGCGGTCGAGCTTGTCGTGCTCGCGCTTGAGCTGCAGGAGCTCCTTCTTGGTGCGGCCCGAGCCGGCGACGTCGTCGAAGTCGACCTCGTCGAGCTCCTTGAGGCGCTTGATCCGCTCGTGGACGGTCTGGAAGTTGGTGAGCATGCCGCCCAGCCAGCGGTGGTTCACGTACGGCATGCCGACGCGGGTCGCCTGCTCGGTGATGGCCTCCTGCGCCTGACGCTTGGTCCCGACGAAGAGGATCGTGCCGCCGCGGGCGACGGTCGTCTTGACGAAGTCGTACGCGCGGTCGATGTAGGCCAGCGACTGCTGCAGGTCGATGATGTAGATGCCGTTGCGCTCGGTGAGGATGAAGCGCTTCATCTTGGGGTTCCAGCGGCGGGTCTGGTGCCCGAAGTGGACACCGCTCTCGAGCAGCTGGCGCATGGACACGACGGCCATGGCGTTCCTCTTTCTTGCCAGGGCGCACGGGTGCGCCCGATCCTGGTTGACGTGCCGGCGGCGCCGACACCCTGGCACCCTTGCGCGGACCGCCTCCCGTGTGGGGAGGACCAGGGCCGCACATCCCAGCCTTGCTGGGCGAAGGGCACGCGAAGTCACTCGTCACGCCGGCGTTCCTGGTGAAGGGAACAGCAGACGGTCTGAGCGCTTCTCCCAGTCTAGGACACAGGGTCCAGCCGGCGAAATCCCGGTCCTTCGCGTCAACGGCGGTAGGCGAAGACCTGGCTCACCCAGATGATGCCGCGGCGGTCCCGCCGGACGCCGACCCCGATCCGCCGGTAGCGCGGTTCCAGGATGTTGGCCCGGTGGCCTGGTGAGTTCATCCACGCCCGGACGACCCGGACGGGCCAGCGATAGCCGTAGGCGATGTTCTCCCCCACCTTGTGGCCGCCGCAGGCCCGCAGGACCGGTCGGAGGTTCTGGTGCGTCAGTCGTCCGGTCCGCGCGATGCGGTCGGCACTGCGCTGGGCGTAGCGGTCGAGACACGCGGACCTGCCGAGCGCGCGCAGGCCGCGGGCCGAGCGCGCGCGGTTGGTGTGCCGGACGACTCTCCTCTCGTAGCGCGAGGGGCCGGGAGGAGCCGAGGCCGCGACCGCGGTCACGGCCGTCGCCGTCACGGGGGCGGCCGCGGACGCCCCTTGCGCCGACGTCCACGCCCCGGGCGCCGCCATCAGCACGGCGGTGATGATTGCGACAGGACCGATCCTTCTCATGCGAACCCCCACTCGCAGAACGAGCGACGCCGAGATCGTCCCCAGGTGTCCGCTCGAGATGTTCGTCCACAGATGTCCGACTTGTCCCTACGCTAACCGCGCTGTCTGCGATGGCATCTTCGGATGAACACCCACCGTCTTCGCCTCGTCGCGCTTCCTGTGATGGCCGCGGCCGCCGCCCTCTCTCCCCCGGCAGCCGCCGAGGAGTCGTCCTGGTCGTGGCCCCTGGAGCCGCGACCGTCGGTCGTCCGCGCCTACGAGGCCCCCACCGGCCCGTACGCCGCCGGTCACCGCGGGGTCGACCAGGCTGCGGCGCCGGGCGCGATCGTCCGGGCGGTGGACGGCGGGGTGGTGGCGTTCGCCGGCCGGGTCGCCGGCGTCGAGGTGGTCAGCGTCGACCACGACGGCGTGCGCTCGACGTACCAACCGGTCGGCGCCGACGTCGTGAAGGGCGACCGCGTCGCTCGCGGCGCCGTCCTCGGCAGGGTCCTCCTCGCGGGCGGACACTGCTTTCCCGTCGCCTGCCTGCACCTCGGTCGTCGTCACGGGCGCGCGTACGCCGATCCGCTCGCGCTCCTCGGCCGTGCGGCTGCGGTGCGGCTCGTGACGCCGTACGGACCGCCACCGGCGCCGCCGCCGACCCCGGCACTGGGACGTGGCACCCCGGGAGGGCTGGTCCATCCGGTAGACGGTCCGATCAGCTCCCCGTTCGGGATGCGCGTGCACCCGGTCTCCGGAGAGCTCCGACTGCACGACGGCACGGACTTCGCGGTCCCGTGCGGGACGCCGGTCCGGTCGGCGGCGGCGGGACGCGTGGTCGGCTCGGGGTACGACCCCGCGTACGGCAACCGAGTGGTGGTCGAGCACGGCGGCGGGCTGTCGACCACTTACAACCATCTGATCCGGCCGGGCACAGCCGCCGGCACGTCGGTCGAGGCAGGCACCGTCGTGGGGTCGGTCGGGTCCACCGGCTTCTCGACCGGTTGCCACCTGCACTTCATGGTCGTCGACGAGGGACACCCGGTGGATCCGACCTCCATGCTGTAGACGACGAGACCCGCCGGGTGTGCACCCGGCGGGTCTCGTCCGTCAGCGGTGGCCTGTCAGCCGAGTGCCGCCAGCGCGTCGTTCAGGGTCTTCGAGGGCCGCATGACCGACGACGCGAGTGCGTCATCGGGGCGGAAGTAGCCGCCGATGTCCACGGGCGAGCCCTGGACCCCGATGAGCTCCTCGGTGATCGCCTGCTCGTTGGCAGCGAGCTGCTCTGCCAACGACGCGAACGCCGCCGCGAGCTCGGCGTCCTCGGTCTGAGAGGCCAGCTCCTGCGCCCAGTAGAGCGCGAGGTAGAAGTGGCTTCCACGGTTGTCGATCCCGCCGACGCGGCGGCTGGGCGACTTGTTCTCGTTGAGGAAGGTGCCGGTCGCTCGGTCGAGCGTGTCGGCGAGAACCTGAGCCTTCGGGTTGTCGGTGACCTGGGCGAGGTGCTCCAGGCTGACGGCCAGGGCGAGGAACTCGCCGAGACTGTCCCACCGAAGGTAGTTCTCCTTGATGAGCTGCTGCACGTGCTTGGGCGCTGAGCCGCCGGCGCCGGTCTCGAAGAGACCACCTCCGTTGATGAGCGGCACCACCGAGAGCATCTTGGCGCTCGTCCCCAGCTCCAGGATCGGGAACAGGTCGGTCAGGTAGTCGCGGAGGACGTTGCCCGTGACCGAGATGGTGTCCTCGCCCTTGCGGATGCGCTCCAGCGAGAACGCCGTCGCGTCGACCGGGGACATGATCTCGATCTGGAGACCGTCGGTGTCGTGGTCGGCGAGATAGGTCGTCACCTTCTCGATGAGGTTGCGGTCGTGCGCCCGCGACTCGTCGAGCCAGAAGACCGCAGGGGCGCCGGTGGCGCGGGCCCGCGTCACGGCGAGCTTGACCCAGTCGCGGATCGGGACGTCCTTGGTCTGGCACATGCGCCAGATGTCGCCCTGGGAGACCGGGTGCTCGAAGACGACCGAGCCGTCCTGGTCGGTCACGCGGACCGTGCCGGCAGCGGGGATCTCGAACGTCTTGTCGTGGCTGCCGTACTCCTCTGCTGCCTGCGCCATGAGGCCGACGTTGGGTACGGAGCCCATCGTCGTCGGGTCGTACGCGCCGTGAGCCCGGCAGTCGTCGAGGACGACCTGGTAGATGCCGGCATAGCTGCTGTCGGGGATGACCGCCAGCGTGTCGGCCTCGACGCCGTCCGGTCCCCACATGTGACCCGAGGTACGGATCATCGCGGGCATGGACGCGTCGACGATGACGTCGCTCGGGACGTGCAGGTTGGTGATCCCCTTGTCGGAGTCGACCATCGCGAGCGCGGGACCGTCCGCGATCCCCTGCTCGATCGCGGCCTGCACGGCATCGCGGCTGTCGGCCGGGAGCGTCCCGAGACCGGAGACGATGCTGCCGAGACCGTTGTTGGGGCTCAGGCCGGCCGCGGCGAGCGCCTCGCCGTGCTCGGCGAACAGCTCGGGGAAGAACGCCTGCACGACGTGCCCGAAGATGATCGGGTCGGAGACCTTCATCATCGTGGCCTTGAGGTGGACGGAGAACAGGACGCCCTCCGCCTTCGCCCGCGCAATCTGCGCGGTCAGGAACTCACGCAGTGCGGCGACGTCCATGGCGGTCGCATCGACGACCTCGCCGGCGAGCACCGGCACCGACTCGCGCAGCACGGTGGTCGAGCCGTCCTCGGCGACCAGCTCGATCCGCAGCGAGCCGTCCTTGTCGATCACGGCGGACTTCTCGTTGGACCGGAAGTCGCCCGAGTCCATGTGTGCGACGTTGGTCTTGGAGTCGGCACTCCACGCGCCCATCGAGTGCGGGTGCTGGCGGGCGTACTGCTTGACCGACGCCGGCGCCCGGCGGTCGGAGTTGCCCTCGCGGAGCACCGGGTTGACGGCACTGCCCTTGACCTTGTCATAACGGGCGCGCACGTCGCGGGCCTCGTCGGTCGACGGATCGTCGGGGTAGTCGGGGATCGCGTACCCCTGGCCCTGCAGCTCGGTGATGGCGGCCTTCAGCTGAGGAACCGACGCACTGATGTTGGGGAGCTTGATGATGTTGGCCTCGGGCCGCTTCGCGAGGTCGCCGAGCTCGACGAGGGCGTCACCGACCTGCTGCTCGGGCGGGAGGCGGTCGGGGAACTGCGCGAGGATCCGCCCGGCGAGGGAGATGTCGCGGCTCTCCACCGTGACGCCCGCCTTGGCCGCGTAGGCCTGGATGATCGGGAGGAACGAGTACGTCGCGAGCAGCGGCGCTTCGTCCGTGTGGGTGTAGATGACCTTCGAGTCCAACTCCGAGGCTCCATTCCTGCGTTCGACCATCCCGCTTCCCAGGATGGTTCGGCGTGCTGGGGGGTCTAGTCCTACGAGCCCGCGCGCGGCGCGGGAGGGGACGCACCAGGTGCTGATGGTCCGCCGGTAGGAAGGCGCTCCACAGGCAGCCTACTTCGTCGCGGCTGCCCCGCCCGACGCGGGAAGAGTCTCTCGCACTGCCGGTCAGGCCCGCGGGTGTGCCTGGGCGTAGGCGCTGCGCAGCCGCTCGGAGCTCACGTGGGTGTAGAGCTGGGTGGTCGCGAGCGACGCGTGGCCGAGGAGCTCTTGGACGCTGCGCAGGTCGGCGCCGCCCTCCAGAAGGTGCGTGGCGGCGGTGTGGCGGAGTCCGTGCGGGCCGAGGTCGGGGGCGTCGTCGACGTCGGCGAGGCGGGAGTGGACCATCCGGCGGATCGTCCGGGGGTCGACGCGCCCGCCCCGTCGGCCGAGGAAGAGCGCAGGCCCGCTCCCGGCGACCACCAGCTCCGGCCGGACCGTCAACCACCGGTCGACGGCGCGACCGGCCGGGCGACCGAACGGCACGCTGCGTTCCTTGTCGCCCTTGCCGACGACCCGCACCACGTCGCGCGAACGGTCGACGTCGTCGATGTCGAGCCCGCACAGCTCGCCGACCCGGATGCCGGTCGCGTAGAGGAGCTCGAGGACCGCCACGTCGCGCACCGCGACGGGGTCGGAGTCCGACGGGTGCGCAGGTCGTGGAGCGCCCGCCTCCGCCTCGTCGTCGGCGCCGCCCGGACCTCCGGTGGCGACCGCGGCGGCCGAGTCGAGGAGGGCGCGCACCTCGTCCTGGCGGAGGACGCCGGGCAGCTCGCGGTGCCGCTTGGGGTTGACCAGCAACGCGCCGGCGTCCTGGTCGGCGCGACCGGTGCGCACCAGCCACGCCGTGAAGCGACGGACGGCTGCCGCCCGACGCGCCAGCGTGCTCCGGGCTCGGCCGCGGACCTGCTGTGCGGCAAGGAAGCTCCGCAGCGACCTCAGCTCGAGCAACGCCGGATCGCGGACGCCGAGCGCCTCCGCATGGGCGGCCAGCAGGTCGAGGTCGCCGGCGTACGCGCGCACCGTGTGCTCGCTCAGCCCACGCTCGGAGCGCAGATGCCGCGTGTAGGCCTCGAGGGCGTCGGTCCAGGCAGGACTGCGGTCGGTCGTGGCCATGACCCGAGTGTGACGGTGGGTCGCGTGACCTCCAAGCGGGCACGCCGTCACCGGTCCTGGTCCCCGGCGGCAGGGTCTCCGGCCCTCTCGCCCGCGCCATCGCCGGCGCGCGCGAGGTCGGCGCGCCGCGCAAGGTGCCATCCCCGACCCGACGGCCGGACGAATCCGCTTCGCTCCAGATGGTCGAGTGCTGCGGCGACCGCCTCCGGGGACGCACCGGCATGCCAGGCGATCTCGTCGGTGGTCCGGGGTCCCTGCGCAGGCAGGGCCTCGATCACGGCCCGTGACGTCGGGTCGAGACCGTCCCAGACGGTCGCTGGTGCCGACGGTGGGGTGGCGTCACGACGCCCGAGCACGTCGAGGTCCTCGAGGACCTCCGCGCCGTTGGTGACGAGCACGGCACGACCCTCGCGGATCGCCTGGTGCACGCCGACCGACGACTGGTGCGCCACCGGGCCGGGCACGGCCATGGTCAGCCGACCGAGCTCGTTGGCCCAGCTCAGCGTGTTGAGCGCTCCGCTGCGTCGCGCCGCCTCGACGACGACGGTGCCTTGGGTGAGACCTGCGATGATCCGGTTGCGCGTGAGGAACCGCGACCGGGTGGGAGTCGCGCCGGGCGGATGCTCGCTCACCAGCAGCCCGGACTCGGAGATCGCGCGCAGCAGGCTCGCGTGGGCACGGGGGTAGTCGATGTCGAGGCCGCAGGCCAGGACCGCGACCGTTGGCCCGCCGAGGGCCAGCGCACCACGGTGCGCCGCTGCGTCGATGCCGAACGCCGCCCCGCTCACCACCGCTGTCCCGGCGTCCACGAGGTCGGCCGCCAGGTCCCCCGCCACGTCACGGCCGTAGGTCGTCGCGTCGCGCGCTCCCACGACGGCAGCCGACCGAGCGGTCAGGTCGTCGAGACGGCCCCGGCCGCGGACCCAGAGGCCGAGCGGGCGCCCGACGACCCCCGACACGGCACCGACCTGATCGAGGTCGTCCAACCGCTCCGGCCAGCCTGCATCTCCGGGGCAGACCCAGCGCAGCCCGGCACCGCGCGCGACGGTGACTGTTGCCTCGAGCCGCGTGTCGAGTGCGACGGCACGAGCACGCCAGGCTTCCGGTGTCCCCGCGTCTGCGGACGTCACTGCGGCCAGCAGCTCCGTCGGCGTGCGCTCGAGCAGGCCGGCGGCCAGCCTCGGATCACCGGGCTCGGCCACCAGGCTCAGCCCGAGGCGGGCGCGCCGCTCGTCTCGCCGACCACGGGGCGACACGCCGTCCTGCTCTGTCGCAGTCACGCGGTCACCCGCTCCCACAGGGAGCCCTCGGGTGTGGTGCCGCGCCGCAGCGCCGTCGCCGTCTCCAGGTCGTCGTCGTCGGGTGCCGGCCGTTGTCGCAGGTCGGCCACCGTCCACGCGACCCGGAGAAGGCGGTCGGCCGTCCGGGCGTTGACCGTCCCCGCCCGGACCAGCCGACCGACAGCCACCACGAGACGTGTCGGGGTCGGGAGGTCACGACGTAGCGCAGCGCCGGGCACATCGGCGTTGGTCCGCCACGGCGTGTCCTCGAGCCGTCGACGCTGACGGTCTCTCGCCTCGACGACCCGTTGCGCGACGACCTTCGACGACTCGGGCTGCTCCGCACCCGGTCCGTAGTGGTGGGCCGAGACAGGACCGACCTCGCGCTGGAGGTCGATACGGTCGCGGACCGGTGCGGACAGACGCTCGCCGTAGCGTCGCTTGACCACCGCGCTGCACTCGCACAGCTCACCGGTCCGCCGACCGCACGGACACGGGTTGGCAGCGAGGACCAGCAGGAACCGTGCCGGGAACTCCGCGGTCTGGACCGCACGGGACACGGTCACGCGCCCGCTCTCGAGCGGTTGACGCAGGCCGTCGATCACGTCGCGACGAAACTCCGGGGCCTCGTCGAGGAACAGCACCCCGTGGTGCGCCAGCGACATCGCACCAGGCCTCACGGTGCGGCTCCCTCCCCCGACCAGCGCCGCCGCCGACGCCGTGTGGTGGGGGTCGACGAACGGAGGTCGACGCAGCAGCGGCGCGTCGGGAGAGAGCATCCCCCCGACCGAGTAGACGGCGCTCGTCTCCATCGCCTGCTCGTCGTCGAGGTCCGGCAACAGGGACGGGAGTCGCTGCGCGAGCATGGTCTTGCCGACCCCTGGCGGACCCGAGAGGAGCAGGTGGTGGGCACCCGCCGCCGCCACGACGAGGGCAGCACGCGCGTCGTCCTGCCCCGCGACGTCGGCGAGGTCGAGCCCCTCGAACCGGTCCGGGCGCGCCGCTTCACCGGGCACCAGGGCGTCGACCGGAGGGTCGTCCGGGGGATCCTCGCCGCGGAGCAGCGCGGCGGTCTGACGCAGCGACCGCACGCCGAGCACCCGCGCGCCCGCGACGACGGAGGCCTCGGCAGCGTTGGACTCCGGAACGATGACGAGCCCGCAGCCTGCTGCCACCGCCGCGGCGGTCGCCGGCAGGACGCCCGCAACGGCACGCAGCCGCCCGTCCAGTCCGAGCTCACCGAGCACGGCCGCGCTCGCGAGCCTCTCCTGGGGCACGTGCCCTTGGCTGGCGAGGACGGCGAGCGCGATGCCGAGGTCGAAGTGGGAGCCCGCCTTGGGGAGCCAGGCAGGTGACAGGTTGATGGTGACCTTGGTGTCGGGCCACGCGAACCGGCTGTTGGCGATGGCGGCACGGCAACGATCACGGGACTCCGCGAGCGAGGCGTCCGGCAACCCGACCAGCGTCGTCCGGGGCAGCCCGGGGCTCACGTCGACCTCGATGTCGATGACCCGGCCCCGCATCCCCTCCAGCGACACCGACATGGTCCGGCCCAGGCCCGTCACGCCGCACCCACCACGTGCGTGATCTCGGCCGCTCCACGCGCGGGGACGACGACTGCGACGACGTCGATGCGCACGAGTCCGGCACCGGGCTGATGCTCGGACAGGTAGACGCCCGCGAGACGCCGGAGGCGTGCTGCCTTCTGGGGGGTCACGGCCTCCAGCGGGGTCCCGTACGCGGCGCTCCGGCGGGTCTTGACCTCACAGAAGACGAGCGCGTCGTCGTCCTGGGCGACGATGTCGATCTCACCCCACCGGCACCGCCAGTTGCGGTCGATGACCCGCATGCCTTGGGCACGCAGATAGTCGGCCGCGACGTTCTCGCCGTGCACCCCGACCGCGCGCCGCTGCTCATAGCTCGATGCCATGTCGCCACCTCCACGGACAAGGTGGCGCCTTCCGGCACGACCGGGACGCACGCCATCCGCGCCTGGGGACGAGCACCGTCTGTGGACAGACGGCCGCCACGCCTAGCCCTTCGGTGGCTCGAAGTCCGAGGTCGCCAGCTCCTCGACGTTGACGTCCTTGAACGTGAGGACCTTGACGTTCTTCGCGAACCGGGCGGGGCGATAGATGTCCCACACCCACGCGTCGGTCATCGTCACCTCGAAGTAGGCGTCACCCGTCTCCGAACGCACCTTCACGTCCACGGCGTTGCACAGGTAGAAGCGGCGGTCCGTCTCGACCACGTAGGTGAAGATGCCGACGACGTCGCGGTACTCGCGGTAGAGCGCGAGCTCCATCTCCGCCTCGTACCGCTCGAGATCCTCCGCGCTCATCGTCCTCCCTCGGTCGGGACCGTCCCTGCGAAACTACCGCGTACGGCGTCCGCCGCGCGCGGTCCGTTCACACGTGGCGCTCTGCCGACCGCTCCTCGGGACCGATCAGGCCACCCTCGGGAGCGACCGACGACCACCAGAGGTCGTCCGTCTGCGACGCGACGGCATCGCTCTCCTCCGCAGCGGCTTCCTCGACCTCGAGGCCCCACTCGTCCGGCATGCCGGGCGGGAGCGCCTCACCCAGCGCTGCCGCCGGGCCGGCACCGTCCGCGATCAAGCCCGGCAACCGCCAGGAGACGCGGTGGTGCGGCGTCGGGCCCAACGAGGCGAGCGCCGCGATGTGCTCCGGGGCGGCGTACCCCTTGTTGTCCGCCCATCCGTACTCGGGATGCTCCTCGGCGAGGGCCACCATGATCGCGTCCCGAGCCGTCTTGGCGAGGACGCTCGCGGCGGCGACCGCCGCGCAGCGCATGTCGGCCTTGATCATCGTCACCACCGGAGGCACCTGCTCGACCACCTGCGGCGGCCCATAGAGGCTGGTCTGCTCGGGCGGCGTGAGGTAGTCGTGGTTACCGTCCAGCAGCACGGAGTCCGGTGCGACGTCGAGCTGGGCGAGGGCACGATGACCCGCCAGTCGGAGCGCAGCGATGATCCCGAACTCGTCGATCTCGTTCGGGGTCGCATGGCCGACGCCGTGCGACGGTGCCCACCGCTTGATCCGTGGCACGAGGCGGCGACGCGCCTCGGCAGTGAGGAGCTTGCTGTCGCGCACGCCCTGAGGAGCGGTCTTCGTCGACTCGGTCACGACGACCATCGCCACGGTCACCGGGCCGCACAGCGCGCCTCGGCCGACCTCGTCGCTGCACGCCAGAGAGGTCAACCCGCCGCGCAGCATACGTCGCTCGATCCGCAGCGACGGCGGTGCCGCCGAGCTCACGCGTCGCCCTGGGGCCATCGGCTCAGCCGGCGTCGGGGACGTTCTTGAACGGCTCGTTGTCCGAGCCGCCGGAGCCGGCACGACTCAACGGCCACACGATCCCCCACGACTTGCCCACCACGGCGTCGGTCTTGACGAACCCGCCACCGGGACCGCCCATGTGGGCACGCGAGTCCTGGGAGTTGTCGCGGTTGTCACCCATCAGCCACAGCCGCCCCTCGGGCACCTTCACCCTGAAGCGCTGGCTCGCGGTGGCCTTGGGGTTCTTGACGTAAGGCTCATCGATCGAGGTGCCGTTGACCTGGAGCCGTCCCTGGGCGTCGCAGCAGACGACCGTGTCGCCGCCCACGCCGATGACGCGCTTCACGAGCTGGCCGCCCGACGGATAGAGCCCGAAGATCGACAGCGCCTTCTGCACCGGCCCGAGGTCCTCCTCGACCTGGGGACCGAGCCAGTCACCGGGGTCGTCGAACACGACCACGTCACCACGCTCGGGCTCGCCCGTCCAATAGCTGACCTTCTGGACGAGGATGCGGTCGTCGATCTGGAGGGTGTCCTCCATCGACCCCGAGGGGATCCAGAACGCTTGGACGAGGAAGGTCTTGACGACCAGGGCCAGCACCAGCGCCACGACGACCAGCAAGATCGTCTCCTGCCACAGCGGGAGCGGCTTGCGCTTCTGCCGGGCAGGGCGTTCGGCGGCCTTCGCGGCCTGATCGTGGGATGTCACACCGACAGCGTAGCCGGGCGCCCTCGCGTGACGGAGGTGCCGGGGCGCCTCAGTCGAGCGAGGCGAAGGACTCAGGATCGTGGAGGACGGACCGGTCCTTCCAGGGCCAGACCACGAAGGCGACCTTGCCGACGACGTTGCCGTCAGGCACGAATCCCCCGCCCGCCTCGTCGACGTGGGCGCGCGAGTCTGCGGAGTTGCCGCGGTTGTCGCCCATCACCCAGAGGTGCTCCGCGGGCACGGTCACGCTGAAGGGCGTACGGCCGGTCGCCGTCACGTCCTTGACGTACGGCTCCTCGATCGCGACACCGTTGACCTCGATCCGTCCGGCCGTGTCGCAGCACTTGACGGTGTCGCCACCGACGCCGATCACGCGCTTGACGAGGTGGCCGCCCGACGGGAACAGGCCGGCCGAGGAGAGAAGCTTCTGGGCTGCGTTCGAGGATCCGTGGACCTCTCCCGCACTCAGCCAGCCGCCGGGATCCTCGAAGACGACGACCTCGCCGCGGCGGGCCTCACGCCCCCAGTACGACACCTTCTGGACGACGATCCGGTCCTGGACGCCGCCCGCGTTCCCGGTCAGCGTCGGCTCCATCGACTCCGACGGGACGTAGAACGTCTGGAGGAAGAGCGACTTCACGATCAACGACAGCAGGAGCGCGGCGAGGAGCAGCGCGACGATCTCCATCCAGAGTGGGATCCGTCGATCGCCCCATCGCGCCGCGCCGAGCCAGCGACGCGCCGGACCCCCCGCCGAGCGGAGTGCCCGGTGCGTCCCTCGTACTTCGTCGTCGGCACGGCCGACGACCGGCTCGTCACGCATGGTCCACAGTCCCCCCCGAGACTGCTCAGGCCTCGCGCTTCTCCTTGATCTTGGCCGCCTTGCCCCGCAGGTTGCGCAGGTAGTACAGCTTGGCGCGGCGCACGTCGCCGCGGCTCACGATCTCGATCCGGTCGATGATCGGGGTGTGGAGGGGGAAGGTGCGCTCGACGCCGACACCGAAGCTCACCTTGCGGACGGTGAACGTACGTCCGACGCCCGAGCCCTGCACGCGGATCGCCACTCCCTGGAACACCTGCACGCGGGAGCGGTTGCCCTCGATCACCTTGACGTGGACCTTGAGGGTGTCCCCGGCGCGGAATGCGGGGACATCGTCACGGAGCGACTCGCTCGCGACGGCATCGACTACGTTGGTCATCTCAACTCTTCCTCGTCGGTGCCACAGGTCACCCACGGAATGCGTGGTGTGAATGCTTCAGAACGGTGCTGCGACACGTCGCGTGCGACGGTCCTCGCGGCTCGAGACCCCTGTGGCAGCAGAGCCCAGCACCGACCTCCCAGTCTGCCACACCGCCGTCAGCGTCCGTTAATCGGCCGACGGCAGCGCCCAGGACCGCCGTCCTCTCGGCATCACCCCCGCCGACGCCGGCGAACTGCGGTCCTGGGCTCTGGTGCGAGCGTAGGTCTCCGAAGGGGACCGGCGGAATACGCAGTGGTACGTACGCACGGGCCTCTGGCGAGACAGGCCGGAGCCTGGTGTCACATCGGCGCCACGGTGGCGACGTTCAGTCCTCGACCACGGGGCGACGTTCTCACCGCCGTTCGCTAGGCTCGCCGCACAGGCCCAGTCGAGGAAGGACGGGGAGCGATGCCCGACGCCGCACAGTGGATCGGAGTCGCCGCGGACGTCCTGACCGGCGACGACCTCTGCGCTGCGCGGCAGCGGCTCACCGACCACCTCCTCCACGAGTTCGGCGCCAGTGCCGGAGCACGGGTCGAGCTCGACGCGCCGACCGGCACACTGACGCTCCACGGCTTCCCCGGAGACATCGCCTTCGACACCGAGCGCTGGCCGTACGGGCTGGTGACGCTGACGCGCACACACCCTCTCGTCCTGCACTACGTACGCACCGGCTCGCTCGAGCCGGAGGTTCTCCTGCAGCCAGGCGAGAGCACGCGGACCCTCCCCACCGTGCTCGTCAACCTGCTCGACTCGGTCGGCATCGGCCTGCACCAGCTCGTGCTGCCGCTCCGCAACGAGGTGGGAGTCGGCATCGAGGCATACGTCCTCGTCCGCGACGACCCCTTCCCGCGATGGTCACTCCCGCGTGCCCGCGCGCTGCACGCCCTCGTCCGCGGGCTCGACCAGCACCTTCGGCTCCGGGTCGCCGCGCCCGAGGTGGCCGAGCCCACCAGCGACGACGCCGGCCTCACCCCGCGCGAACGCACCATCTTGGCGATGCTGGCGGAGAGCCGCACCGCCGAGTCGATCGGACGAAGCCTGGGGATCTCGGTCCGGACGGTGCACAAGCACCTCGAGAACGTCTACCGCAAGCTCGGCGTGAGCGACCGGGTGGCCGCCGTGACAGCTGCCCAGCGGCGCGGACTGTTCCCCGGCGCCGGCACGGTCGCGGTGATCCGCGAGCGCACACCCCGCGGCGGCGAGGTCTCCAGCATCGGCTGAGGATCAGCCGTCGTCGCCGGCGAGCAGGTCGGGCCGCCGGAGCGTGGTGCGCGCCTCTGCCTGCGCGCGCCGCCACGCGGCGATGCGGGCGTGGTCGCCGGACAACAGGATCGACGGGACCTCGTGGTCGCGCCACACCGCGGGCTTGGTGTAGACGGGGTACTCGAGCAGACCGTCGGACCCGTGGGACTCCTCCGCCAGCGACTCCGGGTTGCCCATGAATCCCGGGAGCAGGCGGATGACGGCCTCGATGACCGCGAGTGCCGCGACCTCGCCGCCGTTGACGACGAAGTCGCCCAGCGAGATCTCCTCGACGGGCATCCGGTCGGCAGCCCAGTCGATCACCCGCTGGTCGATGCCCTCGTATCGTCCGCAGGCGAACGCGAGCCAGGGCTCGCGCGCGAGGCGTTCGGCGTCGGTCTGCTTGAACGGCCGTCCCGAGGGGGTCGGGACGAGAAGGCGGGGTGTGCTGGCGTGCCCCTCCTCCGCGGATCCGGCGGCCAGGAGTCCGTCGAGCGCCTCGCCCCACGGCTCGGGTCGCATCACCATCCCTGCGCCACCGCCGTACGGCGTGTCGTCGGTCGAGCGGTGCCGGTCGTGCGCGTGCTCACGAAGGTCGTGCACGTGAAGGTCGAGCAGGCCACGCTGCTGCGCCTTGCCCGGCAGCGACAGCGACAGCGGCGCGAGGTAGTCGGGGAAGATCGTGACGACGTCGATGCGCATCATTGCGGGCCGGCGTCCTCGGCCTGCTCAGGGTCGAGCAGACCCGCCACCTCGGTCACCTGGACGACCCCTGCCTCGAGGTCGACCTCGGGGACCAGGGCGGCGACGAACGGGACGAGCACCTCGGTGCCGTCGAGGCGCTCCACGGCGAGCATGTCCTGGCCGGGCAGGTGCAGCACCTGGTTGACCGTTCCGCGCTCGACCCCACCCGACAGGACGCGCAGGCCCTCGAGCTGGTGGTCGTAGAACTCCTCGGGGTCGTCCGGACGCTCCGTCTCGTCCACGTCGGCGATGATCTGCGCCCCCCGGAGCGCCTCAGCGGCCGTGCGGTCGGGCACGGCGTCGAACATCACCAGGAGCCTGCCCTGGTGCGGACGAGTGCTCCGGATGGACATGCTCTGGTCGGCACCACCGGACCGCGGACGCAGCACGACCGACGAGCCCGGGGCGAAACGCCTCTCGGGCTCGTCGGTCGTCAGGTCGATGCTGACCTCACCGCGGATGCCGTGCGCCCGGCCGATCCGGCCGACGACGATCTCCACCGGATCAGCGACGCCGGTCGACGTCGACGAAGTCGATGCGCGCACCGCCGCTGCCGGCGAGAGCGCCGGCGACGGTCCGGATCGCCGTGGCCGTGCGGCCCTGGCGCCCGATGACCTTGCCGAGGTCCTCGGGGTGGACTCGCACCTCGAAGAGCGTGCCGCGGCGAAGCTGCTTCGGGGTGACGTCGACCTCGTCCGGGTGGTCGACGATGCCGCCGACCAGGTGCTCGATCACTTCGCCCACCATCACGGTGATCAGGCCTCCGAGGACTCGGAGGTCTCGGTGGACTCGGCAGCCGCCGGCTCCTCGGCCTTCTTGGCAGACTCGTCGGCCTTGGCGGCCTTCTCGTCGCCCTTGGCGGCCTTCTCGTCGCCCTTGGCAGCCTTCTTGGCCGGCGCCTTCTTGGCCGCGGCCTTCTTGGTCACGGCCTCGGTGCCGGGCTCGCCGTGGACGGCCTTGAGCGCCTCGTTGAAGACCTCGGCCTTGTCACGCTTCGGCTCGGCGAGCTTGACCGTCGACTCGGCGGTCTCGCCCTTGGACCGCTGGAGGTCACCGGTGAGCTTGAGCAGCGCGGTCACGGCCTCGCTCGGCTGAGCGCCGACGCCGAGCCAGTACTGGGCACGGTCGGAGTCGATCGTGATGATCGAGGGATCGGCCTTGGGGTTGTAGGTGCCGATCTCCTCGATGACGCGTCCGTCGCGCTTGGTGCGCGCGTCGGCGACGACGACTCGGTAGAACGGCGTGCGGATCTTGCCCATCCGCTTAAGACGAATCTTGACGGCCACGGGTGTGGTGTCTCCTCAATGAACGTGGTGTGGTGATCCAGCCGCCACCGTGTGGGGAACGGGGCCGCCTGATCGTGGATCCGAACGCGTCCGAATGAGAGGGTCCAGACGCGAGACGGAATCGCCGTCCATTGTGCCAGACCGCGTCCCACGGCTCCAACTCGCGGCACCGTCGAGACGATCCGTGCTCGGTGCGCGTACGGCACACTGCTCCGTATGAGCACGCTCTTCACCAAGATCATCGCCGGAGAGATCCCGGGACGCTTCGTATGGGCCGACGACGAGGTGGTCGCCTTCCTCAGCATCGGGCCGATCCGCCAGGGCCACACCCTCGTGGTCCCGCGCGCGGAGGTCGACCACTGGATCGACGCCGAGGACGCGCTGCTCGCACGGCTGACCTCCGTGGCGAAGCGGATCGGCGCTGCCCAGCAGGCGGAGTGGGACAGTCCACGGGTCGGCACGATGATCGCCGGCTTCGAGATCCCCCACCTCCACGTCCACGTCTGGCCGGTGTGGGACCTCGACGACTTCAGCTTCGCCGCCGTGGACCCCGACCCGCCCGCCGCCTCCCTCGACGAGGCCGCGGAGCGGCTGCGCGCCCGCCTCGTCGCCCAGGGACAGGGCGCCCACGTGCCGGAGGACGTGTCGTCGGCCGGCTGACTCCGCCGCCGACGCCTCGAGGTCAGATCTCCGCGCCGGCGAACTGCGCCTGGTAGAGCCGCGCGTAGGCGCCGCCCGTGGCGACGAGCTCGTCGTGCGTGCCCTGCTCCACGATCCGGCCCTGCTCCATCACCACGATGCGGCTCGCGTCGCGGATGGTGGAGAGGCGGTGCGCGATCACGAAGCTGGTCCGCCCCGAGCGGAGCTGCTCCATCGCCTGCTGCACCAACGCCTCGGTCCGGGTGTCGACGGAGCTGGTCGCCTCGTCGAGCACCAAGATCGACGGGTCGGCGAGGAACGCGCGTGCGATCGTGAGCAGCTGCCGCTGGCCCGCGCTGAGGTTCCCCCCGTCGTCGTCGATCACGGTGTCGTAACCGTCGGGCAGCGTGCGCACGAAGTGGTCGACGTAAGCCGCCTGTGCCGCCGCGACGATCTGGTCCTCGGTCGCCCCCTCCGCGCCGTAGGCGATGTTGTCGCGGATCGTCCCGTGGAAGACCCACGCGTCCTGCAGCACGACTCCGAAGTTTGCACGGAGCACGTCGCGGTCCATCGCCCGGATGTCCATCCCGTCCAGCGTGATGCGACCACCGTCGACGTCGTAGAACCGCAGGGCGAGATTGGTCAGGGTCGTCTTGCCGGCACCGGTCGGGCCGACGATGGCGACGGTCTGACCCGGCTCGGCGACCAGGTCGAGGTGCTCGATCAAGGGAGACGCGGGGTCGTACGAGAACGACACGTCCTCGAAGGCGACCCGTCCGCTCACGGCCTGCGGCGCCAGCGCGTCCGGTGCGTCGGGGACCTCCTCGGTCTCGTCGAGGAGCTCGAACACCCGCTCCGCCGAGGCGACCCCGGACTGGAGCAGGTTGATCATCGACGCGACCTGCGTGAGCGGCTGGGTGAACTGGCGCGAGTACTGGATGAACGCCTGGACGTCGCCGACGGTGATCGCCCCCGTCCCGACCTTCACCGCACCCATCACGGCGATCGCGACGTAGTTGACGTTGGACACGAACATCATCACCGGCTGGATGAGGCCGGAGACGAACTGCGCGCGGAAGCCGGCGTCGTACACCCGCTCGTTGGCGGCGTCGAACTCCAGTCGCGCCTGCTCCTGGCGGCCGAAGACCTTGACGACCTCGTGGCCGGTGAAGTTCTCCTCCACGTGACCGTTGAGCCGCCCGGTGGCAGCCCACTGCGCGACGAACTGCGGCTGGGAGCGCTTCGCGACGCCGCCCGCGACGACGACGGCGATCGGGATCGTCACGACGGCCACCAGCGTCAGCACCGGTGAGATCGTCAGCATCATCACCAGCACTCCCACGACGGTGAGGAGCGAGACGAGCAGCTGGCTGATCGTCTGCTGGAGGGACTGGGCGATGTTGTCCAGGTCGTTGGTGACCCGCGAGAGGATCTCCCCTCGCGGACGCGAGTCGAAGTAGGACAGGGGCAGCCGGCCGATCTTGTCCTCGACCTCGCCACGCATACCGGCGACCGTCCGCTGCACGAGCCGGGTCGTCATCACGCCCTGGACGTACATGAAGATCGAGGACAGCACATAGATGCCCAGGAGGCCGACGAGGATCCATCCGAGCGCGTCGAAGTCGATGCCCTGGCCCGGCTGGAGGTCCATGGTCTGGACCATGTCGGCGACGCGGTCGTCACCCTTCGCCCTCAGGTCCTCGACGACCTGCTCTTTGGAGGCGCCCTCCGGGAGACCGCTGGCGATGTAGCCGTCGAACACGATGTCGGTGGCGAGCCCGAGGATGCGCGGCCCGATCACGCTGAGGGCCACCCCGATGACGGCGAGGACGGCGATCGCGCCCGAGCTCACACGGTCGCGGACGAGTGTCGCGAGCAGACGACGGGCTGACGACCCGAAGGACTTGGCACGCTCCGGCGCTCGCGCGCCCAGCATGGGGCCGGGGCCACGGGCGCTCATGCCGCCTCCTGCGCTGTCAGCTGGGAGAGGACGATCTCGCGATAGGTCTCGCAGGTGTCCATCAGGTCGGCGTGCGTGCCCGTCCCCACGACCCGGCCCTGGTCGAGGACGACGATGCGGTCGGCGTCGCGGATCGTGCTGACTCGCTGCGCGACCACGATCACGGCCGCGTCGGCGGTGACCGTCCGCAAGGCGCGCCTCAGCGCGGCGTCGGTGGCGAAGTCGAGCGCGGAGAAGGAGTCGTCGAAGAGATAGACGAGCGGGCGGCTCACCACGGCTCGCGCGATCGCGAGGCGCTGCCGCTGGCCGCCGGACACGTTGGTCCCACCCTGCGCGATGGGCGCGTTCAGCCCCTCGGGCATCGCGCGGACGAAGTCGTCGGCCTGCGCGATCTCCAACGCCTCCCACAGCTGCTCGTCGGTGGCCTCGGGGCTGCCCATGCGGAGGTTGGTCGCCACGGTGCCCGAGAAGAGGAACGCGCGCTGCGGCACCAGACCCATCGCCTCCCAGACCCGCGGGAGGACGCGGTCACGGACGTCGACTCCGTCGAGCAGCACCCGCCCGTCGGTCACGTCGAAGAGCCGCGGGATCAGGTTCAGCAGCGTCGACTTGCCGCTGCCGGTGGACCCGATGATCGCCGTCGTCTCCCCGGGGCGGGCGACCAGGTCGACGTCGCAGAGCACCGGCTCCTCCGCCTCGGGATAGCTGAAGCCGACCCCGGCGAGCTCGACCTGCCCGGTGACGACGGGCGACGCGTCGGCGTCGGGGGCGCTGACGACGGTGGGATCGGTGCTGAGGACCTCCTGGACGCGGTCGGCCGAGACCTCGGCTCTCGGCAGCATGACGAACATGAAGGTCGCCATCATGACGGCCATCAGGATCTGGACCAGGTAGGTGAGGTACGCGGTGAGCGTCCCGACCTCGAGCGTGCCGTCGGCCACGCGGTGCCCGCCGAACCACAGCACGGCCACGCTGGAGGCGTTCATCACCAGCATGACGGTGGGGAACATCAGGGCCATCCACTGACCGGCCCTGATCGCGACGTCGCGGTACTCGGCGTTGGCGACGGCGAAGCGCTCCCGCTCGTAGCCGCCCTTCACGAAGGCGCGGATGACCTGGATCCCCATGATCTGCTCGCGCAGGATCCGGTTGATGACGTCGATCTTGCCCTGCATCTGCTGGAAGTACGGACGCATCTTGACGATGATGATGCCGACGGCGACGACCAGGAGCGGGATCACGACCGCGATCAGCCAGGAGAGCCCGAGGTCTTGACGCAGGGCCATCACGATGCCGCCGACGCACATGATGGGCGCGGCGACCAGCATCACGAACACCATGAAGGTGACCATCTGGATCTGCTGCACGTCGTTGGTGCTGCGCGTGATCAGGGTCGGAGCTCCGAACCGGGAGACCTCCTGCGCCGCGAACGACTCGACCTTGCGGAAGACCGACTCACGCAGGTCGCGACCGAAGGCCATCGCCGTACGGGCGCCGAAGTAGACGGCGACGATCGAGCACACCACCTGGACGCAGGTGACGAGCAGCATGATGCCGCCGAGGCGGAGGATGTAGCCGGTGTCGCCGTTGACGATGCCCTTGTCGATGATGTCGGCGTTGAGGCCCGGCAGATAGAGGTTGGCCAGCGTGGAGACCAGCTGGAAGAGGAGCACGAGCGCGATCGCGCCGCGGTACGGACGCAGGTACGTCCGTGCGAGGGTCCAGAGCACGGCTTGACGGTACCGCCGACGTGGTTGCGACCCACACCGAAATACGCGGGTTTCGCTCCCGGCGTACTGCGGCTCAGACCACCACGTTGAGGAGCAGGACGACGACGAGGCCGGAGACGGACAGAACCGTCTCCATCAACGACCACGACTTGATCGTCTGTCCGACCGACATGCCGAAGTACTCCTTGATCAGCCAGAAGCCGGCGTCGTTGACGTGGGAGAAGAACACCGAGCCTGCCCCGATCGCCAGCACCAGCAGCGACACGTCCCCCTGCGCCATGCCCTCGGTCAGCGGGACCATGATCCCTGCGGCGGTGATCGTCGCGACGGTCGCGGATCCCGTCGCGAGGCGGATCAGGACCGCGACCAGCCACGCCACCAGCAGCACGGAGATGCCGGAGTCGGTGACGAAGTCGGCGATGACCTCCGCGATCCCGGTGTCGATCAGCACCTGCTTGAAGCCGCCGCCCGCACCGACGATCAGGATGATCCCGGCGATCGGGGGCAGTGACGCCCCGATGCTCGCGCTGATGCCATCACGGTCCATGCCCGAGCCGACGCCGAGCGTGAAGATCGCCACCAGCACGGCGACGAGCAGCGCGACGAGCGGCTCGCCGACGAAGTCCATGAAGGCGTACGGCAGCCCGTCCTCGTCGAGGAGCAGGTCGGCGACCGCCTTGGCCATCATCAGCACCACCGGGAGGAGCACCGTGGCGAGCGTGACCGCGAACGACGGCCGGCGGGCGCCCTCGGTGTCGCGGGACGCCTCGAACTGGGCGCCCTCGGCGTGCACCTCGCCCACCCAGCGCTCGGCGAGCCTGGTGAACAGCGGGCCGGCGACCACGATCGTCGGGATCGCGACGAGGATCCCGAGGCCGAGCGTGAGGCCGACCTCCGCGCTCAGCACGTCGATCGCGGCGAGCGGACCGGGGTGCGGTGGCACGAAGCCGTGCATCGCCGAGAGACCGGCGAGGGTCGGGAGGCCGACGGTGATCAGGGAGAGGCCGGTGCGCCTGGCGACGAGGTAGATCACCGGCATCAGCAGGACGAGGCCGATCTCGAAGAACATCGGCAGGCCGATGATGGCGCCGATCGTGGCCATCGCCCACGGCAGCATCCGCGGGCTCGCACGGCCGACGATCGTGTCGACGATCTGGTCGGCACCACCGGAGTCCGCGAGGAGCTTGCCGAACATCGCGCCCAGGGCGATCAGCACGCCGACACCGGCGACGGTCGAGCCGACACCCGCGGTGAAGCTCTCCAGCGTGTCGGCCAACGGCATGGTCGCGACGGCACCGACCGTCAGCGATCCGAGCGTGAGCGCGAGGAACGGGTGCACCTTCAGCCACACGATCAGGACGACGATCAGCCCGATACCGATCAGCGCCGCGGTGACGAGCTGGGCGGTGCCGGCGGCGGGGGTCACCGCCTCCTGGGCACCGACGAGACCGAAGAGTCCCCCGGGGCCGGTCACAGCCGTCGCTCCTGCGCCTGCACCGCCTCGACGCGGCCGAGGAACGTGTCGACGATCTCGGCCGGCGGCGGCGCGATGTCGAGCACCTCCCCGTTCTCGTCGGGCTGCAGCGGCTCGAGCGTGTCCTCCTGCGACTGCAGCAAGGAGACCGGCATGAAGTGGTCACGGCGCTCCATCCGCTCCCGGATCAGCGCATGGTCACCGGCGAGGTGGAGGAAGGTCGCACGCGGCGCCGAGTCGACGATGACGTCGCGGTAGGCCCGTCGCAGCGCCGAGCAGCTCACCACCGCCCCGCGGCTGTCGTGCTCGTGGAGCCACACCCCGATCGCCTGCAGCCACGGCCACCGGTCCTCGTCGGTGAGCGGTGTCCCGGCGGACATCTTGGCGACGTTCGACTCCGAGTGGAACGCGTCGCCGTCCTCGTACGGGACGTCCAGACGCTCAGCGAGCTTGTGTCCGATCTCCGACTTCCCGACGCCGGAGATTCCCATCACCACCACGAGAGGGGGCGGGGTCAGCTGGCTCATGGTGCACCTCCTGCCCGCGAGCGTGGCACGGCTCGCGGCGCTCTGCCGATCGAGGGGATCGCGCGGTCTCACCGATCCCTCTATCCAGCGCTCCGGCCGGCAGATATCGTATATTCTGAAATCCACTTCACCCAGGAGGCACCCGTGCGACCCCACGTCGAGCTGATCCAAGAGGACGACTACGTCTGGCACGCCGCCGAGCTGCCCGGCGGCGAGGGTCGGGCGAGCGAACGCCGTCTCTCCGTCGACGAGGAGGACGGCTCCTGCTCGCTGCGCGTCGACTTCCACACCGACTGGGGACGCGGTCCGGGGATCCACCACGCGAACACCGAGTACTACGTGCTCGAGGGCCAGATGACCTACGGCGACCAGGTGATCGGCAAGGGCGGGTACGTCTACGCGCCGCGCGGCGTCCCGGTCGAGTCCATCCGCTTCGCCGAGGGCACGAGGATGCTGCACTACCGGGAGTACGGCGACGCCGGCTTCGACCCGGTCGACTCCCCCGCCGCCCCTCGCTGGGACGACGCCCGCGAGGACGTCATCGTGGTCGACTCCGAGGCGATGACGTGGGACGCCGTCCCCAACCCCGGGCCGATGCCGGGCCTCTTCATCAAGTACCTCCATGTCGACCCGGTCACCGGCTTCTACACCCGGCTGGTGCACGCGCAGGAGGGCTGGGCGGACCACCGTCTCGCCCACCACCCCTGCTACGAGGAGGCGTACACGACCCAGGGCCACATGGAGTACAACTTCGGCACCCTCGACCTCGGGACCTACTTCTTCCGCCCCGCGCGCGTCAAGCACGGCCACTTCACCACCATGGAGGGCGGCGCCACCTGGCTGCTGCGCTCCGACGGCGAGCTCGCCAACTGGTACACGCAGAACGAGTGGGTGCGCTGGGGCGGCGAAGGAGTCAACTACGGTCCCGAGGGCCTCGACGAGAAGCCGCACCCCGCCGCCCGCTGGGCGCACTCGACGCACGACATGGCGGAGCCGTGGCGTACCGACGAGGACATGCGTCAGCTGACCGCGTCGTGGCAGTTCCAGAAGGACCAGGGTCAGTACGACGCTCCCGTCGCGCACCACGGCTCGGGCGCGGACAAGTCCGCCATCGCGATCGCGAAGGCGCTGGACGCCTACAACCTGCAGGGCGGCCACGGCGGGCACGACCACACGCACTCGCACGACCACGACCACGACCACGACGACGCGCACTCGCACGAGCACGACCACGACTCCGCCGAGGCCCCCCGCGAGGTCATCAACCTCGACTGGGGCTGGGCAGGCAGGGCGACCGAGCACGCCGACGAGCGCACGGACGCGCAGGCGCACAACTGGGGCGCGGGCCGCGTCTGGAAGCCGGGCGACCCGATCCCCGCGCCCATCCTGTCGAGCATGCCGGTCCGCAGCCGGTCGCGCGGTCGCTGGGACGGAGACGGGATGTGACCGATCCGCTGGCCGCCGTCGAAGCGGTGCACGGGTTCAACGGCTACAGCGCGGCGATCCTCCTCCACATCGTGCTGTTCGCCTACTGGCTGGGTGGAGACCTCGGCGTCTTCTACTCCAGCCGCTACATCCTGCGCGAGGACCTCGCCCCGCAGTCACGTGCCACAGCGCTCAAGATCATGCACGGGGTGGACCTGGCACCGCGGATCTGTCTCGTGCTGTTCCTGCCCAGCGGTGTGACCTTGATGGCGTGGGGGCCGCTCGGTGACGAGTTCTTCGTCAACGGGGTCCTTCTCGCACTCTTGTGGGTCGCGTCGCTCGTCTGGCTGGCGATCGCGGTGTACGACTACTTCCGTGACACCGCGACCCGCTTCGGCCAGGTGATCCAGAAGCTGGACCTGGTCGTCCGGTACGGCCTGGGCGCGACCTTGCTCGCGATCGGCGGCTACACGATCGTCGCCAGCGAGCCGTTCGGGGTCGACACCAACCCCAAGTGGCTGGGTGCGAAGCTCGCCGCCTACGCGCTCTGCATCCTGGCGGGTGTCCTCATCCGCTGGAAGCTGCGGTCGTTCGGGCCTGCCTTCGGCCGTCTCATGGCGACCGGGTCGACCCCCGAGGTCGAGCGTGACCTTCGTGCGTCGCTGCGCGGGTGCGAGCCGTACGTCTTCGCGATCTGGGGATTCGTGCTCCTCGCCGCCGTGCTCGGCGTGATCAAGCCTGGCTCGACCGCGTACTGAGAGCGCACCCGAGCCCGCGTGCCAGGAGGAGAAGACATGGTCGTCGAGCATGTCTCCCCTGCGCGCGCGGGCCGGGTCGCGGCGGGAGCGACAGGCCCTCCGTCAGCGCGCGAGCGCGATGACGGCTCGCGCGCGGCGGACGACCGCCTCGTCCACCATCCGGCCGTCCGGTCCGATCACGACGCCACGCCCCTGCGCCACCGCCTCGTCGAAGACGGCGACCAGCGTCCTGGCCCGGTCGAGCGTCGCCGCGGTGGGAGTGAAGACCTCGTTGGCGACGGCGACCTGCGCCGGATGGATGCAGGCGCGGCCGACGTACCCGCGGCGGGCGAGCGCACGCGTCGTCGCGGCGAAGCGGTCCAGGTCGCGGAAGTCGGTCGATACCGGGGCCACCGGGGCATTGATGCCGGCGGCCGCGCTGACCACGACGACCTGGCTGCGGATCGGCGCCCAGTCGGCCTCGTCAGCGTCCTCGCCCAACCCGAGATCAGCACCCAGGTCGGCCTCGCCGACCTGGAGGCGGACGACGCGGGGGGACGCCGCGATCGCCCGAGCGTCGAGGAGGGCGGCTGCCGACTCGAGCAGCGGGACCACTCCGACGGAGCCCGGCTCGAGTCCCGCCGCGCTCTCCGCCCGGGTCAGCGCTCCGTCGACCATCTCGAGCTCGGCGCAGGTCTCGGTCTTCGCGACCATGACGCCGGTGAGTCCCGGGGCGACTACGGCCTCGACGTCCTCGATCCCGAGGGGCCCCGGGTTGATCCGGACCCACACCTCGACGCCCGAGGAGTCGCCGCGCAACGACGTGAGCCACTCGGCGACGGTGGCGCGGGCGGAGTCCTTCGCCCCCCACGGCACCGCGTCCTCGAGATCGACGATCACGGCGTCGGCCCCCCGGTCCAGCACCTTCGCGAGCTTGTCGGGTGCGTTGCCGGGGACGTACAGGTACGAGCGAGCGATCACAGGAGACTCCGCCTAGTGGAACGATGTTTCACAGCACGCTATCGCACGGCTACCGGCACGTTGACCCATGACGGGCACGCGCTTACGATTCTGGAATGGCGTTTCGCACAATGGAACAAGTAGACCCCCACGGCTCGATGAGCGATGGACCGCTGACCGGCGTCCGCGTCCTCGACGCGTCGACGATCCTCGCGGGGCCCCTGTGCTGCCAGATACTCGGCGACTTCGGCGCCGAGGTGGTCAAGATCGAGCACCCCACCGCCGGCGACAGCATGCGCGGCCACGGCGAGAGCAAGGACGGCACACCACTGTGGTGGAAGGAGATCGCCCGCAACAAGCAGACGGTGGGCCTCAGCCTGTCGGCTCCCGAGGGCGCTGAGCTCTTCGCGCGGCTGGCCGCGACCGCCGACGTGGTCGTCGAGAACTTCCGGCCCGGCACCCTCGAACGCTGGGGCCTCTCCCCCGAGCGCCTGCTCGAGGCGAACCCCGGGCTGGTCGTCGCCCGGATCACCGGGTTCGGCCAGCGCGGCCCGTACGCCGCTCGCGCCGGGTTCGGCACGCTCGCGGAGGCGATGAGCGGGTTCGCCCACCTCACGGGCCAGCCCGACGGACCGCCCACCCTTCCCGCGTTCGGCCTCGCCGACTCCATCTGCGGGATCGCGGCCTCGTCGGCCGTGGTGATGGCACTGCTCGCCCGGGAACGCAACGGCGGCCACGGGCAGGTCGTCGACCTGAGCCTCCTCGAGCCGATCATGACCGCCGTCGGCCCAGGCCCCACCGTCTTCCAGCAGCTCGGCAAGGTCGGGACTCGCAACGGCAACCGCTCGCACAACAACGCGCCACGCAACACCTACCGCACCGCCGACGGCCACTGGGTCGCCATCTCCACCAGTGCCCAGGCCATCGCCGAGCGGGTGATGCGTCTGGTCGGTCACCCCGAGGTGATCGACGAGCCGTGGTTCGCAGCGGGCCACAGCCGCGCCCTCCACGCCGACCTGCTCGACGGCTACGTCGGGGACTGGATCCTCGCCCGCACGCGTGACGACGTCGTCAGCGCGTTCACCGACGCCGGCGCCGCCGTCGCCCCGGTCTACTCCGCGCGCGACCTCGCGCACGACCCCCACGTCCGCGAGACGGAGATGCTGCTCGAGGTCGAGGACGAGGACCTCGGACCGGTCCTCCAGCACAACGTGATGTGGCGGATGTCGGAGACCCCCGGTCGCATCCGCTTCACCGGTCGCGACCACGGCGCCGACACCGACACGCTGCTGAGCGACCTGGGTGTCGACGCCGACACCCTCGCCGACCTCCGTACCCGCAACATCATCTGCTGATCGTGAACGACGCCGAGCCGAAAGAAGAAGGCATGACCACCCTCTCGACCACCTCGTCCCCCCCGCGGAGCCTCCTGGACGCCGTACGCGCCGGGGTCCGGGTGGTGGACCTCGGCCGACGCCTCACCGTCGGCATGCCGCAGTCGCCCAACCACCCGCCGTACTGGCACGCCCTCCCCCGCCGCCACGGCGACATGGTGCGCGTCGACGGCGGCTCCGCGGCCAACGACATGATCTCCATGGGGACGCACGTCGGCACCCACGTCGACGCCCTCGCCCACGTGTCCCAGGACGGAAGGTTGTACGGCGGGCTCGACGTGGCGGACGCGCTCGAGGGAGGGCGCTACGCGCAGCTCGGCGCGCACACGATCGAGCCGATGGTCCGGCCGGGCGTCCTGCTGGACGTGCCCGCCGCCCTCGGCGTCGGGCGTCTCGACGCCGGGTACGAGATCACCGTGGCCGACCTCGAGCTGACCCTCGAGCGTCAGGGCAGCACCATCGCGCCGGGTGACGTCGTCCTGGTCCGCAGCGGCTGGGGGCAGCACTTCGACAGCGGCGCGGACCAGCTCTTCATGGGCCAGTCGTCGGGTGTGCCCGGAGTGGGTGCCGCAGGCGCGCAGTGGCTGGTCGACCGCGGGGTCCACGCCACCGGCGCCGACACGATCGCGTACGAGTGCCTTCCGCCCGGCGCCGGTCACGCCACCCTGCCCGCCCACCGTGTGCTGCTGGTCGAGAACGGCGTCTACATCATCGAGACGATGGCGCTCGAGGAGCTTGCGGCCGAGGGCCTGCACGAGTTCGTGTTCGTCCTCTCCCCGCTGCCGCTCTTCGGCGCCACGGGGTCGCCCGTGCGTCCACTGGCGGTGGTCGCGGGTGAGTGATCCAACCCTCGGCGGCCACCTCGCCGCGTTCGCCGCCGACGTCGCGCGCGACGGCCTCCCCGACGAGGTCGCCGCGAGCACGCGCCAGCGCGTGCTCGACGTCCTCGGCCTCTGCGTCGCCGCCCACCGCCTGGACACCAGCGCCGCGATCATCGGGCACGTCCTCGACCAGGGCGGGCACGAGCAGTCCACCGTCGTGGGCTCGCCCCAGCGTGTGACGGCAGCCCAGGCCGCGCTCGCCAACGGCGTGCTCGCGCACTCCCTCGACTACGACGACACGCACCTCCCGTCGGTGCTCCACCCGAGCGCCAGCGTGGTCCCCGCCGCACTCGCGGCCGCCGAGCACACCGGTGCCGACGGCGCGCTGACCGTGCGCGCGATCGCGGTCGGGCTCGAGGTCGCCGTCCGGCTCGGCATGGCCGGGTACGACCAGGAGCTCGGCAACTCCGTCTTCTTCGAGCACGGGCAGCACGCGACCTCGATCACCGGGGCGATGGGCAGCGCGGTCGCCGCGTCGCTCCTCTACGGTGCCGACGAGAAGGGTGTCCTCGACGCTCTCGGCCTGACCGCCTCCATGGCGTCGGGGATCATCGAGGCCAACCGCACCGGCGGCACCGTCAAGCGCCTCCACTGCGGTCTCGCCGCTCAGGCCGGCGTCACCGCCGCCCAGCTCGTCCGCCGCGGGTTCACCGGACCGCCTACCGTCCTGGAGGGCCGGTTCGGGTTCTTCGAGGCGTGGCTGCACGGCCGCTTCTTCCCCGAGGCGGTCACCGAGGGCCTCGGCAAGACGTGGGCGGTGCCGGACATCTTCTTCAAGCCGTACCCGGCGAACCACTTCACGCACACCTCCGTCGACGCCGGCCTCGCCCTGCGCGCGCGGGGTGTCCGGCCGGAGGACGTCGCGTCGATCGTCATCGGCGCCCCGACGGCGGTGATCCGCACGATCGGAGCGCCGCTGGAGACCAAGCGCGCACCGGAGACCGGCTACCAGGCGCAGTTCAGCGGTCCGTACGCGGTCGTCGCCGGCCTGCTGGGCGGCGGCGGTCTCGGCACCGGGCTCGACGACTACACCGACGCTCTCGCTCAGGACCCGGTCCGGCGCGCGCTGATGGCGAAGGTCGAGGTCGTCCCGGACGAGCGCTGCGACGCGATCTATCCGCACCAGTTCCCCGCCGTCGTCACCCTGCGCACGACGTCGGGCGACGTCCTCGTCGAAGAGGTCCTCACCAACCGGGGCGGCCCGCAGCGCCCGCTGTCCGACGACGAGCTCGCCCGGAAGTTCCGCGACAACGTCGCCGGACGGGTGACCGAGGAGGACGCCGACGCCGTACGGGCCGACGTCCTCGACCTCGACTCGCTCGCCGGCGTCGACGGCGTCCTGCGCCGCCTCGTGACCTTCACCAGCCCCACCCCGACCACCGCCCGCACCGAGGAGGAGTCCGCATGAGCGACCTCGACCTGATCATCACGAACGCCGACGTCGTCGTCGCCGGCTCCGAGCTGACCCAGCAGCTCGACATCGGCATCAAGGACGGAAAGATCGCCGTCCTCGCACCCGACCTGCAGGTGGAGCCCGGCGTCGACCTCGTCGACGCCGGCGGCCGGACCGTCTTCCCCGGCGTCGTCGACGCCCACCAGCACTGGGGCATCTACAACCCGCTGTCCGAGGACGCCGCGACCGAGAGCCGCGCCTGCGCGCAGGGCGGTGTCACCACCGCCCTCAACTACATGCGGACCGGTCAGTACTACCTCAACCGTGGGGGCTCGTACGCCGAGTTCTTCCCCGAGGTCCTGGCGCAGACCGAGAACCGCTCCGTCATCGACTACGCGTTCCACCTCGCCCCGATGTCGCGCGGCCACATCGACGAGATCCCGGCCCTGATCAAGGAGCACGGAGTCACGTCCTTCAAGATCTTCATGTTCTACGGGAGCCACGGGCTGCACGGCCGCTCCGACGACCAGCGCTCGTTCCTGATGACTCCGGAGGGCGAGCGCTACGACTACGCGCACTTCGAGTTCGTCATGCGCGGGGTGCAGGCGGCCCGCGAGCAGCACCCCGAGATCGCCGACCAGATCTCGCTGTCGCTGCACTGCGAGACCGCGGAGATCATGAGCGCGTACACCGCGCTGGTCGAGGAGGACGGCTCGCTCTCGGGTCTGCCCGCCTACAGCGCGTCACGCCCACCGCACTCCGAGGGCCTGGCGGTCACCATCGCCTCGTACCTGGCGCACGAGACCGGCCTGCCCACGATCAACCTCCTGCACCTGACGTCCCGCAAGGCGGTCGACGCCTCGGTACGGATGGCCGCGGCGTTCCCGCACGTCGACTTCCGCCGCGAGGTCACGGTCGGGCACCTGCTCGCCGACTGCGACACCGCGCACGGCGTCGGCGGCAAGGTCAACCCGCCGCTGCGCCCGCGCGAGGACGTCGAGGCCCTGTGGCAGCACGTGCTCGACGGCACCATCGACTGGGTCGTCAGCGACCACGCCTGCTGCCGCGACGAGAAGAAGTTCGGCGCGGACCGTGACGACGTGTTCCTCGCGAAGTCAGGCTTCGGCGGCGCGGAGTACCTGCTCGCCGGGATGATCACCGAGGGCCGCAAGCGCGGCCTCGGGCTGGACCGGGTGGCGCAGCTGACCGCGACCAACCCGGCGGAGCGCTACGGGCTCGGCGCCACCAAGGGCGCGATCGAGGTCGGCAAGGACGCCGACCTCGCGATCGTCGACATGGACCACGCATGGACCGTACGGGCGGCGGACTCGGAGTCCACGCAGGAGTACACGCCCTTCGAGGGCGCCGATCTCACCGCCAAGGTCACCGACACCTTCGTCCGCGGGCGGCGGGTGCTGACCGACGGTGTGGTCACCGCGACCGGTGGTGGCCGCTACCTGGCGCGGCCGAGCGCCTGACCGCCCTCGGTCAGGGGGTCCAGCCGAAGCGGTGCGACAGCGATGCCGTGGTCTCCAGCAGCGCGTCCCGGCACGCGTCCAGCTCACGCTCGAACCGCTCGGCCGGACCGCAGACGCTGACGACGGCGACCGGACGGCCGTCGTGGCCGCGGACGGGCGCCGCCACCGAGGCGGCGCCGTCCATCCGCTCGCCCTGCGAGCGCGCCCATCCCTGGCGACGGACCTCGGCGAGGTCCTCCCGCAGGGCGGCGGCGTCGACGATCGTGCTGTCGGTCAGCGCGACGAGCGGGACGGAGTCGAGGTAGTCGTCGATCTCCTCGTCGGGGAGGAAGGCGAGGAAGGACCGCGAGGAGGCCCCCGCATGCAGCGGGTACGGCTCGCCGATGGTCACCGACATGATGACCTCGCGGTCGGGGGTGACCTGGTCGACGTAGATCCGGCTCCGCTCGCCCAGCAGCACCGACAGCGTCGCCGTCTCGTCGGTCCGTGCCGACAGGTCCTCGAGGAACGGCCGACCGACACGGCGGACGTCGATGCGGTCCAGGTAGGTGAGACCGAGACGCATCGCGGCGACCCCGAGCGAGTAGCGCCGGGTCCTCTCGTCGAGGCTGACCAGGTCACGGCTGCGCAGCGACGCGAGCACGCGGTGGACCGCCGCCTTCGAGAGGTCGAGCGCGTCGGCGATCTCGGTCACGCCCAGATCGGGCCCGACACTCTCGGTGAAGAGAAGCAGCACGTCCGCGGCGCGTTCCACCGTCGCGATCGTCGCGCTGGTGCTCTCCGGACCACGCGGGTCGAGCTGCTTCGTCCTCGGGGACATCGAGGGACTCCTTCGTCGTCGTTCAGGCCGGTCGGCCAGCACGGGGCGGATCAGTTCTCTCACGAAGCCACCGCCGAATCAAGACGCCGTTCCACCCGGCTCGGCACAAGACGTGCTCAGCCGAGTGTGCCGCCCCCGGGGTCACACGGGAAGCGCTGCGGCCCGGACGAGGAGGTCGGCGACCTGCGCGGGAGCGGTCAGCGGCGCGTCGTGCCCGGCGTCGAGCACCTCGTACGGGATGCCTCGAGCGTCGAGGCGGGCACGGGTGGTGCTCGAGGGATAGCCCTCGGGCGTCCCGGCGCAGAAGACGTACGAGGCCGGGACGGGGTGCTCCGCCGCGACGCTGAGCGGGTCCAGCGACGGCGCGAACGGGGTGTGCGTGAGCCGTGCTCCCGTCCAGGCGGCCGTCGCCTCGTCGAGGTCACCGCCCGCGACCGGAGGGCGCGCCGCGACGAGGGTCTCGCGGGGCGGGAGCGCCGTCGCGGGAGCGGGCGTCAGATCGACGGCCCGCTCGCCGGGGTCCGGGACCGCCCCGTCGAGATAGACCACCCGTCGCACCCGGTCGGGGACCCGGTCGACGAGCGCACGCACGACGACGCCGCCCTGGCTGTGGCCGACGACGACGAGGTCGTCGAGGTCCTCGATCTCGACCAGCGCTGCCAGCTCGTCCACCCAGACGTGCAGCCCGGTGACGTCGCCGGCCGACCCGGCCCGCTCCCCTGCGCCGGTCAGGCTCGGGGCGTAGACGTCGTGACCCGCGGCGACCAGGTAGGGCCGCACCCGACGCCACGACCAGCCACCGCGGAACGCTCCGTGCACGAGCAGGAACGTGGTCATCGCGGGTCCGGCTCGTCGAGGACGACCTCGAGGTACTCACGGGGATAGGAGTCGTACGGGCGCAGGTGTGCGTACATCGCCTCGGTGTGCGCCACGTAGTCCGGGTGTCGGGTGCACTCCTCGTACGCCTCGACGGTGTCGAAGAACCGCAGGTGCGTGAAGTGGGTCGGGTCCTCCACCCCACGGACCAGGCGACGGCCGCGATAGGCGGGATGGTCGCGGAAGAACCGTCCGAACTCGCCCGACAGCGCGATGTAGGCCTGGGCGTGCTCCTCACCCGGTCTGGTCCATGCCTGGCTGACGACGACGATCATGGGCCCCTCGATGCTCTCGACTGATAGATGATATATCATTATGCTTCGCCCATGACCAGTAGCCAGACCAAGACCATCCCGGAGTTTCTCGCCGAGGCGCCCGACGTCGACAGCCGAGAGCTGTGGCAGGCGTTCTGGGAG
This sequence comes from Mumia sp. zg.B53, assembly GCF_019550935.1. Taxonomy (NCBI): domain Bacteria; kingdom Bacillati; phylum Actinomycetota; class Actinomycetes; order Propionibacteriales; family Nocardioidaceae; genus Mumia; species Mumia sp. zg.B53. Next base: position 66,421 of record NZ_JAHWCK010000005.1, on the reverse strand, counting down.
ATCCTCACCGCGGCCAAGGACAAGATCACCGCCGAGCTGCCGGTGCAGCCGCACCCCAACAGCGACGGGCTCGCCGCCTGGAGCACCCCCGACGACTCGTACGAGGGATCGCTCAACACCTACGCCGGCGACGCCGACAACGGCGCGGAGTGGCTCGTGCACTCCTGGATCGGCAACCGCAAGGCGTCGATCCTGGACATGAACCTCCAGGTCTGGCTCGGCCCGCACATCGACGTCCCCCACCTCATCATCGTGTTCGGGACCATCCCCAACATCTTCTACTTCAGCGACCTCGTGCCTCGGCGTGATCTCGCCGTCGACGTCGACTACCTCGAGCGCTACTACGAGCCCGAGAACGCCTCGTGGCTCTCGCTGCGCGGCGACGACCGGTTCACCTGGTCGGTCAGCCACGGGACGTACATGCGGGCGTTCCTCTCCCCCGTCGGGAGCTCCTACGTCGCCGACCGGACCGACGACGTGGTCGCGACGCTGCGCGCGGCGGTGGAGCAGCGGGTCGACACCTGGCTGGGGTGGGTCCGCGAGGCCCGGCCGGTGCCTCTCGAGGAGCGCGTCGCGCTGCGCGAGCGCGACCACCTGCTGCGCACCTACGGCTACACCCTCGACCCGATGAACGAGCTCTCGAAGAAGTTTCTCGGGGCCGAGCGCGTCGACGAGCTCGTCTCCGTTCGCGCCGGCCTCGACCAGATCCGTACGAGCAAGGAGAACGCCCAGTGAAGATCCTCGTCATCGGTGCCGGCCTCGTGGGTGCCTCGGCAGCCACCACGCTGCGCGAGCGTGGTCACCACGTCACCGTCACCACCACCACCCCCGGGCGGGTGGACGACCTCGCGTCGCGCTTCGACGAGGTCGTCGTGCTGCGCGGGGCCGACCGTGAGGCGGTGCACGCAGCCGTCGCCGAGGCGGATGCCGTCGTCGTCAGCGCCGGACCGGTCGCTGCCCACTCGATGACACCGGAGGACCGCGCCAAGACCTACCACGAGGTCCTGGTCGCCACGGCCGAGAGCGTCACGAGCGCACCCGGGTCGCCGCACCTCGTCGCGCTGTCCGCGCTGTCGGTCTACGGCGGCGCCGCCAACCACCTCGAGATGGTCGACGAGGACTCCCCCGTGACCGACTCCGACGACCCGAGCCCCGACCGCTTCCTGGCGATGGAGGACGTCTACCGGACCGAGGCCGGCGACCGGTCGACGATCTTCCGGTGCGGAGACATCTTCGGCGCGGACGACCCGCCGATCGACGCCAAGATCGCGATGGCCCACCAGTACCTCGGCGGGTCGGTCCCGTTCGGGGCGGACGCGCTCCTCTACCGTCTGCACGTCGAGGACGCCGCCGACGCGATCGTCCACGCGGTGGAGACACGGATCGTCGGGACCTACAACCTCACCCATCCCGAGCTCCCGCCGACCAACGCCGAGCTCTTCGACGCGATCAGCGCGGCACAGGGCCTCCCACCGCTGGTCTACCGCGCCGAGATCGCGGCCCCGGCCGTCCCGATCTCGGTGGACCGTCTCCGTGACGCAGGCTTCGTCGCCAAGCGCTCGTACGTCGAGCACCCGCTCGTCACGGCACACTGACCTCGGCACAGCACACGGTCCCGGCATCTGCCCTCCATGAGGGATGAGATGCCGGGACCGTGCGCTGTGATCGTGTGGCAGCCACCGAAGCGGGCTCCCTGACGTCGACAGGTACGCAGGGAGCCCGCTGTCCGTGAGGTCGGCGGGATGCCGACTCAGCCGCGCGTCGCTGTGCCCCGACGCGACGGGAGCCAGACGAGACCCGCGGCACCCAGGAACACCAGGGATGCTGCCACCAGACCGATCACGGGCAACGAGCCCGTGCCACCGGTCTTGGGAAGGGTGGCGGCCGGGTCGCTGCTCCCACCGCCGCTCCCGCCACCGTCACCGTCGGCCGGAGGCTCGCTGCTGACCGTCATCTTGGACAGCGTCCCCGATCCCGTGCACTTCGCGCCGATGGACGCAGAAGGGAAGTCGAACGAGAATCCCGATGCCTTCACGTCGAGCTCGTCACCGGACGCCTTGACGCTGCCCTTGAGCGTCGGGACGGGGACCACGGCCTTCGGCGCGGCGTTGACCGTGTCCGTCGCCGTGAGCGTGGTCGCCGTACCCCCGACCGACAGGTTGAGCGTGTACTCCATCGAGCCGTCGATCGGGACCGGCGCGATGCCGGGGAGCTTGCTCATCGTCGCCTGGAGGGAGACCGGGTCGCCCGCGTTCTTGCGGTATCCGGAGACCGAGATCGTGGCGTTGTAGTCGAACTTCGACCCGATCGACATGACGCACGCGAACTTCACCGTGCCCTTGGCGGGCTTGCCAGGGTTCCCTGCCGGCGGAGCCGAGGTCGGCGCCTTCGCCGGAGCGGTGGTCGGCGCCTTCGTCGGCTTAGGCGTAGGCGTAGGCGTAGTCGGCGTAGGCGGCGGCTCATCGCTCACCGTCAGCACCGACAGCGCCGTGGACGCCGTGCACTGGCCACCGACGCCGGAGACCACGAACGTGAACGCGGTCGCCGTCACCGGCAGCTCGGCCTTGCTCGAGGTCACCGTGCCGGACACGTCGGTCACCGGGACGGGCCCGTTCGGGGCGGCCGTGGTCGGCCCCGTGCCTTTGAGCGTGACCGCCTGACCGTCGATCGTCAGCTTCAACGTCGCGCTCATCGACGCGTTGTTGATCGCCACCGGCGCCACGCCCGGGAGGTCGCTGAGCGTGGCCCGCAACGTCACGGGGCCACCCTCCGCCGCACGGTAGCCCGCGACCGAGACCTTCGCCGCGTAGTCGAAGTCCTTCTTGAAGTCGGGCATCGTGCACGAGAACGCGACCGTTCCTGCCGCCGGCGTGCCCTCGGCCGCGGCCGCCGGACTCGACACCAGCGCGAGCGAGCCGCCCATCAGCGCGACGGCGCCCGCGACCCGTGCGAGCGCACCGAGGCGCGTGCGCGCCCTCATGCGCTGACTCCGTGACGACGACGACCCGGGAACACCAGGAGCACGCCGAGGCCACCCATGACGAGGGCGGCGGCGGCCATCAGCAGGACGGGCAGGTTGTCGGTGCCGCCGGTCTTGGGCAGCGCACCCGCGTTGTCGTCCTCAGGGACGGTCGGTGCCGGGTTCGCCGCCGGCGCCGCCGCAGGCTCGGCGGATGCCTGCTTGTCGCCACCGCCGAAGGTGATCTTGACCGACACGGTGTTGGCAGCGACCACGTCGTCTGGGCTGGTGTTCGGCAGCGGGGCCGCCGCCACGACACAGGCCTCCTTGGTGCAGTCGATCGCACCGAACTTCTCGGACAGAGTGATGGTGACCGGGGCGATCGCTCCGCTCTCGTCGGCGTTCCGGAAGGTCGCGCCACCCTTCAGGTTGCAGTCCGACGGTCCCTTCTGGACCGCCCTGCACTGTCCGACGGCGATGTTCTTGAGGTTGGGCGCGAAGCCGGACGCCTTGACGGTGACCTGCTGCCCGTCCTTCATTCCGGTGCTGGGACCCATGTCCAGCTTCGGTGCCGCCGACGCGGCCGGCGCGCCGAGGAGCATCACGAGCCCGAGCGCGGCCGCGAGGGCCGTCGCACGGAAGAGGGTCGAGATCCTGGGAGTCATGGCATTCGTTCTCCGAGTCGTGAGGTTCGGGCGGACGGTGGGACGGCGGTCGAGCATCGGACGAGTCATGGTGTCCCCGCGGGGAGGGGCTCGACGCTCGTCAGCTGGGGACCCGACCGGGCGATGGCCGAGTGGTCGGACCCGAGGTAGGAGCTGACGACGTCGGGGTGGTTGCGGACCTCGTCGGGGGTGCCCGAGGCGATCAACCGACCGAGGTTCATCGCGACCATCCGGTCGCTGAGTCGAGCCAGCAACGGGAGGTCGTGCTCGATGACGACCATCGCCGTCCCGAGCTCGCGCCGGACGTCGAGGAGCAGGTCGCCGAGGGCGTCGCACTCGTTCTGGGCGATGCCGGCCGACGGCTCGTCGAGCAGGAGCACCCGCGGCTCGAGCGCGAGCAGGCAGGTGAGCTCGACGACGCGCCTCGTGCCGGTGGAGAGCTCCGAGATGGTCCTGCCGGCGAACGGTCCGAGACCCATGCGGTCGATCAGCTCGTCGGCACGACGCGCCTTCATCCGGTCGGGTCGGGGGGTCCCGAGCGACGCGGCGAACAGACTGCTCGGCTCCGTCCGCTCACCGGCCACCATGACCGTCTCGCGGACGGTCATCGTCGGGAAGAGCGCCGCATCCTGGAAGGAGCGGACTAGTCCGCGGGTGGCACGGCGTTCCGGGGTCGCGGTCGTCACGTCGTGACCGGCGAAGATCACCGACCCCGTGTCGGGCTTGGTGAATCCGGCGACGATCTCGAAGAGCGTGGTCTTGCCTGCGCCGTTGGGGCCGATGACTCCGACGATCTCCGCCGGGTGCACCTCGAGGTCGACGTGGTCCACGGCGACGACGCCGCCGAAGTGCCTGCTCACGTCGTTGACGACCAGCAACGGCGCGGCCTGCGGCCCGGCCTCCAGGTCTTCGACGTCGACGGCGAACAGGCCGTCCAGCGCCGCGGAGCTCTGCAGCGGCGAGCGCTGGGTGACGTCCGGCTCGGCGCGCGCGACAGCGGGGTCGATGCCGGCACGCACGGCGAGCCGGTCGTACCACCGGTCCCGCATCCGCATCGCGATCCCACCGAGACCGTCGGGGAGCAGGACGACGACCAGCAACCACCCGAGCGCCAGGAGGGCCTGGCCGGGGATGCCGAGAGCCACCAGGCCCGGGAGGCCCACGATGATCAGCGCACCCACCATTGGCCCCGCGACGAGTCCCAGGCCACCGACGACGGTGAGGGCGACGACGTCGATGCTCGCCGAGGCCGGGAACGAGTTGACCGTCAGCTGCGTCTGACCGTGGCCGATCACGACGCCACCGAGGCCGGCGAGCGCTCCCGAGACTGCGTAGAGCTGGAGCTTGCGCAAGGTGCGCGGCACCGTGAAGGCACGGGCCGCGTCCTCGTTGTCACGCAGCGCCTGCAGCGTCCGACCGAAGCCGCTGCGCCAGAGGTTCGCCGACACGAACATGCCGAGGGCGAGCATGAGCAGCGCGAACAGGTAGTAGTCGCGGGCGACGTCCATCGAGTAGCCCCACCACTGCGGCTTCGCCGGTGAGACGCCGTCTCCCAGGAAGATGTCGAGCCGCAGCACCCAGGCCGTCGTCGCCAGGGCGAAGGCGAGCGTCGACACCGCCAGCGCGAGACCTTTGAGACGTAGCGCGGGGATCCCGACCAGCACCGACACGAGCGCGGCGGCCAGCACACCACCGAGCGTGCCGAGCACGAAGCTCCCCCACGAGTCGACCAGGTGGACCGAGACCGCCGCGGCGATGCCGGCGTAGGCGAACTGTCCGAGGGACAGCTGTCCCGCGACCCCGGTGATGAGACCGACGCTGAGGCCGACCAGCGCGAAGCCCGCCACGCTGGTGAGGACCGACGCGGTCTCGTTGCTGACGACGTACGCCAGGGCGACGGCGATCGTCGCGCAGCCTCCGACGAGGAGGTACGGCGTGACGCGGACGCCGCGCAGGGCGGCGTACGCGGCAGGGACCGGGGGGGCGCCGACCCGGCGCCAGCTGCCTCGCTCGGCGTCGGCACGACCGAGGGTCGGCTGACGAAGCAACGCGATGACGATGACCAGGCCGAGCACCACGGGCACGAGACCGCGGGTGTCGGGGTTGGACAGCAGGACCTGCTCGAGCACGCCGATGCCGATGGACGCGCCGAAGGCGATCGGGATCGATGTCATGCGCGCGATCACGGCACCGGCCAGACCCTTGAGCAGCAGGTCGGGCCCCAGGGTGTCGATCGACTGGCCCGCCGTCGTCGGGGTGACGAGGATCGCCGACAGTGCCGCGATGCCGCCGGCGATCGCCCAGGCGTACGACGACATCCGTGGCGCCCGGATGCCCTCGAGGGCGGCGGTGTCCGGGGCGTCGGCGGCGGCACGGATCGCGAGGCCCTGCCGCGCCTTGCGCAGGAACAGCGCGAGCGCCACCAGGACCGTCGGTGCGACAACGATCATGGCGACGTGGGCCGGGGTCACCGGCAGCTGCCCGATGGTGAACGACGGCAGCAGCGGGGGCATGGGGAACGTGAATCCGCTGACGCCGTCGCTGTTGAGCAGCAGCGCCATGATGAGGATGAACTGCGAGAGTCCGAGCGTCGCGATCATGCCGATGAGGCTGGGCCGTCCGGCGAGCCTGCGGACGACGCCGATCTCGATGCCGGCGGCGAGCCCCGCGGCGACCGCGATGGCGACCGGGAACGCGAGGTAGTACGGAGCGCCCCAGTCGACGACGAGGAGTCCGAGCACCGAGGCGCCGAACGCACCGATCGAGCCGTGCGCGAAGTTGACGAAGCGGCTCGAGCGGTAGACGAGGACCAGGCCGACGGCCAGCAGCCCGTACGTGAGGCCGGTGAAGACACCGATGAGGATCCGGTCGATGCCGATCTCGAATCCCATCATCGGGCCACCGCCACGTGTCCGCCGAGCATCAGCTCACGCACCCGCTCGGGATCGGCGCTCAGCTCGGCCGCGGTCTCGCAGGCCACGATCTGGCCCTTCTCCATGAAGTAGGCGCGGTCGACCAGCGACAGCGCGACGTTCACGGACTGCTCGACGAGGAGCACCGCGGTGCCGCGCTCGTTGAGGCGGCGGACGAGCTCGAGCAGGCCGCCCACGACGACCGGCGCGAGTCCGAGCGAGAACTCGTCGATGACGAGGATGCGCGGGTCCTGGACGATCGCCTTCGAGAGCGCCAGCATCTGCCGCTCTCCACCGGAGAGCGTCGACGCCGGCTGGTCCTGACGCGCCCGCAGCCGCGGGAACACCGCGAGGGCCGCCTCGACGGCCTCCTCGGCCCAGGCACGGTCCTGGATCGTGTAGGCGTGCATCCGGAGGTTCTCGGTGACGGTCAGCGAGCTGAACGTCGCCTGGCCGACGACCTGACCGAGCCCGCGAGCGATGCGCTCGCGGGTCGGCGCCGACGTGACGTCGACCCCGCCGAGCTGGACGCTGCCTGCATCGGGGCGCAGCAGGCCGGCGACCACCTTCAGCATCGTGCTCTTGCCGACGCCGTTCGGGCCGAGGAGCGCGACCATCTCGCCCTCCTCGACGACCAGTCCCGCGTCGAAGAGCACCTGGACCTGGCCGTACGAGCACTGGATGCCCTCCACCGCCAGGGCAGGGGCTCCGGAGCGAGGCGCGTACGAGGCCGGGCTACGACGTCGGGAAGTCAACGTCGCCCCCCTTGTAGACGAAGCAGCGACAGTCGCGGTCGAACGAGAGCACCCGGTAGGCGCCGGAGGCCGCGTGGCGGCCCGGCCCGAGGGTCCCCGTGAACCCGGTGGCCGGCACGAACGCCGACCCGAGGTCCTCCACCGCCGCGCCCCACGCAGCCGCGTTGAGGTTGTCGGTGAGCTCGGTGGCTCCCGCCTGCAGCAGCATGGCGGCGTCGCAGTACGGGAGGGCGACGCGTGCCGCCTCGCGGGAGGAGAACGTGATGCCGGCATCGGCGTAGATGTCGATGCAGCGCTTCTCCGGTTCGGTGCCGGGGAACGGAAGCTGGTCGTCGGTGACGTCCTGGCCGGCGGCGAAGCCGACTCCGACCATCCCCTTGAGGACGTCGGACGGGACCGTCTCGGGGTTGTTGACGAAGAAGCTGGGGTTGTCGAACGAGGAGATCGCGTAGCGCGCCGAGAAGCTCTGCGCGCTGGCCACGGACGCGAAGATCGAGGCCAGTCGCGCGCCACCGAGGAACATGACGCGGTCGATGCCGCCGCTCCGGAAGGTCACCGCCCCCTGGTCGTTGCCCTGGAAGAGGCTGCCCTGGTCGGTGGTGTCGACCCACGCGATCTCGGGCTTGACACCGGCGTCCTCGAGCAGGGGGACGGCCAGCTTCTCCATCGTCGAGCGGTTGATCGGGTTGTCGGCGGCGATGACACCGACGCGCTTGCGCCCCTTGAAGAAGCCGTTCTCCTTCAGTGTCGAGACGTACGCACGGACGAAGCCGTCGTACGACGGGTAGCTGGGCGACCAGAGGTAGGGCGAGAGCTTCTCGTACGTCGCGTCGTCGGTGGCGACGAGCGTCGCGTCCAGCACCAGGGTCTTGCGCTGGGCGTAGCACGGGCGCGCGTTGCTCTGGAACTGACCGGTGAGCACGACGGCGAACGCCTTGTCGTCCTGCGTCACCTTGTTGCAGAGCTGCTCCTCGGCCGCCGGGGAGTCGACCGCCGCGTCGTACATCCGGAAGACGGCGTCGAGCTTGCGCCCAGCGACTCCACCGTTGGCGTTGACCCAGGCCTCGAGGGCCTCGACCTGCTTCTCGGGATCGCCGGCGTTGGCCGTCTTGAAGCCCGTGATGTCCTTGACACCCTCGAGGTCCACACCGACGAACACAACCTTGACCGCATCGTCGGTGACGCCCGGACCGACTCCCTCGGCAGACACCGAGGTGCCTCCGGCGCCGTCTCCGACCACCGCTCCAGGCATCATGCTTCCGCAGCCGACGAGGGCGAGCGCGAAGCACGCGAATGCCGCGCTGGCCCGGATCACCAACGATCGATCCGGTCCGCCCACAGGGTCTTTCTGGTGCCGCATCAGCCCTCCAGCCCGCCTACGTTGAGTCGCTAGAATATACGATATTAGGTGGTCTGAGAAGAGCGTTTGCCCTCTCGGTGCGCCAGCCAGGTATCGACCGCGTCGACGTCGACGACGGCGTCCGCGGAGACCGGAGCCGCCGGATCGTCACCGGAAGGCGCCCCCGACGGGTCACGTCGAGTCAGCCACGCGTCCAGCGACGGCAGGTCCACCACCGCTGCACCGCCCCCTCCCCCGTCGGCAGCCGTGCCGGAGAGGACGCGGGTCTGCGAGGCCAAGCCGGGGTCGCCGAGCAGCGCCACCAGGTCAGGACCCTCGAGGCGGCCGTCGAGGCGGTTGATGAGACGCGTCTTGCCGACGGCCTTCGGGCTCACGAGGAAGCCGCCCAGCGACTCCACGTACACCACGTCCGGGAGGCCGTACGGCTTGCTCGCCAGCGCCGCGGCGGACTCCCCCGGCATCCGGGCCTTCCTGCGTTCCTGAGCCGCCTTCAGGCGCACGTAGATCCCGAGGGCGAGCAGTGCCGCGCACATGATGGTGAAGGCGATCAGTGCCCAGGGGTAGGCGCCCCACGTGGTCTCGAACGTCGTCCCGAGATCGCCCTCGCCGACGGACCCGACCACGTGGTAGGTGCCGAACGCGGCGAACGGCAGCTCGACGTTCATCTCCAGACGACTGCTCTGGAGGGGCTGGATCGTCAGGTCACGGCCGACCCCCACGGTCGGCTCGGTCTCCGCCGACTGGCCGACGCCGATCTTGATCGGCGGGTTGACGGCCGGCGCGGTGCCGCGGTTCTCGATGGTCACGACCAGCTTGCGGGCGGGAGCGGCCCCGAAGAGGCCCCAGAACCCGCCGCTGCCCTCGAGCCTGACCTCCTTCACGTGGAGGTTCGGCAACGGCAGCACGGGTGTCGGGGGCGTCCCCGTCGGGTGTCCGGTGATCACGAGCGGCGAGTCCACGGCGAGCGCCGGCCCGGTGTACGAGGCGAGCCGGACGACGCACGGGCAGGGTCGCGGCGGGTTGCCGACGACGAGGTCGAGATCCACCTCACCGTCGACGTTGGCGACCCCGAGGACGGCGGTGCCCTGGTCGCAGGCAGACGACCCGCCGATCGCGAGGTCGCCGCAGACCACGGCCTGCACCTGCGTCATCGCCGGCCAGCCGACGCCCTTGACCTTCACCCGGTCGGCGTACCCGGCGGTGCCCGGAGAGACCGTGGCGGAGAGACCGCTCGCCGGCTCGTCCGCGGCCTGGGTCGGCGCCCAGAAACCGCCGGCGAACGTCAGCGTCGCCAGCAGTGCCAGCAGGATCCCGAGCTTTCGTGCTGTCCTCACCGGCTGCTCCCGATCGTAAGCGTGGGGGCGGTCGCGACGGCTTCGAAGGCTCGCCGTCGCTCGGCCCGTCGTCTCAGCCACCACCACAGGGCGCCGGCGAGGGCGAGCAGGAGAATCACGACGAGCGGCCAGGGGACGATCCAGGCGGTGGTCGACCTCTCGTCGCGGACGCCCTCCGGCGTCGCGAGGGTGACGTCGACCGACACCCGGTCGGCAGAGCCGATGCCCGCGACGTCGGCGCTCAGCTTCGCGGTCTGACCCGGGAGGAGATCGACCACGGCTGCGGTCTCCACCTCGTCGAGCTCGCGGCCCCCCAGGCCGGAGACAGTGATCACGCTCGCCGGCGACAGCCGCAGGTTGCCGGTGTTCTCGACGGTGTAGGTCACGCGGCCCTTGCCGGACCCCGACCAGGGGAAGAGTCCACGGTCGTGGTCGAGCTGGACGTCACTGACCTCGAGTGCGGGGGTCGTCGGACCACTCACGCGGAGGTAGAGGCGTGCGGCGACCGCGCGCTTGATGCCGACGTCGAGTCCGCCGGACTCGGCCGAGCCCTCGATGGCACCGTTGAGGGCGACGATGCCACCCACGTGGTCGCCGGGGGTCGCGTTGGCAGGGATCTGGATGGTGATCGGGACGTCCACCTGAGTCCGGCGCGCGACTTTGACCTGTTGGACGGGAAGCTTCACCCAGGCACCGACGTCGACCTGCGGACGGTCGAGCGTCCGCAGCGCGAAGAAACCGCCCTGCTCGGTGTTGTAGCCGTCGGCTCCGTAGAGCGAGAAGGTCAGCGCCCGCTTCGTGTAGTTGCGGATCCGCACCTTGTCGGTGAGCGTCGCGCCGGGAGCGCCTTCGAGAACGAAGTAGCTGCGAGGCGTCGGCGACGACTCGGAGCCGGGGGTGGGCGTGACCGACCAGGCGCCGTTGTCCGCAGCATGCACCGGCGACGGCACGACGGCCGTCGCCACGGCGAGCATGACGAAGGCGATCAGGGCACCCGCCAGGTGCTTGGTTCGGATCATCGGTCGGCACTCCTCGCCGAAGGGGGACGTGGCGATCCGGGTGGGTGCCGCGAGAGCGGCACCCACCCGGACCGGTGCTACGTGGTGCGTGTCATGACAGATGACGTGTCGAGAGCGGACTCACGACAGCGTCAACGTGAGGAGGCCGGTGTAGGTACCGGCCGCCTGGCTGGCTCCGACCTCGAGCGAGAGCCCGGCGTCGGCGACAGCGTCGCCTCCGCTGGTCCCGTCGGCACCGAGACCCGACGTCGCCACCGCGCACAGCGGCAGGTCGGTCGAGGCATCGGCGAACGATGCCGATGCGCCCGCGACGACGGTGTCGTCGGTGTTGCTCTGGGCGGCGCACTTCGGCGTCCAGGTCAGGGCGTTCGGAGCGATGGTGAAGTTGCCGCCGCTCGGCTTCGCGGGACCGTTGAGGCCCGAGAAGCGACCGACGAGCGACCACCCGAGGGAACCTCCGCGGTAGTCCTTCACCGTGACGTCCTTGAGATCGCCGGTCGAGGTCTGGTCCGTACCGTCGAGCGAGACGCCCGACATCAGAACGTTTCCTGCGTCCTTCGACATCTTCAGGTCGCCCGCGACGACCGTCAGGTCGAGCGTCTCGAGCAGCGAGCAGCTGCCCGTGGTCGCCGCTCCCTGCTTCGCCGTGCAGGTGTCACCGGAGAAGGTGAACGCCTGCGAGGCGAAGATGGCGACCGGCGGGGGGCCGGGCGCGTGGATGCGACTCGCACCGATGTAGGCAGTCCCGGAATCGTTCACGATGAACGTGGCCGAGATGTTGCCCGCGGAGTCGGCGGTCGTCGTGACAGCCGGGTCGGACGAGGCCGGCGGCGGGAACGGCGGACCGCTCTTGGTGCCGCTGACGCTCACCGGCTGGTTCGGGTCCCAGTTGGAGCCCGTGACGGTGACGACCGTGCCGGCGCCACCACCGGTGACGTTCGTCGAGACGGTGACGTTGCCCAGGATGGTGATCGGGGTCAGGCTCGTCTCACCGCCGGAGGTGACCTTCAGGGACCGCGCCCCGGTCGTCGGCGTGGCGGACACCGCGAGGGTGCCCGAGCCCGTGCCGTCGCCCGCGATCGAGAGCGTCGAGGACGTCGCGTCGCAGCTGGTCCCGCTGGTGTTGCAGAGCTCGGCCGTACCGGTGCCGGCCGCTGAGAAGTTCGTGACGCCGAAGCTGATCACGTCGTTCTTGCGTGCCGCGTTGGTGACGACCTGGTTGCTGATCCCCGTGATGGAGGCCGACGGACCGACCGCCGAGAAGCTCGCGCTGATGTTGGTGTCGACCGGCGTGGTGGCCGGGTTGACCCCGTTCGCCACTCCGCCCGACTGCCCGTTGCACTGGACGCGCAGCGTGTAGTCGGGGATGTCGTAGATCACCTTGCGAAGCTTCAGGGTGTTGGTCCCCGAGCTGGTGACCGGGAACGAGCCCTGGACCGTGTCCCCGGGGATCGGACCGAAGCCCGGCGCGGAGAACCCCTTCTGGACCACCGGCAGGTTCACGCCGTTGACCGAGAAGTAGTAGTAGACCGTGCCGGACGCCGCCGGACCGCCGTTGGTCGGTCCGGTGTTGAAGGTCAGCGTGAAGTTGCGTGAGCTGCCGACCGTGCTCCCGCCACTGGTGGTGAGGGTGTAGTCGGCATTGTTGCCCCACGCCGCCAGCGAGCTGGAGAGGTTGCCCGTCGTCGAGGTGTCCTCGAGGGCGGCACCAGCCGCCACGGAGTAGACCCAACACCCGCCTGACGGGGTCGCCGCGGACGCCGAGGTGGCGCCCACGGTGACTGCTGTCGTCGCAAGCATGCTGGCTCCAGCCAGCAGGGCCACGACGCGTTTCTTAGATCTCATCTACCCGCGCTCCTTCTTCGGGTAGGGGGCCCCGAGGGGCCCGACCTGAGTCGCAGTCCTGTCCACTGCATTGCACACATCGGGAGTGCAAGTAGGGATAGGCTCAACCACGCAGACGATATTGTCAATGATATATCCGAGAGGATTTTGATGGGCAGGTCCGTGATGAGCCAGTCCGCGAGGGTGGCCGGCACCGTGGTGCGCTCCGGCGCGGAGCTGCTGGTCACCGGTGGCGTGGTCGTGCTGCTCTTCGCCGTCTACCTCGTGGTCTGGAGCGATGTGCAGACCGCGGCCGCACAGGTCGACCTGCGAGACGACTTCGAGAGCCAAGTCGAGGCCGCCGCCGCCACACCGAGCTCGAACGTGCCCGCCGAGCCGGCCAAGGTCGCTCCCCCACGAGGGTCGGGTATCGCCGTCATGAGGATCCCCCGGCTCGGCGACGACTGGTCGTGGGTCGTGGTGGAAGGCGTGTCGGACGAGCAGCTCGCGCGTGGTCCCGGACACTTCCCCGAGACGGCGCAGCCGGGTCAGGTCGGCAACTTCGGCGTTGCCGGTCACCGCGCCACCCACGGTGAGCCGTTCGCGCACATCGACCGCGTCCGCAAGGGCGACACCGTGGTCGTCGAGGCGGTCGGAGACACCTACACCTACGTCGTCGACCGCACCGAGATCGTCGCACCGACCGCGGTCGACATCCTGCTCCCCGTCCCGGGCAAGCCCGAGGCCAGAGCCCGAAAGGCCCGGCTGACCATCGTGACCTGCCATCCCCGATGGGGCTCCAGCGAGCGCCTCATCGTGCACGGACACCTCGTCGAGACCCGCTCCGGATCGGAGGCCTGACGTGTACGCAGCCCTGTGGCGGATCCTTCCCGGGCCCACGGCCGTGAAGGCGCTGATCGCCGTGGCCCTGTTCGTGGGGGTCGTCCTCATCTTGTTCCTCGTGGTGTTCCCTGAGGTGGAACCGCTGCTGCCGTTCGACCAGATCACCCTCGAGCCCGAGCAGACGGCGGGCACGGTCGGCGGCGAGTCCGGGGTGGGGGAACCGTAACCTCCGAACTGGAACACTGTCTCGCGATTCCAGGAACCGTCTCAGTGCCCGGCACAGCACGCCCGGCACAGCACGTCTCCGCCGCCCGGCCGGAGGCGCGGGCGGCGGAGACGTGGACGGTGCAGACCGTGCAGGGCCGGGCCGGGGGAACACGGCCCTGCACGGAGACGGGGGGTGGTCAGTGGTCGCGCAGCAACGACCCGAAGCCGTGGAGCTTGTCCTCGATGCCGTTCTCGCGCAGCGCCATCCACCAGGTGGCGGCGTTGATCGCGATGACCGGCTTGCCCAGCCAACGCTCGGCCTCGTCGGCCAGCTCGGTCATGCAGAGGTTCGTCCCGCACTGGACGATCGCGTCGACGTCGGGTCCGTCCACCTCGATGATCGCCTCACGCAGCGTCTGCTCGCTGACGTGCGCGATCGCGACGGCGCTCTCGCAGCTGAGGCCCTTGATCTTGTCGACCTCGAAGCCGAGCTCGGTGAAGAACTTCCGGACGTTCTCGTCACCGATCGGGGTGTACGGCGTGACGATGCCGATCTTCCTGGCACCGTAGAGCTGGAGCGCGCGCTCGCAGGCCTCGGCGCCGGTGGCGACGCCGAGCCCGCCCGAGAGGTCCTGGATCTGCTGGACGAACTGGCGGTTGCCCTCGACGCCGTCCCAGAAGGTCTCGGCGCTCATGCCCATGACCATGTAGTCGGGCTCCATCGTCACGACGCCCTCGACGCAGTCGGCCATCGCGGCACGGATCTGGACGAGCAGGTTCTGCATGCCCTCGTCGTCGGCGATACGGCCGTCTCGGATGAGGATCCGTCCGTAGTGCGACGTGACACCGGGGACGCGCATCATGTCGAACTCGGGCTGGACGATCGTGTTGGTGCTCGGGGCGATCACACCGAACTTGCGGCGGTAGCCGAGGCGGTCGGTCATGAGAGGGAGGCTCCTTCGGGGACGGAGGGACGCTCGGCGTGCGGGAGCCGCCTGCTCAGGCGGAGCGCGCCGATGAGGAAGCAGAGCTGGACGCCGGAGTTCGTGAGCTGCTCGATCCACTGCAAGGCCTCGGTCTGGTTCGGCCGAGCGGCGAGCGGAGGGAGCACGAGGGTTCCGACGAGGTAGAAGATGAACAGCCAGCGTCCGAGCTGGTCGCCGTGGCGACGGGCGAGCGCCGAGGCCATGGCTCCGACCGCGACCGCGGAGAGGGCGGCGATGGCGAGCATCGGGGTGAGGTTGCGCGCGGCGCCGGAGATGCATGCACCGACGAAGGGCACGAGGGCGAACGGCGCCCAGGACACGACCTTGCCGACGTACACGCTGGCCAGTGCCCAGGCGATCGCGGAGAACCCGATCGCCAGGCAGGGGAAGAGCATCTGCTCGAGGAAGGGGATCTCCACGCAGGGGCCTGCGACGAGCAGCTTCCAGACCGCCTTGCCGAGGCCGCCCGCAGTGACGACGAGACCACCCAGAAGTGCGCCCACCCGTACGGCGGGAATCGCCTTGCCGAGCGCGTTCGCCAGGACGACCAGGCCCGCGCCGGCGAGGAGCACCGGCACGAAGTCCTCGATCGCCAGCGCCAGGCCGTACTCGGTGCACGGATCGATCGCCATCAGGCCACCGCTCCCGTGCTCGTGGCCGGGGACTCGTCGGTCGCGAAGATGTCCCGTGAGCGGAAGCCGGCGGTGAGGAACCGGCCCATCGCCTTCGACCGGGTCAGCCAGGCGACCCTTGTCCCGTTCTTGCTCGCGGCGAGCACGTGGTCGGCCAGCCACGGGGTGACGGTCTCGACCCGGTCACCGAGGATGTTGAAGATCTTGCGCGCCTTCTCGAACGCCTCGGGCTGGCCGTCGTAGTCGTCGACGAGCAGATCGGTCGCGACGATGCCGGGCGACAGGTAGCCGACTCGGACGTCGGTGCCCTTCGCCTCCTTGACCATCGCGGCGGTGAGGTAGGTGACTGCGCGCTTGCTCGCCCCGTAGACCGCCATGCCGGGTTGGAGCTGGCCGTCGGAGCCGAAGCCCTCCATGTTCCAGATCCATCCGCCGCCGGCCTGGGCCGACAATCCGGCGAGCGCGACGGCGCTGCCGTTGATGGCACCGACGAGATTGGTACGGATCACGCTCTCGACCGAAGCCGCGGGGATCTCCGGCAACGGACGGCGGGGCGCGGAGACGCCGGCGTTGTTGATCCACACGTCCACCCGGCCGAACGTCTCGGTCGTGTGGTCCCACAGCTTCTGCAGGGACTCCCGGTCGGTGACGTCGGCGGCGATCCCGCTCACGCGGTCACCACCGACGGCGCCGAGCTCGGCGACGGCGGTGTCGACCGCTGCCGACGACCGGCCGCAGACGACCACACGGCAGCCCCGCTCGAGGAGCTGGCCGGCGAGCCCGAGGCCGATGCCTCGAGTGCCGCCGGTCACGACGACCACCCGGGAGGCGCTCACGTCGCAGGCTCCCAGGTCAGCAGTCCGTGGACGAAGTGCGTCGTCCGCTCACCGCTGAGCAGCTGCCACACGATCGAGAGCTCTCGCGTCTGCGGGTCGAGCAGGAACTCACGACCGCGGATCTTCTCGACCCCGCGCGCGTCAGCCCCCATGAGGTGCTGCGTGGTGAAGAGCGCCCGGCCGTACGAGACCGCGTTGCCGAAGACGTCCGGCCCGTCGTACTGCACCCGCGCACCGTCGCGGTAGCGCTCGAGGGTGTAGGAGCGGTCGAGCGCGCCCTCCCACGTGACCCGCTGGCGGGCGCGCAGGAGAGAGAGCGGCTCGTGGTCGATGCGTACATCGGTCTGGCCGACGGTCGTCTGCGTCGCGGCGTCCTCGACCGAGAGGCTGCCTGTCCAGGCGCCCGCCTCCTTGGTGGGGAGGACCTGAGGGATGGACCCGCGACGGGTCTCGGCGGCGATCCATTCGTCGACGAACGTCTGGGTCTCAGGGTTCGTCTCGTGGTCCAGCGTGCGCTTGTAGACGCCGTTGAAGACCGCACAGACGGCCCATCCGTCGTGGAGGACCGACGAGTAGACCTGAGTCACGCCGTCGGGCAGCACCTGGTTCCAGGTCCGCAGGTCCGCCTGCCAGCCGGGCGAGTAGTAGTTCGCCTCGACGAAGAAGCCGTACGGCTGACCCGTCCCGTAGAAGTCGGGACCGCAGTAGACGCGGTTCTGGTCGGAGTCGACGATGCCGAAGTCGAAGTCCGCGCCGAGCTCGAAGCGGTTGCGCAGCGGGCCGCTGCCCTCGAGGTTCGTGCGCATCCAGTAGCGGGAGACGCCGTCCTCGACGACGCTCGCGCGGACCACGTGCTCGTAGCCGACGTGGTTGCCCTGGGCGTCGAACAGCGACGGCCGGCCGTGCCACTCCCCCTCGATGCGCTGCTGCCACTCGCTGGTGGTGTCGGCTCCTACCTCGGGATCGGCGGTCGCCGTCACGCGCGCACCTCGTTGTCGAGCAGGTGCGTGCGCACGTCCTCGGCCGACTCCTCGCCGATGAGGCGCGAGATCTGCGCCCAGACCTTGTCGACCTCGGGGCTGAAGACCAGGGCCCGGCTGCGGGCGTCACGTGCCACCAGGTCGGTGTCCTCGACGTCGGCGAGCACCTCGGACGGCACCTCGGCGTCGAGCAGCCCGAACCAGTGCTCGAGGTAGGTGGTGACCGCACTCCCGATCGCCACGAAGGCGTCCGCATCGGCCCGGTTGACCAGCATCCACGGCGACATCATCGCGTTCTGCCGGGGACCGATCGCCGCCTTGCTCAGGCCCGACCAGGTCGACACCTCCTCGTACGTCTCCGTCAGCGGCTCGTAGGCCCAGTCGAGGTACGGGAGGTGGGTGCCCAGGTCGGCCCGAGGGATGAGGTCCAGGTGGAACGCGTACGTGCCCTGACCCTGCACGGAGTCGAGCGTGAAGTGCGGGATCGGCGAACCGCCGCGGGTGAACGCGAACACCATGTGGCTGTCGAGACCGATCATCTCGACGGCGAGGCCGACGTAGACGAGCTTGGCGACCGGCTCGGCCTCGTCCTCGGAGACGAAGACCCGCACCTGTCCCACCGGCTCGGGCGTCATCGGCGAGGTGAGCGTCCGCAGGGCCGACCCGTCGTCGGCGGTGACCTCGACCAGGCGGCGCTCGGTGACGATGCGCTCCCAGGTACGGCGGCACAGGCCTTCGGGCAGGCTGACCGGGGCCTCGGACTCGGTGGTGCTCATGCGGGGACCTCTTCTCCACGGGTCTGATCGGTCGACTCGGTCGTGCCGTTGGTGTCGGTGCGGGGGACGTCGCCGCGCGCCTCGCGCTCGACGCGCTTGCCGAGCAGCTCCTTGCTGCGGACCTCCTTGAAGTTCCACGCCGACGCCAGCTCGGGGACCTCCTTGCGGATGGGCGACGGGATCACGCGCGCCTCCACCCGGGCCGGCCCCTCGCCGACGATCGTGTTGCCCTCGACCGACCAGCCCCTGTCGATGAGCTCCTGGCGCCGACGGCGGTAGAGCACGGCGTTGTAGTCGCTCTTGACGTGCAGCTCGGCCGACAGGTCGAACGGGAGCAGCTCGGGTCGGACCGCGTTGACGACGGCCTCGTCCTCGTACAGGACCTTGAACACCCGGCGTCGGGCGTCACGGTCGGCCCACTTGCCCTTGAAGAACGTGCGCAGGGCGATGAACTTGACGAGCGTGGTCTCCTCGTCGATCGGGATGTTCACGTCGAAGATCTTGAGCGCACCCATGGGCGTGTCGATCTCGAGGAGGATCATGTTGGGCAGCCACCACGTGGTCGACACCGGGACCGGCGGGCGGTTCTTGAGGTCCTGCTTGTTGGGGTTGATCATCCCCCAGATGCCCTTGGAGCGCGGCGGGTTGAGCTTCACCGACACCTTGCAGTGCCACTCGGACTCCTCGACCTCGAAGTCGGGGACCTCCGGCTTCTCGCGGTTGCCGAAGACACCGCCGTGCACGAACGGCGTGTGCGCGACGTCGACGCCGTTCTCGAGGATGCGCTCGTAGTTGGACTTCCAGAGGAAGCTGCCGGTCACCGCACGATAGGTCTCGGTGTCGTCGATGGCGGACCAGTCGGGCAGCGGCGGGCGCTCGGCCTCGGGCAGGTCACCCATGTAGATCCAGATGAAGCGGTGCTTCTCCTGGACGGGGTAGGAGTCGATGCGCGCCTTGCGAGGGATGCCCTTGTCGGGGTGCGCGGGGATCTTGCGCACCGAGCCGTCGGGCTCGTACTCCCAGCCGTGGTAGGGGCAGACGAGGCAGTCGTCCTTGATCTCGCCACCGGACAGCGCGGCACCGCGGTGCACGCAGAGGTCCGACATCGCGACCACGCTGTTGTCGCTGGACTTGCGATAGATGACGAGCTGCTGCCCGAGGAGCTTCACCTTCTTGGGCTGCCCCGCCGGGAGGTCCTCACTGAAATCGACGGCGTACCAGAAATTCTTGAACATCGCGGGTCTCCTCCTAGCGTCGCCGGATCTCGGCGATCTCCGGGCAGGGCTGCTCCGCCAGCAGCTCCAGGGCGTTCTTCGCCTCGGCATCCCCGCGCAGGCTGGCGCGGAGGAACGAGGTGACGGTGGTGGCGAGCGCGTCGCGTCGTGCGGCGTCGTCGCCGGTCGGCGGGTCCTCGAGGAACCCGCGTGCGGTGGTTGGATCGTGGGGATGGGCGGCGAGCATGTGCGATGCGCCCGCGAGGTGGACGAGCCACGCCTCGGTCGTCGACGGGAGCGCCCGCTCCCAGGTGGCTGTCACCGGGTCGTGCGTAGGCGCGCCGGGCTCCTCGCCGTACCGGACGGCGCTGGCGGCGACGACACCGTCCGCCGTGCCCGCCAGCAGCATCACGGGGGCCTCGACCGGTGCCGGCAGCAGGGTGCGCGGCGGGTGGCCGAGCATCTGCGACGCCATCGTGTGCGCGCCGTAGGTGACGACGGCGCGCACCTCGGGGAACCACCGAGGGCTCGCCGACTGGAGCGCGACGGTGCCACCGGCCGAGTGGCCGAACAGGGCGACGGTGTCGACGTCCAGGAGGCCCGCGAGCGGTCCTGCCTCCCCGAGCGCGGCGACGGCGTCGAGCACCGGACGCAGCGCCGGGGTCGTCGGACCGCTCCCGTAGGTCTGCGGGCCGACGGTGGCGAGATCGACGCCGGGGGTGAGCCCGACGTCTGCGGGACCGTCCTTGCCGGGGAAGAGCTCCGCGACCCAGTCATAGGTGACCGCGACGAAGCCGGCCTCGACGAGCCGCACCGCCAACCACGAGTACGCGTCGGCGGCGACGTTGACGCCGGAGAGGATGACGGCCAGCGGGTACGGAGCACCTGCTGGGTCCGCCGGGAGGCGGCCGCTCATCCGCTCGGCCGTGGTCGTCGCCGGCAGGGCCGGGTAGCGCACGGTGACGTGCGCGGTGTCGTACGGGGCAGGAGCCCCGGGGACACCGACGGCGGTACGGACCGCGCGGACGAGGACGGCAGGGCTCATCGGGACCGGTGTGCCTCGTGCTCGTGGGCGCGGGGCAGCACCCGGTCGCCGCCCCACAGCGCGCGGACGAGCTGCTGGGTGGTCTCGGCCCCGAAGTAGCGGTCGCCCATCACGTTGGCCGGGTCGCGCTCGGCGATGTTGCGTCGGATGGCCTCGTCGTCGGCCGCGAGGGCAGCCTGCTCCTCGACCGGGACGGTCTCGGCCTGGTCGACCCAGCCGAGCCAGCGATCGAGGTGCTCCTCGGCCAGCTCGGTGACGAGGCTCGTCATCTCGTCGGCGGCAGGCGCCATGTAGCAGAACGCGGTCGGTGACAGACCCGCGCGGACGAACGCCGACCGGCTGACGAAGGGCTCCAGGAAGGAGTTCTCGTTGCGGACCTGCTCCCACCGCTCGTTGACCGGCTCGTAGTAGCGGTCGAACGAGTCGGTGTCGGTGACGAGGTAGCTGCGGGGGACGGAGTCGAGATAGACCCATCCCTGCGGGAAGCAGCCCAGCGCCATCCCGAAGTGCGGGACCTTGACCTGGGGGCCGAGCCAGATCGTCAGGTGCACGTTGCAGAAGCCGGCGGCGGCGTTCTCCATGTGCGAGTGGACCATCCAGTCGATCTCCGGACCGGAGTAGGTGCGGACGCGGCCCCTGGCCCCGGTCTCTCCGCCGAAGTCCTCGAGGGCCTCCGACGACGGGTCGCGTTCGAGGGCGAACCGCTCGGACACCCGGGCCTTGAGCCGCTCCACGAGCGCCGCCCAGGTCGCGAAGGTCTCGCTGACGTCGGTGGGGCCCGACTCGTCGAGGTGCTCCTGCACGTACTTCAGACTCTGGCTCACGGGGGCTCCTTTAGGGCGTGCGACGTGGGTCACGTTGCTCAGACTATATATGATCTATTCCCGCGGCGGACAGGGTTCGAATGAGAATCTTGGCCCGTCGCGGGCGGCCGAGGACCGCCATGAGGGCAGCCGTGACCGAAACTTGATAGGTCGTCAGCTCGGGTACGCCGTCGCCGCCAACGCGACGCCGCCGGCCCTGAACGCGGCCGGCGCGTGGAGGACGCAGGTCTGCACGTGCTCGAGGACCCCCTCGTCGCCGTACTCCCTCCCCCACCCCGAGCGCTTCACGCCACCGAACGGCGCCCTCAGCGCCAGGCCGGTGCGGTTGTGCGTGTTGATGAAGGTGAACCCGGCATCGACACGCGCCCCGACGGCGAACGCGTGCTCCTCGTCGCGCGACCAGACCGAGGCGCCGAGCCCCAGCTCGCCGGCGTTCGCCCTCGCGACCACCTCGTCCTCGGAGTCGAACGCGAGGATGGGAAGCGTCGGACCGAACTGCTCCGTCGCCACCACGTCGTCGTCGTCGGCAGCACCGAGGACCAGGGTGGGTCGGACGAAGTATCCGCCCTCGAACGCGGTCGCGTCGTCGAGCGACCCCAGCTCGAGCACCTCGGCACCGCGGGCGCTCGCCCCCGCGACGAGCCCGCGCACACGCTCGGCCGAGGCCGCGCTCACGACCGGTCCCATCGTCACGCCGGGGTGGAGCGGGTCGCCTGTGCGCAGCACACGGGCCGCTGCTTCGCGGTAGGCGCCGACCACCTCGTCGTAGCGTGAGCGGTGGACGTAGAGGCGCTTCACCGCCATGCAGACCTGCCCGCTCGTCGCGAACGACGCCATCACGAGACGGTCCATGGCGCCGTCGTCGAGCGAGACGTCGGGGAGCAGGATCGCCGGGTCGTTGCCTCCGAGCTCGAGCAACGAGGGCGTCAGCGCCGAGGCGGCGGTCCGCGCGATCGCCCGTCCGGCGACGTCGCCCCCGGTGAAGGCCACCCGATCGACCCCGGGGTGCCCGACCAGCGCGGTCGCGGTGTCGGCGTGACCGTGGACGGTCTGGAGGAGCCCCTCGGGGAGCACCTCCCCCATCGTGGCGAGCAGCCGCTCGACCGCGAACGGAGCGAGGGGTGACGGCTTGACGACGACGGCGTTGCCGCCGACCAACGCCGGGGCGACCTTGAGCATGGTGAGGACGACCGGCGCGTTCCAGGGGGTCACCGCCGCGACCACGCCGTACGGCCGGTGGCGGCGGACGAGCCGGCCCTCGGCGTCGTCGACGACGTGGTCGACGAGCAGGGCCTCCCCGCGGTCTGCGGCCCACCGCAGGACGGCCACGCCGAACCCGACCTCGCCGCGGCAGTCCGCGAGCGGCTTGCCCGTCTCCCGCGCCATCAGGACGGCGAGATCGTCGAGTCCAGGCTCGAGCAGTTCCGCCGCGGCGCGCAGCGTCGCGGCGCGGTCGGCGGGTGCCGCGACGACCCAGCCGGCCTGGGCAAAGCGGGCTCGGGCCACCGCGACGTCGACCTCAGCAGCGCTGGCGACCGGAGTCTCGCCGACGATCTCGGTGGTGCGGGCCGGGTTCTCCCGCGGCGTGGTGGCCGCACCGCTCACCGGGCGCCCCCGAGAGTCGGGTCGAGCGGCCGCAACGAGTCGATCATGGACGTCCGGCGAAGGTAGGCCCGCTCCGCGGCCGGGTCGGCTGCCAGGGCGCGGAGCTCGGCGTGGTGGGTGGCGCGCGCGGCAGGGTCCTGCTCGCGCAGCTGCTTCCAGTTGTCGTGCGTGACGGTGCGTACGTACGAGAGGGCGACGTCACGCCTGCGCTCCATCACGTCGTCCAGATCGGCGACGGTGGCGGTGCCGGCCAGCACGTCGGCAAGGGCCGTCGCGGCGAGCACCGCGTCGTGGACGCCGCTGTTCATCCCCATCCCGCCGAGCGGGTTGTTGACGTGGGCGGCGTCTCCGACCAGGAGCACACGACCGGTCCGGAACCGGTCGGCGACGCGCTGGTGCACGGCGTACAGCGACGCGTGGAGCACCGCCCAGTCGCGCCCCAGGTCGGCCACGCGCCGAAGCCGCTCCTGCACGCGGGCGGCGGCGACCTCGTCCTCCGCCGGGCTGTCGGGGTCGGTCGGGAAGAGGATGCGCCAGTGCTCCGGCGTCCGCAGCAGGACCAACCACTCCGACGGGTCGAACACGTAGTTGACGTCGGCGATCCCCGGGAGGGCGGCAGTGAGGTCCTCCGTCGTGGAGACCACGAGGAAGCGCTCGGGATAGGTGATCCCCTCGAACGCGGCACCGACGGCCTTGCGCACCACGGAGCTCGCGCCGTCCGCTCCGACGACCCAGCCGGCCGACCACTCCCGTCCGGTCGCGCTCGTCACGCGCACTCCGGCGTCGTCCTGGACGACGCCGGTCACCGGCTCGCCGAACTCGACCGTGCAGCCCTCGTGCTGAAGCAGCCGCTCGAGGAGGATGGGAGTCAGCTTGCTCTGCTCGCACTGCACACGGAACGGGTACGGGGTGTCACCGGCCAGCGCGCCGAGGTCGAGCTCGGCGATCGGACCCTCGTGCCGGTCACGATACTGGAAGAGCCGGGAGACGATGCCGCGCTCCATCAGCGCGTCGAGCACACCGAGCTGCTCGAGCATCTCGAGCGTCGGCGGGTGGTACGTGCTCGCGCGCGACTCCGCCGAGAGGGTCTCCCCCGCCTCGAGCACCGTCACCGGATGGCCGGCGTGAGCCAGCGTCAACGCCGCGGTGAGTCCGACCGGGCCTGCGCCCACGACAACGACCGTGTCGGTCATCGCACGGTCACCTCCTCTGCATAGCGCTCCTCGAGCAGGAGCTGGTCATCGAGTCCGAGCAAGGCGGTCAGGTCGTCCCACGCCCAGCGCGGAGCCTCCCCGGCGCGTCCGGACCGCGCGATCGCCGCATAGACGTCGGCCACCGCGCGCGTCGCCGCGAGAAGGGCCGAGACCGGATGAATCACCAGCCGCACGCCGAGCGCGGCCAGGGTCGCGTCGTCCGGGACCTCGCCGTCGGAACCCGCTGCCTCCGAACGGTTCAGCACGAACGGGGCAGGCGTGCCGAGGGCAGCACGGACCTCGGCCAGGTCGGCAGGTGCGGCACCCTCGACGAAGACCGCGTCGGCGCCGGCGTCGACGAACGCGCGCGCCCGTTCCACGACCGAGCCGATGCCCTCGACCGAGAGGGCGTCGGTCCTCGCCACGACCACGATGCCGGTGCGGGCGTCGACCGCCGCGCGGACGCGGCCTGCGGCCTCGGCGACCCCGATCACCGCCTTGCCGCTCATGTGGCCGCACCGCTTCGGGGCCACCTGGTCCTCCAGGTGGAGGCCCGCGATGCCGGCCGCGGCATAGACGCGGGTCGTCTCGCGGGCCTGGAGCGCGTTGCCGTACCCGGTGTCGGCGTCGGCGAGCAGCGGCACACCCGCCAGCGAGGGGACGACGTCGCGAGCGCGCGCTGCGATCTGGCTCCCGTGGACGAAGCCGAGGTCCGGCAGTCCGAGCCCGACGGCCGAGGCCACCGCGCCGGAGAGGCACGCCGCCCGTGCGCCGGACGCGACGGCCAGTCGTGCCGTGACCGCGTCGTGGACGCCGGGCAGGTGGACGACTGCGTCGCCGGACAGGAGCTCGCGGAGCCGCTCGGCCGACGACCCCTCGGCGCTCATCGGCCGTGCAGCGCGAAGCTGCCTTCGACGCCGACGACGCGAGCCCCGGTGAAGCAGCGGATCGTCTCGATCGTGCCTTCCTCGCCGAGCCCGGACATGCCCCAGGCGGGTCGCGGCGTCATCAGGTGCAGGCTCATGATCGAGGAGCCGTTGACCTTGACCTCGCCCGCGCGGACGCGCCGTGCGAAGGCCAGCGCGCGCTCGGTGTCGGTCCCGACGACGTAGCCCTCGAGCCCGTACGCCGTGCCGTTGGCGATCGCCAGCGCCTCCGCCTCGTCGGCGTAGGTGTGGACCGTGGCGATCGGCCCGAAGACCTCCTCCACGGCGTCCTCGGGCGCCACGCCCGTGACGAGCGCAGGCGCCAGGTAGTTGCCGGCGTCAGGAAGCGTGGTCGCGCGGTGGATCTCGCCACCGGCGGCCTGGAGGCTCGCAAGCGCACCCTCGAGGCGCGCGAGGTGGACCGAGTGGACGATCGGACCCAGGTCGGACGACTCGTCGAGCGGGTCCCCCGCCTTGAGCGCCGCGAGCCGCTCGAGCGCCAGAGCCATGATCGCGTCGGCCGACGCCTCGGGCAGCACGAGACGCCCCAGCGCGCGGCACCACTGACCGTTGAGCGTCGTGAGCAGGTCGACGGCGGCGCGCGCGGCGACCTCCGGGTCGGCGTCGGGCATGACGACGAGAGGGTTGTTGCCACCCAGCTCGAGCTGGAGCGCACTGAGGTTCTCGGCGCAGGCCACCGCGACCGCTCGGCCGCCGGCGGCACCCCCGGTGAAGGAGACGGCGCGGATGCGGGGGTCGGTCACGACCGACCCACCGACACGGGGGCCGCCCTGGAGGAGCTGGAAGACTCCCCCGTCGACGCCGGCGTCACGGAGCACCTCCGCCACGGTCGTCCCGAGCAGCGTCGTCGCGTACGGCGCGTACTCGCTGGGCTTGAGGATCGTCGGGCACCCGGCCGCCAGGGCGCTCGCCACCTTGTGGGCCGCCATCGGTGCCGGCGCGTTCCACGGGACCAGGCAGACCGCCGGTCCGACCGGCAGCCGGAGCACCTCGACCGGCTGGCCGCTCGCGCCGGTGACCGGCGCCTCGACCAGCGCGCCCGAGCGGAGCATCTCCGCGGCGAGGCGGAAGGCGCCCGGCACGATCATGCCGACGATGGAGGTCTGACGGACAGGGACGCCGGTGGCGAAGGCCTCGAGAGCGGCGAGCTCGGGCTGACGCGCCTCGAGCGCGGTCGCGACGGCGTCGAGCAGGTCGGCCCGCTCGGCCGGCGAGGTCGACGACCACGTCCCCGTGGTGTGGGCGGCGTCGGCGGCGCGAAGGGCTCGCTCCACCGACTCCGGTGCACTCTCGACCGCGGGGCCGAGACGCACGGCACGGGATGGGTCTTCCAGGTACAGGTCGAGCGTGCCGGTCGCCGGGGCGACGTCCCCCGCCACGACCTCGACCAGCTCCGGCAGCGTCACCGCTGCCGGACCCGCAGTGTCCGCCGTACTCGTCATCCTCGTCCCGCCTCCGTCTTCGCCTTCGCCGCCGCATCGGCCGCGTCGGGGGTCGTGAGGCCGCTCCACGACTCGTCGGAGACGAGCAGCTGCGCGAGGTCGAGGCGTCCCCGCTCGGCGGGGAAGGCCTGGACCAGACCCATCGCGGTGTCGCGTACGGAACGACCGATCACGTTGTCGAGCAGTGCGCCCGACGTCCCGCACATCTTCAACGATCCGACCGCCACGGCGAAGGCTTTCTCGCAGATCGAGCCCTTGGCGAGCTTCCAGTTCTTGATGACCTCGGGCTTGGGCAGGATCGGCGGGTCGCTGGACTCGAGCTCCACCTGGTAGCGCAGCCACAGGTGCATGTCGGTCAGGTCGGTCTGGGCCTCGCCGATCAGCACCTGGTGCATCGGCGAGGAGGCGATCGGCTTGCCCGTGTCGGCGAAGCGCGCCTTCATCGTGCGCTCGAAGGCGTAGTCCCACGCGCCCTGGGCGATGCCGGCGTAGATCGCCGCGATCGCGATCTGGTTGCCCACCCAGGACCCGCGCGACATCGACGTCGCACGGGCGAACCCGGCGGGCACCGCCAGCGCGTGGTCGGCAGGGACGAAGCAGTCCTCCATCACGAGCCCGAAGTTGTCGGACGCGCGCATGCCGAGGCCGCTCCACTCCTGCCGCGGGCGGATGCCCTCGGAGTCGCGGGCGACGAGGAACAGCGAGATGCCGTCGATCCCGTCGATGTCGGCGCGGCGGGCGGTCACCAGATAGAAGTCGGCCGTGCCCGACAGGCAGCCGAACGACTTCTCGCCGTCGAGGCGCCAACCGCCCTCGACCGGGGTCGCGGTGGTCGAGATGAGGACGTTGGCATTGCTGGCCTTCGCAGCCTCGCTCGCGAAGTTGGCGAGGCAGCGCTTGTCGGTGCCCATCAGGTGCAGGACGCGCTCGGCGAACCCTCGCACCTCCGCGACCTCGTCGTCCTCGTACAGGCCGGCGTCGAGCGCGGCCAGCGGCAGCAACCCACGCGAGGACGCCGAGCAGTGGAAGAAGAAGGCGAGGGCGGTCGATCCGCAGACCGTGCCGAGCGCGTACGTCGTGGCGACCAGGTCGCGCAGGCCGCCACCGAGACCGCCGTACTCGGTGGGGACGACGAGCCCCAGCAGGCCGGCCTCGGCGAGGAGCTTCACGTGGCCCTCGGGGAACTGGCCGCGGGCGTCGGCCTCCTGGGCCGCGTCTCGGACGGCGGGGAGGATCGCCTCGACCCGCGCCGCCCGCTCGCGCTCGTCGGGAGTGAGATCGGTCAAGAGGTGTTCGGCGGTCAGCATGGCCGTCATCAGCTCCTAGAGAGTGGGGAGGGGGGTCGGTTCGGGAGAGGTGCTCGCGGTGGAGCCGTTCGGAAGAGAACCGTTCGGAGCGACGGCAGGAACCGCGGTGCGACCGCGGACACGGCGCGCGAGACGATCCAGCGCCGCGGCGTCGGCCGGCGTGGTGACGTCGAGCGTGCCGAGCAGACGGATGAGGTCCTCGGTGGCGACTGCGCCGTCGAGACCGCCCAGCGTCGTGTCGAAGTGGTGGACGCCGGACTTCAAGGCGGTCAGCACGTTCACCAGGCCGAGCCGGTCGTTGTCTCGCAGCCGCAGCCGTAGCGGGACGGGCCGCGCGAGGCCGACGGCGTCCTGGAGGAGGGCGCGGACCTGGAGCGGGGTCGCGGCACCCTCGGTGTCGTCGAGGCAGATCTCGGTCGCGCCGGCGCTGGCGAGCAGGTCGATCGCGGCGAGCGGGTGGTCGCCCCCCGGCACCGCGAACACGTCTTCGAGGATCACCACCCGGCCGTGGACGTCGGGCATGGCTTCGAGCTCTCGCAGCAGCACCGCGGCGTCCTCGACCGAGCGCAGGTCGCGACAGTCGGCACGGATCTCGAGGACGGGGATCCCCCGCTCGACCGCCTGACGAGCCTGGACGAGCGACTCGACGAGCGCACTGTGCTCCTGGGGAGCCCGGGCACCGGCCTCCGGCTGACGGCCCGTCCACGGCAGAGCCTCGAGCGGCGCGTCTGCGGTGAGATCGGCGACGCGCACGCGGATGCCGGACCTGCCGACGTGGTGCGCTGTCTGGCGGACGGTGTCACCACTCTCGCCGCGGCTGATCAACGACGAGACGAGTCCGCTGTCCGCGAGCGTCGCGACGTCGGGGAGCACGTCGGCGAACTGCCCCCATCCTCGCGAGTGGAACAGCAACGGCGCCGTACGGCGGGCCGCGTGCCCTGCGAGCACCTCGCCGACGAAGATCGTGTGATCGCCGCCCGGATAGGCATGGACGATGCGGCAGTCCAGCCAGCCGAGCGCGGAGTCCAGCAGCGGGACGCCGGTCGCCGCGGTGGACCACGTTTCGCCGTCGAAGCGGTCGCCCACGTCACCCGCCATGCCGGCGAACCGACGCGCCACCTCGCCCTGGTCCTTCGCGAGCACGCTGATGCCGAACACGCCGCTCGAGGTGAGGAGACCGTGGGTGTAGAGCCGACGGTCGAGACAGATGGAGACGAGCGGCGGGTCGAGGCTGACGCTCGAGAACGAGCTCGCCGTCATGCCGTGGCGCACACCGTCGACGACGGTCGTGACGACGGTGACACCGCTTGGCCACTGGGCCAGCACGTCGCGGAACGTCGACGACTCCACCACCGAACCACCTCCTCAGGTGGTAGAGAATATACAATATCAACTTGCGCCTGCGCCATCTTTACAACACGACAGTTCGGCTGCTCGCCAGTCGGCGTGAGATGCGCAAGAATCTATGATGTAGGGACAGCGCCGTACCCGGATCCGAGGAGCACCCGCATGGCACGACGAAGCCGGTCCGACCGGGCCACCCGCCCGATCGCCCACGTGTCGCTCGTCGACCGTGTGACGAGCGAGCTGAGGGCGTCGATCCTCACGGGGGAGATCCAGCCCGGGTCGTCGGTGTCGATCGTCGAGCTCTGCGAGCTGTACGACGTGAGCCACATCCCCGTCCGCGAGGCACTGCGCCGCCTCGAGAGCGAGGGCATCGTCAGCCTGCGCCCCGGACGGTCCGCCCTCGTGGCAGCGCTGAGCCCGGAGGACCTGGCCGACATCTACCGCCTCCGCCGCCTGATCGAGGGCGACCTCGCGGTCAAGGCGGCCCGCAGCATGACCGAGGAACGCCTCGCCGACGCCGAGCAGGCGCTCGAGGAGTACGCCGCGATCGAGCGCGAGCCCGCGACTCTCGCGGCCGCCCACCACGCCTTCCACGAGACGCTCCTGCTCGATGTGATGGGCAACGTCGACAGGAACGTCCTCGAGCTCCTCTGGCACTCGGCCGACCGCTACCTGCACCTGCTCATGAAGGACCTCGACCACGCTCCCGAGACCAAGGAGCAGCGCATCGACGAGCACCGCGAGCTCCTCGAGCTCGCGCGAGACGGCAAGGCTGCCGCCTTCAAGAAGTCGTGGATCGCCCATCTCGACGCCAGTGAGCGGTCGCTGATGGCCGCTCTCGGCAGCCGCGACGTGGCCGACAGCGCCTGATGGACCCCGCCTGATCTGCCGCGCCCGATCTGGCGCCGGCGTCCTCGCTCAGGCTGACGCGCCGCTCACGCGGAGGCCTCAGCCAGGTCGTGCGGGCGGACGAGCGCGTCGGCCAGGGCCCACGGGCGACCGTCGACGACGTCGGTGCCGCGAGAGACGAAGCGGTTGACCGCTTGCTCGGGTCTCAACGTCGCGGTCGTCACCGAGCCGGCCGAGAAGACAGGCTCGGACCTGCTGATGACGCCGTCGAACTGCCATCCGCCGCTCCACAGGGTGAAGTCGGCCGACAGCGGGACGAGCATGCCCGCACCGTGCGTGCCCGGTCGGGAGGCGACAGCGAGATTGAGCCGGTTCTCGGCGGCCCGCTCGAGCAGCAGGAGATCAAGGTCGTGCACGGCAGCCGTGGTGAACGGCACCGCGACCACGTCGGCATCCTGCAGTGCCGCGAGTCGGAAGGTCTCGGGATAGAGGGCGTCGTCGCCCACCACCACGGCCAGTCGGCCCCAGGGGAGGTCGATCACGTCGAGACCCTCGCTGAGCCTTGTCGCCCAGGCGGCGTGCCGCGCGCAGGTGTGCAGCTGCGGTTGCGAGTGCACCACGCCACCGGCACCCACCACCAGGCCGACGTGCCGGTCGTCGTCGACGACCGAGGTGACGGCCAGCGTCGTCGTACCGGCAAGGGCGTCTCGGAGCGCCTCCGTGGTGAGCTGCGGAGACGCACCGGGAGTGGCCACACCGTGCGCCCACCCGGCGAGCTCGGGGAGGACCACCAGCTCGGCGCCGCCGGAGGCCGCCTCGCGGACGAGGGCGAGGACGTCGTCGCCCTCGCGCGGGGCCAGCACGGCGGCCTCGAGCGTCGCCCTCCCGGCTGGCGCGCGACGACCTCGCGGCGCCTCGACGATCGCGCCGTACAGCTCCGGCCGACGTGAGGCGAGGAGGTCGGTGCCGTCGGGCCGTCGCTTGTCGTCAGCCTCGGCGACGTCGATGTCGGCGATCACGACCGCCTCACCGGTCCGGGGCCCGCGAGCGACGACGGTCCCGTCGGGGGCCACGATCTGGCTCTCCCCCGCCCCGTGGAGCAGCTCGGTCGGCACGCCCACCGCGGTCGCGACCGCGTCGATGCTGTGCCCGGGCACCAGCGGACCGACCTTGTTCGCCGCGACCACCCACACCCGGTTCTCGACGGCGCGCACCGGGACGTGCAACGACGCCTCGTCGAGCGCGAAGGAGTTGAGACTGTTGAGCAGGATCTGCGCCCCGCCGACGGCGAGCATGCGCGGCGTCTCGTTGATGACGCCGTCCATGCAGGAGTAGAGGCCGATCCGGCCGAGCGGTGTCTCGACGACCGGCGACGCCTCGGTGGCCGGGTCGAGGTGGTCACGCTCGCTCCCCATGAGGACCTGTTTGTCGCTGGTGGCGAGGACCGAACCGTCGGGCCCGAGGAGGACGTTGCTGCCGGTCGTCCGGCCGTCCTCCTGGGCGAGCGTGCAGTTGACGAGGAGATAGAGCTCGTGCTCGGCAGCGGTCGCGGCGAGAGTCCCGACGAAGGGGCCGTCCAGCGTCTGCGCCATCCGGCGCGCGTGGTCACGGTCGGCGTACCAGGAGACGTGATTGCCGAACTCCGGGAGCACGACGATCTGCGCGCCCTGGCCGGCGGCGGCCTCGACGAGGCGGACGGCACCGGCGAGATTGGCCTGGGTGTCCTCGGTCACGGCCAGCTGGATCGCGGCGACGCGTACGACTGTCATGCGTAAACCATATATCCTTCTACGATCGTCCCCTAGACTTTCACGAACCTGAATGCCGACGAGAGGACCCGGACGTGAGCGAGCCGAAAGAGCCGCCGGCGCTCGAGCAGGACGCGGTGCCTCCCCCGGCCGGCGCGAAGACCACTGTCCCGCTCGACGTGTTCGTGGGACGCCCCCCGGTCGACGTCGACCTGGCCCGTCCCGCTCCCTTCGGGTGGTGGCCGGCCATCGTGATCGCCCTCGTGGCGTTCATCGACCGCGTGGAGGTCAACCTCATCGCCGGCGCCCTGCCCGCCATCCAGGAGGAGTTCGGGTTCAGCGACACCATGGCCGGCGCCATCCCGACCGCAGCCGCCCTGGCCGGCGTCGTGCTCCTCCTCCCTGCCGGTCGGCTCGCGGACAAGGGTCGCCGGACGAGCATCGTCGCTCTCGTCGTGCTCGTCTGGGCGGTCTGCTCCGTGCTGAGCGGCCTCGCGACGACGTTCGCGCTGTTCTTCATGACGCGCATCATGCTCGGTGCCGCGGGTCAGCTCTACAACCCCCCGTCGTCCAGTCTCCTCGCCGACTTCTACCCGGGGACCTCCCGCGGGAAGGCATTCGGCCTGGAGCGGGCCGGCTACTACATGGGCCTCCCCATCGGCGTCGCCGTCGGTGGCGCGATCTCCGAGGCGCTCGACTGGCGGTCCGTGTTCTTCCTGGTCGCGGTCCCCGGGGTCCTCGTCGCGGCGCTCGTCCTCACGGTCCGCGAGCCGATCCGCGGGATCGGCGACCGCATCGACCGCCTCCGCGCCGCGACGGTGGCGGGCGCGGCTGCCGATCCCGACGGTGAGGCGCCGCCGCCGAGCCTCACGACCTCGATGTTCAGGGAGGCGCGCGCGGTCCTCGCCATCGCGTCGCTGCGGGGGATCACCATCAGCCTCGCGTTCCTCTACCTCGGTCTGGGAGGCCTCTTCTACTGGCTCCCGACGCTGCTCGAGCGCACCGAGGGACTGGCGAACGACTCCGCGGCGGCCATCACCGGAGGGATCGGCGGCGTCGGCATCGTGGTCGGCATCGTCCTCGGCAGCCGGATCGGCGACCGGCACCACGGCACGCGGTCGGGGTGGCGCATCCGCGTGAGCATGTGGTTCCTGCTCGTCGGCGCCGTGTCGATCACCGGCGTCGTCCTGCTCCCGGGCCTCGGGCTTCGGATCGCTCTCGTCGCGGTGGCGTGCGTGG
Organism: Mumia sp. zg.B53; assembly: GCF_019550935.1. NCBI lineage: Bacteria > Bacillati > Actinomycetota > Actinomycetes > Propionibacteriales > Nocardioidaceae > Mumia > Mumia sp. zg.B53. The sequence continues at coordinate 33,573 of NZ_JAHWCK010000005.1, read as the reverse complement.
GCTTCTCGGGAGCCATCCCGAACCTGACAGCCGCCTCCGCCGACGTCGTACCCGCCGAACGACGAGGCCTCGGCTTCGCCGTCGTGCAGTTCCTGCTCAGCCTCGGTGGCGCAGGCGGGCCGCTGCTCATCGGCGCCGTCTCCGACGCCACCGGATCGATCAACACCGCGTTCCTGGCGTTGGTGCCGCCGCTGTTCACCAGCGTCCTGATCCTGCGGTGGGCCGCTCGGACGTACGACAAGGACGCGGCACGAGCGCTGTCAGGACGCTGACACGAGAGACGAGCCCCCCACCCGATGTCGGGTGGGGGGCTCGCGCTCGTTTCGGGACGTCGTCAGGCCCAGTGGCGGACGACCGCCGTGCCTTCACCCGAGGGAGCGGCTTCTCCGGCCGCGAGGTGCGCCCACCGTCCCAGCGCGGGCCAGTAGACGTCGGCGTCCGTCGGGAAAGCGCCGAGGTCGGCGCCGTCACGCAGCTCCACCGATCCGGACAGCGCTCCTCCGCCAGGGCGTACGACGCCCGGCGCGAGGTCGGTGACGGCGATCGTTCCGGGCTCAGGGGCGACGCCCTCGACCCAGCCGCCGGCCGCCCCGCTGAACCAGACGAGCGCACGCGTCTCGTCCTCGACGCCCGTCTCGGAGCGGGTGGCACGCGGCTCCACGACGAGGATCTGCCCCGGACGGCACGTGCTGCCCGACATCGACAGCGCTCCCTCGAGCACCAGCATCTCCTCGCCGGCGGGCTGGTTGCCGGTCATGGCCCGTTGCCACCGTGCGGGGAAACGGACGAGGACGGTGCGGGAGGTGGCGTCGGCGGACTGGTGCAGCAGCACCATCTCCGCCTTCTGGTCGGCACCGGCAGGGGCGAAGCTCGCCCATTCCAGCGCATCGTCGAAGAGATCCTGCTCGATCACGGTACGGCTCCTTCTGAGGTGCGGGACAAGGATGGGGCGAGAAAGTGAGCGACCACGTCGCTCACCGCGACCACGTCCGCATACTTCGCGTCGAGGTCGAAGAGGTTGTGCTCGTGCACGTCCACGTCGCGGTCCCCACAGGCGTCGGCAGCGACGATCGGGCGGAAGCCGTGCTGGAGGGCGTCGACCGCCGTGGCGCGCACGCAGCCGCTGGTCGAGAACCCGACCACCACGACCGTGTCGACGCCCCACGCCGTCAGGGTGGAGGCCAGCGAGGTGCCGAAGAAGGCGGACGCGTACTGCTTGGACACGACGACCTCTCCCGGCAGCGGAGCCGGCTCGTCGGGGAACGCCGCCCACGGCGAGCCCGCCTCGAAGGCGGCGAGCGCCGGCACCTTGCGCCGGAACAGGCCGCCGTCGGCGCCGCCGGCCATCAGCCGTACCTCGGTGAAGACCACGGGGACACCGCCGGTCCGGGCCGCGTCGACGACCTGCGCTGCGGCCTCACGAGCCCGCTCGAAGCGGCCACCGCGATCGCTGAGCGGTGACTCCGGGTCGAGATAGGCGGTCACGACGTCGACCACGACCACGGCCGGACGCACACCGAAGCCCAGGCGGCCGAGGAAGCCCGCCGCCGCGTAGTCGTCGCCGCGCTCCATCAGATGACGCCGGCCTCGGCAAGCGCCGCCCGCTCGTCGTCGGAGAGACCGAGCAGCGTGCCGTACACCTCGTCGTTGTGCTCGCCGAGCGACGGGCCCGTCCAACGGATGCTTCCGGGAGTGCCCGAGAGGCGCGGGACGACGTTGGGCATCGCGAGCGTGCCGAAGGTCGGGTCCGGGACACGGACCACGGCTTCACGCGCCGCGTAGTGCGGGTCCTTGAGCATGTCGGCGGCACGGAAGATGCGCCCTGCGGGGACGCCGGCCTCGTGCAGCAGCACCAGCAGGGCGTCGGCGTCGTACTTCGCCGTCCAGTCGGCGATCCGGCTGTCGAGCTCCTCCTGGTGGGCCCCGCGCGCCCCGTGGGTCGCGTAGGACGGAAGCTCGGCGAGCTCCGGCTCCCCCATCGCCGCAGCCAGGCGCCGGAAGACGGTGTCCTGGTTGGCGGCGATGAGGATGGTGTGGCCGTCCGCGGTCGGATAGACGTTGCTGGGAGCGACGTTGGGCAGGATCGGACCGGTCCGCTCACGCTGGTAACCGGCGACGTCCCACTCGGTCACCAGGCTCTCGGTCATCGCGAGCACGGCCTCGTAGATCGCGCTGTCGACGACTTGTCCCTCACCCGTCCGCTCCCGGTGCAGCAGCGCGGCGAGCGTCCCCACGGTCGCATGGGTCGCGGCGAGCGAGTCGCCGATCGAGAGCCCGGTCCGCGACGGCGGTCGGTCAGGCTCACCGGTGATGTAGCGAAGCCCACCCATCGCCTCACCGATGGACCCGTACCCGGCACGGCCGGCGTACGGGCCCGTCTGGCCGTAGCCGCTGACCCGGACGAGGACGATGCCGGGATTGCGCTCCTTGAGCCGCTCGTAGCCGAGGTTCCACCGCTCGAGCGTGCCGGGCCGGAAGTTCTCGAGGACGACGTCGGCGTGCTCGACGAGGCGCAGGAAGAGCTCTTGGCCCTCGGGTCGGCGGAGGTCGAGGGTGACCGAGCGCTTGTTGCGCGCCACGACGGGCCACCACAGCGAGTGGCCGTGCGGCTTCTCGCGGCCCCACTGGCGCATCGGATCACCGACACCCGGCGCCTCCACCTTGACCACGTCGGCGCCGAGGTCACCCATCAGCTGTCCGGCGAAGGGACCCGCGAGCAGCTGGCCCGCTTCTACGACACGCACCCCGGCGAGAGCGCCGGGCGTCTGCTCCATTGACATGGACAAGATCGTATATCAGATAGACTCCGACGCCCAGGGATCCCAGGAGGACGCGATGACAGCGAGCACCATGCCCCAGGCGGTCGAGATCGTCGAGGTCTCTCCCCGCGACGGTCTGCAGAACGAGGCCACGATCCTTCCCACGTCGGTGAAGGCCGAGCTGGTGCGCCGCAGCCTCGACGCCGGGGTGCGACGGATCGAGGTCACCGCCTTCGCCCGGCCCGACCGCGTCCCCCAGATGGCCGACGCCGAGGACCTCATGGCGGCGGTGCGCGACGACCCGCGACTGAGCGCGATCGGGCTGGTCCTGAACCGTCGTGGGCTGGACCGCGCCATCGCGGCGGGCTGCGACGAGGTCACCGTCGTCGTGGTCTCCTCCGAAGGCCTCGCCGTGCGCAACCAAGGCGTCGGGACGTACGACCAGGTGGCCGCGTGGCATGCCATCGCACCGGTCGCACGCGCCGCAGGACTACGGACGTCGGTGATCCTCGCCGCAGCGTTCGGCTGTCCCTTCGACGGCGAGGTCCCCACCAGCCGCGTGCGCGACGTTGCCGCCGCGGTCCTGGACGAGGCGCCGGACGAGCTGGCGGTCGCCGACACGATCGGCGTCGGGGTGCCGACCCAGGTGACCGAACTCGTCTCCGCGCTCGGCGACCTCGCGCCCGACGTGCCGCTCCGGGCGCACTTCCACAACACCCGCAACACCGGCTACGCCAACGCGCTGGCCGCGGTGCAGGCCGGGGTCTCGGTCCTCGACGCCTCGGCCGGCGGGATCGGCGGATGCCCCTTCGCTCCGGGCGCGACCGGCAACGTGGCGACCGAGGACCTGCTCTATCTGCTCCACCGCTCCGGCTTCACCACCGGTGTCGACCCGACCCAGGTCGCCGAGACCGGCGCGTGGATCTCCGACCAGCTCGGACTCCCCCAGGCTCCTGCGCAGCTCGGCCGGGCCGGCTGGTTTCCCTCGCGGGGGCAGTGACCTGCGGCCGTACGGCTCAGGCGCCGTACGGCTCAGGCGGCCGTGGACATCCGGGCGGCGCGGACCCGACGGGCCGCACCTCAGAAGAGGTCGCGGATCTCCTTGGGGATCTCCACGTCGCCGTCGGGCTGCGGGGTGCCACCGAAGCCGAACGCCGAGGCGCCGTCGGCCTTGGGCTTGGCCGCCTCGGCCTGCGCCGCGGCAGCGCGCTTCGCCGGGTTGCCGGAGACGCGCTTGCCCTTGCCCTTGCCCTTCTTGGCCTGCTGACGGGCACCCGCACGCTTGCCACCCATGCCGGGCATCCCGGGCATCCCGGGCATGCCGGGCATCCCCGGCATCCCGCCGCCCTTGGCCATCTGCTGCATCATCTTGCGGGCCTCGAAGAAGCGGTCGACGAGCTGGTTCACGTCGCTGACCTGGGTCCCGGAGCCACGTGAGATGCGCGAGCGGCGGGAGCCGTCGATGATCTTGGGGTTGTGGCGCTCCGCCGGCGTCATCGACTGGATGATCGCCTGGATCCGGTCGATCTCGCGCTCGTCGAAGTTGGCAAGCTGGTCCTTGAACTGGCCGGCGCCGGGCAGCATCCCGAGGATCTTGCTGAGCGACCCCATCTTGCGGACGGCCTGCATCTGCTGGAGGAAGTCGTCCAGCGTGAAGTCGCCGCTCTTGCCGGCGAGCTTTTCGGCGGCCTTCTGCGCTTGCTCGACATCGAAGGCCTTCTCAGCCTGCTCGATCAGCGTCATCATGTCGCCGAGATCGAGGATGCGCGAGGCCATCCGGTCGGGGTGGAACACGTCGAAGTCGGTGAGCTTCTCGCCGTTGGAGGCGAACATCACCGGGCGGCCGGTCATCTGCGCGATCGAGAGCGCCGCACCGCCGCGCGCGTCGCCGTCCAGCTTGGACAGCACGACGCCGGTGAAGTCGACCCCCTGGAGGAACGCCTCGGCGGTCCGCACGGCGTCCTGGCCGATCATCGCGTCGACGACGAAGAGCACCTCGTCGGGATCGGTGGCGTCACGGATCTCCGACGCCTGCTTCATCAGCTCCTCGTCGATGCCGAGGCGACCGGCGGTGTCGATGACGACCACGTCGTGCAGGGACTTGCGCGCCTCCGCGAGAGCGTCCTTGGCCACCTGGACGGGGTCGCCGACACCGTTGCCGGGCTGCGGGGCGTACACGTCGACCCCGGCCCGCTCGCCCACCACCTGCAGCTGCGTCACCGCGTTGGGGCGCTGGAGGTCGGCCGCCACCAGCATCGGCGAGTGACCCTGGCCCTTGAGGTAGAGGCCGAGCTTGCCCGCGAGCGTCGTCTTGCCGGCGCCCTGGAGGCCGGCCAGCATGATCACGGTCGGCGGGTTCTTGGCCAGCCTGAGCCGACGGGTCTCACCACCGAGGATGCCGACGAGCTCCTCGTTGACGATCTTGATGACCTGCTGGGCAGGGTTCAGCGCCTGGCTGACCTCAGCGCCACGGGCGCGTTCCTTGACCCGGGCGACGAACTCCTTGACCACGGGCAGCGCGACGTCCGCCTCGAGCAGAGCCACCCGGATCTCTCGGGCGGTGGCATCGATGTCGGCCTCGGACAACTTGCCCTTGCCGCGGAGGTTGCGGAAGGTGGTCTGCAGGCGGTTCTGGAGTGTGTCGAACAAGACAGCCGTTCCTCACAGGTGTCGTGACAGCCGCGACGTGCGGCGTGCGCGGGTTCCAGCCTAACGGCTGCCCCGAAGCGACCCTCCGCCCGTACGCCCGTCGCGTCGTCGAGGGCGGATGCGCCCGTCAGAGCGGAAGCCCTCGCAGCCGTTCGACCAGCGCGTCCGCCTGCTCCGTGCTCAGCGTGGCGCCCGCGCCGTCGACGACGTAGAAGACGTCTCGAGCCTGCGGCCCGAAGGTCGAGAGGTGGGCCGAGCGGATGCCGTAGCCCTCCTGGGTGATGGTCCGCGCGACGGCCCACACGAGGCCGCGCTGATCCTGAGCGCGCACCTCGACCACCGCCGAGGTCGACGAGTCGTGGTGGAGCATCACCTGAAGAGGCTCCGTCGGCCCCTCCCCCGACGGAGCGAGACGGTCGTCCAGCGACAGCTGACCCTCCAGCACCTGCCGGATCCGGCGGACGAGACGTGCCTCGTCCACGTCTCGACCGGCCACCTCCCAGATGCTGGTCGTCGTCCCGTCGCGCTCGACCAGCCGCGCCGACCGGATCTGCTGACCGGCGACGCTGAGGGCGCCGGCGAGATCGGCGAGCAACCCGTGACGGTCGGGTGCGGTGACCTGGACCAGCGATCCCTCGTGGTGCCCGGCGACGTCGACCAGGAACGGCGCGTCCCCCAGCACCCTCGACGGGACCGCGAGTCCCGCCGGCCAGCCCTCGTACGAGGGGTCGTCCAGCGCCGCGGCGTCGCCGAGCACGACCCGCACCTTCGCCGCGAGCCCTCGGATCAGCCCGGACCGCCACGCGGACCAGGCCTGCGGGCTCGTCGCGCGGGCGTCGGACTCGGTGAGCGCGAGGAGCAGGTCGAGACGGTCGGCGTCGCCGACGAGCGCGGCGACGTTCGCGGCCGTGTCGGGGTCCTCGATGTCCCGCCGCGTCGCGATGGTGGGCAGGAGGAGGTGCCGCCGGACGAGGTCCTCGATCGTGTCGGCGTCGGCCTCCCCGAAGCCCCACCTCGTCGCCACCGCACGCGCGATCGGTGCTCCCACCTCACTGTGGTCGCCCTCGCGTCCCTTGCCCACGTCGTGGAGCAGGGCCGCCACCGCCAGGAGGTCCGGGCGTGCGACCGTGCGCATGAGGCCGGAGGCGACGACGGCCGTCTCGACGGAGTGCCGGTCGATGGTGAACCGGTGCACCGGGGACGACGAGCCACGCAGCCGCAGGGGCGCCCACTCCGGCAGCCAGCGGTCGACCAGACCCGCGAGGTCGATCTCGTCCCACACGGTGACCAGTCCGCGTCCGGCGGTCAGCCCCTCGACCAGCAGACGACGCGCCTCAGGGGGCCACGGTTCGGGCGGCACCGCGCCCCGGGCGAGCCGTGCCGCGGAGGCCGCAGCCAGCGGGAGGCCTCGCCGGGCGGACTCCGCCACGGCGTGCAGCGCCACGAGCGCGTCCTCGTCGGGATCGGGCGACCCCGTCAGCACGACCTCGTCGCCGACGACCGCCACCCCGGGCGCGACCGGGTCCAGGCGAGGACCTGGGGCGCTGCGGGAGCGCGGACGCTCCCCGAGCAGGGCATCGACGCGTCGCCACGTGCGGTTCGCCAGGTGAGCGGTGCGGCGGCCGAGGTCGCGCACGTGGAGGTCCAGCTGGTCGGGCGCGTAGCCCATCACGGACGCGACCTCCGGCACGAGGTCGGGTGTCAACCGGTCGGTGGGACGGCCCGCGACCTCGTGCAGGACGTCACGGACGTCCAGCAACGCCGCGCGGAGCGCCTCGAGCTCACGGTGCGGCACGTCGACCAGCCAGCTGGCGACCAGGGCACGCATGACCGTCCCGTCGCGCAGGCCACCCCCTGACTCCTTGAGGTCCATCACCGCCGACTGCGCGAGCCAGCCGAGCCGCTCGACGCGTTCGTGGGTGGCGCGCTCCAGCTCGGGGAGGCGACGACGGGCCGTACGGCGCCACGCGGTGAGGATCTCCGACCGCAGCGCGACCACCGCGGCGGTGTCACCCGCCACCGCACGCGCGTCGAGCATCCCGAGCGCGGCGCGGTAGTCCTCGTCGGCGGTCTGCAGCATCTGGCCGGCGCTGCGGACCGCGTGGTCCAGCGTGACGCCCCCGTCCCACAGCGGGTACCAGATCTTTTCGGCGACCTGCGCGACGAGCGCAGACGAAGCGCCGTCGCGATGGACGAGGACCACGTCGACGTCGCTGAAGGGCGACATCTCGGCACGTCCGAAGCCGCCGACCGCGACCAGCGCGAGGCCGTGCCGCTCACCCTCAGGCAGGTCTGAGGCGGCCTCGGTGAAGCACTCACGCAAGCGCCGGTCCAGGGCGTCCGCCCTGGACCGGCGCCGTGCGCTGAGCTCCTCGGTCAGAGCGCCGCCTCGTCCGTCTCTCCGGTACGGACCCGGACGACGGACTCGACCGGGACGACCCAGACCTTGCCGTCACCGATCTTGCCAGTCGCGGCCGACTTCACGACCACGTCGACGACGTCCTTGACGTCCTCGTCCTCGGTCACGATCTCGACCCGGATCTTGGGGACGAGCGAGACGTCGTACTCGGCGCCACGGTAGACCTCGGTGTGGCCCTTCTGACGGCCGTAGCCGCTGGCCTCCGTCACGGTCATGCCGGTGATGCCGAAGGTCTCGAGGGCCTCGCGGACCTCTTCCCACTTGTGCGGCTTGATCACCGCGGTCACGAGCTTCATGCCTTGGCTCCTTCGGGGGTGGTGGTCAGCGTAGCCGCCGTGACGGGACGGGCGACGCCCGACGCGGGTGCGAGGTCGTACCCCGACTCGCCGTGCTCGGCCAGGTCGATGCCCTCCACCTCGTCCTCCTCGGCGACGCGCCAGCCCATGACCGCCTTGATGGCCAGGCCGATGAGCAGCGTGAAGACACCCGACCAGAGGATGGCGAAGGCAGCGATCGCGGCCTGGACGACGAAGAGCTTGATGCCGTCTCCGTAGAGCAGCCCGCCCTCGACCGCGAGGAACCCGATGCCGAGGGTGCCGACGAGGCCGCCGACCAGGTGGACGCCCACCACGTCGAGCGAGTCGTCGTAGCCGAACCGGAACTTCAGGCCGACCGCGAGGGCGCAGAGGCCACCCGCGACGATGCCGAGGGCGATCGCGCCGATCGGGCTCAGCGCGCCACACGCCGGGGTGATGGCGACGAGGCCGGCGACGATGCCCGAAGCGGCACCGAGCGAGGTGGCCTTGCCGTCACGGATCTTCTCCACGACGAGCCAGCCGATGATGGCCGCCGCAGCGGCGACGGAGGTGTTGACCCACACGAGACCGGTCTCACCGGAGAACGCGGTGGCGTAGGCGATGGTGTTCTCGACGAAGCCCTCCGCACCGGCGCTGATCGGCTCGTCGGGCACCGACACGTACGAGCCCACGTTGAAGCCGAACCAGCCGAACCACAGGAGGCCGGCACCCAGCATCGTCAGCGGGAGGTTGCCCGGGCGGGTCGGCTCCTTGCCGAAGCCCCTCCGCTTGCCGATCAGCAGCACCAGGACGAGCGCCGCCATACCGGCGTTGATGTGGACGACCGTACCGCCGGCGTAGTCGATGGGGGCGATCGTCGCGGCGCCGTCGGTGGTGCCGAAGATGGCCGCGGCCAGGCCGTCGGCGCTTCCGGAGAGGAAGCCGCCACCCCAGACCATGTGCGCGAGCGGGAAGTAGGCGAGCGTGACCCACAGCGGCAGGAACAGCAGCCACGAGGAGAACTTCACGCGCTCGGCCAGCGCACCGCTGATCAGGGCCGCCGTGATGATGGCGAACGTCGCCTGGAAGGCGACGGTCAGGTAGTCGGTGCCCGAGACGTCGCGCAGCCCGAACAGGGTGAACGGGTTGTCGAAGAAGCCACCGATGCTGTCCTCGCCGCCGGAGGCGTAGGACATCGAGTAGCCCCACAACACGTAGACGACCATGACGACGCCCATGGCGCTGAAGGACATCATCATCATGTTGAGGATGGACTTGGTCCGCGTCATCCCGCCGTAGAAGAGCGCCAGGGCCGGCGTCATCAGGAGCACGAGCGACGCGGAGGTCAGGATCCAGGCTGCGTGGCCGGTGTCCATGGAACCTCCAGGGGATTAGGTATCTGAGACGTGACCGGCGCTCGAACGGCAGTGTCCGGGTCGGCTTCGTTGCGTTCAGATTCGCGGCGGTTCGTTTCCGGTCGAGCGACGCTGTGTTTCATGGAGGTGACACTTGACCAGGTTGTGTTACGCCTGAGTTTCAACGACGCTCCGTCCCACCCGGCCGCTCTTGTCGACCGATGAACCTCCGGCGGGTGAGGATGAGGGCATGGCCTTCTCCCCCTCGTCCGCCCGTCATCGTGTGACCCTCGTCCTGGCCACCGTGCTGGGCGCCAGCGTGCTCGGCGCCTGCAGCGGCTCGCCGGCCGAGCCGGAGGCCGAGCAGCTCGCCGAGGGCCTCTCGAGCCTCGACCTCTCCGGCGTCGAGATCGACGACTCCGCCGCGGGCGCCGAGCTGACGCAGATCACCAAGGGCCTCGACGACCTCCGGCCGACCGTCTCGGTGAAGGGCGTCGCCGAGGAGGACGAGACGGCGACCGCCACCCTCGCCTACCGCTGGGAGTTCGGGCCCGACGTCGCCTGGGAGTACGAGACAAAGGCCGAGATGCGTCGTGCCGACGACACCTGGACGGTCGCCTGGTCGCCGTCGCTGGTCGCCCCGGACCTCGCCGAGGGCCAGCGTCTGCGCGTACGCACCGTGCCGGCGCAGCGCGGAGACATCCTCGGCGGCTCGGGGACCGTCCTGGTCACCGAGCGCTCCGTCCAGCGCATCGGGATCGACAAGACGGCCGTCCCCGCGGCCCGCCAGCCGTCGTCTGCCCGCGCGCTGGCGCGGATCCTCGGCATCGACGCGGACGACTACGCCGCCGAGGTCGCGGCCGCGGGTCCCAAGGCGTTCGTGGAGGCGATCGTGCTGCGTGCCGAGCAGCGAGCACCCAACGGGGACCCCGAGTCGGTCTTCGGAGCGAGGGTCCTTGGTGACACGCTGCCGCTGGGGCCGACCCGGACCTTCGCCTCCGCCATCCTCGGCTCGGTCGGCGAGGCGACCAAGGAGCTCATCGACAAGAGCGACGGACGTCTGTCCACCGGCGACCTCACCGGTCTGTCGGGGCTCGCGCTGCGCTACGACGAGCAGCTGCGCGGTCGCGACGGCTACGTCGTCGACATCGTCAGCGACGCCGTGTCCGACCCGGCGAACCCGTCCCCGTCGATCAAGGACGTGCCGGCGTACGAGCAGGCGCCGGTCCCCGGTGAGCCGCTGCGCACGACGCTCGACCAGCGTCTGCAGATCCTCGCCGAGGAGGTGCTCGCCGGGACGAAGCCGGCCAGCGCGCTGGTGGCGATCAAGCCCTCGACCGGCGCTGTGCTGGCCGCGGCGACGGGCCCGGGTGCCGCAGGACAGGCGATCGCGACCACCGGGCAGTACGCCCCGGGCTCGACGTTCAAGATCACGACCGCGCTCGCCGCGCTGCGCGCCGGTGTCGACCCGACGACGACCACGCCGTGCCCCGCGACGACCGTCGTGAACGGCAAGTCGTTCAAGAACTACGACGACTACCCCAGCAGCTCGCTCGGCCGCATCCGGTTCACCGAGGCCTTTGCGCAGTCGTGCAACACGTCGATGATCGGGCTGCGGGACAGGGTGGCGCAGAGCGACCTCGCCTCCGCCGCGGCCTCGCTCGGGATGGGCGTCGACCAGGACCTGGGCTTCCCGTCCTACTTCGGCTCCGTGCCCACCGAGGCACCCACGACCGAGCACGCGGCGTCGATGATCGGCCAGGGCAAGGTGCTCGCCTCGCCGTTCACGATGGCGACCGTGACCGCGTCGGTCGCCGCCGGCCGTACGGTCGTGCCCGTGCTGCTCCCCGATCGCGAGGCGCCCAAGGTCGAGTCCACGCTCGAACCCGCCGAGGCCCGCCAGCTCCGTGCGCTGATGCGCCGCGTCGTCACCGACGGCAGCGGCCGCGCGCTCGCAGGGCTCGGCGGTGAGGTCGGCGCCAAGACGGGGACGGCCGAGTACGGCTCACCGGTGAAGACTCACGCCTGGATGGTGGCGACCAAGGGCGACCTCGCGGTCGCGGTGTTCGTCGAGACGGGCGAGTCCGGCTCTCAGACCGCCGGGCCCCTCCTCAAGCGGTTCCTCGCCCGCGCACGCTGACCCCGCCCCGTCCCCGTCCCCGATTTGTGCAGTTGGCACGGGTTTGCGTCCCCGGATTCCTTGCTCAACTGCACAAATCGGGGACGGGGACGGGCGGTCGGGGACCGGGTGGGTCAGGACAGGAGCGCGTCCACGAACTCGTCGGCCACGAACGGCGCCAGGTCGTCGGCGCCCTCTCCGAGCCCCACGAGCTTGACGGGGACCCCGAGCTCTCGCTGTACGGCGATGACGATCCCGCCCTTGGCGGTGCCGTCGAGCTTGGTGAGCACGATCCCGGTGACGTCGACGACCTCGGCGAAGACCCGAGCCTGCGTCAGGCCGTTCTGACCGGTGGTCGCGTCGATGACGAGCAGCACCTCGGTGACCGGTGCCTGCTTCTCGATGACCCGCTTGACCTTGCCGAGCTCGTCCATCAGGCCGGCCTTGGTGTGGAGGCGGCCGGCGGTGTCGATGACGACGGTGTCGTAGCCGCCCTCCTTGCCGGTCTTGACGGTGTCGAACGCGACCGAGGCGGGATCGCCGCCCTCGGGACCACGGACGGTCGGGACACCGACGCGCTCGCCCCAGGTCTGGAGCTGGTCGGCGGCCGCGGCGCGGAAGGTGTCCGCGGCGCCGAGCACGACACTGTCGCCGTCGGCGATCAGCACGCGTGCGAGCCGCCCGACGGTCGTGGTCTTGCCGGTGCCGTTGACGCCCACCACGAGCACCACGCCGGGGGCGCCGTCGACACCCTTGGCGGCGATGCTGCGGTCGTACGACGGGTCGACCAGCGTCACGAGCTCCTCGCGCAGGATCGACCGGGCGACCGCGGGGTCGGCGACACCCTCGACCCGGATCCGGGTGCGGAGGCGCTCGACGAGCTCCTGCGTCGGCGCAACGCCCACGTCGGCGGTCAGGAGCGTGTCCTCGATCTCCTCCCAGGTGTCCTCGTCGAGACGGTCACGGCCGAGGAGTGCGAGCAGGCTCTTGCCGAGCGAGGACTGGGAGCGGGCGAGCCGGGTACGGAGCCGGACCAACCGGCCCGCGGCGGGCGCAGGCTCCTCGATCGCGGGTCCCGGCGCGGTCGGAGCGGTCGCGACGGCTCCGGGCTCGTTGCCGGTGTCGGACTCGTCGATCTCGCCCGGCTCGGGAAGCACGGGCTCCACCCCGTCACCGGTCGGTGCAGGCTCCTGCTCGGGGCGCTCGCGGAGGTCGTCGAGACGGCGGTCGACGGTGTCGGCCGGCGGCAGGGCCTTGCCCCGCGAGCCGACCACGAAGGCGGCGATCCCTCCGATCAGGAGGACGGCGACGGCGAGACCGATGAAGACGTAGAGCGTGGTGGTGTCAGACACGATCCCTGATCCTAGTGGGCTCGCCGATCCGGACGACGTGCGACGCGGCCGCGAGCGCTCGCTCGTCGTGGCTGACGAGCAGGATGGAGCGCTCCGGGGCGAGCGCGACGAGGTCGCGCAGCAGGGCCTCGGCGGTCGCCGCGTCGAGGTGCTCGGTGGGTTCGTCGAGCACGAGGACGCGGTGCCCTCCGAGCAGCAGCCGGGCCAGTCCCAGACGCTGCCTCTCCCCGCCGGAGAGGCGGCCGCCGTTCTCCCCCACCTCGGTGTCGAGACCGTCGGGCAGCCCTGCGACGAAGGCCCCGAGACCCGCCGCGTCGAGGGCGGCCAGGAGCGTACGGTCGTCGGCCTGCGGGTCGGCGATCCTCAGGTTCTCTCGGATCGAGGTGTCGAAGACGTGCTCGTCCTGGCGGAGGGTCGCCACCACCTGGCGGACCTGGTCACCGGTCAGCGCGTCGATCGGCGTACCGCCGAGGGTGATCGTGCCCGCCCTCGGTGCGGCGAGCCTCAGGAGCACCGCGGCGAGGGTCGACTTGCCCGACCCGCTCGGTCCCGAGACCGCGACGACCGCACCCTCTGGGAGGTCCAGGTCGAGGCCACGGACGAGATCCTCGCCCTCACCCCACCCGAGGGCGACGTCGCGCAGGTGGAGGTCGAACCCGGCGGGGTCGGGTGCAGGGTGCTCCGGATCCACCACGTCGTCGTGAGCGGCGACCAGCTCGTCGATGCGTCGCCGGGAGGCTGCCGACCGTTGCGCCTGCTGCTCGATCGCGCTCAGGCCCTCGAGTGGCTCGGCGAGCGCCACCGGGGCGAGGACGACCACGGCGAGCAGGACCGGGCTCAGGGCGCCGTCGGCGACGGCGGCCACACCCGCCCATGCGATCAGGCACGTCGCGACGCCGAGACAGATCCGGACGACCATGACGCCGAGTCCGTCGAGGAAGGCGGCACGGCGCTCGGTCTCCGCGAGCCTCTCCCCCGTGCGCGCGACCGTGGCACGGGCATCCTCGGCGGCACCGTACGCCACGAGGTCGCGCGAGGTGCGCAGCGTCTCCGCGACCTCGGCGGCGAGCTCACCGCGCAGCCCGGCGGTCGCCGCGTTGGAACGACTCCCTCCGGTCCGTACGGCGACGAGGACGCCGACCCACGCCACGACCACCGCCGCAGCCAGCACGAGGCCGCCGCGGGGGAAGATCGCGAGGACGAACCCGACCACGATCGCCGACGAGACCGCGGTCACGGCCCGCGGGATGGTCGCCCGGACGATCCGGTCCTGGATCGCGTCGACGTCGGAGACGATCCGAGCGATCCTCTCCCCGCGTCGGCCCGCGGCGAGCGTCGAGGGCGACAGCCGCTCCAGCCGCTCATAGACCGCGAGCCGGATCGAGGTGCCCACACGCAGGGCGCCGTCGTGGGTGTAGAGCCGCTCGACGTAGCGCAGCGCGGCGCGCGCGATCCCGAACGCCCGCACGGAGACGATCGCGAGCATGAGATAGAGCACGGGCGGGTGCTGGGCCGCACGCGAGATCAGCCAGGCGGAGACGAGGAGCAGCCCGATCGAGCTGAGGCTCGCGAGCAGCCCGAAGAAGCCGCCGAGGACCAGCTGGCGGCGCGCGGTGGTCATGCCGCCATCCCCGCGGGCACGAGGGGTACGACCCGGTCGGCGTCGTCGACGAGTGCGCGGCGGTGCGCCACGACCAGCACGGTGACGTCGGCGGCGCGCAGCGCTCGTCGTACGTCCTCCTCGGCCGCGGTGTCGAGGCCGGCGGTGGGCTCGTCGAGCAGCATCACGGTCGCTCCTGCTCGGCGTACCCGCAGCAGCGCCCGGGCGACGGCCAGACGCCGCCGCTCCCCCGCCGACAGGTTGGCCCCGCCTTCGTGGACCTCGCGCTGCGGCGAGAGATCGGGCGCGCCGGCGTCGCGGAGCGCCTCGGCGACCTCGTCGTCGGAGGCGTCACGCGCCCCCAGACGGACGTTGCCGGCGACGGTCCCCGACAGCAGACCGGGCACCTGCGGCACCCAGGCCATGCGCGAACGCCACGAGGCGAGGTCGATGTCTGCGAGGTCGTACGTCGTTCCGTCGGCCGCACGGACGGTGACACGGCCGGTGGTGGGGGCGACGAATCCCATCAGCACATCGACCAGGGTGCTCTTGCCGCACCCCGACGAGCCGGTGACGGCGAGCACGCGTCCTGGTTCGAGCACCAACGACGTCGGCGCGAGAGCGGGTGTCGTACGCCCCGGGTAGGACACGGAGACGTCGTCCACGACGATCGTTGCGCCGCCGAGGTCCGGTGCGACGGTCCGGCGGACGGCGACGTCCTGGTCGTCGAGGATCGCGTAGACGTCGTCGGCGACCGCCTGCCCCTCGGCCGAGTCGTGGAAGTGGGCGCCGACCTGGCGAATCGGCAGGTAGGCCTCCGGCGCGAGCACGAGGACGAACAGACCAGTCATCAGCGAGAGGTGGCCCTCGACGATCCGCAGACCGATCGACACGGCGACGAGGGCGACAGAGATCGTTGCGACGAGCTCGAGCACGAACGACGACAGGAAGGCGAGGCGCAGGGCACCCATCGTCTCCTTGCGGTTGCGCTCGCCCACCTCGGCGATGCCCTCGGTCTGGTTGCGCGAGCGCCCGAAGACCTTGAGCACGACGAGTCCGTCGAGCACGTCGGCGAAGTGGTGGCTGAGCCGGACCATCGCGCGCCACCGCCGCTCGGTCCGGTCACGCGTCATGTAGCCGACCAGCACCATGAACACCACGATGAGCGGGAGCGTCACGGCGATCGTGATCCCCGACAACGGGTCGGCCACGAACACCGCGACGACGACCACCGCCGGCACGGTGAGGGCCAGCGCGAGCTGTGGGAGGTAGCGCGCGAAGTAGGTGTCGAGCTTGTCCATGCCGGGCCCGAGCAGCGTGACGACGTGGCTCGACTCCGGGCGAGCCCCGTGGTGGGGCGCACCGTCGAGAAGCCGGCCGACCACCTCCTCGCGCAGCTGCACCTTCACCCGTGCCGCCGCGCGTGCCGACACGACCGCGTGGAGCCAGCCGAGCACGGCGCGGGTGAGGATCACCGCAGCCAGTGCCAGCACGGCGGCGGTGACGACGTCGACCAGTCCCGACCGCTCGAACCCCTCCGAGACGACCCGGGCGATGAGCCACGACTGGCCAACGACCAGCGCCGCCATCGCCGTCGCGATCACGACGCTGGCGGCGAGGTAGGTACGGACCGCCCGCGACCGCCGGACGAGGCGGGGGTCGAGCGGCGGCGACGAGGCGGTCCGTACGTTCAGGGTTGTCATACCGGCGAGTGCAGGTGCTCGTCGTCCTCGACCGCGATCGAGTCGACGCTGATCCGCTTGCGGAACACCCAGTAGCTCCACGCCTGGTAGCCGATCACGATCGGGACGAACACCACGGCCACCCAGCTCATGATGGTGAGCGTCTTGTCGGTGGAGGCCGCGTTCTCCGTCGTCAGGCTGTAGGCCGGATCGAGGGTGGACGGCATCACGTCCGGGAACAGCGCCACGAACAGCGACATCACGGCGAGACCGATCGCGGCCATCGTCCCCATGAACGCCCAGCCGTCGCGCCGTGCCCAGGCTGCGAGCAGGCCGCCCACGAACGTCAGCGCCGCGAGCCCGGACAGGGCCCAGACCCAGACCTTGTCGTGGTCGAGGCAGGTCCAGAGCAGGAATGCGACGGCCAGCACCGCGGCGACGAGGCCGATCTTGAGCGAGAACGCCCGCGCCCGCTCGTGGATGATGCCGCTGGTCTTGAGGGCGAGGAAGTTGGCGCCGTGGGTGAGGAACAGCGTCAGCATGACCACGCCCGCCAGCAGCGCGTACGGGTTGAGGAGGTCGAAGAAGCCGCCGACGTAGTTCTTGTCGGCGTCGATCTCGACGCCGCGGACGATGTTGCCGAACGCGACACCCCACAGCAGGGCCGGGACGAAGGAGCCGAAGATGATCGCGGCGTCCCAACGGCTCTTCCAGGTCGCGTCGTCGCGCTGGTGGCGGTATTCGAAGGCGACCCCGCGCACGATCAGCGCCACCAGGATCAGCAGCAGCGGGAGGTAGAACCCGCTGAACAAGGTGGCGTACCACTCGGGGAACGCGGCGAAGATGCTCGCGCCGGCGACGATCAACCAGACTTCGTTGCCGTCCCAGAGCGGGCCGATCGTGTTGATCATCGTGCGGCGTTCGCGGTCGTTGCGGCCGAGGATCGGCAGCAGCATCCCGACACCGAAGTCGAATCCCTCGAGCACGAAGTAGCCGATGAAGAGGAACGCGATGACGCAGAACCAGATGGTGGTGAGTTCCATGATCCCTCTCCTCTCAGTACGCGAACGCCATCGGGCGGTCGTCGGGCTGCTTGCCTGTCTCGTTGTCCGGGTCCACCTCGGGCAACCCCTTCTTGACGGCTGCCAGGAGCAGCTTGACCTCGATCACCGCGAGAACGCCGTAGACGAGGGTGAAGACGATCAAGGACGTGAGCACCGTGCCGGCGCCGACGTTGGGCGACACTCCGGCCTCGGTCGGCATCAGGCTGAAGACGATCCAGGGCTGACGACCCATCTCGGTGAAGATCCAGCCGAAGGAGTTCGCGAGGAGCGGAAGGAGCATCGAGGCGACGGCGAGCCAGATCGGCCAGCGCTTGTCGCCACGCGGCACACGACCCCCGCGGGTCGACCAGAGCATCCACGCGCCGATCGCCATCGCCAGACCACCGCACGTGATCATCAGGCGGAAGCTCCAGTAGGTGACGGGGATGTACGGCTTGTAGTTGCCGGGGCCGTACGTCTCCTCGTACTCGGCCTGGAGCGAGTTGATGCCGCGCACCTCACCGTCCCACGTGCCCGTCGCGAGGTAGGACAGCACGTGCGGCACCTCGAGCTGGTAGAACGGCTTGTCACCGCTGAGCGACCCGATGGTGAGCACGGAGAACGGCGCGGGCTGGGCATCCTCGTACAGGGCCTCTGCAGCCGCCATCTTCATCGGCTGCACCTCGGTCATGATCTTGCCCT
This sequence comes from Mumia sp. zg.B53, assembly GCF_019550935.1. Taxonomy (NCBI): domain Bacteria; kingdom Bacillati; phylum Actinomycetota; class Actinomycetes; order Propionibacteriales; family Nocardioidaceae; genus Mumia; species Mumia sp. zg.B53. Next base: position 15,597 of record NZ_JAHWCK010000005.1, on the reverse strand, counting down.
GGATGTCGCCGGTGACGATCGTGCCAAGGCCCGCGACGAGCAGGGTGACCGCTCCGAGGCGCAGGGTGGATCGGAAGGCGTCGGCGTCCGCGGGCTTGCGGCGGATCAGCCACCACATCGACACCGCGGCCATCAGCCCGCCGGCGACCATGAAGGCACCGAACAGCGTGTGCGGGACCGTGATGAGCACGACCTTGTTGGTGAGGACGTCGGTGAAGCTCTCGAGCTCCGCGCGTCCGCGCTCGGCGTTGAACGTGTAGCCGACCGGGTTCTGCATGAAGGAGTTGGCCGCGAGAATGAAGTAGGCCGACAGCGCGGTGCCGACAGCGGCGATCCACATGCAGGCGTTGTGCAGCGCGGGCGAGAGCTTGTCCCACCCGAAGATCCAGATGCCGAGGAATGTCGACTCGAGGAAGAACGCCAGCAGGCCCTCGACGGCGAGCGGCGCACCGAAGATGTCACCGACGAACCGCGAGTAGTCGGACCAGTTCATCCCGAACTGGAACTCCTGCACGATGCCGGTCACGATGCCCATCGCGAAGTTGATCAGGAAGATCTTGCCGAAGAACTTCGTCAGACGGAGCCACTTCTCGTTGCGCGTGCGCACCCAGGCCAGCTCGAGGCCTGCGACGAGAAATGACAGTCCGATGGTGATCGGTACGAAGAAGAAGTGGTACACGGTGGTGATCCCGAACTGCCACCGTGCGATCTCGAGTGCTTCCATGGTGCCCCTCAAGGCTCGATCAATCGTCAGGCTAAATCCGGAGCCGGTGGGCGGCGAATCCGGCGAGTCCTCGCCAGACCGTCGACGACGCTCTGTAGGAGAAACGCTACTACGCAGTGTCGTAGATCAGCAGGTGGGGTACGACACAGAGTCGTAGCCCCCCGGTACCCTTGAGCCATGGCACGACTGGGCGAGCTCGAGCGCGAGGTGATGGACCTCCTCTGGGAGTCCGCCACCCCCCTGACCGGACGCGAGGTCCTGGACCTTCTGACCCCCCGCAGGGACCTGGCCTACACGACGGTCACGACGATCCTCGACCGGCTCGCCCGCAAGCGTGTCGTCGACCGTGACCGGAGCGGACGCGCGTTTACCTACGCGCCCACCGTCGGTCGTGACGAGCTCACCGCCACGCTGCTGCACGAGGTCCTGGCCTCGGCCGGAGACGACCGTACGGCGGCGCTGGTGCACTTCGCCGAGACCGCCAGCAACGACGACGCCCGAGCTCTGCGCGAGGCTCTCGCGCGCATCGAGGCGAAGCAGCCTCCGGAGACGCCGGCCACGAGCTCATGACCACCCCGCTCCTGCTCGGGCTGATCGGTCTCGCGCTGGCTCAGCCCGTCCCCGCGATGCTCGCGCGGATGGACTGGCCCTATCGCGCGCCGCGGGCTGCCGTCGTCCTCTGGCAGGCGCTCGCGCTCGCCGCGATCCTCGCCGTCGTCGGCGCCGGGCTGTCCGCGTCGCTGTGGCTGGTCGTCCGCGAAGGCGCCCCGAACCCCGAGCCCGGCGTGGCACGGATGGTGCTGCACGTCGCGTTCCTCGGGCTCACCGTCGTCGTCGTCGCCCGGACGGTGTGGTCGTTCCTCAGTGTGGCCGCCGAGGTGCGCACGACCCGCCGGCGACACCGCGCGATGGTGGATCTTGTCGGCACCCGCGACGACGCGGGCCGCTCGGTCCGCATCCTCGACGCCCACGAGCCCTTCGCCTACTGCGTCCCTGGCCTCGACGCGCGTGTCGTGGTCTCCCGAGGGACCCTCGACTCGCTCGACCCGGCGGAGCTCGACGCCGTCCTCGCGCACGAGCGCGCCCACCTCCGGGCACGGCACGACGTCGTGGTGGACACGTTCTCGGCTCTGCACCGGGCCTTCCCGCGGGTGCTGCGGACCGAGGCGGCGCTCGAGAGCACGCGTGTCCTGGTGGAGCTGCTCGCCGACGACCACGCGAGGCGCCGCGCGGGCACCACGCCGCTGGCGCGTGCGCTCGTCAAGCTCGGCACCCGCCCCGCCCCTGCCGGGGCGCTCGGAGCGAGCAGCACGCTCGTACGCCGGATGGATCGGCTCGAGAACGAGGTCAGCGCCGCCGCACCTGCGGGTCGCGTCGAGGCGCTCACCTGCTACGTCGTCGCCGCCGTCGTGGTGCTGGTGCCGACCTTCAGCCTGGCGGTGCCGTGGATCGCCTCAGCCTGGTCGACGCTGACCTGACGCGTCGGCGACCTCGGCGACCTCGGCCTCGGGGTGCCGACCGATGTCGAGCCGGTCCGCGATCGCCACGAGAAGCCGGTCGATGCTCTCCGCGCCCCACACGGACGACGGCACGTGCTTCCCTCGGTACGGGTAGGCGAGCACTGCGCCGAGCATGACGGCCGCTGCCACGATGATCAGCATGACGGGCACGATGACGACGACCGGCGACACAGGACGACCCCCAAGATTCGGTCTAAAACGGACTCGATCAGGCTCTCACACGAGAGGGGCAGCCGCGTCCTCGGACACCACGCCTCGGACATGACCTGCGTCACGTGGCGCCAACCGGGCACAGGTCGCGCCGGGCATCTCGGCGCGGCGTGGGTCGGGGTCCGGCGGTGAGAGGTGAGTCACTACGCTCCGCCCATGACGAGCACGAGCGACCCATTGGCGATGGCAGAGCACTGGCTGGACGTCGGCAACCCGCAGCGTTGCCTGGACCTCCTCGCCGAGGGCGCGTCGGAACCCGACCAGGCTCGCGCCTTCGAGCTCCGCTCGCTCGCGCTGATCCGCCTCGGACGTCGCCAAGAAGGGTACGAGGTAGCGCTCCGAGGCCTCGAGATCGACCCCGACAGCGGTCCGCTGCACTTCTACGCCGCGCAGGCCGCTGACTTCTCCAGGCGCCCCAAGGAAGCCGAGCGACACTTCCAGCGTGCTCTCGCCCTGTGCCCGTCCGACTTGGCGATACGCACCCGGTACGGCGCGTTCCTCGTCGACGAGAAGCGGCTCGCTGAGGCCGACCGTCAGGTCACTCAGGCACGCGAGCTCGACCCTGAGGCTCTGGAGCTCACCCTGCTGCGTGCGCGCATCGCGGTGGCCCGCAAGGGCTGGGAGCAGGCGCGTGCGCTGGCGCGCCGCGTGCTCGCCGAGGAGCCCAACAACTCGGAGGCGCTCCAGCTCGACGCCGTCGCCGCCTCGGAGCTCGGCGACCAGGAGACGGCGGTCCGCAGCATGCGCCGGGCTGCGGCGACCAACCTCGACGATCGGGAGCTGGCCCTCGCGGCGCGACGTGCCGCGATCGCGATGCTCCCCGTGATGTGGCCGCTGCGGTTGTTGAGCCGCTTCGCCTGGTGGCAGGTGGCGCTGGTCACCTTCGTCGCCCTGAGACTGGTCCGGGCGACGATGCCCGAGCCGGTTCAGATCACCGTGGCGGCCGTGTGGGTCGCCTTCCTTGTGTACAGCTGGGCGCTCCCGGCGGTCCTCACGGCCTGGGTGAAGAGGAGGGCGCGGTGACCACCTCGGGGCACGCGCGCATCACGGGACTGCGCGCCGCGCTCGAGGCCAGCCCGGACAACGAGACCCTCCTGCTCCTCCTGGCCGAGGCACTGCGCGCCGACGGCGACGACGACGCGGCACTCGAGGTGTACGCGCGCCTGCTCGCGGCGCATACCCTTCCTCCCGAAGAAGCCTTGGTGGCCGCCGATCTCGCCCTCACGCTCGGCCACCTCGGCGTCGCGCGCGGGTGCCTCGAGGTCGCGCGCGGCGGGGGCCAGATCGAAGGGCTGTCGGATCTCGAGTCGCGCATCGCGACGGCACTCGCCCCCTCCGGAGATGCCCCGGCCGAGCCGGCGGAGGTGGTCCGTTTCAGCGACGTCGGTGGCCTAGAAGACCTGAAGAAGCTCCTGCACCGCATGATCGTGATGCCCTACGTCCGGCCCGACCTCTACGCGAAGTACGGCCGACACGGCGGCGGCGGTGTCCTGCACTATGGACCTCCAGGTTGCGGCAAGACGCTGATGGCGCGCGCGGTGGCCGGCGAGTGCGGGCTGCCCTTCATCCCGATCCGGATCGAGGACGTCGTCTCCCCCTACTTCGGGGCATCGGAGCGCAACCTCGCCGACGCGTTCGCCCACGCACGGGCGTTTGCCCCCTGCGTCGTGTTCATCGACGAGCTGGACGCCCTGGCCTACAAGCGCCACCGCGCGGAGGGAGACTCCGCGCGACGCTTGACCAACGTGCTGCTCCAGGTGATGGACGGGGTCGGCAGCGATACCACCGACATCCTCGTGATGGGTGCTTCCAACGCACCGTGGGACGTCGACACTGCGCTCGTCCGACCAGGCCGGTTCGATCGGCACGTGTTCGTCCCTCCGCCAGACGCGCGTGCCCGCGAGATGATCCTGGAACGACTGCTTCGTGATGTCCACGCCGAGCCGGGCAGCACCGCTCGTGTGGCCGGGCGGACCGAGTTCTTCTCCGGAGCGGATCTGCGTGCCCTCGTCGAGCGGGCCGCCGACCGAGCGATCGACCGTGCACTCGAGACGGGGGACGAGGCTCCGCTCGGTGCAGGCGACATCGAGCACGGGCTGGCTGGCCTGCGCCCCAGCACCCTCGACTGGCTACGCCGCGCACGCGACTACGTCGAGTTTTCCAACGCCGACGACCGTTGGGACGACGTCGCCGCCTACCTGCGGAGCCGGCCGATCCGAAAACGGCTCTGAGGCCCGCCACGCACCGCCTACGATCGCCCGGTGCCCCTCCCCCGTGTCCGCATCATCCAGCTGTCCCCCGAGACCCTCCGCGCTCTCGCCGACGGCGACCTCGACGCGGCTGACGCGACGGCGCCGGTCCCGCTGTCCCCGGCGTTCGTCAGCCCGACCTTCCGCAGGATCTGGGCGATGCGTGCCGATCAGGTCGTCACCGATCCCTCCAGCGCCGCGTGGGTCACCGGCGTCATGTGGGACGAGGACGCAGAGCGCGCGGTCGGCCGGGCGGGCTTCCACGGTCCACCCGACTCCGACGGGATGGTCGAGATCGGCTACGAGGTGGATCCGGAGCTCCGACGGCGCGGCTACGCGCGGGCTGCGCTCGAGGCGCTGCTCGCCCGCGCCGACGCGGATCCGAGGGTGCGCGTCGTCCGCGTCACGATCGGCCCGCACAACACCGTCTCGCGCGATCTCGCCCTGCCGTACGGGTTCGTCGAGGTCGGCGAGCAGTGGGACGACGAGGACGGGCTCGAGATCGTCTACGAGCGCGCGGCGATCAACCCCGCACCAGCGGAGCGACCGCCGCACGGATGACGTCCGGCACCGGGGTGACCGTCCGGTCGGCGCGAGTCACGTAGACGTGCACGAACCGCCCGATCGCCGCCGGCTCGGGAGAGGTGCCCTGGAACAGCCCGATCTCGTAGACGATCGAGGACGTGCCGAGCTTCTCCACCGCCAGGCCCACCTCGACGTCCTCGGGGAAGCCGAGCTCGCGCTTGAATCGGCAGCCCGTCTCGACCACGAGTCCGATCGCATCGAGCCGGCGGATGTCCGTGCCGGCGGCGTCGATCAGGTAGCCATTGACCGCGGTGTCGAAGTAGGAGTAGTAGGTCACGTTGTTCACGTGCCCGTAGACGTCCTCGTCCGACCACCGCGTGGTGATGCGGCGCAGCACCGGGAAGTCGTCGCGGCTCGGGCTCGAGGGACCTTCAGGAGTGGCGCTCACGCGCCGACGATAGCGGGGGCTAGGCGGGCTCGGCCTCGCGCATCCGCTGGCTGATCACCGCGGAGACGCCGTCACCGCGCATCGACACGCCGTAGAGCGCGTCGGCCACCTCCATCGTGCGCTTCTGGTGGGTGATGACGATGAGCTGGCTGTTCTCGCGCAGCTCCTCGTAGATCTCCAGCAGACGCCCGAGGTTGGTGTCGTCGAGCGCGGCCTCGACCTCGTCGAGGATGTAGAACGGGCTCGGTCGCGCCTTGAACAGCGCCACGAGGAACGCCACCGCCACCAGCGACCGTTCGCCACCCGACAGCAGCGACAGCCGCTTCACCTTCTTGCCCGGGGGCCGCGCCTCCACCTCGATCCCCGTCGTGAGCATCGAGGACGGGTCGGTGAGGATCAGGCGCCCTTCGCCTCCGGGGAACAGCCGGGAGAACACCCCCTCGAACTCGCGGGAGACGTCGTGCCAGGCGCTGGTGAACACCTGCTCCACGCGCTGGTCGACCTCGATGACGATGTCGAGGAGGTCCTTGCGGGTCTTGCGCAGGTCCTCGAGCTGCTCGGACAGGAACTTGTGCCGCTCCTCCAGCGCCGAGAACTCCTCCAGCGCCAGGGGGTTGACCTTGCCCAGGAGAGCGAGCGACTTCTCGGCCACGCGCAGCCGCTTCTCCTGCTCGGCGCGGACGAACGGCACCGGCTCCGGGTCGGGCTCATCCTCGTCCGCATCGACAGGACGGGGTACGGGGACGAGCGTCTCGGGGCCGTACTCGGCGACCAGCGTGTCGACCTCGACACCGATCTCGTCCAGCGCCCGCTGCTCGAGCGCCTCGATACGGAGCCGCTGCTCGGTCCGGGCGACCTCGTCACGGTGGACGGAGTCGGTCAGCCGCGCAAGGTCGACGGACAGGTCGCGGAGCCGACGGCGTACGTCGGCCAGCTGCTGGTCGCGTCCCGCACGCGCCTCCATGATCTCGTCGCGCGACTTCTTGGCCGCAGCGAGCGACACCGCCACGTGCTCCAGCACGACCTGCGCGGCCTCACCGACGGCACGCGCGGCAGCGCCCTCACGACGCAGCCGCTCGCGGCGTACGCGGTCGCGCTCGCGGGCGGCGCGCTCCTCGCTCGCCCGGCGACGCAGACCGGCCGCGCGGCCAGAGATCGCGCGAGCCCGCTCCTCGCTCGTCCGCAGGGCCAGCCGCGCGTCGGTCTCCGCGGCGCGGCTCGCCCGAGCCGCCTCGGCGAGCTCTTCCCTCGCGCTGTTGTCCGGCTCGTCCTCGGGCGCCTCCTCGGCGTCCGCGAGGCGCTGCTCGAGCTCGACGAGACCGGAGGCCGCGTCGTCGCGCGCCTTCTGCGCCGTCGTGATCGCGGCCGCGACGCGGGTCGCCTCGTCCTTGGCCGCCTTGACGGTCGACCCGAGCTGGGCGAGCTTCTCGGTCAGGGCGTTCGACTTCGCCTCCGACTCGCGGCGCTTCGCGACCGCGACGTCGAGGCGCTGCTTGGCCTCGTCGCGCTGCACCGTCAGGTCGGCGACCTCCACGTCCAGCTCGTCGCGACGGGCAGCGACCTCGCGGAGGCTCTCACCGGCGTGGTCGACCGCGGCCTGGACCTCGATGAGGCTCGGGACGTCCTGCGAACCCCCGGCCACGTAGTGGCCACCGACCAGGTCGCCGTCGCGCGTCACCGCGACGACCGCCGGCATCCGCTCGACCAGGGCGCGCGCCGCCTCGACGTCATCGACGACCGCGACACGGTCGAGCAGGCGACCGAGCGCCGCGTGCACCCCGGCCGGAGCCTCCACGACGTCGAGGGCGTACGAGGCACCAGAGGGCAGCGACGGCCACGACGTCCGGTCGCCGGCCTCGGCCGATCCGAGGACGAGTCCGGCGCGGCCGTCTGCGCCCTCCTTCAACGACGCGACGGCGCTGAGCGCGGTCTCCAGCGTGTCGACGGCGACGGCATCGGCGGCCGGGCCCAGGGCTGCGGCCACGGCCGTCTCGTACCCCTCCCGCACCGTCATGACCGCGGCGACCGAGCCCAGGACACCGCCGAGCCGGTCGGAGGCGCCGAGCACGGCACCGGCACCGTCCTTGCGCGCGAGACCCATCTCGAGGGCCTCCTTGCGTGCCTCGAGAGCTGCACGCTCGCGATCGGCGGAGTGGACCGCGTCCTTGGTCTTGGCAAGCCGCTCGGTCGCGTCGGCGAGCGCGGCCTCGGCGGCCTCGATCTCCGCGGCCAGGCCGGTCTCACCCGACCCGAGACCCGCCACCTGCGTCTCGGCGACCGTGAACTCGTGCTGAGCGCGCTGGGCGCGCTGCTCGGCGAGCAGGCGGTTCTCCTCGAGCCGACCAATCTCCTCCTCCGCGGCGAGGACCCTCGTGCGGAGCGTGTTGACCTGACCGGTGAGACGCGCGAGCCCTTCACGCCGGTCGGAGGCGGCTCGGACGAGGCCGGCGATGCGGCGGTCCTCGACCTGGAAGGCCTGCTCTGCCTCCTTGCGGGCGGCGATCGCGTCCTGGAGCCCTTTCTCGGCGGCGGCGACCTCCTCGGCGATCGCCTTCTCCTGGGCCTCGAACCGACCGGCCTCGTCCTCGAGCTCCTCGGGGTCGCGACCCCGTCGCTCGTCAGGAGGGAGCGCGGCGGCGTTGCGGACCCGCTCGGCGGCGAGACCGGCCGTGCCCTGGACGCGCTCGCGCATGCTGGTGAGGCCGTACCAGGTGTCCTGCGCCTCCTGCAGCCGCGGCGCGTCGGCACGCAGCGCGTCCTCGAGCGCCGCCTCCTCGGCGCGCATCTGATGGACGGCTCCCTCGACGGCGGCACGCCGGTGCTTGAGCGCCTCCTCGTCGGCGAGCTCCGAGCGCAGGACCTCGCGGGCACGGACGACGTCGTCGGCGAGCAGCCGCGCTCGGGCGTCGCGGACGTCGGCCTGGACGACCGCAGCCCTGCGGGCCACCTCCGCCTGGCGGCCCAGCGGCTTGAGCTGGCGACGGATCTCGGCGAGGAGGTCCTGGAGACGAGTCAGGTTGCCGTCGGTCGCGTCGAGCTTGCGGAGCGCCTTCTCCTTGCGCTTGCGGTGCTTGAGAACACCGGCCGCCTCCTCGATGAAGCCTCGGCGTTCCTCCGGCGACGCCCGGAGGACGGAGTCGAGCTGGCCCTGGCCGACGATCACGTGCATCTCACGACCGATGCCGGAGTCGCTGAGCAGCTCCTGCACGTCGAGGAGCCGGCAGTGGTTGCCGTTGATCGCGTACTCGGAGCCGCCGTTGCGGAACATCGTGCGCGAGATCGTCACCTCGGCGTACTCGATCGGGAGCGCACCGTCGGCGTTGTCGATCGTGAGGACGACCTCCGCGCGCCCGAGCGGCGCCCGACCCGCGGTCCCGGCGAAGATGACGTCCTCCATCTTTCCGCCGCGCAGCGACTTGGCCCCCTGCTCGCCCATGACCCAGGCGAGGGCGTCGACGACGTTGGACTTGCCGGAGCCGTTGGGTCCGACGACACAGGTGATGCCGGGCTCGAGCTGGAGGTGGGTGGCAGACGCGAAGGACTTGAACCCACGCAGCGTCAGGCTCTTGAGATGCAAGCCATGCTCCTTCACGCGTACGACAGGGACTGCGGGCAGCGGGGAAGGATGCCGCTCTCAGGGTAGGCGACCGACACCGGTCGCCCGTCGCGCCACGCCCGGGGCAGCGCCACGCCCCCCGTCGGACCCAGAGGGGACCCGGGGGTCAGGAGCCGGCGGTCTCCAGCAGGTCGGCAGTCGACAGACGCACCTGGTCGAGGTCGGTCGAGGCGCTCAGCTCGTCGTTCTCGTGCTTGAGCCGGACCACCTCCGCCTCGAGATCGGCGATGCGTCGGCGAAGCTGGGTTTCGCGGACCTGCTGGTGGACGCTCGGCGTCGCCACGTAGCCGAGGAGAGCCTTGGCCATCGGATTCCTTCTCATCGGGACTGATGGGCGGGGCGACGCCGCATCCGGAAGGTCGAGCCGGCCTGTCGAGTGACCCTTGACCGGCGAGCCGTCGTGGGACGGACGACGCCGTCTCCTAGTGTCCCACCCGGGTCCCATTCGGGTCAATCCGGCTCCGCCGTCCACCGCTCGGGCCTGTGGCGCTTGACCGGCGGTGGCCCCGTCCGATGGACTGACCGGGTGAGCGAGGGATGATCGCCGACGCCTCCGTACGCCGAGCCGCGCACCGGACCGTCCTCGGCGCGTTCGAGGGGACCTCGGTGCCCGGATGGTTGGCCGGCCTGGCCGACGACGGGCTCGGCGGGATCTGCCTCTACGGCAACAACCTCGCCGCCGACCCCCTCGAGGTCGCGAGCCTCGGCCGGGCGCTGGCCGCCGCGTGTCCCTCGCTGGTGCTGGCCCTCGACGAAGAGGGCGGTGACGTCACCCGGTTGCACTACGCCGACAGCAGCCCGTACCCGGGCAACGCCGTGCTCGGTCGCGCCGACGACCTGAGGACCACCGGCGCCGTCGCTCGCGCGATCGGCGCGGAGCTCAAGGCGGCCGGGATCTCGCTCGACCTCGCGCCGGACGCCGACGTCAACTCCAACCCGCGCAACCCGGTGATCGGGACCCGCAGCTTCGGCGCCGATCCCGCCCTCGTCGCCCGCCACACCGCGGCGTGGGTGCGTGGGCTCCAGAGCCAGGGTGTCGCCGCGTGCGTGAAGCACTTCCCGGGCCACGGCGACACCTCCACCGACTCCCACCTGGCGCTCCCCCGTGTCGACGCGGACCTCTCGACTCTCCTGAGGCGCGAGCTCGTCCCCTTCGTGGCGGCGAGCGCGGCCGGCGCCGCGACGATCATGACCTCTCACATCGTGCTGCCCGCGCTCGACCCCGAGCGTCCGGCGACGCTGAGCCCGAGGATCCTCACCGGGCTCCTCCGCGGCGAGCTCGGGTTCAGCGGCGTCATCATCACCGATGCCCTCGACATGGCGGGCGCGAGCGCCATGATCGGAGTCCCGGCGGCCGCCGTGGCGTCCCTCGCCGCGGGGGCCGACCTGCTGTGCATCGGGCCCTCGCTGCGTGGACGCGGGCGGGACGAGGTGCGCGACGTCGTCGACGCCGTCGTCGCCGCCGTCGGGGACGGGACGCTTCCCGTCGAGCGGTTGTACGACGCCGCCGCGCGGGTGGACGCGCTGAGCGCCGCTTATGCGACAGGCGCGAGGCCGGCCGACCCGACGCTGGTCGAGACCGGGCGAGCCGCCGGGCGGCGCGCCGCCGTGGCGGTCGTCGGCGAGGTGGGGACCGTCGGCGACGGGCCACCCCTCGTCGTCCGCCTCGAGACCGGCGCCAACATGGCCGTCGGGGACGCGGCGTGGGGAGATCTCGGCGTCACCGGCGCCTCCGTCGTCTCGGTCGTCGACGGCCACCCCTCGGCGACCGACCTGCGGGGACACGACGGTCCGCTCGTGGTCGTCGCCCGCGCCGCCGCCTCTCATGCCGACAGCTGGGCGTGGCTCCGTACTCTCGTCGACGCGCGCCCCGACGCCGTCGTGGTGGAGCTGGGCTGGCCCGCGCCCGAGATCGACGCCCTCCCCCGCGTCGTACGAGGGTGGGGGGGCTCTCTGCCCCCGTCCCGGGCCGTCGGCGAGGCGATCGACCGCGCACGGCGGGCGACGGCACCCGCACCCGCACCCGCACCCGCACCCGCACCCGCACCCGACGGTCCCCACCGAGAGGAACGATGATCGCCACCACCATCGGGTTGGACATCGGCGGGACCAAGGTCCACGGCATCGCCGCCGACCAAGCCCGTCCCGACGAGGTGCTGGCGGAGGCCCGCCTCCCCACGGCACCGGGCCCCGCCGGGGTCGTCGCCACCGCGCTGGAGGTGGTCGGGCGGCTGGTCGAGAGGCTGCCGAGCGGGACGACGCTCGTCGCGGCGGGCGTCGGGATCCCCGGTGCGGTCGACGCGGCCGGTGTGCTGACCAACGCCGTCAACCTCGACGTCCACCACCCGCTCGATCTCCGGGGCGTGCTCAGCCAGGCCCTGTCGATCCCGGTGACCGTCAACAACGACGTGAACGCGGCCGCGTCCGGCGCCGCCACCTGGCTCCGCTCGCGCGGCGAGCCCCAGGACCTCGCGCTGCTGTCTGTCGGGACCGGCCTCGCCGCGGGCCTCGTCCTCGGCGGGCGGCTCCGGCACGGCGCGTCGGGGCTCGCGGGTGAGGTCGGGCACCTCACCGTCGTCGAGGACGGGCCCCTCTGCACGTGCGGGCAGCGTGGATGCCTCGAGCTCTACGCCTCGGGTCGCGGACTCGCACGCCAGTGGCCGTACGACGGTCCCTCCCCCCAGCCGGTCGCGATGTTCGACGCCGCCGACGCCGGGGACGAGCGGGCGATCGCCGTCCGTGAGTCGTTCGTGGGTCGGCTCGTGGAAGCGGTCCGCATCGTGACCCTTGCGGTGGACCCGGCACGCGTGGTGCTGACGGGTGGCGTGATGCGGCTCGGCGACCGCGTGACCAAACCGTTGTTCGCGCGGATGGACGCCGACGCGACCGCCTCGGCGTTCGTGTCGAGCATGCGGCTGCGGGAGCGGACGCTCGCGCTGCCCGTCGACTACCCGGCTGCCGCCCTCGGGGCCGCCGCCCTCGGGTCAGCCGCCCTCGCGAGCGAGGGCCGGCGTGCGGGCGGGACGCCGTGACGCCGGCGCCCCGCCCGTCGCTCAGCCGAGACGCAGGCCGGTCGCCTTCGAGAAGACGTGGACGCGCTCAGGGTCGACCGTGAGGTGGACGACGTCGCCGATGGCCGGCGGCGTACGCCAGTTGACCCGGGAGACGAGGAGCTGGTCCTTGTCATCGTGCTTGGTGTGGCCGTAGGCGAACGCGTCCGAGCCGAGCTCCTCGACGACGTCGACGACGGTCGCGATCCCCTGCTCACCGAGCGCCATGTCCTCCGGGCGGACGCCCAGCGTGACCGTGGCGGCGTCGGCGTGCGCGAGCACCTCGCGCGTCACCGGCACGACGGTGTCGCCGACCTTGACTCCTCCCTCGGTGACCTCCACCTCGAAGAGATTCATCGCCGGAGAGCCGAGGAAGCCCGCGACGAAGACGTTGTTGGGCGCGTCGTACGTCGCACGGGGGGTGTCGATCTGCTGGAGTACACCGTCCTTCATGACCGCGACCCGGTCGCCGAGCGTCATCGCCTCGACCTGGTCGTGCGTCACGTAGACCGTGGTGGTGCCGAGACGGCGCTGCAGCTGCGCGATCTGTGCGCGGGTCTGGACGCGCAGCTTGGCGTCGAGGTTCGACAGCGGCTCGTCCATGAGGAACACCTGCGGCGACCGTACGATCGCGCGGCCCATGGCGACGCGCTGGCGCTGGCCGCCCGAGAGCGCCTTCGGCTTGCGGTCGAGGTACTCGGTCAGTCCCAGCATGTCAGCAGCCTCGGCGACACGTGACTTGATCTCGCTCTTGGACTTGCCGGCGATCTTGAGCGCGAAGCCCATGTTCTCGGCGACCGACATGTGCGGATAGAGCGCGTAGTTCTGGAAGACCATCGCGATGTCGCGGGACTTGGGCGGGAGGTCCGTGACCTCGCGGGTCCCGATGAGGATCCGGCCGGCGTCGACGTCCTCCAGTCCCGCGAGCATCCGCAGGGAGGTGGACTTGCCGCAGCCTGAGGGCCCGACGAGGACGAGGAGCTCGCCGTCGTTGACCTCGAGCTCGAGCTTGTCGACGGCGGGCCGCTCCTGGCCCGGGAAGACGCGCGTCGCCTTCTCGAAGGTGACAGATGCCATGACTGATACATCCCTTCAGCGGCAGGAACGTGCCGCACGATCCGAGTGAAGTGGAGACGACCCGGGACGGGCCTGCGGCTCATTGTTGCCCAGGACGACTTATCCGTCTACGGGGTGCGGTGATCCGAGGTCCGCGACGCCGGACCGGCGGGGTTCTGCCGACGGCCCCCGATAGGGTCGGAGCGTGGATCCGCTCTTCGCACCACCCGCCGAGACGTGGCACCCCGTCTCGGTCAAGCTGCGCACGCTGCACCGCCTCGTCCTGGTGCTGTGGACGGTGGTTCCCGCGGTCGTGGTCTGTGTCGCCCTCGCGCTCCTGCTCCAGTGGTGGTGGCCGGTCGCCGCCGTGGCGGGCGTCGCGGTCGCCGTTCTCGTCTGGGGCTGGTTCTGGGCGGCCCGCAACCAGGCGGCGTGGGGCTTCGCCGAGAACGCCGAGGACCTGTGGATCCGCCACGGAGTCGCGTGGCGCAAGATCGTCGCGGTCCCGTACGGCCGTGTCCAGTACGTCGACGTCACGGCCGGTCCGTTGGAGCGCTCGCTCGGGATCGCCAAGGTCTCGCTGCACACCGCGAGCTCCCACACCTCGGCCGTGATCCCCGGGATCCCCTCCGACGAGGCCGCCCGACTCCGCGACCGGCTGACCGAGCTCCGGAAGACCCGTGGCTCCGGGATCTGAGCACCCGGCGCTCCCCCCGCAGGAGGCGCTTCCCGCGGTCGGACAGCGGACGCACCCGGCGAGCGCGCTGGTGCGGGTGTGGCTGTGGGTCGCGGCCGGTCTCGTCGGATTCGGACGCGACGTCCTCGAGGGCGGGCCGGAGCGCAGCCTGCTGTCGGCACTGTGGATCGGGCTCGCCATCGTGGCCGCCGCCGCGGTCCTCGGGATCGCGTTCGGCTACCTGTCGTGGCGGTTCACGCGCTACTTCATCGACGGGCGCGAGGTCCGGGTGGAGAGCGGCGTCCTCACACGACGCTCGCGGCGCGCGCCGTACGAGCGGATCCAGTCCGTCGACGTGGCCGAGCCCTTCGCCGCCCGGATCTTCGGGCTGTGCGAGCTCAGGATCGAGCTGGCGGGTGGCGACGACTCACGTGTCTCGCTCCAGTACCTCCGGCGCGGCGAGGCCGACCGGCTGCGCGCGATGCTCCTGCAACGGGCGTACGAGGCAGGCTCGCAGGCCCTGCGGGAAACCGCGGCGGTCCCCGCGCCGGCCGCGCCCGGTGTCGCAGGCTCGGACGGGGCCGGCACTGCCCCGCCGGGTCCGCCACCGGTGCCATCTCTCGATCTCTCCCCGCCGATCCTCGTCGTACCCCCGACCCGACTCGTGGTGGCGACCGTCCTGTCAGCGGAGTTCCTGACCCCCGCGGTGTTCTTGACGGCACTCGTGGTCGGCGGAGTCGTGTTCCCCGGCCTGATCGTCTTCGGTGTGGTCCCCCTGCTGCTGTGGGCGGGCCAGGTGATCATGTCGCGCGTGATCGCTCAGTGGGGCTTCACGCTGCGGCGCGCTCCCACCGGGCTCCATGTCACGCGCGGGTTGCTCTCGCGGATCTCGCAGACAATCCCGTACGACCGGGTGCAGGCGGTCGTCTCCCGCCAGGCGGCGCTGTGGCGGCCGCTGCACCTCCACCGCGCCGAGGTCACCGTCGCCGGCGCCTCGCGCGACTCCGACGACTCGGGGAGCGCGACCCTCGTCCCGGCGGCGACGCCGGAGGAGGTTCGGCGTGTCCTTGCCGAGCTGTTCGCCGACGTCGATCCGTCGGCGGTGCCGAAGGTGCGGGCGCCGCGTCGGTCGTGGCTGCTCGCGCCCGTGGGCTGGCGGTTCCGTGCGGCGGGGTCGGACGGGCACGCCTTCGTCGCCGAGCAGGGGTGGGTGACCCACCGGACCGACGTCGTCCCGCACGCGAAGACGCAGTCCGTGACCCTCTCGCAGGGGCCGCTGCAGCGTCTGCGGGGTGTCGCGGACGTCGCCGTCCACACGCCCGACGGGCCCGTCGCGGCACGCGGCCGCTCCCTCGATGCGGCTGATGCGCGTGCCCTCGCGACCACTCAGCTGGTTCTCGCACGTCGGGCCCGCGAGGCCCTCGGCGAAGCCTGACGCGCCGTCGCTCAGCCGACCGTCCGCGTTTCGTGGGGGGGGGGGGGGGGGGGGGGGGGCCCCCCCCCCCCCCCACCCGCCCCGGCGG
>NZ_JAHWCK010000004.1:0-362018 GCF_019550935.1 Mumia sp. zg.B53 | reverse complement strand
GGCCCGCGCGGCCCGCGGCTACGCCTGCGGCGCCGACGCTCAGCCGACCGTCCGCGTTTCGTCGATTTGCGGTCGGTTCTGTGCGCCCAGACCGACCGCAAATCGACGAAATGCGGACGCGGACGCGGGGTCACCCGAACCAGCGGAGCCACATCGCATTGAGGTGGGGGCGCGGCCCGTCGTACCCGCGGTCGCGCAAAGCGCCGTACACCCTCCAGACGACGCGCTCCATCGTGGGCAGGTCGTCGGCGAGCACGACGATGACGGTCCAGCCGAGGCGTTCCAGCCGCTCGCGCCGGGTCCGGTCGTACGCCCGTTGCTCCGGCGAGCGTTCGTGCCACACACCGTCGTACTCGACGACGACGTGCCACCGCGCGTACACCAGATCGCAGCGTGCGACGAAACCACCGGCACCGTCGGTGATGTCGCGGTTGCACTCCGGCTCGGGCAGACGGGCGAAGACGAGGGCGAGGCGGACGAGGCTCTCCATCGGCGACTCGACTCGCTCCCGGACCAGCGTGAAAGCGCGCCGGGCACGGACCACGCCGTGGAGGTGACAGCCGTCGAGGTACGACCGGAGGCCGGCGAGCGTGGTGTGGCCGGCGTGGAGCAGGTGGTCCGCGGCCTGGACCAGCTCGACGAGCGACAGCACGGTCGCGCAGTCGACGTAGGTCCGATCCGGTCCCGTGCACGCGATGCGGTCACGGACGTACGCGTGCAGGCGCCCGCGACGCCGGTGCAGACGGATCTCGTCGCGGACCACGACACGGGTGGTGTTCGTCGAGAAGTGCAACGGAAGGGGCGACCGGAGCGCCAGGCCCCACAGCCGGAGTGCGGTGAGGTGGCTCGCGAGCGCGTCCTCGGGCATCACCAGGAGGCCTGCTCGCACCCACAGCACCCACGTCATGGCCAGGTCGGCGCGCACGTGCACCCCACGGAAGAGCGCTCGGAACCGACGGCCACGCAGGCCGCGCGCGGACAGTCCGTGGCGCGCTGCCTCCGTGCTCGTGAATGGACGGTCGTACAAGGGGGCGGGTATGGGCTTCACCCGGTCACGGTGGTTCCCGTCGGCCACCTTGGGGCGCAGGCCGAGCCCACCTGTGGACGCCGTCCGCGTTTCGTCGACTTGTGGACGGTCTGCGGCGCAGAAAGCGACCGGAAGTCGACAAAACGGGGACGGGGTCCGCGCTCAGCCGCCGGAGGTTGCGTCCTCGGCGGCGGCGTCGATGTGGGTGACCTCGCGCGAGGTCAGCCAGCCGTCGGGCAGGGCGACCCGCTTCGGGCTCCCCTGCCGCCCGCGCGGCTTGCCGAGCTCGGCGACCGGGTACGGCTCGTCGTGGTCGAGGTCGGCGAGCAGCGCGTCGAGGGCTCCCAGCGAGCTGATCGTCGCGAGCGCGTGGCGCATCTCGCCCCCAGCCCGGAAGCCCTTGAGGTACCACGCGATGTGCTTGCGGAACTCGATGCACCCGCGCTCCTCGCCCATGTCGGCCGAGAGCAGCTCGGCGTGCCGCCGCATCCACCCCGCGACCTCTCCGAGCGACGGCATGGCCGTGTCCTGCTCGCCGGCGAACGCCGCCGCGAGATCGCGGAACAGCCACGGGCGCCCGAGGCAGCCACGCCCCACCACGACGCCGTCGGCGCCGGTCTGCTCCACCATCGCGAGCGCGTCGGAGGCCTCCCAGATGTCACCGTTGCCGAGCACCGGGATGTCGACGGCCTGCTTGAGCGTGGCGATCGACTCCCAGTCGGCACGGCCGGAGTAGTGCTGGGCCGCCGTACGGCCGTGCAGCGCAATCGCGGCGCACCCGGCCTCCTGGGCGATGCGTCCGGCGTCGAGGTAGGTCAGGTGGTCCTCGTCGATGCCCTTGCGGGTCTTCATCGTCACCGGCACGCCGTACGGTCGCGCGGCACGGACGGCCGCGGTCAGGATCTCGCCGAGCAAGGTCGACTTCCACGGCAGAGCGGCACCGCCACCCTTGCGGGTCACCTTGGGGACAGGACAGCCGAAGTTGAGGTCGACGTGCGCGACGCCGTACTCGTCGCAGAGGATCTGCACCGCGCGGCCGATATAGACGGGGTCGATGCCGTACAGCTGGACCGAGCGCACCGACTCCGCCGCGGCGAAGCTCAGCATCCGCAGGCTGATCGGGTCGCGCTCGACGATCCCGCGCGAGGTGATCATCTCGCAGACGTAGAGACCCGCGCCCTGCTCCGCGCACAGCTGCCGGAAGGCGGCGTTGGTGACGCCGGCCATCGGGGCGAGCACGACCGGTGTCGCGACCTCGAGGTCGCCGAGGCGCAGCGACGGGCGTACGGGAGCGGTCGTGGGCATGACGTCCATTCTCCCAGGCGCGGTCAACCGACCCGAGCGGCCAGGCACCGCCGGGGCGTCGTGGGCGTCCTCAGGACGCGTAGGTCTCCAGGAAGCGCGCGATCCGGCCGACGGCGTCCTCGAGGTCCTCGAGCCGAGGCAGCGTGACGATCCGGAAGTGGTCCGGCGTCGGCCAGTTGAACCCGGTCCCCTGGACCACGAGCAGCTTCTGCTCCCGGAGCAGCTCGTAGGCGAACTTCTCGTCGTCGGCGATCGGATACATCTGCGGGTCCAGCCGCGGGAACATGTAGAGCGCACCCCTCGGCTTGACGCAGCTGACGCCGGGGATCGCGGTGAGCAGCTCGTACGCCCGGTTGCGCTGCTCGAGGAGCCGTCCGCCCGGCAGCAGCAGCGCGTTGATCGACTGCCGACCCCCGAGCGCGGTCGCGATCGCGTACTGGGACGGCACGTTGGGGCACAGCCGCATGTTGGCCAGCATGTTGAGGCCCTCGATGTAGCTGCGCGCATGGTGCTTCGGGCCGGTGATCATCATCCAGCCGCTGCGGAAGCCGGCGACGCGGTACGCCTTGGAGAGGCCGTTGAAGGTGACGCAGACGATGTCGTCGGCCACCGACGCCATCAAGGTGTGCTCGGCGTCGTCGTACAGGATCTTGTCGTAGATCTCGTCGGCGTAGACGATCAGCTCGTTCTCGCGCGCCACCTGCGCGATCTCCTCCAGCACCTGCGGTGCATAGACGGCACCGGTCGGGTTGTTGGGGTTGATCACCACGACGGCTTTGGTGCGGTCGGTGACCTTGGAGCGCAGGTCGTCGAGGTCTGGGTTCCAGTCCGAGGCCTCGTCGCACCGGTAGTGCACCGCGGTCCCGCCGGCGAGGCTGACCGCGGCGGTCCACAGCGGATAGTCCGGCATCGGCACGAGCACCTCGTCGCCGTCGTCGAGCAGCGCCTGCATCGCCATCACGATGAGCTCGGACACGCCGTTGCCGATGTAGACGTCCTCGACGTCGACGTCGCAGACGCGCTCCTCGTAGTGCTGCACGATCGCCCGGCGCGCGGGCATCAGGCCCTTGGAGTCGCTGTATCCCTGGGCCTGGTGCAGGTTGGCGATGATGTCGACGAGGATCTCGTCGGGTGCCTCGAACCCGAACGGCGCGGGGTTGCCGATGTTGAGCTTGAGGATGCGGTGGCCCTCGTCCTCGAGGCGCCTGGCCTCCTCGAGAACCGGTCCTCTGATGTCGTAGAGGACGTCGGCCAGCTTCGTGGACTGCATCACCTCGCGCATGGGCCAAGCATGCCAGCGTGCCTCAGCCGACGGGCCAGGAGACCGGGCTGGCGAGATCGGACGTCCGTACCTGCACCGACTGCAGCGTCGCACCCTTCGGTACGAGCAGCACGAAGCAGCCCTTCCACGTCGCGCCCGGCTCGAAGGCCTTCGGCAGCGCACCGCCCGCACAACGCTTGTACGGCTCGCCCCTGAACGTCGTCGGGGGGAAGTAGGCCGGTGTCGAGTCGAACCCGTACACGGGGACCGCGGCGCCACCGAGCGGGTCAGGACCGTCGTTGCGCACCTGGACACCGACGTAGTACGGGGTGGAGGTCGCCGACACCGGGTCGAGCACGTATCCCGCGAGGTCGGCGATCTTCCCCGGCTTCACCGACGAGACGGTCACCGTGATCGCGCTCGCCGCCTCGCCGACGGGATAGCCGACCGTGGCGGGCTTGCCCAGCGCGACCTCCGCCCCGGCCTCGGTCAGCTCCACTCCGTCGGGGAGCTCCACCGCGGACGACGGCTCCGGCGTCGCGTCGGCCGACCCCTCGTCGTCGCCGCCGCTGCACCCTGCGAGGACCAGCCCCACGGCGACGGCCAGGGCGACCAGGCCGCCGCCCCGGGCCGTACGTCGTGTCATGCGCCGATCAGCCGCGCCGCGAGGTACGCAGGGACCTGGTCGAGCGCGACGCGCTCCTGCGTCATCGTGTCGCGCTCGCGGATGGTCACCGCGTTGTCATCCAGGGTGTCGAAGTCGACGGTGATGCAGAACGGCGTGCCGATCTCGTCCTGGCGGCGGTAGCGGCGGCCGATCGCGCCGGCGTCGTCGAACTCGACGTTCCAGCTCTGTCGCAGCTCCGCGGCGAGATCGCGGGCGGCGGGGCTCAGCCGCTCGTTGCGCGAGAGCGGCAGCACCGCGGCCTTGACCGGCGCGAGGCGCGGGTCGAGCGCGAGCACGGTGCGCTTGTCGACACCGCCCTTGGCGTTGGGCGCCTCGTCCTCGCGGTAGGCGTCGACGAGGAACGCCATCATCGACCGGTTCACGCCCGCTGCGGGCTCGATGACGTACGGCGTCCAGCGCTCACCGAGCTCCTGGTCGAAGTAGGAGAGGTCGTTGCCCGAGTGCTTGGAGTGGGTGCCGAGGTCGAAGTCGGTGCGGTTGGCGACACCCTCGAGCTCGCCCCACTCCGAGCCGGCGAAGCGGAAGCGGTACTCGATGTCGACGGTGCGCTTGGAGTAGTGCGACAGCTTCTCGGCCGGGTGCTCGTAGAGCCGGAGGTTGTCGGCGGCCACCCCCAGGTCGGTGTACCAGCGCATGCGCTCGTCGATCCAGTACTGGTGCCACTCCTCGTCCGTGCCCGGCTTGACGAAGAACTCCATCTCCATCTGCTCGAACTCGCGGGTGCGGAAGATGAAGTTGCCGGGCGTGATCTCGTTGCGGAACGACTTGCCGAGCTGGGCGATGCCGAACGGCGGCTTCTTGCGGGCCGCGGCCATCACGAGCGCGAAGTTGACGAAGATGCCCTGAGCCGTCTCGGGACGCAGGTAGTGCATGCCCTCCTCGGAGTCGACCGGACCCAGGAAGGTCTTGAGCAGACCGGAGAACTGGCGCGGCTCGGTCCACTGACCACGGGTGCCGCAGTGGGGGCACACGACCTCGGCCATCGGCACGTCGTCAGGGTTCTCGATGCCCTTCTTGGCCGCGTACGCCTCCTGGAGGTGATCCTCACGGAACCGCTTGTGGCAGTGCTGGCACTCGATCAGCGGGTCGGTGAAGACGTCGACGTGGCCCGACGCCTCCCAGACCGGGCGCGGCAGGATCACGGACGAGTCGAGGCCGACGACGTCGTCGCGGCGCTGGACCATCGCCCGCCACCACTGGCGCTTGATGTTCTCCTTGAGCTCGACGCCGAGCGGACCGTAGTCCCAGGCGGAGCGCGTGCCTCCGTAGATCTCGCCGCTGGGGAACACGAAGCCCCGGCGCTTGGAGAGGCTGACGACGTTGTCGATCACAGAGGCAGGCACAGGTGTGCTCCGTTTCCGGCTGGGTGTCGGCGGGCATGGGCGGTGCGCCGTGGCGGACCGCGCCCGAGTTGGCCGCTCCAGGCTACTCCCTCGCCGCTGACGGACGAGGGGCGCCTCCGAGCCCTACTCGCGTCCCGCGGAGACCCAGGTGGGGTCTGCGGAGCGGTCGCCGACCACGGCGGACGAGACGTCGTCCAGCATGGCCAGCGAGGCGGCGTCGAGGCGCACGGACACGGCACCGACGTTCTCGTCGACACGCTCGGGCCGGCGCGTCCCCGGGATGGGCACGATCGGGAGGCCGAGGCGTCGCCCGTGCTCGTACAGCCAGGCGAGCGCGACCTGGGCCGGTGTCGCGCCCACCTCGTCGGCGACCCGGCGGACGGTCTGGACCACGACCTGGTTGGCGTCGAGCGCCTCCGCCCCGAACCGAGGGAAGGTGTGCCGCATGTCGCCGTCGGGCAGGACGTCGACGGAGCCCGCGAGGAACCCGCGTCCGAGCGGCGAGTACGGGACGAAGCCGACGCCCAGCTCGATCGCCGCAGGGACGACATGGCGCTCGACGTCGCGGCTCCAGATCGACCATTCGCTCTGCACGGCCGCGACCGGGTGCACGGCGTGGGCACGACGCAGCTCGTCGGCGGTCACCTCGGAGAGTCCGAGGTGACGCACCTTCCCGTCGTGCACGAGCTCGGCCATCGCGCCGACGGTCTCCTCGATCGGGACGTCGGGGTCCACGCGGTGCAGGTAGTAGAGGTCCACGACGTCGGTGCCGAGCCGCGTCAAGGAGGCCTCCAGGCACTCACGGACGTACGGCGCGTCGCCCCGGACGACGCGCTCGCCCGTGGTGATGTTGCCCGACACGCCGAACTTCGTCGCAAGCTGCACCTCGTCGCGGCGCTCGGCGAGCAGCCGGCCGATCAGCTCCTCGTTGGTCCCGTTGCCGTAGACGTTGGCGGTGTCGACGAAGGTCACGCCGAGATCCACGGCGTGGGCGAGGGTCGCGAGCGCGGTGTCGGGGTCCGTCCCGCCGTACACCGCGGTCAGCGCCATCCCGCCGAATCCCTGCGCGCTGACCCGCAGTCCGTCACCCAGCTCGATGCTCATGAGGCTCATGCCTGCCGCCAAGGCGTCGCGCTGCTCACCTATTCCCGAGCGGCGGCGTGGCGTCACCGGCCACGTCGGCGATGTCGTCGTACGCGTCGGTGTAGGCCGCGGGCTCCTCGAGGGCCAACGCGTAGGGGGCGGCGGTGGCGACCTTCACGTCGTAGGCCGACAGCGCTCGACGGTAGGCCCCGACGCCCTCCCAGCGCGTGGTGAGCGTCCACAGCGTCGCGTCGTCGAGGTTGCGCCCGACGAAGGCGTCGACGAGGCCGGGGCGGGTTCGAAACGCCTCGACGACGGCGCGTAGATCGTCGGCGAAGACGTCGGCGCGTGCGGAGGGGACGCGGAACCGTGTGATGACCAGCACGCGCGCAGCGTATCCAGCGCCTCACCCGTACGGCAGGATGACGCCATGAGCGACCTGTTCGAACGGCTCCAGAGCTCCCGGGGCGCACGCGTCGCCGTCCCCGTCGCGGGGGCCGCGCTCCTCGTGGTCGGGCTGGCGGCAGACCCGTGGATCGGGGTCCCGGCCCTGCTGCTCCTCATCGTCTTCGTCGGGTGGATGGCGTTCCGGTCCCCCGCTCAGGACAGCGGACTCGCTCGCCTGAGGATGCTGGTCCTCGGCATCCTGGTCGCGCTCACGGTGGGCCGCTTCGTGACGGCGATGCTCGGGTGAGACGAGGCCTGCAGCAGAATCCGTTTTGAGAATGGTTCCCAACTGCAATAGGCTCTCCCTCATGCTCCGCCTCTTCTCGGCCCGTCGTCGGCTCTGCGCCCTCGCCGTCGCTCCGCTCGTCCTCGCTCTCGCCTCGTGCGGCGGTGACGACGCCGGCGGGTCGGACGACCCCGTCAAGGTGGTCGCCGGTGCGTACCCGTTCGCGTACGTGGTCGAGCAGATCGGGGGCACGATGGTGGACGTGGACAACCTGACGCAGCCGGGCGTCGAGCCGCACGACGTCGAGCTCACCGCCAAGCAGATGGCGGCGGTGACCGACGCCGACCTCGTCGTGTTCCTCCACGGCTTCCAGCCGCAGGTCGACGAAGCCGTGGACCAGAGCGGCCTGCCCGACGAGGCGCGGCTCGACGTGGCCGACGTCGTCGAGCTCCTCGGCGTGACCGATGACGACCACACCGTCGAGGAGGGGGGCAAGGCAGACGATGACCACGCGACGGGTGACCACGAGGGCGAGGACCCTCACGTGTGGCTCGACCCCGAACGCATGAGCGAGATCGCCGACGCCGTCGCCGAGCGGCTCGCCGAGATCGATCCCGACAACGCCGACGCCTACCGCACGAACGCCGGCGCGCTCGACACCGAGCTCACGGCTCTGGGCACCGAGTTCGACGAGGGCCTCGCGCAGTGCGAGACCCGCACGTTCGTCACCAGCCACGCGGCCTTCGGCTACCTGGCCGACGCCTACGACCTGACGCAGGTCGCGATCGCCGGGATCGAGCCCAACACCGAGCCCACGACGCAGCAGCTCGCCGACATCGCCGACCTGGTCGAGAGCCAAGGCGTCACCACCGTGTTCACCGAAGAGCTCACCAGCCCGCGCACGGCGGACACGATCGCCCGCGAGAGCGGGGCGACCACCGCCGTGCTCTCCCCCATCGAGGGACTCACCGACGACGACAGCGACGACACCTACCTGACGCTCATGCGTCAGAACCTCGCCGCCCTGCAGAAGGCGAACCGCTGCTCATGACAGCCTCCGCCTCCACCGATCCGCTCACCATCGACGACGTGCACGTCGTCCTGGGAGGACGCGAGGTCGTGCGCGGTGTCTCCCTCGCCGTCCACGAGTCGGAGTTCGTCGTGCTGCTCGGCAGCAACGGCTCGGGCAAGACGACCCTGATGCGGGCGGCGATGGGCGTGATCCCGATCGCGGCAGGCGAGGTCCGGCTCTTCGGCACCCCGCTGCGGCGGTTCCGCGACCGTCAGCGCATCGGCTACGTGCCGCAGCGGTCCACCGCGGCGGCCGGTGTGCCGTCGACGGTCCGCGAGGTCGTGATGAGCGGTCGCCTCTCGCGGCGACCGTTCGCCGGACTCTCCTCCCGCGAGGACCGTCGCAGTGTCGCCGAGGCGATCTCGCTCGTCGACCTGGAGGGCTATGCCGACGAGCCGGCCAGCGAGCTGTCGGGCGGACAGCAGCAGCGCGTGATGATCGCCCGCGGTCTGGCCTCGCGCCCCGACCTCCTGGTGATGGACGAGCCCACCGCCGGGGTCGACGCCCGCAGCCAGCTTGCGCTCGCGGAGCTGTTCGCGCGGCTCCTGGGCGAGGGCCGTGCGATCTTCATGATCGCGCACGAGCTGGGACCGTTCGAGCCCATGATCGACCGGGCCGTCGTCCTGCGCGCGGGCCGTGTCTCCTACGACGGTCCGTGCTCCGGCGGCGACCCCGCCGCAGCCGCCGAGCCGCACAACCAGCACCATCCGCACCTGGTCGCCCCTCAGCCGCGGACCGGGATCGACGAGTCGGGGGTGTGGCCGGCGTGATCGACATCCTCTCGTACGACTTCATGCGACAAGCACTGCTCGCCGCTGTCATCACCGGCCTGACGGCGCCGGCGATCGGCATGTACCTCGTGCAGCGGCGCCTCGCGCTCCTCGGCGACGGGATCGGCCACATCGCCCTCACCGGAGTCGCCGCCGGCCTGCTCACCAACACCCAGCCGCTGCTCACCGCCGTCGTCGTGAGCATCTTCGGCGCCGTCGCGATCGAGCTGCTGCGCACGTACGGCCGCACGAGCGGCGACGTCGCCCTCGCGCTGCTGTTCTACGGCGGGCTGGCCGGCGGCGTCATGCTGACCAACCTCGCCGGCGGCTCGGCAGCAGCGCTCAACAGCTACCTCTTCGGGTCGATCACGACCATCGGCGCCGGCGACCTCGTCATCGTCGGCATCCTGGGGGCGGTCGTCCTCCTGCTCGGGATCGGCCTGTCGCCGCAGCTGTTCGCGGTGTGCCAGGACGAGGAGCACGCGCGCGTCTCCGGCGTGCCCGTGCAGGCGTACGCCCTGCTGATCGCCGTGCTCGCGGCGGTGACGGTCACCGTGTCGATGCGGACCGTCGGGCTGCTGCTGGTCTCGGCGCTCATGGTGGTGCCGGTCGCCGCGGCGCAGCAGGTGAGCCGCAGCTTCCGCGGCACGTTCCTCCTCGCGATGGTGATCGGCACCTTCGCCGCCGTCGCGGGCCTGCTCGGCAGCTACGAGATCAACACCCAGCCCGGCCCGACCATCGTCATCGTCGGCCTCGCCGTATTCCTCGCCGTGGCGGTGGTGGGGCACCTCGCACGCTCGTGGCGACGGCGGGGCCGCCCGGCGCACGACCTCGCGGAGGAGGCCGCATGACCGAGACGCCTGTGCGTACGACGCGCCAGCGGCGCGCCGTGGCCGCTGTGATGGCCGACCTCGACGGCTTCGCGAGCGCGCGCGAGATCCACGACGCGCTGCGTGACCGCGGCGAGTCCGTCGGGCTGTCGACGGTCTACCGCAATCTCCAGGCGCTGGTCGACGCCGAGGAGGTCGACCAGCTGCGCAGCGACGACGGCGAGGTCCTCTATCGCCGGTGCATGACCGACCACCATCACCACCACCTCGTCTGTCGTGAGTGCAACCGCACGGTGGAGGTCCAGGGCCCGGCGCTGGAACGGTGGGTCGAGCAGGTGGGTGCCGAGAACGGGTTCCGGCAGATGTCGCACACCCTCGAGATCTTCGGGACCTGCGACCAGTGCGCCTGAGGCTCGACGAGCGCGACTGGCGCGAGCGGGCGCAGCGTCACCGCGCCCGGGTCGAGCCCTACGTCACCGGCCGGGTGCGACGCCGGCAACGCGGCGAGAAGCATCCGGTCGACGACTTCCTCTTCGAGTACTACGGCTACTCCCCCGCTCGGCTGATGCGCTGGCACCCCGGCGCGGGCGTCGTGCTCGGCGGTGACGCGTCGGAGTACGCGCAGCTCGGGACGTACCGCACGTACGACGACGGCGTCGGCGCCGACCTGGGGCGGATCGCCGGCCGACGGGACGGCTTCGAGTGGACCCGCGGTCTGCTCGCGCTCACGGCCTCGCGTCCGGGCCGCACCGACTGCTTCGGTCTGCACGAGTGGGCCATGGTCTATCGCCAGGCTCCCGACGAGGTCCGCCATGCGTCGTGGCCCCTGCGCCTGGGCACGGCTGGGACCGATGCCGTCGTCGAGGCCCACCAGCTCCGGTGCACCCACGTCGATGCCTACCGGTTCTTCACGCCGGAGGCGGCACCCCGCAACGCGTCGTCGCCGAGCCGTGAGACCCAGCGCGCCATGGAGCAGCCGGGCTGCCTGCACGCCAACATGGACCTCTACAAGTGGGCCATGAAGCTCGTGCCGTACGGAGACTCCGACCTGCTGGTCGACTGCTTCGCGCTGGCCCGTGACGTGCGCGAGCTAGACATGCGCGCCGCGCCGTACGACCTCTCCGCGCTGGGCTGCACGCCGGTGCCGATCGAGACGCCCGAGGGCAAGGCCGAGTACGTACGGCTCCAGCGCGCGCACGCCGAGCGCGCGGCCGGTCTGCGCGCGCGTCTGCTCGCCGACTACGACCGCGCCCTCGCCGCAGGCGCCCAGACACGCTGAGCGTCTCCTCGCGGAGAGGCACGCGGGTGGAGGGCCGCCGTCTGCCCTCCACCCGCACTCTCCCAGGGTGACCCGCCAGGGCGGGTCGTCGAAGGGTTGCGGTCACCTTGACGGCAACCGCGCCGACGTCCCAGCGGTCGAGAATGCTGCGCCGAGGAGCCCGCTGACGCTAAGGTCGCTCTAGTCACCTAACTTTATCCACTTAAGTGGCTCCGCGATGACGCCGTGACGAAACGAGGGCTCGTGAAGACGTTCCAGCAGGACAGCTCGACCGCCGGGCTCGTGCTTCGCACGGTTCTCCACCACGGGGTCGCCTTCCGGGACCAGATCGCGGACTCCACCGGTCTGAGCGCCGCGACCGTCGGTCGGCAGGTCACCGCCCTGGCACGGCGCGGGCTGCTGCGCGAACGCCCCGACTGCACGCGCAGCGGGCACGTCGGGCGACCGAGCATCCCGGTCGAGGTCGACGACAGGCGCCTGTCGGCCGGCGCCGTCCACATCGGGCGGCTGGTGACCACCGTCGCCCTGACCGACCTCCGGGGACGGGTCCTCGGCATCGCCCATCTCCCGACCCGGGGCAGCGACCGCGACCTCGCTACCGTCGCCGCTCGTCGTCTGGTCGGGCTCCGGGCCGGCATCGGCGACCGCACGCTCGTGACCGCGGCCGTCGTCGCACCGTGGGAGGCGCTGGACCGCTCACCGATGGTCGCCGGGCGTGCGCTGCGCGACGTCACCGCGCTGCCCACCGCCACGGCCGACCACGTCGCCGCGGTCGCTGCGGCCGACCTCCTGTCGTCGCCGGAGCACGCCCAGGGCACGACGGTCTACGTCTACGCACGAGAGACCGTGGGCGTGGCCACGGTGCATGACGGCGCCGTCCCGTCGGGCGGACGCCGGACCGGCAGTGTCACCCACCTGCCCACCACCTCCGACGCCCCTTGCTCCTGCGGGTCACGCGGCTGCCTCGGCGCCACCGTCGCCGCGATCGGGCCGGCCGCGCACGCCGCGGGCATCGTGACCCGGCCCGACGTCGAGCTGGTGCACGCCGCGGGGCTCAGCGGGGACGCGACGGCGCACGCGCTGCTCATGGCGCGGGCCGACCACCTCGGGCGGGCGGTGGCGATCGTCCGCGATCTCCTCGACCCCAACAGGGTGGTCCTGGCCGGGCAGGCATTCACTGCCTATCCGCCCGCGGCGCCGGTCGTCCTCGACGCGTTCCGCCGGACGACCGGCCTCGGTCCGGTCCCGATCTCGCTCTCGCGGTTCGGCGCCGAGGTGCAGGCGGCAGCCGCGGGTGCCATCGCGCTCGGGCCGCTCTACCGCGACCCGATCGCGGCCCTCGACCGCTACGAGCGGCTCGCCCAGCGCTCCCTCGGCACGCGCCGCTCCCGACCGACGGGCCCCACGGCGGCCCGCGCCGGCGGGACGGATGCCCGGCTCCAGACTGCCTGACTCGGGATACGTTCCGGATATCGCACCGCGACGCGGGCGGCCCCGACGTCTACCATCCGAGGGGCGAGACGCAGTGTTCCCTGCCAGGCTGATCGTGCGGGAAGATCGCCGCACTCACCAGCCCGAGGAGCGCCATGTTCCGTCAGACCGCGATAGGTATCGCAAGCCTTGCCACCATCGCCGCCGTGACCGCCCCGGTCGCCCCGGTCAACGCCACATCCGAGCCCACCGTCGCGTCGCCCCAGATCACCGCGAAGCACTGGGACAGCGTCCGCGACTTCGCACGCGGCACCTGGGAGGGCGTGATCCCCGCGCTCGACGGGAGCCTCGTCATCAGCCCCAGGTCGAAGCGGACGACCACCTACGCCGACCCCTTCGCGGCCGGCACGGAGAAGTCGTACGTGTACGGACGCTGGACGTCCCCGGTCGTCACGCCCGGCTACGCGATCGACGAGTCGATCACGTCCTGGAACGCGCGGACACCGACCGGCACGTTCGTCGAGACCACCTTCCGCGGCAAGCTGCCCGACGGCACGTGGACCAAGTGGTACGTGATGGGCCGCTGGGCCTCCGGCGACGACTTCGCGGCCGGCGACATCCACCGGACGTCGGTCGACGGCCAGGGCGATGCCAACGCCAACATCTGGACGGACACGTTCTCCGCCCGCACCGGCCGAGAGCCGGTCGCCTACCAGACGCGGGTCACGCTGCTCCGTCCTGAGGGCACCCGGAAGTCCCCGCGCCTCGACGGGGTCACGACCATGACCAACGAGCTGCTCGCCGGAGACGACGGGGTCACGAGCGACTTCACGCTCGGCCGCCACGTCGAGCTGCCCGTCCCTCGGTTCTCGCAGAACATCCACAAGGGCGAGTACCCCGAGTTCGGCGGCGGCGGCCAGGTCTGGTGCTCGCCCACGTCGACGACGATGGTGCAGTACTACTGGGGCAAGCGCTACCAGGTGCCGCGCCGAGAGCTCGCTGACATCGTCGCTCCCAACGGGGACCCCCAGGTCGACTACGCCGCGATCAAGACGTGGGACTACACCTACGAGGGTGCGGGCAACTGGCCGTTCAACGCGGCGTACGCCCACACCTTCGGGCTCGACACGTTCGTCACCCGACTGCGGTCGCTCGCCGAGGCGGAGCGGCTGGTCGCGGCGGGGATCCCGGTGATCACGTCGCTGTCGTGGGACCTCGACGAGATGCCCGAGGCGGGCTACGAGACCAACGGCCACCTGATGGTGCTCATCGGCTTCACCGCTGACGGCGACCCGATCCTCAACGACCCTGCGTCGAGCAGCAACGAGGCCGTCCGCAACGTCTACACCCGCGAGAACTTCGAGAAGGTCTGGCAGGACTCGACCGGCGGAGTCTCGTACCTGTACCGGCCGCCGGGCAAGCGGCTGCCGGGTGGCGCGACCAACTGGTGACACGCTGACGCGGGACCCGACGATCACGCAGTACGGGGTGGTCGTCGGGTCCTCTCGTCGGTGCTGACGTCAGCCGTGGTGGCGCAACCCGTACGTGAACGCGTCGAGCAGCGCCTCCCAGGACGCCTCGACGATGTTGTGCCCGACGCCGACCGTGGTCCAGGTCGATCTGCCGTCGGTGGTGCTGAGGAGAACCCTGATCCTCGCGTCCGTCCCGCCGGCCTCGTCGAGGATGCGCACGCGGTAGTCGTTCAGCCCGAACGTCGACACATCAGGGAACGCCTGCTCGATCGCCGTACGCAGCGCATGGTCGAGCGCTGAGACGGGACCGTTGCCCTCGCCGGTCACGACGTACCGACGGCCGCCCGCACGCAGCTTGACCGTCGCCTCCGATGGTGCCTCCTCCCCCGCCGCGTGGTGCGACTCGGTGATCACGCGCCACGACTCCACGTCGAAGTAGGAGGGCCGCCGGCCCTCGACGAGCCCGGCCAGCAGCAGCTCGAACGACGCGTCGGCCGCCTCGAACGTGTAGCCGGCCTGCTCACGCTCCTTCACGACCTCGGTCACGCGCACCAGCATCGCCGGGTCGTCGGCGAGGTGGAAGCCGAGCTCCTTGCCCTTGAGCTCGATCGTCGCCCTGCCGGCCATCTCTGAGACGAGGAGACGCATGTCGTTGCCGACGAGCTCGGGATCGATGTGCTGGTAGAGGTCGGGGTCGACCCGGATCGCGCTCGCGTGCAGGCCCGCCTTGTGCGCGAAGGCCGAGACGCCCGTGTACGGCTGCCGCGCGCCGGGCGGATAGTTGGTCACCTCGGCGATGGCGTGGGCGATGCGGGTCGCCTCCCGCAGCGAGCCCCGTGGCATGACCTTCTGACCCAGCTTGAGCTCGAGGTTGGCGACCGACGTGACGAGGTCGGCGTTGCCGGTCCGCTCGCCGTACCCGTTGATGCAGCCCTGCAGGTGCGTGGCACCGGCCTGGACGGCGGCCACCGAGTTCGCCACCGCGCAGCCGGTGTCGTTGTGGGCGTGGATGCCCAGCCGCGCTCCCGTGGTCGCGGCGACGTCGGAGACGATCTCGCCGACCCAGTGCGGCAGCATGCCGCCGTTGGTGTCGCAGAGCACGACGACCTCGGCGCCCGCCTCGGCGGCCGCGCGGACAACCTCCAGCGCGTAGGACCGGTTGGCGCGGTATCCGTCGAAGAAGTGCTCGCAGTCCAGGAAGACGCGCTGCCCCTCTGAACGCAGGTGGCGCACCGTGTCGCGGACCATCGCGAGGTTCTCCTCCAACGTGGTCCGCAGCGCGAGCTCGACATGGCGGTCGTGGCTCTTGGCGACGAGCGTCACGACCGAGGCGCCCGAGTCGCGCAACGCCCCGACGAGCGCGTCGTCGCCCGCGGCAGACCCGGCACGGCGGGTCGCCCCGAAGGCGGCGAGCGTCGCGTTCTGCAGCGACAGCTCCGTCCGCGCGCGGGCGAAGAACTCCGTGTCCTTCGGGTTCGAGCCCGGCCAACCGCCTTCGATGTAGCCCACGCCCAGCTCGTCGAGGTGGCGCGAGATCACGAGCTTGTCGGCGACGGACAGGTTGAGACCCTCCTGCTGGGCGCCGTCGCGCAGGGTGGTGTCGTAGACGTGGAACGTGGGGTCGGGTGCGGTGCTCATGGTGGAACTTCCTCGCGCGCGGGACAACAAAAAAGCCCCTCGGAGTACGAGAGGCTGCGCGTCGGACCCGGATCGCGGGTCAGACGCGCTGATGAATGATCACGAGGGTCATGTGATGCATGGGACCCACTCTAGACTGAGAGAACCATGACTTCCAGCGCAGCCTCAATGCCCACGATCAACCGCGCCGTGCGGCTCGCCAGCCGACCGCACGGCGAGCCCACGTCGGACAACTTCGTCCTCGACGACGAGCCGACGGCCGAGCCGGGCCCCGACGAGCTGCTCCTGAGGACGATCTACCTCTCCCTCGACCCCTACATGCGCGGTCGGATGTCGGAGGCCGAGTCGTACGCCGTCCCGGTCCCGGTCGGCGGCGTGATGGAGGGCGGGACGGTGTGCGAGGTGGTCGCCACCCGCAGCGACCTGTACGAGGTGGGCGACATCGTCCTCGCCCACACCGGCTGGCAGCAGTACGCCGTGGCCTCCGACAAGGCCGTACGTCGGATCGACCCGGCACGCGCCCCCATCACGACGGCGCTCGGCGTGCTCGGGATGCCCGGGTTCACTGCGTACGCCGGCCTGCTGGTGATCGCCGACCCACAGCCGTCCGAGACGGTCGTGGTCGCCGCGGCCGCCGGACCGGTCGGCTCGGCGGTCGGCCAGATCGCAAGGATCAAGGGCGCGCGCGCCGTGGGGATCGCCGGCGGACCGGACAAGGTGGCATATGTCAAGGACGAGCTCGGCTTCGACGAGGCGATCGACCACCGCGCACCCGACTTCGTCGACCAGCTCGCCGCCGCGACTCCCGGGGGCATCGACGTCTACTTCGAGAACGTCGGGGGCAAGGTCTTCGAGGCGGTGCTGCCACGCATGAACGAGTTCGGTCGCATCCCGGTGTGCGGCCTCGTCTCGCAGTACAACGCGACGGGCACCCCCGAGGGCCCCGACCGGCTGCCCGCCCTCATGAACCGGATCCTCGTCCGCAGCCTCACCGTCCGCGGCTTCATCCAGCGCGAGTTCGTCAGGCTCCACTACCGCCGGTTCCAGGAGGAGATGGGCGACTGGGTCGCCCAGGGCAAGATCCGCTACCGGGAGCATGTCGTCGAAGGACTGGACAACGCGCCCGACGCCTTCGTGGGGATGCTCAAGGGCACCAACTTCGGCAAGCTCCTGGTGCAGGTCGGCTCGGACCCGACGACGTCGTGACGCGGCCCGTCCCGATCCCCCGCGGGGTCGCCGCGCTGTACGTCGTCCTCACCGACGAGCCGCTCGAGTCCGACTCCCCCGCTCCTCCGCTGCCGCCTGTGAGCCTCCTGCTCGCCCGGGGCTCGAGCCCCAAGGCGGTCCGCTACGCCGAGTCCTTGACGTACGCGACCGCCGTGTCCGCGGAGTCCGACGTCTCCGAGGCGTTGGAGGTGCAGCGACGCACCCAGGCCGAGGCGCGGGCGCTGGCCGCCGAGCACGTCGGCATCGTGGTGGACGCGGCCGTTCCCCGCCTGCTCGGACCCGAAGCGCCGCACCCCGAGGTGCTAAGGATCAGCGAGTGGTTCGTCCTGGAGCGTCCCGACGAGTCGACGACCACGACCCACGGCCTGGCGAGGTTCGGCCTGCCGGAGCTCGTGGTGCCGGACGCCGACCCCGATGCCCTGCCGATGTACGACGCGGTGCTCACGGGGATCGCCCAGCGTGTGACCGAGGAGTGGCCCGACAACGACCCGGTGGGGCCGGCCACCATCACGCTGCGCGACGTCGCCCGTGGCTACGGTGACGCCGGCGCCGGCGGCGACGACCCGACCCTCGCACGACGTGTGGACGTGACGCTGGCCTACGACGCCGACCGTGACCTCCTGGTGGTCACGCTGCACGACGACCCGGCTAAGGCTCTCTTCTCGGCGTGACGGCTCGCCCCAGGTCGGTCCCGAGGAGCCGGCCGAAGGTGAGTGCGGGGGTGACGAGCATCCCCGAGCAGAAGCTGTTGCCACAGGTCGCGCCCGCGCCGATGACCTCGCCGACGGCGTACAGCCCGGGGATCGGGTTCCCCGACTCGTCCCGGACCGCGAGGGATGTGTCCACGTCCAGGCCCTGGAAGGTCACCAACGTGATCGCGTGGTTCCGGACCGCGTAGAACGGCGGAGCGGCGATGGGCGCCGGGAGGAACGTCCGCCCGTGCGCCGGGTCGTGCCCGCTCGCGACCGCCTCGTTGTAGGTGCCGACGGTCTCGCGCAGGCCGGCGGCGTCGATGCCTGCGAGGTCCGCGAGATCGTCGAGGGTGTCGGCGGCATGCAGGCCGGGACGGGTGTTCATCATCGCGCGGACCTCGTCCGGCTCCTTGCCGACGACCATCTGCTGCGTCGTCCCGGACGCGGCCGACAGCGCCACGTCGTCGAAGACCGTCCAGAAGGTCTGGTCGGTGACCTCGGCGAGCGCGCGTTCCTTGAGGTCGATCGACTCCTCGTCCTCGGCCACCCACCGCCGACCGTGCCGGTCGACGTAGATCTCCCAGGGGGGACGCTCGCTGGTGAGCCGCTGCCGGTCGGACCAGTTGGCGCGCCCGGGGGTACGGGGATCGGGGAGTCCGCCGAACGTGGGAAGAGAGGTTCCCTGTCCCTGCAGCCGCGCGCCGACCGACATCCCCAGGTGGAGTCCGTCGCCGGTCGCGGTGCGCGCCGCGGCCGAGACCAGCGGTGCGCCCTCGAGCTCGGCGAAGAGGTCGGGGTCGGCGCCGTAGCCACCGGTCGCGAGCACCACGGCGGCGGCCGACACCGCGACGTCCCGACCCTCGCGATAGACGTCGACCCCGACGACCGCCCCGGACTCGTCGGTCAGGATCTCGGTCACGGCCGCGTTCGTCCACAGCACCAGGCCCTGCTCGGCGCACGCACGCTCCAGCTCGGGCCTGAGCACGTCGAGGACCGACACGCCCTCGTCGGTGCCGTAGCTGGTCCGCGGCGTCTCGTACGGCTCGTGCCCGTAGATGATCCGCGGTGTCTCGGGCGCGAAGGCGAAGCCGTGGTCGTCGAGCCAGTCGAGGGTCGCCGGAGCCTCGCGGGCGACGATCTGGACCAGATCGTCGCGCGCTGTCCCGCTGCTGATGCGGCGGATGTCGGCCAGATGTGCCTCGGGGCTGTCCTCGATCCCCCGCTCGCGCTGGCGGCGGTAGCCACCGGCCGCCATGTGTCCTCCGCTGAGGTGCAGCGTGCCGCCGATGCGGGTGTCCTTCTCCACGAGGAGCACACGGGCGCCGGCGTCAGCGGCATGGACGGCGCAGGGGATGCCCGCGGTCCCGGCACCCACGACGATCACGTCGAACGTCTCGTTCATGCCTGGTCTCCCTGGACCTCGATCACCAGGTGCGGCACTCCCGACGGAGGGTGGACCACCGCCGCCCGTGTCTCGCCGAACGGCGCGAGCGTCAGACCGACCGTCTCCCCCGCCAGCACGCCCGCACGGTCTCGCACGCCGTCCAGGTCGCCGGTGACGACCACCGCACCGAGCAGGCCGCGGCGTGGGGGGACGGCGCGCCCCCGCAGCGACGCACCCGCCTCCCCACCGCGCTCGACCACGTACCTGACCAGCCCGATGTACGGCTCGTCGGCGGCGGTCCCGACACAGCAGCCCTCCATCCTGACCCGCGTGCCAGCACCCACCAGGTCGGCGACGGACGCGCCGTCGACGACGTACTCGTGCACGACCTTCCAGCCGAAAACGTCGGCACAGAAGGCCGCGGCCGCGTCGACGTCGCTCACGGGCGCGGTGATGCCGAGGACCTCGCTGACCGCCCTGTCGGTCACCCGTACGTAGGGATCGAGCGCTCCGGGCGCGCCGCCGAGCAGGGCCACCGTGAGGGTGTCGGCGCCTCGGACGTGTGCTTCTCTCAGCCCGGTGCCTGCCATGTCGTACTCACCGTCCGGCGTCGTCACGTCGAAGCCGGCCGCCGCGGCCTGGGCGGCCGCCGCCGCGAGGTCGGGCGCGTGGAAGTCGATGACCTTGAACGCGTCGCGGTCCAGCGGCGCAGCGGGATCACGGACCGTCTCGTCCGAGGGCGCCTCGAACCGGCACACCACGGCTCCCGCGACGGCTCCAGGAGTCTGCAGCGCCACGACGGAGGTCTCCCCCGCTCCGGCGCCGAGGAGGACGCCCGCGTCACGCGCGCCGAGCACGGTCTCTCCCCGCTCCTCCATCCCGAGCACGGACACGAAGAGGCGGCGCTGCGCGTCGAGATCGCGCGCGGAGACGAGCGGACCGAAGAGGTGGGAGTCCGACGGTGGCACCGGCGCTCCTTCCGACGCGGCGTGCCGACCGAAGGGATCCGTCGTCACACCTGATGGAATGGTGTTCCATTATGGCTCAGCACACTTTCACCGAGGAAGAGGCCCTCCGATGACTGCACCCCGCCACGTCGACGCCGTCGTGCTGCGCCGCCGCCCCAGCGGACTCCCCCGGCCGGACGACCTCGCCCTCTCCGAGGTCGAGGTTCCCACACTCGGTGACGACGAGGTCCGCGTCTCGGTGCTCGACCTCTCGCTCGACCCCTACCTCCGCTCGACGCTGGCGGGACGGCACCTCGACGACGCCCCCGTCGCCGTCGGCGACGTCGTCCCCGGTCGTTCCGTCGGGCGCGTGCTCGCGTCGCGCGCCGCCGACATCCCCGAGGGAGCGCTCGTGCTGGCCGAGACCGGCTGGCGGGCCGAGGCCGTCGTCGCCGCGAAGCAGACCACACTCGTCCGTGTGCCCGCTGGGGTCCCCGCCTCCGCCGCGCTCGGCGCACTCGGGATGCCGGGGCTCACCGCGTACGCCGCGATCGTCCGACACCTCACACCTCGGCCCGGCGAAACCGTGGTCGTCGGCGCGGCGACCGGGGGCGTCGGCTCTGTCGCCGGGGCGCTGGCCCGCGACCGTGGGGCGCGGACGGTGGCGATCGTGGGCGACGACGACAAGGCGGCGGACGCGATCGACCGGCTCGGGTACGCGGCGGCGGTCGTCCGCGGGCGCGACGGCTGGGAGGACGCGCTGGCAGCGGCGTGCGCGGACGGCATCGACGGCTATCTGCACATGGGCGACATGCCGACGCTGCACGCCGTGGTGCGCCGGCTCGCGCCGCACGCGAGGGTCTCGCTGTGCGGGCTCATGGACCAGTACAACGACGGGCCTCCCACGACGCTGCCCGTCGCCGCGATCATCATGGCGCGCGCCACGGTGCACGGGATGGTCGTGTACGACCACGTCGACCTCGTCGGCGCCCAGCTCGCCGAGGTCGCGGCACTGCTCGCCGACGGATCGCTGACGCTGCACGAGGAGCGCCACGAGGGTCTCGCCTCCGCGCCCGCGGCGTTCGCCCGGCTGATGGCCGGCCGCAACCGCGGCAAGGTCGTCGTCACCGTCGGACGCTGACGTCGTACGGCGAGGTCGGCGGCAGTCGCCGCCGACCACGCCTCATCCGATGCGGTGCATCCAGCCGTGGGTGTCCTCGGCGCGGCCGTACTGGAGATCGATGAGCGCCTCGCGGATCGCCATCGTCACCTTGCCGCCGTCGCCGTCGCTGCAGACCGCCTCGCCACCGTCCCAGCGCAGGGCACCGACCGGCGTCACGACCGCTGCGGTGCCGCAGGCGAACACCTCGGTCACCCGTCCGCTCGCGACACCGTCGATCCACTCGTCGATGGTGTAGCGACGCTGCTCGACGGTGCGACCCAGGTCGGCTGCGATCGTGCTGACCGCGTCGCGCGTGATGCCGTCGAGGATCGAGTCGCTGGCCGGCGTCACGATGGTGCCGTCGTCGTGGACGAAGTAGAGGTTCATGCCCCCGAGCTCTTCGATGTAGGTGTGCTTCTCGGAGTCGAGGAACACGACCTGCTCGCACCCGTGCTCGGCGGCGATCTGCTGCGGGAGGAGGCTCGAGGCGTAGTTGCCACCACACTTCGCCGCGCCCGTGCCGCCGGCGCCGGCGCGGGCGTACTCGCGCGTGAGCCAGATGTTGACGGGCTTGACCCCACCGGAGAAGTAGGCGCCTGCGGGTGAGGCGATCACGCAGTACGTGACGTGCTTGCTCGGTCGCACGCCCAGGAACGCCTCGGAGGCGAACATGAAGGGCCGCAGATAGAGACTGGTCTCGCCGCCGGTCGGGACCCACGCGCGGTCGGTCTCGACGAGCGCATCGATGGAGCCGACGAACCAGTCGACCGGGAGCTCGGGGAGCGCGAGGCGGTGCGCCGAGCGCTGGAAACGCCGGGCGTTCTCCTCGGGACGGAACGTCCAGATCGAGCCGTCGTCGTGCGCGTACGCCTTGAGACCCTCGAAGATCTCCTGGGCGTAGTGGAGGACCGCGGTGGCGGGGTCGAGCTGGAGCGGACCGTACGGCTTGATCGTCGGCGCCGTCCATCCGGTCTCCGGCGTCCACTCGGCGGTGAACATGTGGTCGCTGAAGTAGCGCCCGAACCCGGGGTCGGCGAGGATCTCGGCGCGACGCTGCTCTGGCACGGGCGACGGGGTCGGCTCGAGCGCGAACGAGAACGTGGCGTCGGCAGAGGTGGTCATGAGTGGCACGGTACTGGACCTTTCAGAGGGGGACGAGAGGAGGCAAGGTCACACCTCCGGTACGTCACCGGCCACACGCGACGCGATGGCCTCCCCCACCTCCTTGGTGGTGCGCCGTCCTGTCCTGGCGGTGATGTCCGCCGCGATCGCGCGGTCGAGCTGCGCGGCGGCCTCGGTGAGACCGAGGTGGGCGAGGAGCAGTGCGACCGATCCGATGGCAGCGGTCGGGTCGGCGACGCCCTGCCCTGCGATGTCGGGGGCGGAGCCGTGCACGGGCTCGAACATGCTCGGCGCCGTACGGTCGGGGTTGATGTTCGCGCTCGCGGCGAGGCCGATGCCTCCGGAGATCGCCCCGGCCAGGTCGGTCAGGATGTCACCGAACAAGTTGTCGGTGACGATGACGTCGAAGCGGGCGGGATCGGTCACCAGGAAGATCGTCGCCGCGTCGACGTGGAGGTAGTCGACGGCGACGTCGGGGAACTCCGGCGCGACCTGGTCCACGATGCGTGACCAGAGGCTGCCCGCGTGGACCAGCACATTGGTCTTGTGGACGAGCGTCAGCTTGTTGCGGCGCGTCCGGGCCCGCGCGAAGGCGTCGCGCACGACGCGTTCGACACCGAAGGCGGTGTTGAGGCTGACCTCGGTCGCCACCTCGTGGGGAGTGTCGGCGCGCAACCGGCCGCCGTTACCGACGTACGGGCCCTCCGTGCCCTCGCGCACGACGACGAAGTCCACCTCGCCCGCGTCACGCAGCGGGGAGTCGACCTGCGAGTACGTCCTGGTGGGACGCAGGTTCACGTAGTGGTCGAGCTCGAAGCGCAGACGCAGGAGCAGGTTGCGCTCCAGGAGTCCGGCGGGGATGCGGGGATCGCCCGGCCTGCCGCCGATCGCTCCGAGAAGGATCGCGTCGTGGCCGCGGATCTCGGCCAGCGTCGCGTCAGGAAGAACCTCTCCTGACTCGAGGTAGTGCTCGGCACCGAGAACGTACGGCGTCTGGGTGAAGGTGATCCCGTGGACGCGCGCGACCTCGTCGAGGACGCGGGTCGCCTCGGCGACGACCTCGGGGCCGATCCCGTCTCCGGGGATCACGGCCAGGGAGAAGCTGCGTGTCATGGGTGCACTCTACTGGCGCCAGTCCCAGCATCTGATACCGGGATCTCGGATGATGGTCAGTTGTCGTCCGGTCGCGGGCCGCCGTTGTCACGGAGGTCGAGGGCGGTCTGCACGGGGTTGCGGGGACCCTCGCCGCGGGACTCGTCGGACCAGTGGCGGCTCGGGCCCCACTCGGAGTACTGCATCTGCGTCTCGGACATCGTTCTCTCCTCTTCGGGTTGGTGTCGGTCCTGGCCGATGGCGCTGGAAACCGATTCCCCGAACGGGAGGAGGGTCGTACGGTGCGGGATCCTCGCTGCGGGTAGTCGGCCAACGCCAAGCTCCGCGGCGAGGTGTCGGCCTAGGAGGCCTCGCCGCGGCAGCCGAGGATTACTACCTGCTTCCGCATGATGGGTCGACGGTACGTCGGACTCGCCCGCTCTGTCCCGATTTCCGCCGACGATCTCGCTGACTGAGACTCGTGTCCAGGCTGTGGCGTGTGACAGACTCGCGACGTGAGTGCCCCCACCGAAGTTCCGCCCCTTGTCGCGCGCGCCCTGGACCTGTCACGGCGCAAGGGCTTCATCACCGCGACCCGCAACGAGACCGGACGCCTGCTCGCCGCGCTGGCCGCCTCGCGCAGGGGCACGCTGGCCGAGCTCGGGACCGGGTGCGGCGTCGGATCCGCGTGGCTGTCGAGCGGGGTCTCCGAGGGTGCTCGGATCGTCAGCGCCGAGCTCGACCCGACGCTGGCCGAGGCGGTGCAGGACCTGTTCTCCGACACCCCGACGGTCGAGGTGACCTCCGGTGACTGGAGCGCCCTCGAGCAGCACGCACCGTTCTCGCTCCTGTTCGTCGACGTGCGCGACGTGAAGCGCGCCGTCGACCAGGTCGCCGACCTCATGGAGATCGGCGGGATCGCCGTCCTCGACGACTTCACGCCGTCGCACACCTGGCCCCCGATCTACGAGGGCAGGGTCGACACCGTCCGCGAGCAGTGGCTCACCGACGAACGCTTCGTCGCCGTCGAGGTGATGGTCGCGCCGGACGCGTCGGTCATCCTGGCGACGCGGGTCTGACCTCGCTCGGGCTCGCTGCAGGCTCAGGCTCCGGCATCCGGACCTGGACCAGCGGCAGGAACGCCTGCACGAGGGGCCCGATCGTCAGCGCGTAGAGCACGGTGCCGACACCCACCGTCCCGCCGAGCAGCCAGCCGATGGCGAGCACCGTGATCTCGACCGACGTCCGCATCAACCGGACGCTGTAGCCGGTGCGGCGAACCAGCCCCAGAAAGAGCCCGTCACGGGGGCCAGGCCCGAGGTGCGCCCCGATGTAGAGCGCGCCGGCAAGACCGTTGAGCACGACACCGGCCACCAGCATCACGACGCGCAGCAGGAGCGAGTCTGGCTGCGCGAGCAGCCACAGGCCCTGGTCGACGGCGAGGCCGATGAGGATCACGTTGAGGATCGTGCCGAGACCGGGCCACTGGCGCAGCGGGATCCACAGCAGCAGAACTGCGGCACCGACGAGGATCGTGACCTGCCCGAAGGTGAGCGGGAGGTACTTCGTGAGTCCTTCGTGGAAGACGTCCCACGGGTCCAGACCGAGGCCTGCCTCGATCATCAGCGCCATCGACCAGCCGTAGAGCATGAGCCCGAACACGAGCTGAGGAAGCCGGCGCCCGAGCTTTCCCGACCGAAGCTGGTCGAGGGATGACTGGGTGTCAGGGGTGTACGGGACGCGGGCCATGCCGTCCATCATCGTCGCGATTGGCCTACCGTTCGATAGCCAATCGTGACATGGTGGCTTACATGGCTCCCACATCGGTCCTGTCGGCGGAGCGTCTCCACGTCCTGCTCGACATCGAGGCGGACGACCCTCCCGGGTACCGCGAGCTGGCCGACCTCATCCGACTCCTCGTGCTCGACGGGCGCATCCCGGCCGGCACACGGCTGCCGAGCGAGCGCGAGCTCACCGCCGCCCTCCCCCTGAGCCGGACGACGGTGACCCGCGCCTACGCGGTGCTGCGGGATGCCGAGCTGCTGGTCTCGCGGCGTGGGTCCGGCAGCGTCGTCACCCTGCCTCGCGGTGCCCGTCCTCCGTACACGCCTCCCAGCGGATCGAGCATGGTGGGCTGGACGATCGCTGCCGGCCAGGCGGCCCCAGGCGTCGGGCTGGCTTACAGCCGCGCGCTGGAACAGCTGCCCGCCTACCTCGCGCAGACCGGGTACGAGACGGTGGGCGTCCCGGTGCTCCGCGAGCTCGTCGCGCAGCGCTACGCCGACCGCGGGCTGCCCACCGATCCCGACCAGATTCTTGTCACCTCGGGGGCCCAGTCCGCGCTCAACCTCGTCAGCCGGACCCTCGCCGCGAGAGGCGATCGCGTCGTGGTCGAGAGCCCGACGTACCCGAACGCCATCGACTCGCTGCGCCGGACCGGCCTGCGCGTCCTCGGCGTGCCGCACGACGGCCACCGCCTCGACCTCGACGCGCTCGCCGCGGCCGTCCGCGCGGCGCCCGTCGCGTGGGCGTACCTGATCCCGGACTTCCAGAACCCCACGGGCGCACTGATGGACGACATCATGCGTCACGAGGTGGCGTCGATCCTGCGTCGCTCGACGACGGTCCCGATCGTCGACGAGACCATGCTCGACCTCGCGCTCGACGTCGAGGAGCGTGCGATGCCGGTCCCGCTGGCCGCGCACCATCCAGGCGCGATCACGCTCGGCTCCGCGAGCAAGTCGTTCTGGGGTGGCCTGCGGATCGGGTGGATCCGCGCCCCGCACGCCGTCGTCCCGCGGCTGGTCGCGGCGCGAGAGACGTTCGACATCGGCACGCCGGTGCTCGAGCAGCTCGCGGTCGCGGAGCTCCTCCGCGTCCGCGAGGAGGTGCTCGACGAGCGCCGAGACACCCTGCGCGCGCGCCGGTCCGCACTCAGGACGGCGGTGACCGATCGGTTGCCCGACTGGAGTCTCAACTCCCCCGCCGGCGGGTTGTCGCTGTGGGTGCGCCTGCCGAGGCGGGCCTCGAGCCGGCTCGTCGTCGCCGCGGAGGCCCAGGACCTGTTGCTCACCGCCGGCCCACGGTTCTACGCCGACGGCGGCGGTGAGTCCGCTCTGCGCCTTCCGTACGACCGCAGCACGGGCGCCATCGACGACGCCGTCGACCGTCTCGCCCTCGCATGGGAGACCGTGCTGGCCGGGCGCCCCACGTCGGGACCCTCGCGACGCGGCCCTGCGCTGACCGCGTAGCGGCTGTCACGATCGGCTACGCCCCGGACATGACGTGATGTGACGACGACACCAGACACGGCTCGCGAGGAGCGCTTCCGCGAGCTCTACACCGCCCACTTCGACGCGCTCCTCGCCTACGCCATCCGCCGGACGCGCCACCCTGACGACGCCGCCGACCTCGTCGCGGAGACCTTCCTCGTCGCCTGGCGGCGCTGGGACGCGATCCCGTCCGGGGACGAGAGCCGCCTCTGGCTGTACGGGGTGGCCCGGCACGTCCGCTCGAACGCCGAGCGCAGTGGGCGCCGCCGCGAGCGCCTCGGCGAGCGCTTGCGCCAGCAGCTGAGCGAGACCTCCGACGCCCACCCCTCCGACGACGTCGCGGAGCACAGTGCCGTCCGAACGGCGCTGCAGCGGCTCGGAGCGGCCGACCGTGAGCTGTTGATGCTCTCGGCGTGGGAAGAGCTCGAACCCCGCGAGATCGCACGCATCCTCGAGATCAGTCCGAGCGCCGTACGGACCCGCCTGTCCCGAGCGCGTCGACGGCTTCGCGACGCCCTTGGCGACGACCATCCCGAACCCGGACGCGTGATGAGCGTCGGCACCATGCTCAGCCCTGAGGAGGGACGATGAACGACACCGACCTCGACCGCCGGCTCAGCGCCGCCGACCCGTACGTGCGGCACGCGACGCCTGACCTCGGCGGAGCCGACCGAGCCCTGCTGGACGAGATCATGGCCGACACCGCTCGA
The DNA here is from genome assembly GCF_019550935.1 of Mumia sp. zg.B53. Classification (NCBI taxonomy): domain Bacteria; kingdom Bacillati; phylum Actinomycetota; class Actinomycetes; order Propionibacteriales; family Nocardioidaceae; genus Mumia; species Mumia sp. zg.B53. Next base: position 334,538 of record NZ_JAHWCK010000004.1, on the reverse strand, counting down.
CGCCCGCAGCGGTCGAGACGATCGTGGCGCTTGCCACTGGCCGGAGCGCTCGCGTCCGCTGCCGTCATGGCCGCAGCCCTCCTCGTCCCTGCTTGGGTGGGCTCGACCGACGACCCCGAGACGCCGGCCGCGCCTCCTGCCGCCTCCGAGCCGACGGTCGAGGCGCCCATCCGCTACGCCGCCGCAGTCGTCGAAGCCGCCGGCCGCCAGCCGCGGCTGCTGGTCGGCGAGCCCGGCTGGAAGGTGACCCACGTGTACGGGTTCGCCGAGGACGAGGGCACCATCGTGTTCACCAAGGGCGATCGCGAGCTCGAGTTCGTCTGGTACCGAGCCGACCAGTACGCCGGCTACTTCGAGGACCGTCTCGACGTCTCTGCTCCGCGACCGTTCTCGATCGACGGGCAAGACGGCAGCGAGTTCCGATACTCGACCACGGACATCGCCGTGATGCTGCGCCCGTCCGGCGGCACGTTCTCCGAGATCCGCACCGGCGGCGGCTGGAGGAATCGCGCCGAGATCGTGGCTGTCCTGCGGACGGTTCGAGCGGTCTCGGTCCAGGAGTGGCTCGCGGCGATGCCGCCGGAGATCGTCACTCCCGACAAGGCCTCGCAGGTGATCGACGAGCTGTTGGCCGGTGTGCCGATCCCGCCGGGACTCGACCGTGCGTCACTCGACGACCTCGGCACCAACGACCGATACCAGCTCAGCGCCCAGGTGCTCGAGCCGGTGGTGTGCGGCTGGGTCGGAGAGCTCCGGCGTGCCGAGGACGCGCGAGACGACCGGGCGAGGAAGGCCGCCGTCGAGGCGCTGGCAAGCGGGCGCCGCTGGCCGTTGCTCGCGCCGATGGACGCCGAGGGCGAGTATGCCGACGGGGTCCGGGCGGTGGCCGACGCGGTCCGCGACGGGGTTCCGACGCTCACGGTGCGGGAGATGTCCGGCTGCCCGTGACGGCAGGTGGGCGCGGGGAGGTCAGGCCCTCGGCCAGGTCTCCCCGCGCCACGACGCGTCCCAGAACATCCACTCGAATCGCGTCGCGCGCTCGTAGGCGGCGAGCATCTTCGTACGGTGCTCGGGCGTCGCCGCCGTCGCGAGGTGGTCGGCCCACCCCTCGGCCCGCGTGACCGCGGCGTCGAAGGCCGGGTCGGAGTAGGTGTCGATCCAGGCGCGGTAGGGATGCGCAGCGTCGGTCGCCTGCGCCGCGATCGCGCGCCCAACCTCCAGATAGACGCGGAAGCACGGCAGAACGCCCGCAAGACCGACCTCGACCGGTGCGTACGCGGCGTCGGCGAGCAGCGTGCCGGCGTAGGCCTGACAGGTCGGCGTCGGCTCCGCCGCATCAGGCCCGTCCGGGTCGAGGCCGCGAGGCACGAGGAACTCCGCGTGCATCAGCCGCTCGGCCTCCACCGCCTCGGCGGCCGCGCGTGCGAGGCCGGCTGACAGCGCCGGGTCGCCCGCACGCGCGGCCAGCATCGCGAGCGCGCTGCCGTAGCGGGAGAGGTAGTGGGCATCGTCGAGCAGATAGCGGCCGAACACGTCCTCCGGCAACGTCCCGGCGGCGAGACCGACCACGAAGGGGTGCTCGAGGATCGCGTCGTACCAGCTCGCGACGTGCGCCCACGCGGCCTCGGAGAACGTCCTCTCGTCCGTCACCCGCGCGACCTCCAGAGGTGGTCGACAGGTCCGTGGCCGCGACCCACCGAGTGCTCGGCGCCGCTGCGCAAAGCCCCGGTCAGGTAGTCCTTGGCCTCACCCACCGCCTCGCGCAGCGGCAGGCCGAGCGCGAGGCCGGACGCGATCGCCGACGCCAGCGTGCAGCCTGTCCCGTGCGTGTTGGGGCTGTCGATCCGCGGTGCACGATAGGTGCACGCACCCTCCGCGTCGACGAGCACGTCGATGCTCTCCGGACCCTCGAGGTGTCCGCCCTTGACCAGCGCGGCTGCAGCGCCCGCTGCGCGCAACGCGCGCCCGGCGGCCGCCAGCCCGTGGGGATCGGTCGCCGGCGCGGTGCCGGTCAGGACCGCAGCCTCCGGCACGTTGGGCGTGACGACGGCCGCCAGCGGCAGCAACGTCGTACGGATGGTGTCCACCACGTCCTCCCCGACCAGCGTGTCGCCGGAGGTGGCCACCATGACCGGGTCAAGCACGACGGGCACGTCCGCGGCGTGCAGGACGTCGGCGACCGCGAGCACGATCTCCACCGTGCCGAGCATCCCGATCTTGACCACGCTCACGTCCAGGTCGTCCAGCACGGCACGCACCTGCTCGGCGACGAACGCCGCAGGCACCGGGTGGATCCCGAAGACGCCGCGGGTGTTCTGGACGGTGAGCGCGGTCAGGGCCGCGGCGCCGTACACGCCGAGGGCGGTCGCCGTCTTGAGGTCCGCCTGGATCCCGGCGCCGCCTGAGGGGTCGGAGCCGGCGATGGTGAGCATGACGGGCACGGCGCTCAGGGCTGGACCTCCGAGCGTGCGGCGAGGGCGGCGTCGACGACCTCGCGGAGCGTGCGGGCGGCCGCACGCGGCTCGGGTGCCGAGCAGATCGCGGAGACCACGCAGATGCCGTCGGCGCCGGCGGCGACGACCGACGCGGCGTTCGATGCGGAGATGCCCCCGATCGCGACGAGCGGGAGGTCGTCCGGCGTTGCCGCGCGCAGGCGGCGTACACCGTCGAGTCCCCACGGCGCGGTCGTGTCGGGCTTGGTCGGCGTCGCCCACACCGGGCTGACCGCGAGGTAGCTGCACGCGGCGAGCGCCTCGGCGTCGTCGAGCTGGGCCAGGTCGTGCAGCGACCACCCGACGACCGCGTCGTCGCCGAGCACCTCTCGCACTCGCGCGGGGTGGAGATCATCGGGCCCGACGTGCAGGCCCGCACCGGGCACGGCGCGCGCCGCCGCGAGGTCGTCGTTGAGCACGAACGACGCACGGTCACCGACGCGCGCGGCGATCCTCGTGGCCAGCCGGATGCGTTCGTCGGTCGACGCGTGCTTGTCGCGGAGCTGGACGGTCGTCGCTCCCCCGTCGACGGCGTCGGCGACGACGTCGACCAGGTCCGCACCGTGAGGCACGGACCCGGTGACGAGATAGAGACGGACGTCTCCGGCCGGGCCGACCATCAGCGCGCGACGACCTCGGCGACCGCCTCGGAAGACAACGTGGACAGCGCGTCCAGCAACCGCCAGCGCAGCGATCCGGGACCCTCGGCGAGCGGCGCGGCCTTCTCGATCGCGGCCGTCAGGATCGCCAGTGCGCTCGCCGACGCCTCGAACGCGTCGTCATGGACCGCGCAGGCCGCGGCGACCAGGGCGCTCGCGGAGCACCCGAGCGCGGTGATCATCGGGGCGCGCGCATCGCCGCCGTGGATCTCGGTCGTACGGGTGCCGTCCGTGACGATGTCGACGGCACCCGTCATGGCGACGACGGTCTCCAGCTTGGACGCGAGCGCCTCGGCGTCCGTACGGACGTCGGCCGTATCGGCGTCGGCGTCGACCCCTCGCCCTGCTCCCGTCGACGTCGCGATCGCAAGGATCTCGCTCGCGTTGCCCCGGATCACCGTCGGGCGGTGCTCGATCAGGGCAGCGGCGGACTCGCGCCTATAGGTGGTCGCGCCGACCGCGACCGGGTCGAGGACCCACGGCTTGCCCGTGGCCGAGGCGACCTCGACCGCGGCGAGCATGCCGTCGACCCACGGCGGGGACAACGTGCCGATGTTGGCGACGACGGCCTGGGCGATGCCGGCGAACTCCGCGGACTCGTGCGGGTCGTGGACCATCGCCGGAGAGGCGCCTGCGGCATTGAGCAGGTTGGCGGCGATGTCCATCGACACGTAGTTCGTGATGACCTGCACCAGCGGGGTCTGCGCCCGGAGCTGGTCGTGGACGTGGGCAGCGGTACGGGGTTCGAGCATCAGGCTCCCTCTCGCCGGTATGACCCGGATCAGGTTCGGCGGGTGTGTTCTCAGCCCTTCGGGCACCCCGGCCTTGCAACTGCTGGCGACGATAACAGAAGTGCCGGGAGCCCCTTCCGCGACGTCGCACCGGCCCGCTAGCGTTCGGGCAACCCACCCAACTCCTTCCCCCGAGGGGTATGCATGGCTTCCGCCCGTCGCGTCCGTCGCGCCTGGCGCCGCGGAGGGGTTCACGAGGTCTATCTCGCGTCCCGCCGCTGGCTCGCTCGTCTCATCTACCCCGGAGACCTCCCCGCGGCCCGCCAACGCCGACGGCGGTGAGTCCGGTCCCACGCCGTGATGCGCGTGGGACCGGGCTCACCGCCGGTCGGGACGTACGAGGGTCAGCGCGCAGCGGTGCCCTCGGTGTAGTCGTCGTCGCCGCTCTTGACCCAGGCCATGAGCTTGCGCAGCTCGCGGCCGGTGCCCTCGATCGGGTGCTCCTCGCCCTCGGCGCGCAGCTTCTTGAACTCCGCCGCACCGGCGTCCTGGTCGGCGATGAAGCGCTCGGCGAACGCGCCGTTCTGGATGTCGGCGAGGACCGCCTGCATGTTCTCCTTGACGCGCGCGTCGACGACCCGCGGACCGGAGACGTAGTCGCCGTACTCGGCCGTGTCGGAGACCGACCAGCGCTGCTTGGCGATGCCACCCTCGTACATGAGGTCGACGATCAGCTTGAGCTCGTGCAGGCACTCGAAGTAGGCGACCTCGGGCTGGTAGCCGGCCTCGGTCAGGGTCTCGAAGCCCGCCTGGACCAGTGCGGAGACGCCGCCGCAGAGGACCGCCTGCTCACCGAACAGATCGGTCTCGGTCTCCTCGGTGAACGTCGTCTTGATGCCGCCGGCACGCAGGCCGCCGATGGCCTTGGCGTAGGAGAGGACCAGGGGCCACGCGTTGCCGGTGGCATCCTGCTCGACGGCGACGAGGACGGGGACGCCACGGCCCTCGACGTACTCGCGGCGGACGAGGTGACCGGGACCCTTGGGGGCGATCATGCCGACGTCGACACCGGCCGGCGGCTTGACGTAGCCGTAGCGGATGTTGAAGCCGTGCCCGAAGATCAGGGCGTCGCCGTCGTTGAGGTTCGGCTCGATCGCCTCGGTGTAGAGGCTGCGCTGCGCCGGGTCGGGCGCGAGCACGACGATGACGTCGGCCTCGGCGCACGCCTCGGCCGGGGTGAGCACCCGAAGGCCCTCGTTCTCGGCCTTCTCACGGCTCTTCGAGCCCTCGGGGAGTCCGACGCGGACGTCGACGCCCGAGTCGCGCAGGGACAGCGCGTGGGCGTGGCCCTGGCTGCCGTAGCCGAGGACGGCCACGCTGCGGCCCTGGATGACGCTCAGGTCGGCGTCGTCGTCGTAGAACAGCTCAGGCACGGGGTTGCTCCTTCTCGTGGTGCCGTGTGGCACCGGGTGGTGCCGCTCGGATCAGACGTACGGCCCCTATCGACCGTACGCTCAGGCGGTCTGGGTGGACGCGCCGGGGACCGCCCGCAGGGTGCGGTCGGTGATCGACCGTCCTCCGCGACCGATCGCGACGCGTCCGGACTGGGCGATCTCGCGGATGCCGAAGGGCTCGAGCACCTTCAGCATCGCGTCGAGCTTGCCGGGGTCTCCGGTCGCTTCGATGGTCACCGCGTCGACGCCGACGTCGACGACCTTCGCCCGGAACAGCTGGACGGTCTCCAAGACCTGTCCGCGCGTCCGTGAGTCGGCGCGGACCTTGATCAGCATGAGCTCACGCTCGACCGAGGTGGTGGGCTCGAGCTCGACGATCTTGAGGACGTTGACGAGCTTGTTCAGCTGCTTGGTGACCTGCTCCAGAGGCAGCTCGTCGACGTTGACCACGATCGTCATCCGCGAGATCTCGGGGATCTCGGTCGGCCCGACCGCGAGCGAGTCGATGTTGAAGCCGCGGCGCATGAAGAGGCTCGCGACGCGGGCGAGCACACCAGGGGTGTTCTCGACCAGGACGGACAGGGTGTGCTGGCTCATCACAGTTCCTCGTCACCGAACTCGGGCGCCATGTCGCGCGCGATCTGGATCATGTCGTTGCTGACTCCGGCCGGGACCATCGGCCACACCATCGCGTCGCGGTGCACGACGAAGTCGATGACGACCGGCGCGTCGGTGATGGACATCGCCTTCTCGATCACCGCGTCGAGGTCCTCGGCCTTCTCGCACCGCAGCCCGACGCAGCCGTAGGCGTCGGCGAGCTTGACGAAGTCGGGGATGCGGGCCTCGTCGGCGCCGGTCTGCAGGTCGGTGTTGGAGTAGCGGCCATCGTAGAAGAGCGTCTGCCACTGCCGGACCATGCCGAGCGACGAGTTGTTGATGACGGCGACCTTGATCGGGATGCCCTCGAGCGCGCACGTCGCGAGCTCCTGGTTGGTCATCTGGAAGCAACCGTCACCGTCGATGGCCCACACCACCTCACCGGCGCGGGCGACCTGCGCTCCCATGGCGGCAGGGACGGAGAAGCCCATCGTGCCCATGCCGCCGGAGTTGATCCAGCGGGCGGGGCGCTCGTGCTCGATGAAGTTGGCAGCCCACATCTGGTGCTGTCCCACGCCGGAGGTGTAGGTCGCGCCGGGGCCGGCGATCTGGCCGATGCGCTGGATCACCCGTTGCGGCGACAGCGACCCGTCGTCCGGCTCCTCGTACCCGAGCGGGTAGCGGGCGGAGAGCGCCTGCATCTGCCCGCGCCACGGGGTGTAGTCGGCGGGGTGCTCGGCGTACTCGGCCTGCAGCGCGACGACCAGGTCGGCGATCACCTCACGGCAGTCTCCGACGATCGGCACGTCGGCGGTGCGGTTCTTGGAGATCTCAGCCGGGTCGATGTCGGCGTGGATGACCTTGGAGCCGGGCGCGAACGACTCCAGGTGCCCGGTCACCCGGTCGTCGAAGCGCGCACCCAGCGAGATGAGCAGGTCGCTCTTCTGGAGCGCACCGACGGCCGCCACCGTGCCGTGCATGCCCGGCATCCCGAGGTGGAGGGGGTGGCTGTCGGGGAACGCGCCGCGCGCCATCAGCGTCGTGACGACAGGGATGCCGGTCATCTCGGCGAGGACCTTGAGCTCGGTCGAGGCGTTGGCCTTCACGACGCCGCCGCCGACATAGAGGACCGGGCGCTCGGCCGCCGCGATGAGACGCGCCGCCTCACGGACCTGCTTGTTGTGCGGCCTGCTGGTCGGCCGGTAGCCCGGGAGGTGCAGCTCGGTCGGCCATGCGAAGGTCGTCGCGGACTGCAGCGCGTCCTTGGAGATGTCGACCAGCACCGGCCCGGGTCGGCCGGTGGACGCGATGTGGAACGCCTCGGCGATCGCTCGCGGGATCTCCGCGGCATCGGTCACGAGATAGCTGTGCTTGGTGATCGGCATCGTGATGCCGCGGATGTCGGCCTCCTGGAACGCGTCCGTGCCGATCGCGCGGCTCGCGACCTGCCCGGTCACGGCGACCATCGGGACCGAGTCCATGTAGGCGTCGGCGATCGCGGTCACGAGGTTGGTCGCCCCGGGGCCGGACGTCGCCATGCAGACACCGACCTTGCCGCTGGCCACCGCGTAGCCCTGAGCCGCATGACCGGCGCCCTGCTCGTGACGGACGAGGATGTGGCGGACCTTCTGCGAGTCCATCAACGGGTCGTACGCCGGAAGGATCGCGCCGCCCGGGATCCCGAAGACGACCTCGACCCCGGCGTGCTCCAGTGCCAGGACGAGGCTCTGGGCCCCGGTGACCTGCTCGCTCATCGCTGTCCCTTCGTACGGACCGGTCTCGCCGGCGTGTGGTGGGCGGCTGCCCTCGTGCTGGGGTCTTCTCGGACGGTCTGGTGGCAACAAAAAACCCCTCGGCCCGAGCGGGCATTCGAGGGGTGACGCGGAACCGTTGCCGGTCGCGCGTCAGTGGGGTACGAGAAGGAGGTTGCGCACGAGACAAGAGTGCGCGACGGGCCCCCGAGGGTCAAGCCAGCATCACTCGCGTCTCGCATCCTGAGATGTCCGTCCCACATGACGGCGTGCGCCCCTCCTCACGCTCAGCCCAGGACCGCCCCGTCCGCTGCCGAGCCGACGAGCTTGGCGTACTTCGAGAGCACGCCGCGCGGCGGCACGACGGGCAGCTTCGGCGTCCATCCGACCTTGCGCGCCTCGAGCTCGTCGGCGTCGATCTCCACGTCGAGGCGACGGTTCGCCACGTCGAGCGTGATGGGGTCTCCGTCGCGCACGAACGCGATCGGGCCGCCGTCGACGGCCTCCGGCGCGACGTGGCCGACGCAGAGCCCGGTGGTCCCGCCCGAGAAGCGGCCGTCGGTGAGGAGCAGGACGTCCTTGCCGAGACCGGCGCCCTTGATCGCACCGGTGATGGCGAGCATCTCCCGCATGCCGGGGCCGCCCTTGGGCCCCTCGTAGCGGATCACGACGACGTCACCGGCACCGATGGTGTCGTCGGCGAGCGCGGCCATCGCGGCCTGCTCACCGTCGAAGACCCGCGCCGTACCGCTGAAGACGCTCTCGTCGAACCCGGCGCTCTTGACGACTGCTCCCTGCGGGGCGAGCGTGCCCTCGAGGATCGTGAGTCCACCGGTCGCGTGGATCGGGTCGTCGAGGCGGCGGATGACGTCGCCGTCGACGGGCTGCACGAGCTCCGCGAGGTTCTCCGCCATCGTCTTGCCCGTCACCGTGAGGGTGTCGCCGTTCATCAGACCGGCGTCGAGCAGCGCCTTCATGACGACCGGGATGCCGCCGACCTTGTCGACGTCGTTCATCACGTAGCGGCCGAAGGGCTTGAGGTCACCGAGGTGCGGCACCTTCTCACCCACCCGCACGAAGTCGTCCAGCGTGAGGTCGACCTCGGCCTCGCGGGCGATCGCCAGCAGGTGGAGGACGGCGTTGGTCGAGCCCCCGAGCGCCATCACGACCGCGATCGCGTTCTCGAACGCCGGCTTGGTCAGGATCTGCCGGGCCGTGATGCCACGACGGAGCAGGTTGACCACGGCCTCGCCGGAGCGGTGCGCGAAGCCGTCGCGTCGACGGTCGACCGCCGGCGGGGCGGCCGAGCCGGGCAGCGACATGCCGAGAGCCTCGGCGACCGAGGCCATCGTGTTGGCGGTGTACATGCCGCCGCAGGCCCCCTCCCCCGGACAGATCGCGCGCTCGATGCGGTCGACCTCGTCACGCGAGATCATGCCCTTCAGGCAGGCGCCGACGGCCTCGAAGGCGTCGATGATGGTGACGTCCTTGCCGTCGACCTGCCCCGGCATCGTCGAGCCGGCATAGAGGAACACGCTCGACAGGTCGAGCCGCGCCGCGGCCATCAGCATGCCGGGCAGGCTCTTGTCGCAGCCGGCGAGGAGCACCGACCCGTCGAGCCGCTCGGCCATCATGACGGTCTCGACGGAGTCGGCGATGACCTCGCGCGACACCAGCGAGTAGTGCATGCCCTCGTGACCCATGGAGATCCCGTCGGAGACGGAGATCGTGCCGAACTCGAGGGGGTAGCCGCCCGCCGCGTGGACGCCGTTCTTCACTGCTCCGGCGAGACGGTCCAGCGAGAGGTTGCAGGGCGTGATCTCGTTCCAGCTGGAGGCGACGCCGATCTGCGGCTTCTGCCAGTCGTCGTCTCCCATGCCGACGGCACGGAGCATGCCGCGGGACGCGGTGCTCTCCAGTCCGTCGGTCACGTCACGACTGCGGGGCTTGATGTCGGGGGTCTCGGACGCCATGACTCAAGATTACGGCGGACGAGGCGGGGTCTGGACGACGGTCCCGGGGGCTGGGACTCAGCGGCCGGGCGGGAGCACGTACGGGGCGAAGGCGAGGTAGGCGCAGGTGACCGCCCAGATCACACTGGTCATCGTCCCGATGATGAAGCGCTCGGCCGTCCCCGTCGTCTCGCCCCGAACCCCGGTCGCCGTGCCCATCTTGAGCTCCGGATAGCGGCCCAGTCCTTTGACGGCGAGCACGATGGCGACGCCCTCGGGCCACCGGGCGGCGAGCGAGCCGAAGACGGCGAGCCGCTCGAGCGCCCCGATCCACACCCCGCCGCGCAGGATGTCGGCCGCGGCGCTCATCGTCTGGCCGTGCGTGGTCGCCGGTGAGCGCGAGGAGTCGATGGTGTCGAAGACGGCGGAGGTCACCACACCGCCCCCGGCGACCGCCAGGACCATGGCGAAGAGGATCAGGATGTCGTGCTGGACACCGGTGACGGGCTCTCCGAAGATGCTCGCGACGACGGCGAGCGCGACCGCGAGACCGAGCACTGCGCCGACCACCTGGCGTCCGGGCTCGCTCTGGACGAAGGCCCATCCGACCAGCGCCAGGCAGGCGGCAGCGACCACCAGCACGTAGGTCGTCATCGGCCTCGCTCCTCAGTGATTCTTCTGCTCCGGGTCGCAGGCTGCCAGGAGGTGCGCGGCGAGCGTACGGCCTCGGCGCTCCTCGGTCCAGCCCGCGACGGCGAGGCGGCTGCTCATCGCCTGCGCCGTGATCCCCAGCCCTGCCGCCGCGGACCGCTGGGTCCCGCCGTCCGCCATCGCATCGACCGCCTCCCACCCGGCGTCGGTACGCCGGGACAGCAGGCCGGCGAGCAGCCACAACGCAGTCTCGGCATCCTCCGCCGGACCGGTGTCCTCGGCGCGGACGCACACGGGCTGCGGCTCGGACTTGGCACGCTCGACGGCCTCTCTCGCGTAGACGTAGGCAGGGCCGCGCCCGGCCCGGGTCGTGTCGGGGAGCGGCCCTTCGACCACGCCGGCCCCGATCCCGATCCACCACCGGCGCTCGCGCAGGGCGTGCACGACGAGATCGGCGACCTGTCTCGGATCCTCCACCAGGCCCTGGACCTCGTCGCCGGCGGTGCGCTCGAAGGGGCGTACGGGATCGGCGATGCCCGCGAGGGTGACGAGGAGCTCGGGCACGGCGTCACGGTCTCGGCGGCTTCGCCGCTGGTCGAGCGTCATGACATACACGACGACCCTCCATCAAGGTTGCAGAGTGGATCCTTAGAGATCAAGCCTGCATCTTTGATTGTATGATGTCAAGCGGTCAGGGTTGATGATCGCTCTGCACGTCACCTCAGACCATGGCCGCACGCACGCACATCACGTCGGGAAGGTGCGAGGCGACCTCTGCCCAGGTCTCCCCCTCGTCGGCGCTGGCGAACACACTGCCGTCGCGCCCACCGAGATAGAGGCCTGCCGGCAGTCCGTACGCCGGCGCATCATCGGCCCGGAACGCGTCACGCATCACGGCCGCGTAGTAGGGGTCGGGCAGACCCTTGCCGAGATCGCGCCAGGTCTCCCCCGCGTCGTCGGAGCACCACACCCGCGCCTGCGCCCCCGGCGGCATCCGGTCGGAGTCGGCGACCAGAGGGAACACGTACACGGTGTCGGGCTGGGCGGGGTGCACCACGATCGGGAAACCGAAGTCGCTCGGCAGCCCGTCAGCGATCGACGTCCACGAGTCACCGCCGTCGTCGGACCGGTAGACACCGTGATGGTTCTGGGCGTACATCCGCTCCGGCCGGTCGGGGTGCGAGGCGACCTTGTGCACGCACTGCCCGAACTCCGGCCAGGGGTCGGGGAAGAAGTAGGCCTTGATGCCGACGTTGTGCGGGTCCCAGCTCGTCCCCCCGTCCTCTGTGCGATAGACACCGCCCGTCGACATCGCGACGGTGACGCGCGCCGGGTCGACCGGGTCGGGCACCACGGTGTGGACGGCCTGACCGCCGAAGCCGGCGTCCCACTCCGTCCGGTGAGGGTGGTCCCAGAGTCCGCGCACGAACGAGAAGGTCTCGCCGCGGTCGGTCGACCGGAACAGCGCGGAGGGCTGGGTCCCGGCCCACACCTCGTCGGTCTCGGTGCCCGGCGTCAGCTGCCAGACCTGCTCCAGCGCGACCCCCGCGTCCTCGGGGAAGCGGATGCCACCGCCGGGGGTCTCCGACCACGTCTCGCCGAGGTCGTCGGACCAGGTGACCTGAGGACCCCAGTGCTCGCTCATCGTCCCGACCAGCAGGCGTGGCGCCTCCCTGCGGGTGTCGATGCACGTCGCGTAGACCGCGTTCATCCCGAACAGCGGCCCACGCAGCTCCCACCTCGAGCGGTCGTCCGAACGACCGATCCACAGTCCTTTGCGCGTGCCGATCAGCAGCATGGCCTCCATGACGTCCCACCCGGTCTTCTCGCTCGACGTGCTCACCAGTGTTCCTAATTGGAATACTGGCTACGCTAAGGACGTGCCGAGCGCCCTGTCAACGACCTCGTACGCTCTCCTCGGTCTGCTCACGCTCGACCCGCACGACGCCGCGGGGCTTACCGGCTACGAGCTCAAGCAGCGCTGCGACCAGACGCTGCGCTACTACTGGGTCTCCCCTGCCACCAGCCAGGTCTACACCGAGCTGGCACGGCTCGCGCAGAACGGGCTGGTCGAGGTCGCCGACGCCCCGAACGGACGGCGGAGCACCCGCCGGTACGCGGTCTCGGAGGCCGGCAGGACCCACCTCCTGGAGTGGCTCGAGTCCTCCGAGCCGGCGTTCCCGGTCCTCAAGCACCCGGTGGCGTTGCGCCTGATGTTTGCCCACATGGTCTCGCCGGAGCACGTCCAGCGATGGCTGGACGTCTACATCGCCCAGCTCGAGGAGCGCACCGCCGAGCTCCGTGGCGTCCGCGAGATGCTCGGTGACGACCCCCGCCTGAGGTCGCCGGCGACCGTCGCCGACTGGGGGCTCGCCTACTTCGCGAGCGAGCGCGCCATCGCCGAGGACCTCCGCGAGGTCGGAGGGGACGTCCAGGGCTGACGCACGGGTCGCGTACCGTCAGGTCGGCTGTTCCACCTCACGAAGGGATCCCCGTGGCTCGCATCGCCCTCGCCAGCTCCGCGTCCGACGTCGACGACGCCGAGGTCACGCTGCTGAGCGACGCGCTCGGCGCCGACGGCCACGACGTCGCCGTCGAGGTGTGGGACGACGACGCCGTCGACTGGCATGCCTACGCGCTCACCGTCGTGCGCTCGACCTGGGACTACACCCCGCGTCGCGAGGCGTTCCTCGAGTGGGCCCGGCGGGTGCCGCGACTGCGTAACCGGGCGGAGGTGATCGCCTGGAACACCCACAAGACCTACCTTCGCGACCTCGCCCAGGCCGGCTGCCCCGTGATCCCGACCGCCTGGGACGTCACCGACGAGGAGACGCTCGTCGCCCACGCCGATGCCTGGGCGATCCCGGTCGACGAGACCGAGTGGGTCGTCAAGCCTGCCGTCTCGGCGAGCTCGCGCGACACCGCGCGCTGGTCGGACGTCGACGACGCGCTGGCCCACAGCCGGTCGCTCGTGGAGGCGGGCCGTACGGCGATGCTCCAGCCCTACATCGCCTCGGTGGACGACGAGGGTGAGACCGCGCTCCTCTTCGTCGGCGGCGAGCTCTCGCACGCCGTCGTCAAGGGCGCGATGCTCCGCCGAGGCGAGGGGGTGCGTCACGATCGTGACGCGCGCGAGAGCATCACGCCGACCACCGCCACCGACGCACAGCTCGCCGTCGCCGCGCAGGCGCTCCGGGCGGCCACCCAGGCGCTCGGTGGCGGCCCCGACCTGCTGTACGCGCGGGTGGACGTCGTCACCGGTCGGGACGGGGCCCCGCAGCTGCTCGAGCTGGAGCTGACCGAGCCGTCGCTGTTCCTTCCGTCGGTCGACGGGGCCGCCGAGCGGTTCGCGGCGGCGATCACCTCGACGGTGAACTCTTTGGGACGCGTCTAGAGTCGACGCATGGGCGTACGCGACCGGCTCGGGCACGAGCTGTTCGCCCGCGTTGCGGGCGACGACGGGGCGCGTCGTCGCGTGCGCATCCATGGCGCCGACGGTCCCCGTCGGTTCGGACCGGACGACCCGATCCAGCGTGTGCACGGGGACGCCTCGATGTTCGTGGGAGGCATCCGTGCCCTCCTCCTCCAGTCGCTCCACCCGCTCGCGATGGCGGCCGTGGACCAGCACTCCGGCTTCCGCGGCGACCCGTGGGGGCGCCTCCAGCGGACGAGTGGCTTCCTCGCCGAGACCACCTTCGGCACGGTGGAGACCTCGGAGCGGGCCGTACGCATCGTCCGGGCCATCCATCGACGGGTGCGCGGGACGGCACCGGACGGACGGCCGTACGCCGCCGACGACCCCCATCTGCTGACCTGGGTGCACGTCGCCGAGGTGGACAGCTTCCTGCGGGCGCACGACCGGTACGGAGGATCGCCGCTCTCTCCGGACGAGCGCGACCTCTACGTCGCGCAGGCGGCCGAGGTCGCGCGGGCCCTGGGAGCCGACGATCCGCCCACCGACACCGCCGGGCTGGCCGACCGGCTCCACGCCTTCCGGCCCGAGCTCGCCTCCACCGCCGCCGCGCGGGAAGCCGCGCGCTTCCTGCTGCTGACTCCGCCGGTGCCGTGGGCGCTGCGACCGGGCTACGCCGCACTGTCGGGCGCCGCGGTCGGTCTGCTCCCCCGCTGGGCTCGCAGGCCGCTACGGCTGCCGTGGCTCCCCGTCACCGAGACGCTCGCCTTCCGAACGGCCGGGTCGGCGGCGACGAAGACCATCAGATGGGCGATGCAGCCGGGACCGCCGAACGCGGTCAGCGGTGGAGCCGGACCTGGTTGAGCAGGTCCTCACCGGCCGCGAACCGCTGGAGCTGATCTCTGACCAGCGCGAGGATCCGGGGTCGCATCGCCGAGGTCCCGCCCGCGACGTGCGGCGTCAGGAGGAGGTTGGGCGCTTTCCACAGCGGGTGGTCGGCCGGCAGCGGCTCGGGGTCGGTCACGTCGAGCGCCGCGCGCAGGCGTCCGTCCTCGAGCTGGGCGAGCAGCGCCTCGGTGTCGACCACGGGGCCCCGTGCGAGGTTGACCAGCAGCGCACCGTCGCGCATCGCGGCGAGGAACTCCGCGTCGACCAGGTGACGGGTGGCGTCGGTCAACGGCGTGAGGACGACGACCACGTCGGCCGTCGGCAGCAGCTCGGAGAGCTCCGAGGAGGCGTGCACCCCTTCGCGTGCGTGCCCGGCCACGCGGACGATCTCGACCTCGAAGCCGGCGAGCCGGCGTTCGAGAGCGTGACCGATGCTCCCGTAGCCCACGATCATCACGGTCTTGTCCGCCAGGGAGTCCCACCACCGGTACGGCAGCCAGTGCTGCTCGTCCTGTGCCCGAACGAAGGCGGGGATGCCGCGCAGGGACGCGATGATTGCGCCGACCCCGAGCTCGGCGGTCGCCGCGTCGTGGACGCCGCGCGCGTTGCACAGGGTGACGCCGTCCGGGATCTGCGCCGCGATGCCGTCGGTGCCGGCCGACTGCGCCTGGATGACGCGAAGCCGAGGCATCCTCGCCGCGATCTCGCCGACGGAGAACGACAGGTCGTACGGGAGCACCCACATCTCCGCCTCAGCCAGGACGTCGTCCGGGGGGAGGTTCGACGCATCTCCCGAGAACGGCACGACGGTCAGCCCTTCGGGCGCCGACAGCTCGTCGGCGCCGAACGGCGTCACCACCACGGTCATCGCCGTCAGCCGAGCTTGCTGAGGATCAGCTCGCGGACCCTGCCTGCGTCCGCCTGACCCCGCATCTCCTTCATGACGGCACCGATGAGCGCACCCGCGGCCGCGACCTTGCCGTCACGGATCTTGGCGGCGACGTCGGGGTTGGCCTCGATCGCGCGGTCGACGGCCGCGGTGAGCGCGCCGTCGTCCGAGACGACCTCGAGTCCACGGGCCACCACGATCTCCTCCGGCGTGCCCTCGCCCGCGACGAGGCCGTCGAAGACCTGGCGTGCGAGCTTGTCGTTGATCCGCTTGGCGTCGACGAGCGCCTGCACCTCGGCGACGTGCGCCGGGGTGACACCGAGCCCGTCGATCGGCGTGCCCGTGTCGTTCGCACGACGCGCCAGCTCACCGAGCCACCACTTGCGGGCGGCCGTCGGGGTCGCGCCGGCGGCGACGGTCGCCTCGATGAGGTCGAGCGCACCCGCGCCCACGACGTCGCGCATCTCGAGGTCGGAGTATCCCCACTCCCCCTGCAGGCGCGCGCGGCGCTGTGCCGGCGGCTCGGGCAGGCTCGCGCGGAGCTCGTCGATCCACTCCTCCGAGGGGGCGACCGGGACCAGGTCGGGCTCGGGGAAGTAGCGGTAGTCCTCGGCGTCGGACTTCTCGCGACCGGACGTGGTGACGCCGGTGTCCTCGTGCCAGTGCCGGGTCTCCTGGACGATCTTCTGACCTGCGTCCAGGACGCCTGCGTGGCGCTCGACCTCGTAGCGCACCGCGCGCTCCACCGAGCGCAGGGAGTTGACGTTCTTGGTCTCCGACCGGGTGCCGAGCACGTCGGCGCCCTTGGGCATCAAGGACAGGTTGACGTCGCAGCGCATCGAGCCCTGCTCCATGCGTGCGTCGGAGACGCCGAGCGCCTTCACGAGCTCACGGAGGTGCGCCACGTACGCCCGCGCGACCTGCGGGGCGTACTTGCCGGTGCCGACGATCGGCTTGGTGACGATCTCGATCAGGGGGATGCCCGCACGGTTGTAGTCGACCAGCGAGTAGTCGGCACCGTGGATGCGCCCGGTGGCGCCGCCGACGTGCAGCGACTTGCCGGTGTCCTCCTCCATGTGGGCGCGCTCGATCTCGACACGGAAAGCCTGAGGGCCCTCGTCGGTCTCGATCGTCACCTCGGTCCAGCCCTCGAAGCAGATCGGCTCGTCGTACTGCGAGGTCTGGAAGTTCTTGGGCATGTCCGGGTAGAAGTAGTTCTTGCGTGCGAACCGCGACCACGGGGCGATCGAGCAGTTGAGCGCGAGCCCGATCCGGATGGCCGACTCGACCGCCTTGCCGTTGACGACCGGGAGCGCCCCAGGGAGCCCCAGGCACGTCGGGCACACCTGGGTGTTGGGCTCGGCGCCGAACACCGTCGAGCAACCGCAGAACATCTTGGACGCGGTGTTGAGCTCGACGTGGACCTCCAGCCCCATCACCGGGTCGTACGTCTCGAGCGCCTGGTCGAACGGGACCAGCTCCGTACGGGTGGCGGTCACTTGCTCTCCTCCTGGGGCGTCGCGGCGAGCCCGGGTGCGCGGCTCAGCAGCGGCGCTCCCCACTGCTCGAGCAGCAGCCGCTCGAGCGCGGCTCCGACGTTGTACAGACGGTCGTCGGCCATCGCAGGCGCGAGGACCTGCATGCCGACCGGCAGCCCGTCCTCGTCGGTGACGCCGACCGGCAGCGAGAGGCCCGGGATGCCGGCAAGGTTGGCCGGGATCGTGGCGACGTCCTGCAGGTACATCGACATCGGGTCGTCGAGCTTGCTCCCGAGCGGGAACGCCGTCGTCGGCGACGTCGGGGAGACGAGCACGTCGACCTGCTCGAAGGCGCGGGCGAAGTCCTGCGCGATGAGCGTGCGGACCTTCTGCGCGGAGCCGTAGTAGGCGTCGTAGTAGCCGCTGGAGAGCGCGTAGGTGCCGATGATGATGCGGCGCTTGACCTCGTCACCGAAGCCGGCCTCGCGGGTGGCCGCCATCACCTGCTCCGCGCTCGGGTCGGGCACGCCCTGCGGGCTGACCCGCAGGCCATAGCGCATCGCGTCGAACTTGGCGAGGTTGCTGCTGGCCTCAGCGGGCAGGATCAGGTAGTACGTCGAGAGCGCATAGTCGAAGCTCGGGCACGAGACCTCGACGATCTCGGCTCCGGCCTTGGTGAGGAGCGCGACGGCCTCGTCGAAGCGGGCCCGGACTCCCGCCTGGTAGCCCTCTCCGCCGAGCTCGCGCACGACACCGATCCGAAGCCCGGACACGTCGGCGCGGCGAGCGGCCTCGACCACAGGCGGGACGGGCGCATCGATACTCGTGGAGTCGAGCGGGTCGTGCCCGCCGATCAGCTGGTGCAGCAGCGCCGCGTCCAGGACGGTGCGGGTGACGGGACCGGCCTGGTCGAGCGACGACGCCAGTGCGATGAGCCCGTAGCGGGACACGCCGCCGTAGGTCGGCTTGACGCCCACGGTGCCGGTGACCGCGGCCGGCTGCCGGATCGAGCCACCGGTGTCGGTGCCGATCGCGAGCGGAGCCTCGTACGCGCCCACGGCGGCCGCAGAGCCGCCTCCGGAACCGCCGGGGATGCGGTCACGGTCCCAGGGGTTGCGGGTGGGGCCGTACGCGGAGTGCTCGGTCGAGCTGCCCATCGCGAACTCGTCCATGTTGGTCTTGCCGAGGATCGGCAGCCCGGCCTCGCGGAGGCGGCGTACGAGGAAGGCGTCGTACGGCGGGACCCAACCCTCCAGGATCCTGGAGCCCGCGGTGGTGGCGATGCCGGCAGTGGCGACGACGTCCTTGACCGCGATCGGCACGCCGGCGAGCGGGTGCAGCTGCTCCCCCGCGGCGCGGCGGGCGTCGACGTCGCGTGCCGTCGACAGCGCACCGTCGGCGTCGAGCGCCAGGAACGCGTTGAGGTCGCCGTCGACGGCGGCGATCCGGTCGAGGTGGTCCTGCGTCACCTCCGCGGACGAGACCTCGCCCGCGGCCAGCCTGTCGGCGATCTCCGCCGCACTCAGACGGATGGTGCTCATGCGTCCTCCCCGAGGATCTTCGGGACGGCGAATCGCTGCTGCTCCACGGCCGGCGCACCCGCGAGCGCCTGCTCGGGTGTGAGCCCCGGAGTGACGACGTCCTCGCGGAAGACGTTGGAGAGCGGCACGGCGTGAGAGGTGGGCGGCACGTCGGCGGCCGCCACCTCGGCGACCTTGGCGACCGACTCGAGGATGACCGTCAGCTCAGGCGTGAGACGGTCGAGCTCGGCGTCGGTGAGGTCGATGCGTGCGAGGTTCGCCAGGTGGGCGACGTCAGCGCGCGAGATCCCGTCGGACAACGGAGAGTCCCTTCGAGCGTGGGTGGGGATTACCGATCCATCCTAGGGCGTCGACCGAGAGGTCCGGTGCCCGCGCTCACCGGATCTGGCGCACCATCACCGACAGGTAGGTGCCTGCGCTGGAGCCGTAGGAGTCGAAGCCCAGCACGTAGCTCTTGAAGTCGCCCTCCTGACGGGCCGCGGCCGCTCCTGTGAACGCGGCACCGGACTCGTCGGTGAGACCGAGCGCGACCAGCTCCTGACCCACGACCGTGCGGCCCTGCCTCTCGTCGAGAGGTGCGTCGTACGACGAGCTGCGGACCGAGAGGTTCCAGGTGGTCGAGGTGGTCGACGTGGTCGAGGACTTCTGATCCATCCCCATCACGCGGATCGTCGCCGCGCCCTTCTCCTTGCCGCACGAGAGCGAGCCCAGCTCGGTCTGCTCGCAGGTGTAGCCCTGCGCCTCCAGAGTCGGCGTCAACGCCGTGGTGGTGGCCGGGGACGGCCCGCTCGCCGGGACCGACGGAGCATCGGATGCGCGGACCTGGAGGCCGTCGCCGTAGGCGTTGAGCGAGGCCTCGGTCCCCAGGTCCTCAGGCCCCAGCGACGCCTCGTTCTGGACCGCGGCGACCACCTCGTCACCGCGACCCGCGAACAACGCGTCACCGACCAGACGGGCGACGGCCTCGGTGATCGAAGCCGGGTCGTCGACCCGGTAGGCGAGGAGACTGACGGTGTCGACGGCACCGTCGGCGAGGTCGATCCGCAACATCGCCCGCTGCGGCTCCTTTGCGGCGACGAAGTAGTGGCACCGCATCAGCGAGCCCGGGACCGAGGCGTAGCAGGACCACCCGTCCTGCTCGCCCAGCGCCGCCGTCAGGGCAGTGGCGGCGCCCTCGCTCATCGGCTTTCCCTCGCCCGAGTCGTCGGACGAGGACCCGACCTTCTCGGGCTTGCTGGCCGACCCGCTGGCGTCGTCGTCACCGCCGAGAACGGTCATGCCCACGAAGACCATCGCCACGACGAGTGCGACCACGAGGACGACGCCGCCGGTGACGAGCGCGATCGTCCGTCCACGGTTGCCGCTGCTCGTGACGCCCTGCGGCGCGGGGGCCCACTGCGCGGTGCCCTGACCTGGCTGTGAGGAGTAGCCCGGCTGCGCCGGATAGCTGCTCTGCCCGGGTGGCGGGCCGTACGGCGGCGGGGGCGGACCCTGCGGCGGGCCCCAGGCCTGCGTCGGCGGGCCCTGATGAGGCGGAGGTCCCTGCGGCGGACCCCAACCCCCCTGCGGGCTCTGCGGCGGACCCCAACCCTGCGCCGGCGGGCCCTGACGGGGCGGAGGTCCCTGAGGCGGGCCCCAGCCTTGCGCGGGAGGGCCCTGCGGCGAGGCCCACCCTGGTGGCGGACCCTGCGGTCGGTCGCCGCGGGGAGGCTCGCCATCGGGAGACGGGCTCTGAGGCGGGACAGGCGGCTGCGGGCCGTTCGGGTTCGACATCGGTCCTCCGGGGAAGGGTGCGCTCCATTGTGGACCAGCCACATCTCGTCGCCGACGCCGGAGGTCGACGACCGTCACGACCGATCTGCGACCGTCCGTGCCGAGGACTCGCCGCCCTCAGGACGGGCGATCAGGCGTCTGCGGCCGGGGCCTCGTCGACCGCAGGCGGGCCCTCGCGCAGCAGGTCGACGAACCCGGCCTCGTCGAGCAGCGGCACCCCGAGCTCCTCGGCCTTGGCGGCCTTCGTGCCGGCCGCCTCACCGACGACGACGAAGCTCGTCTTCTTGGAGACCGACCCCGCCGCCTTGCCGCCTCGGGTCAGGATCGCCTCGCGGGCCTCGTCGCGCGTGAAGCCCTGCAGGGAGCCGGTCACGACGAGCGTCAGGCCCTCCAGCGTGCGCGCGATCGACGCGTCACGCTCGTCGGCCATCCGGACACCGGCAGCAGCCCACTGATCGACGATGTCGCGGTGCCAGTCGACCCCGAACCACTCCACGACCGACGCCGCGATGGTGGGGCCGACCCCCTCGACGGCAGCCAGCGTCGCCGAGTCGGCGTCGCGGATCGCGTCCAACGTCCCCAGCTCCGCGGCCAGCCCTCGTGCGGCGGTCGGGCCGACGTGCCTGATCGAGAGCGCGACCAAGACCCGCCAGAGAGGTTGCTCCTTGGCGTTGCCGAGGTTGTCCAGGAATCGGCGTCCGTTGGCCGACAGCACCCGGTCTCCGGCCCCGGCCTCGCGCTCGGCCTTCTTGGCCGCTCGGGTGAACAAGGGGACGCGGAGGAGCTGCTGCTCGTCCAGGGAGAACAGACCGCCCTCGTCGGTCAGCACACCCGCGTCGAGCAGCGCGCTCGCCGCCTCATAGCCCAGCACCTCGATGTCGAGCGCGCCCCGGCTGCCCACGTGGAAGAGACGCTCGCGCAGCTGCGCGGGGCAGCTGCGGGTGTTGGGGCACCGGATGTCGGCGTCGCCCTCCTTGGACGGCGCCAGCGTGGTGCCGCACGAGGGACACTGCGTCGGCATCACGAATGCACGCTCGCTGCCGTCGCGCAGTGCGGGGACCGGTCCGACGATCTCGGGGATCACGTCGCCGGCCTTGCGGAGCACGACGGTGTCACCGATGAGCACGCCCTTACGCTCCACCTCGGACGCGTTGTGCAGCGTCGCCATCTCCACCGTCGACCCCGAGACCAGGACGGGCTCCATGACGCCGTACGGCGTGACGCGGCCGGTGCGGCCGACGTTGACGCGGATGTCGAGGAGCCTGGTGTTGACCTCCTCGGGCGGGTACTTGAACGCGATCGCCCAGCGAGGCGCACGAGACGTCGACCCGAGCGCCCGCTGCAGCGCGATCTGGTCGACCTTGACCACGATGCCGTCGATCTCGTGCTCGACGTCGTGCCGGTGCTCGCCGTAGAAGGTGATGAACTCCTCGACCTCAGCCATCGTCGGCAGCACACGCACCCGGTCGCTCGTCGGCAGGCCCCAGGCGGCGAGGGCGGCGTACGCCTCGGACTGCCGCTCGGGCACGTAGCCCTCCCGGTCACCGATGCCGTGGCACACCATCTGCAACGGCCGGCTCGCGGTGACCCGTGGGTCCTTCTGGCGCAGCGACCCGGCGGCGGCGTTGCGCGGGTTGGAGAACGGCGTGTTGCCGGCCTCGCTCCACGCCGCGTTGAACTCCTCGAACGCCCGCGTCGGGAAGAAGATCTCGCCCCGGACCTCGAGCAACGACGGCACCGGGTGCTCGTCGGAAGCGGTCAGCCGGTGCGGGATGCCGTCGATCGTGCGGACGTTGGCGGTGACGTCCTCGCCGACCGTGCCGTCACCGCGAGTCGCCGCCCGAGTCAGACGGCCGGCCTCGTAGGTCAGGTTGATCGCGAGACCGTCGACCTTGAGCTCGACGAGGAAGTCGCTCTCCTTGCCCGCCTCCTTCTCGACGCGGGCCCCCCAGGCCGCCAGCTCCTCGAACGAGAAGCAGTTGTCGAGACTCTCCATCCGGCGCCGGTGCCGGACCGGCGAGAACGCCGTCGAGATGCCGCCGCCGACCGTCTGCGTCGGCGAGTCGGGCGTGCGCAGCTGCGGGAACGCGTCCTCCAGCTTGCGCAGCTCGACCATCAGCTGGTCGTACTCGGCGTCGGAGAGGGTCGGCGCGTCCTCGACGAAGTAGCGGGTGCGGGCCTGCTCGATGCTCTCGCTCAGCTCGGCATGTCGCGAGCGCGCGGCGGCCTCGTCCGGAGGGCTCTCGATGCGTTCGTCAGAGGTCGGCACGGACGCCAATCTACCGCTGCCCACGGACAGCCGTACGAGGTGAACCGGGCCTGGCCCGGAGGTCAGCGCACCCGTAGCGTGAACGCCTTCGACCGGTACGGGAGCACGTAGCCCTTCGGCCTGATCGCGACCCGCAGCCTCTGCGTGCCCCGACGGGAGGTCGGCATCTTCAGCACGACGCGCCCGCTGAGCTTCTTGGTCATCGCAGCCGACCGCAGCACCCTGCCTCCGCGGTAGACCGTCACCCGGCCCACGACCCGTCGGAAGCCCGGCGCCGTCGCCCGCACTCGC
Source organism: Mumia sp. zg.B53 (assembly GCF_019550935.1). Lineage (NCBI taxonomy): Bacteria > Bacillati > Actinomycetota > Actinomycetes > Propionibacteriales > Nocardioidaceae > Mumia > Mumia sp. zg.B53. The sequence continues at coordinate 311,710 of NZ_JAHWCK010000004.1, read as the reverse complement.
AGGACGACCCGTTGGCCGCGTCGCGCCGACCGGTCACTGAGCTTGCGGGTGACCTTGAGCTTGGCCTTCGCCACGGCCACCGTCCGGCGGGCGGTCGGGGCGGCGTTCAGGCTCCGCGACCCGGCGTACGAGATCGTGAACGCGCGCCGCTTCGTACGGCTCGGGGTGAGCCTCACGTCGGCGACCCCGCGCGACAGAGCCCGGGAGCCCACGACCCGCGCGCCCTCGCGGACGACGACCGTGCCCGTCGGCGTCTGCCCGTTCGCCCAGGCCCGCACCCGGAGCACGGGCTGCGCCCGCCAGCGCGGGACACCGACCCAGGCGTGCGACAGCGAGGAGCGGCCCTTCGCCACCCGGAGGGTCGCGGCGGGCGCCGTGGAGCCCGAGATCGCGTAGTGGCCGTCGTAGCGGGCGACGAGCCGGTGGGTGCCACCGGGGAGGTCGCGCCGCAGGCGTACCGTCGCGGCCGCGGCGTACCGGTCGCCCACCCGGGAGACGGTCGCTCGGCCGAGGAGCGTGGAGCCGGCGAGGATGCTGACCGTGCCGCGGGGCACCACGTTGGCGCCCTCCACCGTGACGCGGGCCGAGACCTGGTCGCCGGACGTCACCGATGTCTTGTCGAACGTGGCAGCGGTCGTGGTGGCTGCCTTCGTGACGTTGACCGTGAACGGCGCCGCCTGCCGCCAGGCGACCGCCGCATCCCCGCTGTAGATCACCGCGAGACGTCGCGCACCGGCGTACATGAGCTTGGGGAGCTTGATCGAGGCCTTGCCCGACGCCAGCGTCGCTTGGCCCAGCACGTCTCCGCGCTGGGTGTCGACCACCTGCACGGTGCCGGTCGGGACCCGCCCGGAGGCAGCCACCGTGATCGCGACGTCCACCCGGTTGCCACCGACGGTGTAGGCGGTCGGCGCGGGGGTCGCGGTGATCGTGGGGGTGATCCCGGTGTTCTTCATCAAGGCGCCCACCCGCGTGCGGATCGTGCCCATCTTGGAGTAGAGGTTGCGGCCCGGGCACGCCGTCTGGCCGACGTCACGGTGCCCGACGATCTTGGTGCGCGAGACCTTCTTGCCGGTGTTGGTGGTGAAGGTCCGGTAGCCGGTCGGGATCACGTGGTTGAGGGAGAACTTCCACGCGATCACGCGGGAGATCGTCTCGACCACCGCCGAGGACGCCTGGGCCGACTCGAAGTTGCCGAGGACGGAGATCCCGAACGTCGTCGAGTTGTTGTTGAGCGCGTGCGCGCCGACGACGTTGCGCGCCAGTCCACCCCAGCGTCCCTCCCACGCCTGGCCCCACTTGTCGACGACCACGTTGTAGCCGATGTCCCGCCACTTCAGCGCCTTGGTGTGGTAGGCGTAGATCGCCCGGATCACGGCGGGCACCTCGCCACGCGAGTACGAGTTGGAGCCGGCCGTGTGGTGGACGACGGCGCCCTGGACGGACCCGTAGTCGGGCGCGGAGCGGTCCCGGATGCGCTCGTCGGCTCCCCAGGCCGCCCGCGACTTGATCGAGGGTCTCGGCGTCGCCGCCGACGCCGCCGCGAGGGGCTCGACCTGCTGCGTGGTCGTGGTCGTCCCGAGGTCGAGCAGGTCGACCTGGACGTCGTCGGGGACCGATCCGTCCGGCGTGGCCACGGTGACCTGGATGGCGTCGGACTCGCCGACGATGAGCGGGGCGGTGCCCCCGCGTGCCTTCGCCGCCTCCCGGGAGCCCGGGTCGGGGCCGTCGTCGGTGGCGTCGTCGAGCCGGTACCACTTCGTCCAACCGCTCGTCTCGCGCGTACGGACGTAGGTGACCACCTCGCCGTCGACCGAGCCCCGGTCCCACGTGACGCCCGCGACGCGGAAGTCCTCGGTCGGCAGCTTGGGCGAGTCGACGGCGGTCGCGACGGCGTGCGTGGGGTCCGGTGCCGGACTCCCGTCGGGCGCGAGGGCCCCGTCGACCGGCGGATCGGTGCTCGGCTCGTCGTCAGCGCCGGCGGTGTACGCCGCGAGGGCGTACGTGGTCGGGTCCGGCGTCGTGCCGACGGTCACCGTCTCGTTCCAGGTGACCACGGGAAGAACGACCAGTCCGGCCGCGACGGTCGGTAGGACGGCGAGTGCGATGGCGCTCCGAGATGTGCTCATGCTGACCCCCCAGGGGTGGTGTGCTCCCAGGCAGCGTACGTGAGCCACGTCACGGCGCTACTCGGAGCGAGATCAGAGTTTTGTCGTGGCCGCGACACCGCGCAGAACGCGGCGGGCGTCGTCCGGCGACGCGTCGGCGAGCCCGCAGGGCGGCGACAGGACGGTCCGTGGGACGGTCGCCTCCTCCCCGAACCCGAGCCCGCTGAAGAAGCGGTCGCTCGTACGCCGCATCGCGCTCACGTCGTCGTCGGCAACTCCTGGCCACAGGTCCACCCCGGACTCGAGCACCGAGGCGTACGCGTCGCGCTCCTCGCCGCTCACCAGGCCGAGGTCGAAGGAGATCGCCTCGAATCCGGCCCCTGCGAGCAGCGACAGCGGCACCCGGGGCGCACAGGTGTGGACCACCGGGCGCGCTCCCGCGCCACGCGCCGCGTCGGCGACCTCGCGCAGCGCGGCGTCCACCTCCGGGGGGTGCACCCGCCGGTGGTTCCCGGCGCCGCTCGCGGTCGGGACCTGCCCATCGAGCACCGAACGCAGGCCCGGCTCGTCCACCTGGACGACGATCGAGGCCGCGGGGACGCGGCGACGCACCTCCTCGACGTGGGCGGCCAGACCCGACGCGAGCGACTGGGCGAGCTCTCGGCGGGCTCCGTGGTCGGCCAGCAGGCGGTCGCCCCGCGGACGCTCCATCGTCGCGGCCAGCGTCCACGGTCCGGCGACCTGGACCTTGAGGTCGCCCTCGTAGCCGTCCGCCTCCTCCTCGAGCACGTCGAGGTCGTGGGCCAGGAGCGAACGGGCACGTCGCTGGTCGAGGCCGGGACGGTCCGTCAGACGCCAGCCGGCCGGCTGGAGGTCCGCACCGAGACCGTCGAGGAGGCCGGCCGCCCGCCCGATCATCCCCGCCCCGTCACCGCGCGCCGGCAGCTCGGGCAGGAACGGCAGGTCGAGCGACTCCAGGACGAACCGGACGACGCCACGGAAGTCCTCCCCCGGCATCGAGCCGATACCGGTCGCGCGCATGCCTGTGGCTCCTCCGTCGACGCTCATCGGACCGGCACCGCACCGGCGACCCGCCGGGTGGCGGAGATCGTCGCGGACCCGACCACACGCGTGCCGTCGTAGACGACGACCGCCTGCCCAGGGGCGATGCCGTCGGCGGGGTCGTGCAGGTCGACGTGCAGCCGGTCGCCGTCGAGACGGACGGAAGCGCGGTGCTCGTCGCCGTGGGCGCGCAGCTGGACCGTGCACGAGAGCTCGCCGTCGGGCGGCGCCCCGCACCACAGCGGCCGGATGCCCACCAGACCGTCGACCGCCAGGTGCTCGCGGGGACCGACCGTCACCGTGCCCGAGACGGGCTCGATGTCGAGGACGAAGCGCGGCCTGCCGTCCGCGGCGGGACGGCCGAGCCGCAGCCCACGACGCTGACCGATCGTGAAGGCGAAGGAACCTTCGTGCTCGCGGAGGACCTCGCCGCCCTCGTCGACGACCACACCGGGACGGGTGCCGAGCTTGTCGTGCAGCCAGCCGGGCGTGTCGCCGTCGGCGACGAAGCAGATGTCGTGGCTGTCCGGCTTGTGCGCCACCTGCAGGCCCCGGCGCTCCGCCTCCCGCCGTACCTCGTCCTTGGTGTCGGTGCCGAGGGGGAACATCGAGTGGGCGATCTGGTCGGCGGTGAGCACGCCGAGCACGTACGACTGGTCCTTGGCGTGGTCGACGGCGCGGTGCATCTCGACCGTGCCGTCCGACGCGGTCTCGAGACGCGCGTAGTGACCGGTCACCACGGCGTCGAAGCCGAGGGCGAGAGCACGGTCGAGGACGGCGGCGAACTTGATCTTCTCGTTGCACCGCAGGCAGGGGTTCGGGGTGCGGCCGGCGGTGTACTCGGCGATGAAGTCCTCGACGACCTCCTCGTGGAACTCCTCGCTCATGTCCCACACGTAGAACGGGATGCCGATCACGTCAGCGGCGCGGCGGGCGTCGTTGCTGTCCTCGATCGAGCAGCACCCGCGCGCTCCGGTGCGGTACGACTGCGGGTTGCGTGAGAGAGCCAGGTGCACGCCGGTCACGTCGTGGCCGGCGTCCTTCGCGCGGGCTGCGGCGACGGCCGAGTCGACTCCCCCGGACATGGCGGCCAGGACACGCATCAGCGCCTCCCCGCCGTCGAGGCAGCACGTGCGCGCTCGTAGATCCCCGGGAGTGTGGCGAGCAGCCGGTCGACGTCGGCCGCGGTCGTGGTGTGCCCCATGCTGAAGCGCAACGACCCGCGCGCCGCGAGGTCGTCCAGACCCATCGCGGTCAGGACGTGGCTCGCCTGAGGCACCCCGGCCGAGCAGGCCGACCCGGTCGAGCACTCGATCCCGGCCGCGTCGAGGAGCATGAGGAGCGAGTCTCCTTCGGCGCCGGGGAACGTGAGATGGACGACGTGCGGCAGACGCGACTGCGGACCGGGCTCCGGGTCGCCGTTGACGACCGCCTCGGGGACCGCCTGACGCAACCCTTCGACGAGACGCCGCCGCAGCGCCTCGAGCCGCGCGGACTCGTCCTCACGGCGGGTGACGGCGAGGTCGACCGCGACCGCGAACGCGGCGATCGCCGCCGTGTTCAACGTGCCGGACCGCAGGTCGCGCTCCTGTCCGCCGCCGTGTACCAGCGGGACCGCCTCCAGCTCGCGACGGGCGACCAGGGCGCCGACGCCGGTCGGGCCGCCGACCTTGTGCGAGGCGAGAGACATCGCGTCGAGGCCGCTCGCGGCGAAGTCGACGGGGAGATGGGCGAGCGCCTGCACGGCGTCGCTGTGCACAGGGATGCCGTGCTCGCGGGCGAGCGCCACGATCTCGGGGATCGGCTGCACCGTGCCCAGCTCGTTGTTGGCCCACATGCAGCTGATCAGCGCGACGTCGCTCGGGTCACGCTCGAGGGTGGCGCGCAAGGCGTCGACGTCGAGCCGGCCCACCGCGTCGACGCCGACGAGGTCGACGACCGCCCCCTCGGACTTCTCCAACCAGGCCAGGGAGTCGAGCACGGCATGGTGCTCGATCGCCGACGCGACCGAGCGGCGGCGGGCGGGGTCGGCACGGTGGCGCGACCAGTACAGGCCCTTGACTGCGAGGTTGTCGGCCTCGGTGCCTCCGGACAGGAACACGACCTCGCTGGGGCGGGCACCGATCCGCTGGGCGATCAGCTCACGCGCCTCCTCGACCCGGCGCCGAGCCCGGCGTCCGGACCCGTGGAGCGAGGAGGGGTTGCCTCCCTCGAGCATGGCGTCCTGCATCGCCGCGATCGCCTCGGGGACCATCGGCGTGGTCGCTGCGTGGTCGAGGTAGGAGGTGGTGGCGGGCGCGAGACTCATGACACCTCCAACCTAGTCGCCGGTGTTCTGTGCGTGCGTCCGGTGCCTGCGACGCTAGAGGGATGAAGCACCTTCCGACGGGCCGGATGCGCACTCACGACAAGCATATCGACCTCGTCTACAACCGGATCCTGCCGCTCGACCGAGACGACGCCTGGGCGGCGGTGACGGGTCCTGAGCCGCTCGGCGACATCGAGGTGACGGTGATCGGCGAGAGCGAGCCCGACCATCTCGCGGTTCGCCTCGACACCGGCACCGTGGTCGACGCCTACCTCCGCACACGCGAGGACAGCACGACCGACATGCAGCTGGTGATCCACGACGTCACACCGGCCGACGTCGGCGAGCAGGGCCCTCGCGGCGACTACCTGCTCGGAGTCCTCGGAGCGAGGATCGTCGACGAGCCCGAGCCTGTCTGGACCGACTACTACCCTGCAGGTCGGGCGTACTACGACACGCTCGCCGATCTCGAGGAGGACGACAGCGATGACCGTTGAGGGCACCAGCGCGACCACGTTCGACATCGACGGTGTGGGCACCGTCAACCGGCTGGGATTCGGCGCGATGCGCATCACCGGCCCGGGGATCTGGGGCGAGCCTGCCGACCGTGAGACGGCGCGCGCGGTGCTCCGGCGGGCCGTCGAGCTGGGAGTCGACTTCATCGACACGGCCGACTCGTACGGGCCCGAGGTGAGCGAGTCGATCATCGCCGAGGCGCTGGCGCCGTACGGAGAAGGTCTGACCATCGCCACGAAGGCCGGCCTCGTCCGCACCGGTCCGGACGAGTGGTGGCCGGTCGGCCGTCGTGAGTACCTCCGGCAGCAGGTCGAGATGAGCCTGCGTCGGCTCCGGACCGACGTGATCGACCTCTTCCAGCTGCACCGGATCGACGAGCGCACGCCCCGCGACGAGCAGTTCGAGACGCTGGCCCAGCTGCGCGAGGACGGCAAGGTCCGAGCGGTCGGGCTGTCGCAGGTCACGGTGGCCGACATCGAGGAGGCGCGGACGTACGTGCCCGTCGTCACGGTCCAGAACCGCTACAACCTCGTCGACCGCTCCTCGGCCGACGTCCTGGCCTACTGCACCGAGCACGGCATCGGGTTCATCCCGTGGGCACCGGTCGATGCGGGCGAGCTCGCCGGGCCGGACGGACCCGTCGGCCACGCGGCCGAGCGGTACGACGCGACACCCGCCCAGGTCGCGCTGGCGTGGCTGCTCCAGACCTCGCCGGTGATGCTGCCCATCCCCGGCACCGGGTCGGTCGCGCACCTCGAGGAGAACATGGCCGCAGCCGCGCTCACCCTCGATCCCGAGACCGTTAATGAGCTGGACCGCGCACTGTAGCGTCTAGCCATGCATGTCTCGCTCCACCTCCCCCGTTACGACGTTCCCGGTGGCGCGACAGCGATCGCGCCGGCGTACGCCGAGGTGGGCGCGGTCGCCGACGCCGGCGGCCTGCGGTCCCTGTCGGTGATGGACCACTTCTTCCAGATGGAGGGCTACGCCGGTGGTCCGCGCGACCCGATGCTCGAGGCCTACACGACGCTCGGGTTCCTCGCCGCGCGGACGGAGCGGGTCGGGTTCCAGGTCCTCGTCACCGGTGTCCCCTACCGCCATCCCGGGCTGCTGGCCAAGATCGTCGCGTCGCTGGACGTGCTGAGCGGTGGCCGCGCGACCCTCGGGATCGGCGCCGGCTGGTACGAGCGCGAGCAGCGCGGGCTCGGGGTGCCCGTGTGGCCGGCGGGTGAGCGGCTGGCGCGGCTCGAAGAGACGCTGCAGATCGTCACGCAGATGTTCGGCGACGACGACGGCCCGTACGAGGGGCGCTACTACCAGCTCGCCGAGACGCTGTGCGAGCCGAAACCGCTCGGACCCGTGCCGATCATGGTCGGCGGAGGCGGCGAACGCAAGACGCTGCGGCTGGTCGCGCAGTACGCCGACGCCTGCAACCTCTTCGCGCAGGCCGGCGACGGGACAGACGGCGTGGCGCACAAGCTCGACGTACTGCGCAGCCACTGCGAGGACGTCGGGCGGCCGTACGAGGAGATCCGCAAGACGATCCTCTGGAACGGCTCGGTGCCGCTCGACGGCTCGTTCACGGGCTCTCTCGCCCCGTACGCCGAGATCGGCGTCGAGGAAGTGTTCGTGACGCCGTCCGACGACGACCCGGTGGGGTTCGCCCGCGAGCTGGTCGACACCGTCGTCGAGCCGGTCGCTGCGTTGTAGCGGCGGCGCCGTGCCGGGTGGGCCGCGACGTCACAGCCCCTGCGCGGCCCTCCACGCCTCGAACGCCTGCGCAGACGTGTAGGCAGGCTCGTACCCGAAGACCGTCTTGAGCCGTGTGTTGTCGAGCACCGGGCGGAACTGGAGGAACTTCGTCTGCTCGGGGCCGTACTGCGTCAACCGCAGCGGCTTCGCGACCGTGAGCGCCCCGCGGAGCACGACCTCGGGGATCGCCAGCGTGCCCCGTCCGAGGCGCACCGCGATCTCGTCGATCGTCAGCGCCCCGTCGCCCGCGACGTTGAAGGTGCCCGTCACGTCGGCGGTGACGGCGTGCACGACGATCGCGGTGAGGTCGGTGTCCCAGACGAACACGAAGGGTGAGTCGGCCCCCGCGATCTTGAGGAGGCGCTTCTTGCGGAACAGGTCGGTGATCTGGTTGTCGACCCGCTCCCCCAGGATCGTCCCGATGCGGAGAACCGTCTGCTGCAGCTCCGGGTGGTCGCGCCGGGCGTCGGCCAGCATCTCCTCGACGAGCCGCTTGTGCCGGCTGTACGCGAAGGCGTCGTTGCCGCGTACGGGCTGATCCTCGGTGATCCACGCGGGATTGTCGGCGTGGTAGCCGTACGCCGCGCCGCTGGAGGAGACGACGAGCCGGCGTACGCCGTGGGTGAGGGCCGCGTCGAGGACGTTGCGGCTGCCGTCGACGTCGACCCGGTAGGCCACGTCGTCGGTCATGCCGGGGGGCGGGTTCACGATCGAGGCGAGATGGACGATCGTGTCGACCTCGTACGAGGAGACCGCGTCGGACACGGCGCCGGGGTCGGTGACGTCGACCGTCGCGTACTCGACGCCCGTGACCCGCTCGCGCGGCTCCCGCACGTCGGCGCTCACGACGAGCGCGACCCCGGGGTCGGCCGCGAGACCAGGGACGACGGACGAGCCGAGGAAGCCCGAGCCACCGGTGACGAGGACGCGACGACTCATGCCGGCACCTCGACCTTCTCCTCGCGGACGGGTCTGCGCGCCCACAGGGACGCCACCACGAGACCCGCGATGATGTCCCAGATCCCCCACCAGGCCGCGACCAGCGCCATGCCCCCGAGCCCGTCGAAGAACTCGAAGACCAGCAGCAGCCCGAGCCCGGCGTTGCGGATGCCGACCTCGAACGTCATCGCCCGTGTCGACCGGTCGGACAGGCGTGCACCCCGAGCGACGCCGTACCCGAGGGCCATCGCGAGGGCGTCGTGGAGGAAGACGGCGATGACGACGACGCCGATGTAGTCGACGAACACGCCCCAGTTGCTGGCGATGCCGACCACGATGATGGCGCCGAGCGCGACGAACGCGACCTTGCTGACGATGCCGTGCGCACGCGCGGCGACCCGCGGCCACAGCCGCGCGATCGTGATCCCGAGGACGAACGGCAGGCCGATCACGAGGAGGACCTCGCTGAGCATGTCCCAGGGGCTCACCTCGATGTCGGTGAGGAAGTTCTGACCGGTCGGGTGGAGGCCGCCCCAGAAGGCGAAGTTGAGCGGCATCAGGAAGATCGCCAGCACGTTGCCGACCGACGTCATCGCGACCGAGAGCGCGACGTCACCGCGGGCGCGGTGGGTGAGGATGTTCGAGACGTTGCCGGGAGGGCAGCACGCCACGAGGATCATGCCGAGCGCGATCGACCCGCGGACGTTGAGCAGCAGCGTGAGAGCGAAGGTGATCGCGGGCAGCAGGAGGAACTGCCCGGCGATCGCGACTCCCATCGCCAAGGGCTTGCGTGCGGCGGCACGGAAGTCCTCGAGCCGCGTGTCGAGGGCGATGCCGAAGAGGATCGTGCCGATGACGATCTTGAGCAGCGTCAGCGACGACTCGTTGAACGAGATGCTGATCGCGTCGACGTCGCCGGCGGCGAGGAACACGAGGTCGGTCACGAGAGCTCCTCGATCGCGGCACGGACCGCCGTACGGTAGGCGTCCTTGTTGACGTAGTAGCTCATGCGCTCCAGGCCGAGGTAACGGTAGCCGCCGGACAGGTCCGGCAGCGGGCCACGGGTCTTGGCGGCGAACGCCTCCGCCTGGGCCGGGCGTGTCCGCCGAGCATCGACGTACGACGCGATCAGCTCGGCCTGCTCGTAGCGGCCCTGCCAGCCGAGCCCCGACGCCTCGACCATGCCCATCACGAAGAGGTCGTCGCGCTCGGGAGTGAAGATGTTGAGGTAGAGCTGCGGCGACCAGCCGTTCCAGCGCAGCAGGGCCGGATCGATGAACGGGTAGTGCAGCGTGTAGCCCGTCGCGAGCACGATCGTGTCGTAGTCGCGGCTCGTGCCGTCACGGAAGTGCACCGTCGAGCCGTCCACGTGGTCGACATCGGGCTTGATGCTGAGGTCGCCGTGGCCGAGGTGGTGGAGGATCAGCGAGTTCACGATCGGGTGCGACTCGTAGATCTTGTAGTCGGGCTTGGGGAAGCCGAGCTTGACGGGGTCACCGGTGAAGAGCTTGAGCACGCGGGTGTCGATCGCCTGCTTGACCCGAGGAGGGAGCGGCTTGCCCTGGTTGAGCGTGTCCGCGGGCTTGCCGAAGAGATACTTCGGCACGAAGTAGTAGCCGCGCCGCACGCTCATGTCGACCGATGCGGCGTGGTGCACCGCGTCGACGGCGATGTCGCAGCCCGAGTTGCCGGCGCCGATGATGAGGACGCGCTTGCCGGCGAAGGTGGTCGCCTTCTTGTACGCGCTGGTGTGGAACACCTCGCCGTCGAACTGGCCCTTGAGCTGGGGCAGGTTCGGCTCGGACAGGGTGCCGTTGGCGATGACGACTCCGGAGACACGGTCGGTGCTCGTCGAACCTGAGGACACCTCGCGGGTCGTGACCACCCAACCCCCGTCGGCGTGCGGCTCGACGCGGGTCACCTCCGTGCCGAAGCGATAGTGGTCGCGGAGACCGAAACGGTCGGCGTACGCGCGGAAGTAGCGCTTGAGCTCACGGTGGCTCGGGTAGTCGGCGGCCTCGTCGCCCATCGGCATCTCGGCGAACTGGGTCGTGGTCTTGGAGGAGATCAGGTGCGCCGACTCGTACATCGTGCTGCGCGGCCCATCGATGTCCCACAGGCCGCCGACGTCGTCATGGAGCTCGTACCCGACGACGTCGAGGCCGCGCTTGGTCAGTGCCCGGGTGGCCGCGAGGCCGGACGGGCCGGCGCCGATGACGGCGTACGGGAGTGCGGGCGGGGCATCGCCACCTGATGTGATCTTGGACACGCGCCCTAGTGTGCCAGACGGTTTGCGGCTGCTGGAGGGTATCCCAGAAGATCCTCCCGTTCGGCCGCCTTCCGCTCATCGTGGGGCGAACGGGCGAACCGCCCCCGCCGGCCTCAGTGGAAGTCGCGCGACGTCGTCCGCATCGTGATGGGGAGGCGCTCGAGCCGGTCGGCGTGCAGGTTGGTCGCGCCGTCGCGCCGCTCGACGATCCCGCGGACGACGAGCGCGCTGGAGTCGCGGGCGATCCGCCGGTAGCGCGACCACAGTCCTGCCGTGCAGATGACGTTGAGCATCCCCGTCTCGTCCTCGAGGTTGAGGAACGTGACTCCCCCGGCCGTCGCCGGGCGCTGCCGGTGCGTGACCAGGCCGGCGACCTCGATGCGGGTCCCCGGCTCGACCGCCGCCAGGTCGGACACGCGCAGCGCTCCGCGTACGCGCATCGCCTCCCGGACGTGGTCCATCGGGTGGCTGTCCGGCGCGATCGCCGTCGACCAGAGATCGGCCATCGTGATCTCGGCCTCGCTCATCCCCGGCAACGTCGGCGCGTCGCTGAGCACCGTCGTCCCCTCGAGCTGCCCAGGACTCTCCTGCGCGGCAGGCCCCGAGGACCACAGCGCCTCGCGCCGCGACAGCCCGAACCCGTCGAACGCCCCTGCGGTCGCCAGCGCCTCGACCTGCGTCGCGGTCAGTGAGACCCGGCGGGTGAGGTCGGTCATCGAGGCGTACGGCCCACCGCGAGAGCGCTCCGCGACGATCCGCTCTGCCGCGTCCTTGCCCACCGAGGTGACCCCGGCCAACCCGAGCCGTACGACGAAGCGTCCGTCGCGGCGGTGCCACGCGTGGTCGAACGGCACGTCCGCGTCGAAGTCACCGACCGGTGGCTGATCCTGCTCGAGGCAGGCGTCGTGACCCGCGGACGCCGGAGAGTGACCCGCGGGCGCCAGAGAGTGACCCGCGGTCGCCGGAGAGTGACCCGCGAGTGCCGGAGAGTGACCCGCGAGCTCGAGGTCGGCGCCTGCACCCGAGCGGTTCACGTCGGGGCGCAGCACCTCCACCCCGTGGCGCCGCGCGTCGGCGACCAGGCTCGCCGGCGAGTAGAACCCCATCGGCTGCGAGCGTAGGAGCCCCGCGAGGAACGCCCCCGGATAGTGCAGTCGCAGCCACGTGCTCGCATACACCAGCAGCGCGAAGCTGATCGAGTGCGACTCGGCGAACCCGAAGCTCGCGAACGCCTCGATCCGCTGGTAGATCTCGTCGGCCAGGTCGCCGGTGATGCCGTGCGCGGCCATGCCTGCGTACAGCGTCGCGCGCAGCCGCTCGATCTTCTCGACGCCGCGCTTGGACCCCATCGCCCGCCGCAGCAGGTCGGCCTCGTCCCCGGTGCAGCCGCCGACCTGCATCGCGATCTGCATCAGCTGCTCCTGGAACAGCGGCACGCCGAGGGTACGGCGAAGCACCGGCTCGAGCGCCGGGTGCAGATAGGTGATCTCCTCCTCGCCGGTCCGCCGCCGGATGAACGGGTGCACCGCGCCACCCTGGATCGGACCCGGCCGGATCAAGGCGATCTCGCACACCAGGTCGTAGAAGCGTCGCGGCTTCAGGCGCGGCAGCGTCCCGATCTGAGCGCGGCTCTCCACCTGGAACACCCCGACCGAGTCGCCGCGGCAGAGCTGGTCGTAGACACCGGCCTCCTCCTTGGGGATCGACGCCAGGCTCCACTGCTCGCCGGTGTGCTCGGCGACGATGTCGAACGTGTGCTGGATGGCGCCGAGCATCCCGAGACCGAGCAGGTCGAACTTGACCAGACCCATCCAGGCGCAGTCGTCCTTGTCCCACTGCAGGACCGTGCGGTCCTCCATGCGGGCGTGCTCGATCGGGCACACCTCCCCCACCGGTCGGTCGGTGAGCACCATGCCGCCCGAGTGGATGCCGAGGTGGCGCGGCGCCTTGAGGAGCTGCTCGGCCAGGTCGAGCACCGGCTCGGGTACGTCCTCGGTCGCCTCGTCGCGCGGCAGGCTGCTCCAGCGGTCGATCTGCTTGGACCACGCGTCCTGCTGCCCCTGGGAGTAGCCGAGTGCTTTGGCCATGTCACGGACCGCAGACTTCGGACGGTACGAGATGACGTTGGCGACCTGCGCGGCGTTGTGGCGGCCGTACTGCTCGTACACCCACTGGATCACCTCCTCGCGCCGGTCAGAGTCGAAGTCCACGTCGATGTCGGGCTCCTCCTCACGGCTCGCCGACAGGAACCGCTCGAACGGCAGGTCGAACGTCACCGAGTCCACCGCCGTGATCCCCAGGGCGTAGCAGACCGCGGAGTTGGCGGCCGACCCCCGACCCTGGCAGAGGATCCCGCGACCCTTCGCGAACGCGACGATGTCGTGGACGATGAGGAAGTAACCCGGGAAGTCGAGCTCCTCGATCACCGCGAGCTCCGCCTCCAGGCGCTCGTAGGTGCTCGGCGGGGCGTCGCGATAGAGCTCGGCAGCCCCGCGTCGCACCAGCTCGCGCAGCCACGACATCGGGGTGTGCCCGTCAGGCACCTTCTGCTTGGGCAGTCGCGGCTTGGCCCGGCGCAGCTCGAACGCGAGGTCGGCGGCGATGTCGACGGTCCGCTCCACCGCGCCGGGATAACGGGCGAAGAGGCGGGTCATCTCGAAGCCCGAGCGGAGGTGCGATGGCCCCGCCGCGGGCAGCCATCCGTCCATCGCGTCCAGGCTGCGACGCGCCCGGACCGCAGCGACCGCCCCCGCGAGACGGCGGTCGTGGGGCGTTGCCGCGTGCACGTTGCCGGTCGCCACGGTGGGAAGCCCCAGGCGGTCCGCGATCGCCGCGAGCGCGTCGTTGCGGACGGAGTCGTACGGGTCGCCGTGGTCGGTGAGCTCGACGAGGACCTGGTCCTCGCTGAACCGGTCGAGCAGCGCCCGCACCTCCTTCTCGGCGGCGAGCTCGTCGACCTCGACGCCGGTCGGACCGACCAACGCCTGGCGTACGGCGCCCTTGCGGCAGCCGGTGAGCACGACCGCGTGCCGGCCGAGGCGGTCGGCGAGGTCGTCGAGGTCGTAGAGGGGTCGGCCCTTCTCGCCGCCCGCCAGGTGCGCGGCGGTGAGTGCCCCGGCGAGGCGGTGGTATCCCTCCTGTCCACGGGCGAGCAGCAGGAGATGAGTGCCGTCCGGATCTGCGGCGCCGTTCTGAGGACCGCGCAGGTCCAGCGACAGCTCCGCTCCGAACACGGTCGGCAGACCGTGCACTGCAGCGGCCTCCGCCATCCGCACCACCCCGTAGAAGCCGTCGTGGTCGGTGAGCGCCAGCCCGGTCAGCCGCAGCCGCACCGCCTCCTCGACCAGCGCCTCCGGGCTGCTCGCACCGTCGAGGAAGCTGAAGTCGGAGTGCGCGTGGAGCTCGGCGTAGGGCACGTACGGCTCGTCCGGCTCCGGCGACGACTCCTCGACGGCGCCCGACGGCTCGTAGGGAGCACGCTTGCGGGAGAACGCCGGACCGTCGCCGCCGTCGGGGACGTCGAAGGCAGGCGACTGCTTCGCCGGCGGCAGCCGCCCCGACAGCCGCCGCTCGAGCTCGGACCAGGGCATGTCGGGGTTGTTGAAGCCCATCAGTCGGCCCCGGCCTCAGTCATATCGGGCCTCCACGCACCAGACTCCGTCGCTGACTCGCAGCAACCACGCGCTGCCGTCGACCCCGACCACCTGGAACCGAGCCGCCCGCACCGCCTCCCGCGCGTCCCACCAGCGCTCGTCGACCGGCCACGGCCCTGCCCAGGCGGCCACCGGCCGGAGCCCGGCGTCGCTCGCGGCGAACCGCGCAGGCGCGGCCGTCACCATGCCCCGCTCGCTGACCCTGACCGGCTGTCCGGAGGAACCGACCACCTGTGCCGGACGCGGTGGGTCGTAGACGGTGGCCGGCGCCGGTGCCGGCAGGCTGCCGGGCCACGGTGGTGCGGCCGGGCGCTCAGCTGAGAGCGGATCGCCCCACGGCACCAGCGTCCGTCGGTCGGAGGGACCTCGTCCGCCTCCGACGACCGCCGAGACCACGGCCTCCCGGCCGAGCATGCTCTGCACCTTGGACGCGGCTCGGTGGATGCGCGCGTCGGGGCCGCTCCCCCACAGGCCCTCGGCATGGTCGGTCACCGGCGCCACGTCCTCCGGGATCAGCTTCACCCCGATGATCGGCGCACTGACGGCCGAGACGGCCGTGCCCGATCCCGACGACGCCTGCAGCTGCCAGCGGACCCGGTCGACGATGTCGCCGGCGTCGAACCAGCGGGGATGCAGCCACTGACGCTCGGCGATCTGCCCGTCGTCGGTGTGCACCTCGACCCACAGGCTGGTGCAGACCAGCTGCCGCTCGGCGTGACCGGTGACGAACGCCTCGGCCGTCCGCCGGACGCTGAACGCGACCGCCTCCGCATCCTCGAGCGGCGGCTCGAACGAGACCTCGCGCTCGAGGTCCGAGGGAGGGCGGCGCGCCGCGAACGCCCGGTCGTCGGCGCCTCGAGCGAGCCGATGGGCGAGTGCCCCGTCGGGCCCGAACCGGGTCAGCACGTCGGCCGGACGCAGAGCGGCGAACGCCCCGAGCGTACGGAGCCCGAGCCGCTGCAGCAGGCTCACCATCTCGGGCCGGTCGAGGACGCTCACCGGCAGGTCGGCGAGGAAGGCGGCCGACTCCCCCGGCGGCACCACGAGACTGTCCTGCACGCTCGCCTGCCGAGCAGCCTGCTCGGCAGCGAACACGGCATCGGCGACACCGAAGCGCACGTCGTCGATGCCGTGCTCGACCAGCCTCTCGGCGAGGACCGCAGCCGCGTGCTGCTCACCACCGAAGTAGCGGCCGGGACCCGCCACGCGGACCGCGCAGGTCCCCGGACGCAGCGGCTGCACCCCAGGAGCGATCTCCTCGACCGCGGCGAGCACCGGCTCGAACGCACGCACGTCGAGCCCGGGGTCGTAGTCGAGCGTCACCAGGTCGGGACAGCGCGCCTGCGCGTCGCGCATCCGCTGGCCACGGCGCACCCCCTCGGCGCGCGCGGAGGTCGAGCACGCCCGGACCTCGCCGCGCTCGAACAGCGCGATCGGTGCCCCCGGCGGCAGCCCGGCGCCGGCACCGGTGTGCCGGACCGCCCGGACGGGCCAGTCGGGGCACCACGCCACCAGGGTGCGCGCCATCAGCTCGCCACCCCGTAGCCGAGCGCCCCGGGCAGCGCCACGACCGTGTCGTCCCCGACAGCAGCCGGCTCGACGACCGCGTCCAGCCACAGCCGGGTGCGGTGCGGCCGCCCCCAGCGACCGGTCGCGGTCACGGTGACATGACGACGGCGCAGGTGACCGTGCCCGTCGCCCATCCCGGTCCAGGAGCTCTCGGTGACCTCGAGCCGGCCGGCGGCACGGGGCCACACGCCCGGGTGGGGCGTCAGCGCGACCGCCGTGGTGCCGTGCTGTCGCAGACGTGCCGTGATCCGCTGCGCGTCACCGTCACGGACACGAGAGGAAGGGCGTACGACGATCGCGTCCGTCACGTCGGCGAGCGTGCTCACCACGTGCTGCCAGTGCTCACCGGGCGCCGGGACGAGGATGGTCCGCTCGAGCGCGAGACCGAGCGAGGCTGCGGCCTCGGCTCCCATCTCGGGCACCCCCACCACGGCGCACCAGGCCCCGTCGATCGACGGGCCGGCGGCCAGCGCGAGAGCCAGGGCGAGGGAGTCAGCCACCTCGTACGTGGTGCCGCGCAGCAGCCCACCCGGCACCACCTGGGCCAACGCGGGCAGCGTCGGAAGGCGGTCCCGCACCTGCGGGGACCCCTCCATCGCCCGCATCCGCGCGGCAAGCTGATCGAGAACGGCTCCGGTCACCTCTCCATGTTCGAACAGATGTTCGAAGGAGTCAAACGGGTGTCCACCGCCTGGCCGAGGGTGTGAACGACAGCACCGCCGTACCCCCGATCAGGGGGTACGGCGGCGCTGCGGCGTGCGCGTCGAGGTCAGGCCGAGGCCAGGAGATCCCGTCCGGGGATGGCGTCGAGCAGCCTGCGCGTGTAGCCCTCGCGCGGGTTGTCGAACACCTCGCCCACGCCGGCGGCCTCGACGATCTTGCCGTCCTGCATCACCAGCACGTTGTCGGCGATCTGACGGACCACCGCGAGGTCGTGGGTGATGAACAGATAGCTCAGACCCATCTCGGCCTGGAGGTCGTTGAGCAGCTCCAGGATCTGAGCCTGGACCAGCACGTCGAGGGCGGAGACCGCCTCGTCGAGCACGACCACCTCCGGCTCGAGCGCCAACGCGCGCGCGATCGCGACCCGCTGGCGCTGTCCACCGGACAGCTCGTTGGGGTAGCGCCGCATGATCGACCCCGGCAGCGACACCTTCTCGAGCAGGTCGCGGACCTTGGCCTCGCGCTCCGCCGACGAGCCGATCCCGTGAGTCGCCAGGGGCTCCTCGATCGACTTGAAGATGGAGTACATCGGATCGAGGGAGGCGTACGGGTTCTGGAAGACGGGCTGCATCTGGCGGCGCAGCGCCATCAGCCTCTTGCCCTTCAGCTGACCCGTGTCGTACCCGTCGAAGTGGACGGTGCCGCCGGTCCGATCGAGCAGGCCGAGGACCATCCGCGCGACCGTCGACTTGCCCGAGCCGGACTCGCCCACGATCGCGGTGGTGGTGCCACGACGCAGCCGGAAGCTGACGTCGTCGACCGCTCGGAGCTCGGTCTTGCGCCACGGACGGTCGCCCGGCAGCATGAACACCTTCGTGAGGTTCTCCACGACGATGATGTCGTCGTGGCCCTTGCCGACCTCACCCTGCGTCGTCGCGACCTGGGCCGCGATCTCGCCGGCGGTCTGCACCGCCTGCTCCCGGACCTCCGCGCGCGCCCGCACCGAGCTCAGGCGCTGCGACGCGATCGAGGGGGCCGAGGACACGAGCCGCTGGGTGTAGGGGTGCTCGGGGTTCTTGAGGATCTCCAGCGCCGGACCGGACTCCACGACCCGGCCCTTGTACATGACGACGATGTGGTCGGCACGCTCTGCCGCCAGACCCAGGTCGTGGGTGATCAGCAGCACCGCGGTGCCCAGCTCGTCGGTCAGGCCGTCGAGATGGTCGAGGATCTGCTTCTGAACGGTTACGTCGAGCGCAGAGGTCGGCTCGTCGGCGATGAGGAGCTTGGGACGTGCGGCCAGACCCATCGCGATGAGCGCACGCTGGCGCATGCCGCCGGAGAACTCGTGCGGGTACTGGCGTGCACGACGCTCGACGTCGTTCAGGCCGGCCTCGGCAAGCAGCCCGTTCACGCGGCGATCGGCGTCCTTGCCCTTGGCGATGTCGTTGGCGACCAGGGACTCTTTGATCTGCGTCCCGACCCGCCAGAGCGGGTTGAGGTTCGACATCGGGTCCTGGGGCACGAGGCCGATCTGGTCACCACGCAGGGACTCGAAGTCCTTCGTGCTCGAGTGCGCGATGTCCTTGCCGTCGAAGAGGATCTCGCCGCCGGTCACCCGCCCGGTGCCCGGAAGCAGCCCGATGATCGCGTGCGCGGTCGTCGACTTGCCCGAGCCGGACTCACCGACGATGGCGACGGTCTGGCCCGGGTAGACGGTCAGGTTCGCCCCCTCCACGGCAGGGATGGCCTTCTTGTCGGCGTAGAAGGCGACGTCGAGGTTGCGGACCTCGAGGAGTGGCTGCTGGCTCATCGCTTCTTCGCCTTCGGGTCGAGGGCATCACGGACAGCGTCACCGAGCAGGATGAAGCTCAGCACGGTGAGCGCAAGAGCGGCGGCGGGGACGAACATCACGCCGAGCCGGGTGCCGGACCGGATCAGCCGCTGCGCCTCCGCGATGTCGTTGCCCCAGGAGACCACCGTGAAGGGCAGGCCGAGCCCGAGGAACGACAGCGTGGCCTCGGCGACGATGAAGATGCCGAGCGACACGGTCGCGGTGACGATCACGGGAGACATCGCGTTCGGGACGATGTGACGCCACAGGTTGCGCGAGTCCTTGGCGCCGATCGCGCGGGCGGCATCGACGAACTCGAGGTTCTTGACCTCGATGACCGAACCGCGCATGATGCGGGCGATCTGCGGCCAGCCGAAGACGGCCAGCGTCACGACGACGGCGGCGATGCCGCCCCAGAACCCGCGGTCAGGGAACGCGTTCGTGAGCGCCGAGAGGCTCACGATGGCTGCCAGGATCAGCGGGATCGCGAAGAAGATGTCGCTGATGCGCGAGATGATCGCGTCGGCCCAGCCTCCCTTGAAGCCGGCGATCGCTCCGGTGATGCCACCGATCACGACGACGAACAGCGTGGTGAGGACACCGACGGCGACCGAGGCACGCGCTCCGTACAGGGTCCGCGACCACACGTCGCACCCCTGGAAGTCGAACCCGAAAGGATGGCCGGGCGACGGGGGGGCGAGGCTTCGGCCGACCTCGCAGAATCGCGGGTCGGCGTTGGTGAAGAGTCCGGGGAACGCGATCACCACGGCCAGGACGGCCAGGAGCGCGGCGGAGATGAGGAACATGGGGTTGCGGCGGAGCTGCTTCCACGCCTCCTTCCACTGGCTGGAGGGCGCCTCGTCCACCTGGATCGAGTCGACCGCCGCGAGCGGGGTCTCCTCGATCGGGGCCACGTAGCGCTCCTGCCCCGCGAGCGTCGGCTTAGGCATAACGGATCCTTGGGTCGAGGAAGGCGTACAGCAGGTCGACGAGCAGCGCCGCGATGACGTACACGAGGACCATGATCGTCACGACCGAGACGATCGTCGGTGTCTCTCCGCGGATGACTGCCTGGTAGGCCAGATTGCCGACGCCGGGGATGTTGAAGATGCCCTCGGTCACGATCGCGCCTGCCATCAGGGAACCGAGGTCGACACCGAGGAACGTCACAACCGGGATCAGGGAGTTGCGCAGGACGTGGCGCCGGACGACGGTCCCCTCGGGGAGCCCCTTGGCCCGCGCGGTTCGCACGTGATCGGCGCCGAGGTTGCCGGCGACCGAGGTCCTCGTGAGTCTCAGGACGTAGGCGAACGAGACGAGTCCGAGCACGATCGCGGGAAGAAGAAGGTTGCGGAACGAAGCGTCACCGCCGACGGTCGCAGGGAACCACTCGAGCTTGACGCCGAAGATGAGCTGCAGCACGAAGCCGAAGACGAAGATGGGGACGGCGATGACCAGCAGCGACACGACGAGCATCGTCGAGTCGAAGAGCTTGCCCTTGCGGAGACCGGCGATGGTGCCCGCGATGATGCCGAAGACGGCCTCGAAGACGAGGGCCATCAGCGCGAGCTTGATGGTGACCGGGAAGGCATCGGCCACGAGATCGATGACAGGACGGCCGGTGAACGACTGTCCGAGGTCGCCGGTGACGGCGCCCTTGAGGAAGAGGAGCCACTGCACGAGGAACGGCTCGTCGAAGTTGTACTGCTCCCTGACCTGAGCCAGCGTCGCCTCGGAGACCGGCTTGTCGCCGAACAGCGCACGGACGGGATCACCGGGGCGAAGGAAGACTAGCGCGTAGATGAGCAGCGTCGACCCGAGCAGGACGGGGATCGTCTGCAGGATTCGCCGCGCGGCATACCACCACATGTCAGTGGCCTCCTACGGGATGGTCTCTCCGAGAGGAGAGAGATGGTTTCAGGGCCCGTCGGCGCCGGTAGGCACCGGGGACCCGCGCAGGCCGCGCGGGGGGCAGCTGGTGAGCTGACCCCCGCGCGCCCCGCATGCGGTGTTGGTGCGACTACTTTGTGATGTTCTGGTAGATCGGAACACCCTGCCAGTTGAACTTGACGTTCTTGACGCCCTTCGCAGCGGCGCCAGTGGCATCGGTGTACCACATCGACAGACCCGGCAGCTCCTCCATGAGGATGGCCTGCGCGTCGACGAACGCCTGGTAGCGATCCTCGTCGTTCTCCGCGCCGGCCGCCTTGGCGATGAGGGCGTCGAACTCCTTGTTGGACCAACGCGCGTCGTTCGAGGCCGCCCCGGTGCCGTAGATCGGGCCGAGGTAGTTCGAGATCGACGGGTAGTCGGGCTGCCAGCCGGCGCGGAACAGCGCACCGGTCTTGTTGTTGTCACGGTCGTCGAGGAACTCGTCGAACGTGGCGTAGTACTTCGGCTCAGCGTTGATGCCCAGCGTGTTCTTGATCTGGTTGGCCATCGCGTCGACCGATGCCTTGTTGCCGGCGCCATCGGTGTTGGTGGCGATCAGCAGCTTCTTGTTGCCCCAAGGCTCGATCTTCTCGGCCTCGGCCCAGCGCTTCTTGGCCTCGTCGGCGTTGAACTCGAGAACCTCGTTGCCGGGGATCTCGTCGGTCCAGCCCGGCATCGGCGGCGCGCTGAAGTCGAGCGCCGGGGTGCGGGTGCCGAAGAACAGCTTCTCGGTGAGCTCCTCGCGGTTCAGGGCCATCGAGACGGCCTGACGGCGAAGCTTGCCGGCCTCACCGGTGAAGCCGGGGAGGTCGACCGGGAACTGGAACGAACCGTTGACCGAGCCGGGTGCCTCGATGGGCTGGATGGCCGAGTCGTCGGCGAAGGTCGCCAGCGCGCTGTCCGGGACGGTGTCCAGGACGTCGAGGTTGCCCGACTGGAGGTCGGTGTAGGCGGCCTCGGTGTCGGTGTAGACCACGAAGGTCACGCCGCCGTTCTGGGCCTTGCGGGCGCCGTCGTACTCGCCGTTCGGGACGAGACGGATCTCCTTGTTGTTCTCCCAGGCCTCGAGCTTGTACGGGCCGTTGCCGACCGGCTTCTCGCCGTACGCCTTGATGTCGGCGAAGGCCGACTCAGGCAGCGGGTAGTAGGCCGAGTAGCCGAGACGCAGCGGGAAGTCGGACTCCGGCTGCTTCAGCGTGATCGTGAAGGTCTTGTCGTCGACGACCTTCAGACCCGAGATCGTCTGGGCGTTCTTGTCGAGGGTGCCCTCGGCGGTCGTGCCCTCGATCGGGTAGTAGAAGTACGAGGCGTTCTGCGCGTTCTTGCCCCCGGGGCCGGCGCCGTAGTTCCAGGCGTCGACGAAGGACTTCGCGGTGACGGCGGTGCCGTCGCTGAACTTCCAGTCCTTGAGCTTGATCGTCCAGGTCTTGTTGTCGTCAGAGGTGATCGACTCAGCGACCTCGAGCTCCTGCGAGCCGTCTTCCTTGTACGTGATGAGGCCCGCATAGAGCAGATCGATGACGTTGCCGCCGCCGACCTCGTTGGTCGCCTGCGGAACCAGCGGGTTCTGAGGCTCGGTCGAACGAGCGGTGATGACGGCGTCGGTCGAATCGCTCGAACCGTTGCCCTCATCTCCCCCGTCGCCGCCGCAGCCGGACAGTGTCAGTCCGATGGCTGCGAGCAGCGCCACGCCTCCAAGGCGAGTACGCCGGGAGAGTCGCATGGGAATCCTCCTGTTGTGTGTGGGAACGCGCAGAAAACTTTCCGCGGACCCATCGTTGCTCGGGATCTTCGACCAGAACAGGTCGGGAGCCAGACACTTATCGAAGTGTTACAACCGCCAGGCTCCTTGATCGTGACCACAGTATTATCAGATCCCCGAAATTGAGGTGCGCAGAGGGGCCCTAATGTGCCTTCGCGGGCCCTGCGGGACGCCAGAGCGAGGTTTCGAGCACAGCAAGACCGCCACGCCTCCCGGTTCGGGGGACGTGGCGGCCTGGGGTCGTACGGACCTGGTGCTGGGTCAGCCCTTGCGCTTGTTGACCTCGTCGGTCGCCTGCGGGAGGACCTCCTTGAGGTCGCCGACGACGCCGAAGTCGACCAGCTCGAAGATGGGCGCCTCCTCGTCCTTGTTGACGGCGACGATCGTCTTGGAGGTCTGCATGCCGGCGCGGTGCTGGATCGCTCCGGAGATGCCGTTGGCGACGTACAGCTGCGGCGAGACGGTCTTGCCCGTCTGACCGACCTGGAAGCTGTGCGGGTACCAACCCGAGTCGACCGCCGCGCGCGAGGCGCCGACTGCGGCACCCAGCGAGTCGGCGAACGCCTCGACCTGCGAGAAGTCGCCGCCGGTGCCACGGCCGCCGGAGACGACGATGGCCGCCTCGGTCAGCTCGGGACGACCGGTGGCCTCGCGAGGCTTGGAGTCGGTGATCCGAGCGCCCTTGGCCACGTCGGACACGGTGACGGACACCGGCTCGAGGGTGGCGGCTGCGGACGACTGCTCCGGGGTGACGGAGTTCGGCTTGACCGCGACGATCGGGGTGCCCGTGGTGACGGTCGCCTCGACGGTGAAGTTGCCGGCGAAGACCGACTGCGTCGTCTCCACGCCGTCACCGGCCGCGCGTACGTCGACCGCGTCGGTGATCAGACCGGACTGCGTCTTGATCGAGAGGCGGCCCGCGATCTCCTTGCCCTCCGCCGAGCTCGAGACGAGGACGGCGGCCGGCTGCTTGCTCGAGACGAGCTCGGCGAGGGCCTCGGCCTTGGGGGCCACGAGGTACTCGGTGAGCTCGGGGGCGTCGAGGACGTAGACCTTCTCTGCGCCGTACTGGGCGAGGTAGGCCTGCGCGGCGTCGGCGCCGGACCCGATGAACACGGCCGACGGGGTGCCGAGACGACGCGCCAGCGTCAGGAGCTCACCGGTGGTCTTGCGGACGGTGCCGTCGACGTGGTCGACCAGAACGAAAATCTCACTCATCTGTCGCTGCTCCTCAGACGAACTTCTTCGACGCGAGGAACTCGGCCAGCTTGACGCCGCCGTCTCCCTCGTCGGTGACGATCTCGCCTGCGCTGCGGGGCGGGCGCGGCGCGAACGAGAGGACCTTGGTCCAGGCGGCGTCGAGGCCGACCTCGGACGGATCGATGCCGAGGTCGGAGAGGGTGAGCTCCTCGACCGGCTTCTTCTTGGCCGCCATGATGCCCTTGAACGACGGGTAGCGAGGCTCACCGGACTGGTCGGTCACCGACACGACCGCCGGAGCGGTCGCGGTGATGGTCTCGGTCGCGACGTCGCCGTCGCGGCGGACGGTCACCGTCGAGCCGTCGACGCTGATCTCGGAGCCGTAGGTGACGGCCGGGAGACCAAGTCGCTCGGCGACCATGGTGGGGACGACGCCCATGGTGCCGTCGGTCGAGCTCATGCCGAAGAACACGAGGTCGTACTCGAGAGTGCCCAGGGCCTTGGCGATGATGAGCGACGTCGCCGCGGCGTCCGAGCCGGCGATGTCGTCGTCCTCGACGTGGACGCCCTTGTCGGCGCCCATCTGGAGTGCCTTGCGGACGGCGTCGGCGGCGTCGGCCGGGCCGACCGTCAGGACGGTCACCTCGCCGTCGCTCTCCTCCGCAGCCAGGAGCGCCTGCTCCACGGCGTACTCGTCGAGCTCCGAGAGGAGGCCGTCGACGCCCTCACGGTCGACGGTGCTGTCCGACGAGTCAAAGGACCGGTCCGCCGTAGCGTCCGGTACGTACTTCACACAGACGACGATGTTCATGGCCTGCTCGGCCCCTCCTGTGGAGTCGACTTCTTGGACACGGCGCTCGCACGGGACGCGCGTCGTTGCAGCCGCGGGCGACTGCGTGCCGGGTCGCGCTACGACCACGGCACCCCCAGGTTACCGACAGGTAACCTTTATGACGACTTCGTCACGGGTGGCGTGGGTCACACCACGGACCCTGCGACCCTCCGGCTTCCCGCAGCGGTGGCCCGTAGCCGGGGGGACTTCGAGAGGTCGTCAGCGCGGCACGCTGCGACACTGAGCCACATGTCCGAGCCTAGGGCACTGCCAAGGACGCTGACCATCCTGGTCGGGACGGCGGCCTTCGTGGTCGTCGTCGCCGGAGTCATGAGGATCCAGGGGATCGCAGGCCCCACCTTCCTCGCGGTGTGCCTCACCGTCACCGTCCACCCGCTGCGCGGAGTCCTCACCCGCTGGGGACTTCCTCGCTGGGTCGGGACCGTGACCTGCGTCGTCACCGTCTACGCGATCCTCGTCGTCCTCGCCGTGACCCTCGTCCTGTCCGGGGCGCGCTTCGTGCAGCTCGTCGGCTCGTACGAGGACGAGTTCGACCGCTGGGTGGCCGACATCAAGAAGGCGCTCGACAGCTTCGGCATCGGTCAGGGAGAGCTCAACCAGATCTTCTCCAGCGTCGACATCAAGAGCGTCGCGCCGTACGTCGCGGACGCGGTCTCCAGCGCCACCTCGGTGACCGGCAACGTGCTGCTCATCCTGATCCTCCTGCTGTTCATGGCCCTCGACGGCGGCATCTTCCCGCGTCTCTCCACCCAGGTCCCCGAGCGCCACCGGGCGACCCTCGAGGCGCTGGCCGACTTCGCCACCGGGACACGGCGCTACTTCGTCGTCGCGACCGTGTTCGGGCTGATCGTCGCCATCGGCAACGTGATCCTGCTCTACGCCCTGGGGGTGCCCGAGCCGATCCTGTGGGGCGTGCTGTCGCTCATCACCGGCTACATCCCCAACATCGGCTTCGTGCTGGGCCTCGTGCCGCCGGCGATGCTGGCGCTGCTCGACTCGGGCTGGGAGACCGCGTTCTGGGTGGTGGTCGGATACTGCGTGATCAACGGCGTCGTGCAGTCGGTCATCCAGCCCAAGATCGTGGGCGACTCGGTGGGCCTGTCGGCGACCCTGAGCATGCTCTCGCTGATCTTCTGGACGCTCGTCCTCGGCGCGTGGGGGGCGATCCTCGCGATCCCGGCCACCCTGCTGGTCAAGAAGCTCCTGGTCGACCGTGATCCCGAGACGCGATGGCTGTCGCCGTTCCTCGCCGGGCGCGAGGTCGCGGGCCCCGGGCGCGAGGTCGCGGACGCCGGTGGCGGCGACGCGAGATCAGGGGCACGAGATCGGCGGCGCGGGGCGGATCACCGGTAGCGTGACGGAGACCCCGTACCAGGAGGAATGATGTCCTACCAGCAGCCACCACAGAACGATCCCCGCCGAGTGCCCCAGCCCGCTGCGGACGCCGACTCCGAGACACCGAGCGGCCTGACGGTGAACACGGGCAGGCTCTGGGCCGGCGGGGTCGCCACCGCGGTGGTGGCCGGCCTGGCCGCCGTGGTGGGTCTCCTCGTCTTCCGAGGGGTGTTCGACATCGCGGTGCTCGTGCCGTCGGGCGGGGGGCGGTGGGACGTCGTGTCCACGATCCCCTTTGCCCTGGTCGCGGCGGGCGGTGCCCTGCTCGCCACGGCCTTGATGCACCTCCTCGTCCTGGCGACGCCGCGGCCCCGGCTGTTCTTCGGGTGGATCATGGTGCTGGTGGGTGTGATCGCCGGCGTACTGCCGTTCACCATCAACGTCGAGACCAGCGAGCAGGTCGCCAGCGCGGTGGTCGGTGTGCTGATCGTGGTGGTGATCGCGAGCCTCGTCTCGAGCACCGCTGATCGCGCCGTGACGGTCGCCCCTCCCGCCTACTGAGCGGGGACCTGACCCGTACGCTGCGGACGTGAGCAGCGAGGACGACGACACGAGACCTCAGATGGTGATCACCGGTGAGCGCACCGTGCCGGGGATCTGGCACGAGAACTACTGGTTCCGTCGCCACGAGGTCGTGTACGAGTCCCTGCGTGATCGCGTCCGCAGCGCCCGCGTGCTCGAGGCCGGCTGCGGCGAGGGGTACGGAGCCGACCTCCTGAGCCGCGCGGCGGGCTCGCTGTTCGCGCTCGACTACGACGAGTACGCGGCCGGTCACGTCCGCACGGCCTACCCCGACGTGCCGGTGGTGCGCGGCAACCTCGTCGCCCTCCCCTACGCCGACGCCTCGTTCGACGTCGTCGTCAGTCTGCAGACCATCGAGCACCTCTGGGACCAGGACGGGTTCGTCGCCGAGTGCGTGCGCGTGCTGCGTCCGGGTGGTGTGCTCGTCGTCAGCACCCCCAACACGCTGACGTTCCCGCCGGGCAACATCTACCACCCGAAGGAGCTCGAGCCCGGCGAGCTGCGCGACCTCGTGGCCCGGCACGCGACCGTCACCTCGCTCGTCGGCCTCCACCACGGGCCCCGCGTCGCCGCGTGGGAGCAGGACCACGGGTCCCTGGTCGATGCCCAGATCGCCACGCCGTACGAGGAGTGGCCGACAGCGGTCGCCGAGGTCGTCCGCTCGGTGCGCACCGACGACTTCGTGCTGCGCGAGGGCGACGACGCGGACCTCGCGGCCTCGCTCGACCTCGTGGTCACCGCGGTCCGCGACTGACGCTCCGGCACGGTCCCGGTCGTGCTGCCGAGGGCAGATCCGCTCTCGGACGAAGCACTGGATCGGCAGGACCCTCGCGGCGCACCGTAGGTCCATGACCGACACCAGAACACCCCTCTTCGACGCCGCGACGCGACAACAGCTGCTCGGCCAGCGCATCCTCGTGCTCGACGGCGTCCTCGACGACGACAACGGGACGCTGCTCACGACCCAGATCCTCACGCTGGCCGCCGACGACGCCGTCCCCGACATCGCCCTGTGGATCCACTCCCCCGGCGGGTCCGTGCCGGCGATGCTCGCACTGCGAGACGTCATGCGGCTCGTGCCGTGCGACGTCTCGACGCTCGCCCTCGGCCTCGCCTGCAGCGCCGGGCAGTTCCTGCTCTCTGCCGGGACGCCGGGCAAGCGGCACGCGCTCGCCCACGCTCGGGTCCTGATGCACCAGGGATCAGCGGGGATCGGTGGCAGCGCGGTGGAGATCGAGGTCCAGGCCGACGATCTCCGCCACACCCGTGACACCGTCCTCGCCCTCATCGCCGAGGACACCGGTCAGCCGTTCGAGCAGATCTTCGAGGACTCCCTCCACGACCGCTGGTACACCGCACCCGAGGCGCTGGCGTACGGCTTCGTGGACCACGTCGTCGATCGCTTCGACCAGGTCATGCCCGCTCGTCGGCGCACGGTCGGGATCGGGGTGACGCGATGAGCCAGTACACGATCCCCAACGTGATCGCCCAGCACCCGCGCGGCGAGCGGATCATGGACGTCTACTCCCACCTGCTGACCGAGCGCATCGTCTATCTCGGGACCGCGATCGACGCCGGTGTCGCCAACGCCCTCATCGCGCAGCTGCTGCACCTCGAGGCCGACAACCCCGACGCGGAGATCAGCCTCTACGTCAACTGCGAGGGTGGCGACGAGACCGCGATGCTGGCCGTCTACGACACGATGCAGCACATCCGTTCCCCGATCGCGACCGTCTGCGTCGGGCAGGCGATCGCGGCCGGCGCCGCCCTGGTCGCCGGTGGTGCGCCGGGGCGTCGCGCGAGCCTCCCGCACGCACGCTTCGTGCTCCACCAGCCTGCAGCGCGCGGCCAGGGGACGATCCCGGACCTCATCCTCCAGGCCGACGAGGTGGTCCGGGTGCGCAACGAGATGGAGGCGATCCTGTCCGCGCACACCGGACAGAGCGTGGAGACCCTGAGGCACGACACCGACCGTGACCGGGTGTTCTCGGCGACAGCGGCGCGGGAGTACGGCCTCGTCGACGCGGTCATGGAGCAGGCGGTGCTCCCGCCCGCGGCGTACGCCTCGTGATCAGGCGACCGCGGCCATCGCCTTCGGGCCGCGGCTCGTCGACGAGCTGATCACACGCGACGCGAGGTCGTGGTGGACGACGCCGGTGAGCTCGCGCAGCGAGGTCTCCAGCGCACCGGCGACCGCGGCGATGATCTCGCTCGACGGCTCCTTGCGGCCACGCTCGACCTCGGACAGGTATTGCACGGAGATGCCGGCGAGGCCGGCGACGTCGACGAGACGGAGGCCGAGCGCCGCACGACGCTGCCGCATCCGCTCGCCCAGGACCTCCCGCCAGAGCGGCTCGGGCTCGGCAGGGACACTCGGACGACGCAGCGGACTCGGCGGCTGCGGCCGGGTGGCGGGCTCGGCTGCTGCCGACTGGTGCGGCGCCGGGAAGCGGATCAGATCGCCCATGCCCCGATGCTAGGGCGCCGCGGCGCTGTCGTGACCGGCGTTCCGCTCTCCGCAGAACGCCATCCCCCTCGCGTCGACGTCCCGGTCAGACGGCCGGTCCGTCGCGCTGGTCGCGAGCCTCGGCCTGCTCGTCGGCGACCTCGGCGGTGTAGCGCTGGATCTCGGCCCACTCAGCCAGGTCGTCGCGGCGGCTCTTGACCACGCGGCCCGGGAGCCCGGCGACGATCGCGAAGTCGGGGTACTCGCCGCGTGCGACCGTGTGGGCCGCGAGCACGACGCCACGGCCGGTACGCGTCCCGCGGAGGACCGTCGCCTTGACCCCGATCCAGGAGTCGGGGCCGATACGGACGGGCGACACGACCAGACCCTGGTCCTTGATCGGCACGGCCAGGTCGAGCGTCACGTGGTCGAAGTCGCAGATGTAGGTCCAGTCGGAGATGATCGTCGACGCACCGATCTCGATGTCGAGGTGGGCGTTGACGGTGTTGTCCGACCCCATCACGACCTTGTCGCCCAGCCGGAGCGTCCCGTTGTGCGCGCGCAGCGCCGTCCGGTCGCCGAGGTGCACGAACGCACCGAGGACCACCCGGCCGTACGGGGGGTGGTCCTCGACGACGACGTCCTTGCCGAGGAACACCATCCCCTCCGTCACCACGTGGGGATAGCGCCGCTTGAACCTCCAGAGCCGCCAGTAGCGGACGATGTGATACCACGTCCACGCGCGGTGGCGCCTCACCCAGCGGAGCGAGTCCAGGGTGAGGAAGCGTGCGGGCTGCGGAGCGGGCATCAGCCGACGGGCGTCATCGAAGGCGGGTCACGGCTTGGTCGCTGCCACCGAGACGTTGTAGTAGAGGCCCTTGGGGACGACCGGCGCGAGCGCCTTGTCGAGCGCGGACAGCCGCACCCACGAGCGGTAGGCGAACATCCGCCAGCGCGGGCCGAGCTTGTCCTCGGGGACCGCGGCCTCGAAGGTGCGTACCGGCCACCCGAACCAGGACGCGGTCAGCTCCTCGGTCTGCGTACGGACGTCGACCCCGCCCGCGCGCAGCACCAGACGCTCCAGGTCGGCGGGCTCGAACGTGTGCAGGTCGACCACGGCCTCCAGCGCGGCCGCACGCGAGGACTCGTCGAGCTCCTCGGCCGGACGCGCCCAGTCGCGCAGCGGACCCAGCCGGGTCGCGCGGGTCGCCGCCCACCAGGTCAGGCGCGACAGGCGGCGGGCCACGAAGTCGCCACGCGTGGTCGGCTCGCCGCAGATCACGATCCGTCCGCCCGGACGGAGCACGCGCAGCATCTCTCGGAACGCCTTCTCGACGTCGGGGATGTGGTGGATGACGGCGTGGCCGATGACGAGGTCGAAGGACTCGTCGGGGTACGGCAGCTCCTCGGCGTCGGCGGCCTGCCCGTCCAGCGAGAGGCCGAGGCCCTCGGCGTTGCGCTGGGCGACCTGGACCATCCCCGGGGAGATGTCGGTGACCGTGCCCTTGTCGACCACGCCGGCGAGCATCAGGTTGAGGGTGAAGAAGCCGGTGCCCGCACCGATCTCGAGACTGCGTCCGTACGGCCAGTCTCCCTCGCCGGCGACGGCGACGAAGCGCTCCCGGGCGTAGGAGATGCAGCGCTCGTCGAACGAGATCGACCACTTCTCGTCGTAGGTCTGCGCCTCCCAGTCGTGGTAGAGCACCTGGGCGAGCTTGGTGTCGGACCAGGCGGCCTCCACCTCGTCGGCGCTGGCATGGGGGTTGGGGGTGGCGATCGTGCTCATGCTTGCTGCTTACTTTCCTTCGAAGGTGGCCTTGCCAGGCCCGTTCTCGATGAACGACCGCATGCCGGTCTTCTGGTCCTCGGTCGCGAACAGGGCGGCGAACGCGTGGCGCTCGATCTCGAGCCCGGTCACCAGGTCGACCTCGAGACCACGGTCGACGGCCTCCTTGACCGCCCGCAGCGCGAGGGACGCGCCGCCGACGAACTGGCGGGCCCACGCGACGGCCTCCTCGTAGACAGACGCGGCGGGAAGCACGCGGTCGACGAGCCCGATCGCGAGCGCCTCCGCAGCGTCGACCTGACGGCCGGTGAACATGAGGTCCTTCGCCTTCGCGGGGCCGACGAGTCGCGGCAGGCGCTGGGTGCCTCCGGCGCCGGGGACGATGCCGAGGAGGATCTCGGGCTGGCCGAGCTTGGCGTTGTCGGCGGCGAAGCGGACGTCGGTGCACATCGCCAGCTCGCAACCGCCGCCGAGGGCGTAGCCGGTGATCGCGGACACCGTCGGCTTGGGGATCGCCGCCACGGCGTTGAGCGCCGCCTGGAGCTGCTGGGCGCGCACGTTCATCTGCGGATAGGTGAGGTCGGCCATCTCCTTGATGTCCGC
This sequence comes from Mumia sp. zg.B53, assembly GCF_019550935.1. Classification (NCBI taxonomy): domain Bacteria; kingdom Bacillati; phylum Actinomycetota; class Actinomycetes; order Propionibacteriales; family Nocardioidaceae; genus Mumia; species Mumia sp. zg.B53. Next base: position 280,538 of record NZ_JAHWCK010000004.1, on the reverse strand, counting down.
ACCCGCGGCGAAGACGCGCTCTCCGCCGTAGACGACGACCGCGGCGACGTCGTCGCGCGCGGAGGCCTCGACGGCGCACTCCGCGAGCTCGGTCTGGAGCTGCGCGCTGATCGCGTTCATCTTCGGCCGGTCGAGCCGGATCGTGCCGACGCCGTCCGAAACCTCGAGCCTGACGAGCTCGCCCATGCGCGCTGCCTCTCTTGTGGGATGCCGGGTCCGGCGGAGCGTCGTGACAGTGCTGCTGTCGACGTCCGCCGTGGCTCCGAGGGTAGCGAACGCTACGGATGCGGGGCCGAGCGCGTGGTGGTCGTACCGCATGATGGGGCTCATGGCCGAGACCTGGGCGTACGAGCGTCACCCGAGCGTGGCGGGGAGCTGCCACCCCCTCGGCGCCCGGCCCGTCGTCGGCGGCACCAACTTCGCGGTGCACGCACCGCAGGCCCGCAGCGTGCGGCTCCACCTCCCGGGGGTGGGGACGTACGAGCTGGAGTCCCGGACCGGGTCGGTGTGGCACCTCGAGGTGCGTGGCACCGGTCCCGGGCAGGAGTACGCCTTCGAGGTCGACGGCACCCGGGTCCTCGACCCGTACGCCATGCACGTCCGCGGCGGGCTGGACGGCAATGCCTCCCGGTTGCGGGCGTACGTGGCCGAGACGGCGTTCGACTGGTCGGGCGACAGCGCACCGCGCACGCCCTGGGACCGCACGGTCATCTACGAGGCGCACGTGCGGGGCCTCACCAAGCAGGACCCCGACGTGCCGGAGGAGCTGCGCGGCACCTACGCGGGTCTCGCGCACCCCGCGACCCTGGACCGTCTCGTCGCGCTCGGTGTCACCGCGGTCGAGCTGCTGCCGATCCACCACTTCGTCACCGAGCCGACCGTTGCCGACCGCGGGCTCGTCAACTACTGGGGCTACAACAGCGTCTCGTTCCTCGCGCCCCACGCCCCGTACGCCGCGTCCGACGATCCGGTGCGCGAGTTCAAGGAGATGGTGCGGGCGCTGCACGCCCGCAACCTCGAGGTGATCCTCGACGTCGTCTACAACCACACCGGCGAGGGCGGCGACGGCGGGCCGACGATCCATCTCCGCGCCCTCGACGACGACGGCTACTACCGGCACTCCGACGGCCACTACTTCGACGTGACCGGCTGCGGCAACACGGTGCGGTCCGACTCCGGGCCCGGGTCGGAGCTCATCCTCGAGTCGCTGCGCTACTGGGTCCGCGAGATGCACGTCGACGGGTTCCGCTTCGACCTCGCCTCGGCCCTCGCCCGCGACGAGGCCGGTCGAGTCACCCTCGCCGAGTCGCTGATCGCCGCGATCGGCCGCGACCCGGTGCTGCGCGACGTCAAGCTGGTGGCCGAGCCGTGGGACGCGAGCATGGACGGCTACCTGGTCGGGGGGTATCCCCAGGGCTGGAGCGAGTGGAACGACGGCTTCCGCGACGACGTGCGCGACTTCTGGCGCGGGCACGGCGGCGGCGTCGCCGGGATCGCGACCCGCCTCGCCGGGTCGTCTGAGGTCTTCGCACCGAGCGGACGGCCACCGCAGGCGTCGGTGAGCTTCGTCACGGCGCACGACGGGTTCTCGCTGCGCGACCTCGTCTCGTACGACGACAAGCACAACGAGGCCAACGGCGAGGACAACCGCGACGGGCACTCCGACAACCGCTCGTGGAACTGCGGCGTCGAGGGCGAGACCGACGACGTCGACGTCCTGACGCTACGGCGACGCCAGTCGGCGAACCTCGTGGCGACCACGCTGGTCGCAGCCGGCGTGCCGATGCTGCGCGCGGGCGACGAGCTCGGTCAGACCCAGGGCGGCAACAACAACGCGTACTGCCACGACTCCCCCACCACCTGGCTGCCGCCGGTGCCGGAGGTCGGCTGGGAGCACGTCCGCGAGGTGGTCTCGCGGCTGACGACGCTGCGGGCCGAGCACCCGGCGCTCCGGACCACCCGCTTCTTCACCGGCGAGGTGTCGGACGAGACCGGCCGCGAGGACCTTCGCTGGCTCCACCCCGACGGGCGGCCGTGGGCCCCCGACGACTGGCACGACGAAGGCCTCCGCACGATCGGGATGGCGCTCGACGGCGGCGCCGACGCGGCGTGCGCGGTCGTGCTGCTCAACGCCGGAGACGAGCCGCAGGAGTGGGCGCTCCCCGACGGCGCGTGGGAGCAGACGTACGCCGTGGCGCTCGACACCGCCGATCTCGACCACGCCACGTCCTACGGTCCTGGTGCCGCGGTGCCGGTCGCCGCGCACAGCATGGTGCTGCTGATCGCCTCCTGAGGGGCCGCGTCGCGTCGGATAGCGTCGGGCCCATGTTGCGCATCCCCGTGATGGACGTGTGCCCTGTCGTCGAGAATGGCGCCTACGCCGCGAAGGCCGCCGTGGGGGAACCGTTCCCGATCCGTGCCCGGATCTTCCGTGAGGGCCACGACGCCCTCGGCGCGGGGGTGGTGCTCGCCGGCCCGGACGGACGCGACCGGCCCCTGCTCCCACTGCCGCACCTCGACAACGACCACCACGAGCTGTGGGTGACCCTGGACGAGGTCGGACCGTGGACGTTCCGGATCGAGACCTGGTCCGACCCGTTCGGCACGTGGCTGCACGACGCCCCGGTAAAGGTCGCCGCGGACGTGGACAGAGAGCTGATGCCCATCGAAGGAGCGGTCGTGCTGGAGCGCGCGGCGACGACGCTCCCCCGCGACCGGACGGCGGAACGAGCGGCGCTTCGCAAGGCGGCGAAGGTCCTCCGTGACCCGAGCCTCGACGCCGCCGAGCGGGTCGACGCGGCGAGGACGCCGGAGATCCTCGGCATCATGAGCCGGTTCCCGTTGCGGGACCTCGTCGGCAGCACCGGACCGTACCCCGTCTTCGCCGACCGCGAGCGGGCCCTCGCGGGCGCCTGGTACGAGCTGTTCCCCCGATCGTTCGGGGGTCTGCGGCCGGCGATCGACCAGCTCGACCGGGTGGCGGCGATGGGGTTCGACGTCGTCTACCTGCCGCCGATCCACCCGATCGGGCGGGTCAACCGCAAGGGGCGCAACAACTCGCTCCACGCCGAGCCGGGCGATCCCGGGTCGCCGTGGGCGATCGGTGCCGCGGAGGGCGGCCACGACGCGATCCACCCCGAGCTCGGCACCCTCGAGGACCTCGACGCCTTCGTGGCCGCGACGCGTGACCGCGGCATGGAGGTGGCACTCGACCTCGCGCTCCAGTGCGCTCCTGACCACCCGTGGGTGGCCGCGCACCCGGAGTGGTTCACGACCCGCGCCGACGGCACCATCGCCTACGCCGAGAACCCGCCGAAGAAGTACCAGGACATCTATCCGCTCAACTTCGACAACGACCCCGAGGGACTGCATGCGGAGGTGCTGCGAGTGGTGCGGCACTGGATGTCCCACGGGATCCGGATCTTCCGGGTCGACAACCCGCACACCAAGCCGGTCCCGTTCTGGGAGCGGCTGCTCGCGGAGATCCGCCGCACCGACCCCGACGTCGTGTTCCTCGCCGAGGCGTTCACCCGTCCGGCGATGATGCGGGCCCTCGGGACCATCGGGTTCCACCAGTCCTACACCTACTTCACCTGGCGCGAGACCAAGGAGGAGCTCACCGCCTACCTCGAGGAGGTCACGGGCCGCAAGGCCGACGTGATGCGCCCGGCGTTCTGGGTGAACACCCCCGACATCCTCCCGGTCCACCTCCAGACCGGCGATCCGGCGATGTTCCGGCTGCGGGCCGTGCTGGCGGCCACAGGTGCGCCGACGTGGGGGATGTACTCGGGCTACGAGCTGCTCGAGCACACCGCGCTGCGTCCAGGCTCGGAGGAATACCTCGACTCGGAGAAGTACGAGATCAAGCACCGCGACTACGGCGTCGCCGACTCGCTGGCGCCGTTCGTGGCGAGGCTCAACGATGTACGGCGCCGGCACCCGGCACTACGGCAGTTGCACCGGCTCGCCGTGCACCCGAACGACTCCGAGCACATCCTCTGCTTCTCGCGCCGCCACCTCGGCGACACCCGCGACGACGCCGTGATCGTCGTCGCGAACCTCGACCCCGGCGCCGCCCACGAGACGATCGTCCGCCTCGACCTGCCGGCGCTCGGCATCGGCTGGGGTGAGCGCTTCGCGGTCCGCGACGAGCTCAGCGGCGAGGTGTTCGACTGGACCGAGGAGAACTACGTCCGGCTGGGCGGTGACGCCGAGGTCGCGCACGTGCTGACCGTGCTGCGGTAGGGACCTCCCCGAGTCGTCGCTCCCGCTCGGCTCCCGCTCAGCCGCCGGGCGGACGCTCGACCGGGGCGGGCCGTACGACCGGGGCCGGCTGCACGACCGGGGCCGGCTGCACCACGATGGTCGGCTCGGTCGTCGACGGGACCGCCTCCGGGACGTCGACGGGAAGCCGAGCGGCGCTGGGGGTCCGGAGGAGTGCGTCGAGGTAGTGCATGGCGTCGATGAGCCGCATCGTCGTCCGGCGCCGGAGCACCTTGAGCGCGCGCCATCGTCCCCACCGCCGGCTGAGCAGCTCGCGCAGGTCGCCCGCGAGCGTCTCGTCGATCTCGGCGTGGTCGAGGTTGACGGCGTCGGCATATGCCTGGCCGAGCAGGCGACGCTCGACCGCGTCGGACCACTCCTCGATGCGGGCCTTGGCCTGAAGCAGCGACATGTCGGCGCTGGCGTGGAGGAGCCGGGTCGCCTCCATCTTGCGGCCCGACTCGAGCAGACGGGTGATCTCCGAGCGCGTCACCTCGTCGACCGGGCGGTTGCCGCGCGTCTCGAGCGCGGCCTTCTTGAGCTCGGGCGCGATCGGCGTGAGCTGCCGTCCGGTGATCGGCTCGGGCGCGCCCTGGCGTGCGCTCAACCACACGATGAGCGCCCCGATGGCGACTCCCGTGAGGGCTGCGGCGACCACGGCCAGAAGCATGGGAACAGCCTAGTGCCGCGACCTTCGGGGCTGTGGGAGGCCGTGCGAGGATGGCGCGCATGGACGCCCCCGTGCCCGTGCCGGGCTCCCCTACCGACCGGCGCGACGACGATCCGCTGTGGTTCAAGCGTGCCGTGTTCTACGAGGTTCTGGTCCGGTCGTTCCACGACTCGACCGGTGACGGGATCGGCGATCTCGCCGGCATCACCAGCAAGCTCGACTACCTCCAGTGGCTCGGCGTCGACTGCCTGTGGCTCCCGCCGTTCTTCCCCTCCCCGCTGCGTGACGGCGGCTACGACGTCGCCGACTACACCAGCGTGTCGCCCGAGCTCGGGACCGTCGAGGACTTCAAGACGCTCCTCGACGCCGCCCACGAGCGCGGCATCCGCATCATCATCGACGTCGTCATGAACCACACGTCCGACGCCCACCCGTGGTTCCAGGAGTCGCGCACCGATCCCGACGGGCCGTACGGCGACTTCTACGTGTGGCGCGAGGACGACGAGGCCTACTCCGACGCCCGCATCATCTTCGTCGACACCGAGAGCTCGAACTGGACGTACGACCCCGTCCGGGGTCGCTACTTCTGGCACCGCTTCTACAGCCATCAGCCGGACCTCAACTTCGAGAACCCGGCGGTGCACGAGGCGATGCTCGACGTCCTCCGCTTCTGGCTCGACCTCGGTGTGGACGGGTTCCGGCTCGACGCCGTGCCCTACCTGTACGAGCAGGAGGGGACCAGCGGCGAGAACCTCGAGCCGACCCACGCCTTCCTCCGCACGGTCCGTCGCTACGTCGACGAGCACTATCCGGGCCGCGTCCTGCTCGCCGAGGCCAACCAGTGGCCCTCCGACGTGGTCGACTACTTCGGCGACCCGGCCGTCGGCGGCGACGAGTGCCACATGTGCTTCCACTTCCCCGTGATGCCGCGCCTCTTCATGGGCGTGCGCCGGGAGTCGCGCTACCCGATCAGCGAGATCATGGAGCAGACGCCCGACATCCCCGAGGGGTGCCAGTGGGGCATCTTCCTGCGCAACCACGACGAGCTCACCCTCGAGATGGTGACCGACGAGGACCGCGACTACATGTGGAGCGAGTACGCCACCGACCCGCGGATGAAGGCCAACATCGGCATCCGCCGCCGGCTCGCCCCGCTGCTGGACAACGACACCAACCGCATGGAGCTGTTCACGGCGCTGCTGCTGAGCCTGCCCGGCTCTCCCGTGCTCTACTACGGCGACGAGATCGGCATGGGCGACAACATCTGGCTCGGCGACCGCGACGGCGTCCGGACGCCGATGCAGTGGACGCCCGACCGCAACGCCGGCTTCTCCGTCGCCAACCCCGGCAAGCTGACGCTCCCGGTGATCATGGACCCCGTCTTCGGGTACCAGTCGGTCAACGTCGAGGCAGAGCGCGAGAACACCTCCTCGCTGCTGCACTGGACACGACGCATGATCCACATCCGCAAGCAGCACCCGGCGTTCGGCGTCGGCACGTTCCGTGACATCGGCGGCTCCAACCCGTCGGTGCTGTCGTTCCTGCGCGAGCACGAGGGCGACGTCATGCTCTGCGTCAACAACCTGTCGCGGTTCCCGCAGCCGGTCGAGCTCGACCTCCACGCCTACGCCGGGGTCCGCCCGATCGAGACGTTCGGAGGCGTGGAGTTCCCGGCCATCGGCGAGCTGTCCTACCTGCTGACGCTGGCGGGGCACGGGTTCTACTGGTTCCGCCTGGGCCGACCGGCCGAGACCGAGGGGGTCTGATGAGCACCGACCGTACGACGGGTGACCGAGGGACGGCCGATCGGAGGACGGCCGAGCGCAAGGACCTGCTCGACTACCTCGTCCGACGCCGCTGGTTCTCCGGGGAGGGCGAGGGCTGGGAGCTGGAGCGCGTCGCGCCGCTGGGCTGGCTGAGCCGGCCGGCGACCGGCCTCGGCGTCCGCTTCGAGCTCGTGACCGTGCGCGGCCCCGGCGGCACGCACACCTACAACGTGCCGCTCGCCTACCGCGCCGAGCCGGTCGAGGCCAATGCGTACGGCTTCATCGGCACCTACTCCCCCGGGCTCGGCGAGACCGTCGACGACCTCTTCGTCTACGACGCGCTGCACGACCCGGAGGCGCGGCGGGTGATCATGCAGGGGTTCTTCGCCGAGGACACCGGGTCCGCGGCGACGTACGTGTCCCGGATCCCGTCCGACGACGACGGCACCTCGTCGATCGGCTCGGAGTCGGAGTCCGTCCTGCTCTCGGTCGAGCAGTCCAACACCTCCGTCGTCGTCGACGAGCGCGCGATGCTGAAGGTCTTCCGCAAGGTCGTCCCCGGCCGCAACCCGGACGTCGAGATCCACGACGCGCTCGCTGGTCCGGGTGAGGACGCGATCGCGCCCATGTGGGGATGGATCTCGGCGACACCGGCCGAGGGTGAGACCTCGTACGACCTGGCGATGCTGCAGAAGTTCCTCCGTACGGCCACCAACGGGTGGGAGGGCGCCCGAGCCAGCGTGCGCGACCTCCTCGCCGAGCCCGGCCTGGCGCCCGAGGAGGCCGGCGGCGACTTCGCCGCCGAGTCCGCCCGTCTGGGTGCGACCGTCCGGTTCGTGCACGCCCTGATGGCCGACCGCCTGCCGACCACCGAGTGGGCGGCCGCCGACCTGCAGGCGCTGGCCGACCGCCTCGACGCCCGTCTCGACCGGCTCGCCGAGCGCTGCCCCGAGGTGGAGGGCTACACCGAGGGCGCGAGGCAGCGCTACGGCGTCCTGCGCTCTCTCGACGGACCGGTCGTCGCCCAGCGGGTCCACGGTGACCTCCACCTCGGCCAGACGCTGCGCACGACGGCGGGGTGGAAGCTGATCGACTTCGAGGGCGAGCCGGTCGCGCCGCTCGAGGAGCGGGTGACCCTCGACTCCCGGCTGCGTGACGTCGCCGGGATGGTCCGGTCGTTCGACTACGCGGCCTTCTCCTACCTCCTCCAGACCGGCACGCGCGGCGAGGACGAGGTGGACCAGGCCCGCGCGTGGGTCCGGCGCAACCGGCAGGCGTTCCTCGACGGCTACCACGGGCAGCCGGACGAGAGTGCCGACCGCACGGGGCCGACGCGAGTCGAGGCGGCGCTGCTGCGGGCGTACGAGATCGACAAAGCCGTCTACGAGCTCGTCTACGAGCTCGACCACCGACCTGACTGGCGCGCGGTTCCCGAGCAGGCGCTGGACCAGCTGCTCGCCGACGACCGGACGTGAGGGGCCTCCGACCATGACTCGAGACCTGTGGCACGACCTCGGCTCACACCTGCGCCGCGGCGGCGTCGACTTCGCCGTCTGGGCACCGAACGCCCGTGACGTCCAGGTCCTGGGCGACTTCAACGGATGGGACGGCGGCGGCCACCCGCTGGTCCGCGGCGACGACGGCGTGTGGCGGGGTCGCGTCGAAGGGCTCGGTGCCGGCGCGCTCTACAAGTACGCCGTGCACGGCGCCGACGACGTCTGGCGTCAGAAGGCCGATCCTCTCGCCCTCTGGACGGAGGTCCCGCCGGCCAACGCCTCACGCGTGTTCGCGTCGGGCTACACCTGGGCCGACGACGACTGGATGGAGCAGCGGCGCGATCGGCGACCGTGGGCGGAGCCGATGAGCGTCTACGAGGTGCACCTCGGCTCGTGGCGCACCGGTCTCGGCTATCGCGAGCTGGCCGAGACCCTCGTCCCCTACGTCGCAGAACGCGGCTTCTCCCACGTCGAGCTGATGCCGGTGATGGAGCACCCGTACGGCGGTTCGTGGGGCTACCAGGTGACCGGCTACTACGCGCCGACCTCGCGATGGGGCGACCCCGACGACTTCCGGGCGCTCGTCGACGCCTTCCACGCCGCGGGCATCGGCGTGATCCTCGACTGGGTCCCGGCCCACTTCCCGCGCGACGAGTGGGCGCTCGCGCGCTTCGACGGCACCCCCCTCTACGAGCACGCGGACCCGCTCCGCGGCGAGCACCCCGACTGGGGGACGTACGTCTTCGACCTGGGCAAGAAGGAGGTGCGGGAGTTCCTTCTCGCCAACGCCTTCTGGTGGTTCGAGGAGTTCCACGTCGACGGCCTGCGGGTCGACGCCGTCGCGTCGATGCTCTATCTCGACTACTCGCGCGGACCGGGCGGCTGGGTGCCGAACGCGCACGGCGGCAACATCGACCTCGACGCGGTGACGTTCTTCCAGGAGCTCAACGCGTCGTGCTATGACCGCTTCGGCGCGATCGCGATGATCGCGGAGGAGTCGACGGCCTACGACGGCGTGACGCGCGACGTGACCCACGGCGGTCTCGGCTTCGGGTTCAAGTGGAATCTCGGGTGGATGCACGACACACTCGACTACTTCGCCGTCGATCCCGTGCACCGCAGCGGGGAGCACAACCGGCTGACGTTCGCGATGATGTACCACGACGCCGAGAACTTCGTGCTTCCCTTCTCGCACGACGAGGTCGTGCACGGCAAGGGCTCGCTGCTGGGCAAGATGGCGGGCGACCGGGAGCAGCAGCTCGCCAACCTGCGCTCGTTGCTGGCCTACCAGTGGTCCCACCCGGGCAAGCAGCTGCTCTTCATGGGCGGGGAGATCGCCCAGCTCTCCGAGTGGTCCGACGAACGCTCGCTCGACTGGTCGCTGCTCGACGATCCCGGGCACGCCGGCGTGCAGCGGCTCGTCACCGATCTCAACGCGGTCTACGGCGCGAACCCGGCGCTGTGGGCCAAGGACCACGACCCGGACGGGTTCCGGTGGCTGGAGGCCGACGACGCCGCCGGCAACGTCTACGCCTTCGTGCGGCGCGGCGGCGGTCGTACGCTCGTGTGCGTGGCAAATCTGTCCGGCCGCACCTGGCCGACCTACCGCGTCGGGCTGCCCCTGGCGGGCGCATGGCGGGTCGCGCTCTGCACCGACGACGCGGCGTACGGCGGCACGGGCGACACCCCCGGTCCCGAGATCGTGGCCGACGAGGTCGCGTGGCACGACCAGCCGCACTCGGTCGAGCTCCGTCTGCCTGCCCTCTCGGTGACCTGGCTGGAGCCCGCCGATGGCTGACCTCACGCTGCGGCCGGTCGACGCGGAGACGTTCGAGGTCCTGGACGACGGCCGTGCGCTCGGCACCGTCTCGCTGCGTCTGGACGACGCGCGTACGGCGTCCCTGCGGTGGGACCTCGGGCCCACGGAGGAACCCCTGCGCTCCCAGGCGGTCAACCTCGCGATCACCCATGCGTTCGACGAGCTGGGCGTCACCCGGGTCCAGACACTGACCGACGAGGACGCCGTGCCCGACCGCCGGGCCGCGGCGCGTGCGGGCATGCGACGCGACGGACTGATCCGCCACGTCGACGGTCCCGACCAGGAGCTGTTGTCGCGACTCGCCGACGACCCCCAGCCGCAGAGCCGCGAGGGCTTCGTCGCGATGCTCAACGCGGCGCTGCCCAAGAAGCGCGCGATCGCGCAGGCGCTCGTGTGCGACCCCGACGGCCGGGTGCTGCTGTGCGAGCTGACCTACAAGCGCGAGTGGGACCTGCCCGGCGGGGTCGTCGACCCCGGTGAGTCACCCGCCGACGCGGTCGTGCGGGAGCTCCGCGAGGAGCTCGGTGTCGAGGCACGGATCCGCGGGCTGCGCACCGTCAACTGGCTGCCGCCGTGGAGCGCCTGGGACGACGCGGTGCTGTTCGTGTTCGACGTCGAGGCGTGGGACCCCGACGCCCCGCTCACGCTTCAGCCGACCGAGATCGCCGCGGTCCACTGGTGCGACCGCGACCTCCTGCGAGAGCGCGCCGCGGCAGCGACGATCGACCTGCTCGACAGCCTCGACGCCGACCCGGACGGCACCTACCGCGAGGCGGGCCACGTCTTCCGGCCCTCGCCCGAGCGCTGACCTGGACGTCAGGGGCTCGCCTCCACCGGGCCGGTCTCCTCGACGTCGACCACTCCCCCGTACTGCCCGAGGACGCGGGGCAGACCGACCCCGCCCTGCGGCGGGACGTACATCAGCACCTGGTGGTAGTAGCGCAGCACGCCGGATCCCGTCATCGGGCTCCCGAGGTAGGCCTTGTGCTCCGACCCCTCCGGCCAGGTGACCGTCGCGCCGGGTGCCAGGACCCAGCCGTCCTGGCGCATCAGCGTCCCGAAGACCAGCGCACCGCCGTCCTGCGTCCGCATGGTGTGGGTGACCGGCTGCGACGACCAGGTCCGGCGGAAGGTCGTGCCGGGCTTGGCGAGCCCGGCAGCCTGGGCGCGCATCTGGGTGACGAACGAGTCCGCGGTGACCTGGTCGGCGCGCGGCGAGCTCGGGTCGCCCAGGACCGCCGCGTACGCCTGCATCGCGGCCGCCGGGCTCGAGACCAGACCGTCGCCGTCGTCGGCGGAGACCGTCTCGAGCACCCCGTCGACCGTCCTCGGCACGGGGAGGACCGTGCTGAGGAGCGCCTCGGGGGAGGCGGTGAGCTCCCACTGCTCGGTGGACGACGCGCGTTCGAAGACCTGGACCCTCCGCATGCCGCGTGCCGCGTCGCGCGCGGTCACGACGAACCACAGGGGGTAGGCGTCCAGGCGCGGCGTGTAGACGTCCTCGATCTCCGCCGGCGCCACCGCTGCCCCGGTCGACGCGCTGCCGTGCACGCGCTTCGCCACGTCGATCGCACGTCCGTCGACGGCGAGCACCGGCCCGGTCTCGACGAGCGCCAGGATGTCGGGATCCAGCGCGCCGAAGGCGGCGGCTCGGGCCTTCTCGTAGTTGCGGTAGGTACGGTCGACCTCGTCGTGGTCGGCCGCGATCTTCGAGACGTCGGTGCTGGTCTTCTCGAGTGGCACGATGCCGCACCCGCTGACCAGCGCCCCGACGAGGAGTCCTGCAGCGAGCACCGCGCCCGGACGGCGGCCGCTGATCATGCGGTTGCCTTCTCGGTGAGGAAGTCGTCCCACGTGTCGGCGTCGGCGGGATCGGTCTCCAGCCAGGGAGCGTCCCACTCGTCGTCGGCGAACCCGGGTGCATCGGCAGGCGGCGGCGGACGGCGTACGCCCGCGACGGCGCCGAGGGCGACGAGACCCAGGACCACGGCGCCGAGACCGGCGAGCGTCGTCCCCACCGCCACCCCGAAGGCACCCGGCACCTCGTACGCACCGGTCAGGCGCAGGCCCGCGAGGTCGGAGTCGCCGACGGCCAGCACAGCCAGCGAGACGGTCTCGTCGGGCAGCCGGAAGCGGAGCTCGGCACCGCCGACGCCGGAGGCCTGCTCGAGCCACCAGTCGAGCGCGGTCGGTGCCGCGGGAAGCTGCGGCTCACCCTCGACGGCCCGGGTGCGCACCGACCACGGGACGCGGTAGCGCGTCAGCTCCAGGTGCGAGGTCGACGAGAGGTAGTCGGCGACGTCGAGGGAGTGTGCCAGTCCGACGAACACCGGCTTATCGTCCGGAACCTCGACGAGAACGCTGACCTGAGGGCCGTGGCGAGCGAGCACCGACGGGCTGGTCGCGACCGCACGCGAGTCGGTGTCGAGCGTGCGCGTCCCGGTCGTCATGCGGTCGTCCGGGCCGACAGCGAACGCGACCACAGCGCCCAGGATCGCCAGCAGGATCCCGAGCGTCAGCAGCCCGGCCCCCGCCACCCGTCGCATGGAGCCAGTATGCAGGGGCCGCCACAGCGGACGCCGGGGCCCGCGCTCAGAACAGGGCGGAGGCGAGCTTGCGGCGCGCCTGGGCGACCCGGGGGTCGTCCGAGCCGACGATCGTGAACATCTCGACGAGCCGCCCGCGGACCCGCTCGCGCTCGTCACCGGCCGTGCGTCGCACGAGGTCGATCAGGCGACCGAACGCGTCGTCGACGTGGCCGCCCGAGAGGTCGAGGTCGGCGACGAGCATCTGCGCGTCCAGGTCGTCGGGGTTCTGGGCGGCCGCCTCGCGCGCCGCCGTCAGGTCGGCGTCGGCGGTGCGGTCGAGAAGTCGCGCACCGGCGAGCCGCTCGGCTGCCTCGGTGTCGGCAGGGTTGGCGGCGAGCAGCTTCTCGTACTCGCTGATCGCGGTGGCGTAGTCGCCCTCCGCGAAGGCGTCGTCGGCCGCGGCGAAACGCGGGTCGTCTGCGGGCTCCTCCTCGGCAACCTCGGCCACGCCGCCGACCGGCGGGGCGGACCCGGTGACGCCGTTGGCCTGGGCGACGCGGAGCAGCTCGTCGAGGTACTGACGGACCTGCGCCTCGTCAGCCGTCCCCTGGAACAGCGGGACCGGCTGACCCTTGACGACACCGACGACGAACGGAACGCCCTGCGCACCGAGCATCTGCGCGATCTGCGGGCTGGTGTCGACGTCCACCCGCGCCAGAAGGAGCCGACCGCCGTAGGAGTTGGCGACGGTGGCGAGCACCCGGTTGAAGTCGTCACCCTGCGGGGCACGGGACGACCAGAGCGCCAGCACGACCACATGGTCGAGGGAGCTCTGGAGAACGTCCTGGAAGTTCTGCTCGGTGACGTCGAGCACCCACGAGGCACCCGCGGGTGCGGGGCCGCGTGGAGCGCCGGCCGGAGCACCGGGAGCAGCGTTCTTGAGGGCGGACAGATCGATCGCACCAGGACGGGAGAAGCTCACGGGCGGGTCTCCTCGAAGGCTCGGGTAGGACGGACGGTCAGCGGTGGGACTCGAGCGTCTTGCGCTCGGACGACGAGGCGACCGCCTTGCCCGGCGCCACGACGTACGGGAGGTAGCTCGGTGTCGTCCGGCGTGCCAGGAGGTAGCCGAAGACGGTCAGGACCAGCGCGATCCCCAGCGGGATCCCGGCGAAGATGAGGATCAGTTGGAGGGTCGTCAGCGACTGGGGGTCCTCCCAGCCGACCGGGACGTCGGCGGCGGCGGGTGCGGCAGCAGCGACCGCAAGCAGCGGCGACGCGACCAGCGCACCGGCGACGGCAGAACGGACAGCGGTACGGCTCCGGCTCAGCATGGCGACATTCTAGCCGAGGGGGGACCGCGTCTAGGCTCGGCGGTATGCCCGCTCAGCTCGGCACACCTCCCGCCTCCGCCCTCGCGCTGGCCGCCGCCTACCGCAGCGACCAGACCGATCCCGTCGCAGTGGTCGACAGGCTGCTGGAGCGGATCGGCGCTCTGGACGCGGAGGTCGGTGCCTTCGTGACCGTCACCGCCGACGAGGCACGCGCCGCCGCGCTGTCGGCCCGCGACGCGCTGCGCGGGTCCGGAGCCGACGCCCTCCCGCCGATGTTCGGGGTGCCGACGGCGCTGAAGGACCTCACGCCGACCGCGGGTGTCCGTACGACGTACGGCTCTGCCGCCTTCGCCGACCTGGTGCCGGAGACCGACGGCTCCATCGCCGTACGGGTCGCGTCGGCCGGGATGATCAGCCTCGGCAAGACGAGCACCCCCGAGCTCGGGCTCCCCTGCTACACCGAGCCGGACGTGGCACCGCCGTCCCGCACCCCGTACGACCTGAGCCGTGGCGCCGGTGGTTCGTCGGGCGGCGCCGCGGCAGCGGTGGCGGCAGGCCTCGTCCCGGTGGCCGTCGGCTCCGACGGAGGCGGTTCGGTCCGCATCCCCGCATCCTCGTGCGGACTGGTCGGCATCAAGGTGAGCCGGGGGTTGGTCGCCGGGACCCCCGAGGAGATCGACGTCTCCGGCCTCTCCGTGCCCGGCACCCTCGCTCTCACCGTCGGTGACGCCGCGGCGATGCTCGACGTCGTCGCGCTCACCGGGAGCCGCATGCTCGACGCCTGCGGCCGGGCACCCGGTCGGCTGCGGGTGGCACGCTTCTGCGACCCGGTGATCAGCGAGCTGCCCCCCGACCCCGAGGTGGTCGCCGCGTACGAGGAGACCAGCCGCCTCCTCGAGCGCCTCGGGCACGACGTGGTCGACGTCGACCCTCCGTTCGGGCCGGACACGGTCGCCGCGTTCGAGACCGCCTGGTTCGTCGGCGCGGCCTCGGTCGACGTGCCCCCCGAGCGCGAGGAGCTGCTGCGACCCCTCACCCGCTGGGAGCGGGACCGTGGCCGCGCCGCCACCGGCGTCGAGTACGCCGCCGCGCTGCTCGCGATGCGCCAGGCCGAGCAGCGCACCCTCGAGGCCTACGCCGGCTATGACGTCGTCCTCACCCCCACGCTCGGCCAGCTGCCTGCCCTCGTCGGCTCGTTGCGCGACGATGCCGATCCCGTTGCCGACTTCGAGGCGCAGAAGGGCTTCACTCCCTACACGTCGGTCTGGAACATCGCCGGTGCCCCGGCCCTCTCGCTGCCCACCGGGTGGAGTCGGGCGGGCCTCCCGATCGGCACGATGATCGCCGGGAAGCCGGGCGCCGAGCCGCTCCTGCTGAGCCTCGCGGCCCAGGTCGAGCACGAGTGCTCGAGCCGGGGCAACCCCTGGAGGCGTCCGCGGACGGTGATGACCGACCGCTAACGTCGAGGGCATGCTCGTGACCGCCGACGCCACCGAGAACCCGTGCTGGGCGGACTCGGACAACACCATCTGCCGGCTCGTCCACCGGTGGACCGACAACGACACCCTGGCCGAGCTCTCCGACCTGCTGCTGGCCAAACCGCTCGCGATCCTCGTCCTCGTGCTCGCGGGGGTCGCGGCCCGGTGGCTCGTGAACCGCCTGATCGACCGCATCACCCGGACCGCCGCGGCCGGCACCGTCCCGGGTGCGCGGGCCGCCGAGGCGATCACCCCCATCCTGCACGAGCGGCGCGAGCAGCGCGCCCGGAGCATGGGCTCGCTGCTCAAGAACATCTCGACCATCGTGATCTTCACCGTCGTCGCCTTCATGGTGATCGCGACGATGGGCTACAACATCGGGCCGCTGCTGGCGTCCGCGGGGATCCTGGGCGTGGCGCTCGGCTTCGGCGCCCAGAGCCTCGTCAAGGACTTCATCTCCGGCATCTTCATGATCCTGGAGGACCAGTACGGCGTGGGCGACGTCGTCGACCTCGGCGACGCGACCGGCACGGTCGAGGCGGTCAGCATGCGCGTCACGCGGTTGCGCGACGTCAACGGGACGGTCTGGTACGTCCGCAACGGCGAGATCCTGCGCGTCGGCAACCAGAGCCAGAACTGGGCCCGCACGGTCCTCGACGTGCCGGTCGGCTACGACGTCGACCTGGGCGAGGTCCGCGCGACCCTGCACGAGGTCGCGCTCGCGCTGTGGCAGGACCCGGCCTGGAGCGGCGCCGTCCTCGAGGAGCCCGAGGTCTGGGGGGTCGAGCGGTGGACGCCCGAGGGTGTCGTCGTCCGCGTCGTCCTCAAGACCGCCCCGATGAAGCAGTGGGAGGTCGCGCGCGAGATGCGCGAGCTGATCAAGGAGCGGTTCGACTCGCTCGGGATCGAGATCCCGTACGCGCACGCAGCGGCGTACGGGGCCCCTCCCCTGCCCACGCAGGACCGGGACTCAGACCGGGACCAGGACGGGCAGCAGGACCCGGACCAGGCGAGCGACGCGGGCTGATCAGCGCGGCTGTGCCGGTCCGAGGTCCTGCGGCGCGTTGATCATGAACTGCGCGGCATGAGTGACGTACGCCCAGAACTCACGGTCGTGCTCGGGCGACAGACCGACGCGGTCGAGGGCCGCCCGGAAGTGGCGCAGCCAGTGCTCGGCGGCGGTCGGCGTCACGGCGAAGGGCGCGTGGCGCATCCGCAGGCGCGGGTGACCCCGGCGCTCGGAGTAGGTCGTCGGGCCGCCCCAGTACTGGACGAGGAAGTCGGTGAAACGCTCCTGCGCCGGGCCGAGGTCCTCCTCCGGGTACATCGGACGGAGGACCGGGTCGTCGGCGACACCCTCGTAGAAGGCAGCGACGATCGACGCGATCGTCTCGTACCCGCCGATCGCGTCGTAGAAGGTCTGCTGCTGCTCCGCCTGGTTCTGGCTCACGCCACCATTGTCACCGGTCGCCTCAAGCCCGGGCGAGGTGCGGTAGGAGATGGGACCTCTCGTGCTCGGTCAGCGGCCGCGACCGCTGCTCCCCAGGGTCGAACCCGACGATGACCGCGCGCGAGGTCACGAGGACCACCGGACCGTCGACCTCGGCCGGCTCGTCGTCGACCATCTCGGCACGGATCTCGAAGGACGACCGGCCGACGCGGGTGACGGCGGTGCGCACGGCGTACGGGCGCTCGCGGTGCACGATCGGGCGCAGGTAGGTCAGCTCGCTGCGCCCGATGACCCAGGGGAGCTCGGGATCGCGGGCACCGATCGACGAGACGAAGGCGACACGACCCTCTTGGAAGAGCTCGAGTGTGGCTGCCTCGTCCACCGCTCCGTCGGGACCGAGGTCGCGGGCCCGCACGAGCACGGGGACGTCCGTGGCGGGCCCCGACGACGGTGCGACCGCGGGCAGTCGTCCCCGCGTACGGACGAGCACGCTCCGGCCCCGGGCATAGACCGTGCGGCCGCCGTCCTCCCGCAGGTCGATGATCTGCTGCTCCAGGACGGTGTCACCCCGGGTCCTCGACCCGAAGACGCTCGACTCGACCAGGACCGGCTCGGGACGGAAGACCAGCGGTGCGCGGTACTCCAGCTCGAGGCGGACGAGCCGCGCTCCCTCCCCGGCCGCCAGCCGGGCCTCGCGGAAGTAGTCGGCGTAGGTGACGTTGTTGACGTGACCTTGGGAATCCATGTCGGCCCAACGCATCGGACACGAGTAGACGTGGTGCACCCGACGATCGTGGCAGACTCGGCCCCCAGGTCTGGGGCGAACCGTGATGTGACCCTGTGTTTCGCCCCACTGCCATGCGGTACCTTGCTAAGCGACCGCTTAGCGGTACCACGAGCACTCACCCGAAGCCACGAGGAGAAGTTGTGAGCCAGCAGCGCACCGCCATCGTCACCGGCGCCGCACGCGGGATCGGCGCCGCCGTCGCCAGGCGGCTGTCGTCGGACGGACACGCCGTCGCCGTCATCGACCTCGACGAGGACGCGTGCGCGGGCACCGTCGACGCGATCACCACCGCGGGCGGCAAGGCGATCGCCGTCGGCGCCGACGTCTCGGACGAGGAGGCGGTCACGGCCGCCTACGCACGCGTCGAGGCCGAGCTCGGGGCTCCCACGATCCTGGTCAACAACGCGGGCATCATCCGCGACAACATGCTCTTCAAGATGAGCGTCGCCGAGTGGGACGCGGTCATGAACGTCCACCTGCGTGGCGCGTTCCTCATGTCCCGAGGCGCCCAGAAGCACATGGTGGACGCGAAGTTCGGCCGCATCGTCAACCTCTCGTCGACCTCGGCGCTCGGCAACCGCGGCCAGGCCAACTACTCCGCGGCCAAGGCCGGTCTCCAGGGCTTCACCAAGACCCTCGCGATCGAGCTCGGCAAGTTCGGCATCACCGCCAACGCGATCGCTCCCGGGTTCATCGAGACCGAGATGACCGCGGCGACCGCCGCGCGCGTGGGCGTCGACTACGAGGACTTCAAGAAGTTCAGCGCCCAGCAGATCCCGGTGGCGCGCGTCGGTCAGCCCGAGGACATCGCCGCGACGGCGTCGTTCCTCACCAGCGAGGAGTCCGGCTTCGTCTCCGGCCAGGTCATCTACGTCGCCGGCGGACCGAAGGACTGACATGACCGACCTCCCAGGCCTGGACCTGGACCGGCTGGGCACCTACCTCGAGGACTCGGTGCCCGGCCTGGTCGGAGGTCCGCTCACCGGATCCGTCATCCCGGGCGGGCGCTCCAACCTGACGTACGACGTGACCGACGGCGAGACCCACGTGGTCGTGCGTCGCCCGCCGCTGGGGCACGTGCTCGCCACCGCGCACGACATGCGGCGTGAGTTCACCGTCATCAACGCGCTCGGCTCGACGAACGTCCCGGTCCCCCACGCGTACGTCCTGTGCGAGGACACCGACGTCATCGGCTCGCCGTTCTACGTGATGAGCAAGGCCGAGGGCCGTGCTCTGCGGCGTGCCGGAGAGCTCGAGGAGCTGGGGCCCGAGCGCACCGCCGACATCGCCGGCCTGTTGATCGACACGCTCGCCGACCTCCACGCCGTCGACCCGGCCTCCGTGGGCCTCGAGGAGTTCGGGCGGCCGCAGGGCTACCTCGAGCGCCAGGTGCGCCGGTGGACCAAGCAGGCGGAGGCATCGAAGAGCCGCGACCTCGCCGGGTACGAGGAGCTACGTGACTTCTTGGGCACGCACGTGCCGACCCACTCCGACGCGACGATCGTGCACGGCGACTACCGTCTCGACAACGTCCTCGTCGACACCTCCCCCGACGGCAAGGACGCGATCACCGCGGTCCTCGACTGGGAGATGGCCACGCTCGGCGACCCGCTCTCCGACATCGCCCTCACGATCGTCTACCAGGAGATGGGCCGGTCGACCCGCAACAACGCGGTGGCCGACGCGACGGCAGCGCCGGGCTACCCGACGGTCGACGAGGTGCTCGAGCGCTACTCCTCCCGGAGCGGACGCGACGTCTCGACGATGGGCTTCCACCTGGCGCTCGGCTACTTCAAGCTCGCGATCATCACCGAGGGCATCCACTACCGCTACACCCAGGGCCAGACGGTCGGCGACGGCTTCAGCCGCATGGGCGCGGCGACCGAGCCGCTGATCGCCGCCGGCCTCGCCTCGGCCCGCACCTGACCCCCGAGCAAGGAGCACCATGGACTTCGGGTACGACTCCACGACGATCGAGCTGCGCGAGCGGCTGCTGGGCTTCATGGACGAGCACGTCTATCCGGCCGAGAAGGAGTTCCACGCGGCGGTCGACGCCCACCCCGACCACTGGGGCCCACCACCGATGATCGAGGACCTGAAGGCGGAGGCGCGCAAGCAGGGCCTGTGGAACCTCTTCCTTCCCGGTGACGGCGGCGCCGGGCTCACCAACCTCCAGTACGCTCCCCTCGCCGAGATCACCGGCCGCAGCTCCGCCATCGCGCCTGTCGCCCTCAACTGCGCCGCGCCTGACACCGGCAACATGGAGGTGCTCCACGCCTTCGGCACCGAGGAGCAGAAGCGCGACTGGTTGGAGCCGCTGCTCGCCGGTGAGATCCGGTCCGCGTTCGCGATGACCGAGCCCGATGTCGCCTCCTCCGACGCGACCAACATCGCGACGTCGATCGTGCGCGACGGCGACGACTACGTGATCAATGGGCGCAAGTGGTGGATCACCGGCGCGATGAACCCCAACGCCGCGATCTTCATCGTGATGGGCAAGACCGACCCGACCGCCGGACGGCACCGCCAGCAGTCGATGATCCTGGTCCCGCGCGACACTCCCGGCGTCGAGATCGTCCGCGGGATGCACGTCCTCGGCTACGACGACCGTGACCACGGAGGTCACGCGGAGATCGTGTTCACCGACGTGCGCGTGCCCGCGTCGAACCTGATCGCGGGCGAGGGCGACGGATTTGCGATCGCCCAGGCCCGTCTCGGGCCCGGCCGGATCCACCACTGCATGCGGGCGATCGGGATCGCCGAGCGCGCGATCGAGGCCATGTGCCGACGCGCCAGCAGCCGGGTGGCCTTCGGTCGGCCGCTGTCCGAGCAGGGCGTGGTCCGCGACTGGATCGCCGAGTCGCGGGTCAAGGTCGAGCAGCTGCGCCTGCTGACGCTCAAGACGGCCTGGCTCATGGACACCGTCGGCAACCAGAGCGCGCACGCCGAGATCCAGGCGATCAAGATCGCCACGCCCCGCACGGTGGAGTGGATCCTCGACAAGGCGATCCAGACGCACGGGGCCGCCGGGCTCTCGCAGGACTTCCCGCTGGCCGCCGCGATCGCCGGCATCCGTACGCTCCGGTTCGCCGACGGCCCGGACGAGGTGCACAAGAACGCCCTCGCCAAGGCCGAGCTCCGTCGGCACGCCTGACGCGGCGCCGGCTCAGAAGTCGGCGCGCAGCTCCTCGACCCGCTGCTGGAGCCGGTTCATGCCACCCAGCCAGCGGTCGGGGTCGGCTGCCTTCGCCCGCACGTAGTCGGCGACCTCGGGATGGGGCAGGATCAGGAACCGGTCGTCCTCGAGCGCGTCGAAGACCGTCGCCGCCACGCGCTCCGGCGTGATCGCGGTCTCGGTGAGGGTGACGTCCCCCGCCGGCCCGGAGTCGTCGAGCATCGCCGTACGCACTCCCTGCGGGCACAGCGCCTGCACGACGACACCCCGGTGCCGGTAGGTCGCCGACAACCACTCGGCGTGCGCCACGGCAGCGTGCTTGCTCAGCGTGTACGGGGCAGAGCCCAGCATCGTCAGCAGGCCGGCGGCCGAGGCGGTCGCGACGAACCGCCCCTCCCCCTGCTCCAGCCACTCCGGCAGCAGCGCCCGCGCGGCGCGGACGTGCGCCATGACGTTGACCTGCCACGACGTCTCGAAGTCGGCGTCGGTCGCCGTCGCGGCGTCGCCGCGGGCGATCCCGGCGTTGGCGAAGAAGACGTCGATCGACCCGAGGTGGTCGCGTGCAGCGTCGACGAGGGCCTGGACGCCGTCGGCCGAGGCCGCGTCACCGGCGACCGCCAGCCCTCCGACCTCCTCCGCGACCCGTGCGGCAGCGTCGCCATCGAGGTCGTTGACGACGATCCGCGCACCGGCTGCGACGAGCCGGTGCGCGATCGCCCGTCCGATCCCGTTGCCGCCGCCGGTGACGACGACACCCGCGCGATCGGGAAGCACGTCAGACCCCGCCGGTGAGGGTGAGCCCGCCGTCGACGACGATGTTCTGCCCGGTCAACCACCCGGAGTCGTCCGACAGCAGGAACGCGACCACGGAGGCGATGTCGGCCGGGACACCGAGGCGCTTCATCGGGTACGCCGACGCCACCTCGTCCTCTCGACCCTCGTACAGCGCCGACGCGAACCGCGTCTTCACGACCGCCGGCGCGACCGCGTTGACGCGCAGCTGCGGGCCGAGCTCGACCGCGAGCTCCTGGGTGATGTGGATGAGCATCGCCTTGGTGGCTCCGTAGAAGCCGATCCCGGGCGCCGGCTTCGTGCCCGCGACCGAGGCGACGTTGACGACCGTGCCGCCGTGGGTCTCCATCCAGGCAGCGTAGGCCCGCTGCGTCCAGGACAGGGCACTCAGCACGTTGACCGCGAACATCTTCTGCGCCGCCGCCAGGTCGAGATCGATCATGCGCCCGTAGACGGGGTTGATGCCGGTGTTGTTGACCAGGTGGTCGAGGGACCCGAACACCTCCAGCGTGCGCGCGACCGCCTCCTCCTGGTGGGCAGGGTCGTCAGCCTTGCCCGGGACGCCGATCGCCACCTCGGGGCCACCGAGGTGGACCACGGCCTCCTGCAGCGCCTCGTCGTTGCGGGCAGTCAGGCACACCCGCCCACCCTCGTCGACGATGCGCTGCGCGATGCCGAGCCCGATGCCACGGCTCGCCCCGGTGATGATCGCGGTGCGGCCCTCGAAGCGCTTCGCGCCGCCGGTCACGACAGCCTCTCGAGCACCATCGCCATGCCCATGCCGCCGCCGACGCACATCGACTCGACGCCGAACTGCTTGTCGTGGGTCTGGAGCGAGTTGATCAGCGTCGCCGTGATCCGAGCACCGGTCATGCCGAACGGGTGACCGACCGCGATCGCACCGCCGTTGACGTTGAGCGTGTCGATGTCGATGCCGAGCTGCTGGGCCGAGCCGAGCGACTGGACCGCGAACGCCTCGTTGATCTCGAACAGGTCGATGTCGCCGAGAGCCATCCCGGCGTTCTTGAGCGCCTGCGGGATCGCCTCCACCGGGCCGAGCCCCATGATCTCCGGGGAGAGACCGGTCACGCCGGTGGACACGATGCGCGCCAGCGGGGTGAGGCCGAGCTCCTTGGCGCGGGTGTCGCTCATGATCACCAGGGCCGCGGCGCCGTCGTTGAGCGGGCAGGCGTTGCCGGCGGTCACGGTGCCGTCGGGTCGGAAGACCGGCTTCAGCTGCGACACCGCCTCGTACGTCGTGCCGGGGCGGGGGCCGTCGTCGACGGTGACCTGGGTGCCGTCGGGCAGCGTGACCGGGGTGATCTCCCGCTCCCAGAAGCCGTCCTTGATGCGCTCCTCGGCGAGGTTCTGGCTGCGCACCGCGAAGCGGTCCTGCTCCTCGCGGCTCATGCCGAGGATCTGGGCGACGTTCTCGGCGGTCTGGCCCATCGCGATGTAGACGTCAGGGAGCCGGTCGTCCTCGCGCGGGTCGGTCCAGGTCTGACCACCCTTCGAGAGCTCCTCGGTGTGCTGCGCAGCATCGGCGAAGACCGGGTTGGTGATCTCCTGACCGGGGATCGCGTCGCTGTTGCCCTTGACGAAGCGGCTGACCATCTCGACACCGGCCGAGATGTAGGCGTCGCCCTCGCCCGTCTTGATCGCGTGGAACGCCATCCGGGTGGACTGGAGGCTCGAGGAGCAGTAGCGGGTCACGGTGGTGCCGGGCAGGAAGTCGTAGCCGAGGAGCACAGAGACGACGCGCCCCATGTTCATCCCCTGCTCGCCACCCGGCAGACCGCACCCGAGGATGAGGTCGTTGATCTCGCGCGGGTCGAGCTCGGGCACCTTGTCGAGCGCGGCACGCACCATCTGCGCGGTGAGGTCGTCAGGACGCATGTCCTTGAGCGAGCCCTTGAAGGCGCGGCCGATCGGCGAGCGCGTGGTGGAGACGATGACGGCTTCGGTCATGAGGATTCCTTGTCTGAGGGGCCGGATCTTGTCGTGTGGTCAGAGCCCGAGGTCGCGACCGATGAGCTCTTTCATGATCTCGTTGGAACCCGCCCAGATCTTGGTGACACGGGCGTCACGCCAGGCACGGGCGACTCGGTACTCGTTCATGTAGCCGTACCCGCCGTGGATCTGGACGCAGTGGTCGAGCACCTCGTTCTGGACCTGCGACGACAGCCACTTGACCTTGGCCGCGTCGATCGCGGTCAGCTCGCGCGAGGTGTGCGCGAGCACGGCGGCGTCGACGTACGCCTCGACCGACTCGATCCGCGTCACGAGCTCGGCGAGGAGGAACTTGTTGTGCTGGAACGACCCGATCGGCTGCTTGAACGCGTGCCGCTCCTTGGCGTAGGCGATCGTCTCGAGCAGGATCTGCTTGGCGTGCGCGACGTTGGAGACGGCGCACGACAGCCGCTCCTGCGGGAGACGCTCCATCATCGCGATGAACCCGCGGTCGACCTCGCCGATCACCTGGTTGTCGCTCACCCGCACGTCGGAGAAGAACAGCTCGGCTGTGTCGGACTCGCTCTGGCCGACCTTGTCGAGCTTGCGGCCACGGGTGAAGCCGTCCATGCCGGTCTCGACGGCGAACAGCGTGATGCCCTTGGCGCCCTTCTCGGGGCTGGTGCGGGCCGCGACCACCACGAGGTCGGCGGACCAGCCGTTGGTGATGAAGGTCTTGGAGCCGTTGATGACCCACCCGTCACCATCGCGCACGGCGGTGGTCTTGAGCGCGGCCAGGTCGGAGCCGCCCGACGGCTCGGTCATCGCGATCGCGGTGAGCAGCTCGCCGGTCACGAAGCGCGGGAGCCACCGCGCCTTCTGCTCGTCGGTGGTGAGCTCGACGAGGTACGGCGCGACGATGTCGGAGTGGATGCCGGTGCACGACGGGAGGGCGGCGTTGACCTTGGACAGCTCCTCGGCGAGCACGGCGTTGAAGCGGAAGTCGCGTGCCTCGGCGCCGCCGAACGCCTCGGGGACCTCGAGGCCGAGCAAGCCCTGCTTGCCGGCCTCGAGCCAGTAGTCACGCGGCAGGCCCTTGTCCTCGGCGTACGCATCGGCGTGGGGCAGGACGCTACGCTCGACGAACGCCGCGACCGATGCGCGGAATGCCTCGTGGTCGTCGTCGAAGATGGCTCGTTTCACGGAGTGCCTCCGGGTCATGGGGTCACGATCACCTAGAGTGTACTAAGCGATCGCTTAGCGCCAGGGGTCCCCCACCCCGCCGTCGAAGACCAGGAGCGCCCATGACCGAGGTTCCCGCACGCGAGCGGCTGATGGACGCCGCAGTCGAGGCGTTCGCCGAGCGTGGGTTCCACGCCACGACGACTCGCGACATCTCGACGCGGGCGGGCATGAGCCCGGCAGCGCTCTACGTGCACCACGCGTCCAAGGAGCAGCTCCTCTACGAGATCAGCTCGGCCGGCCACCTCAATACCCGCAACATGATCGCCGCCGCGTACGCCTCCACCGCCGACCCCGTCGAGCGGCTCGCCACCATCCAGTTCGAGTTCACGCGGTGGCACGCGGTCCACAGCAAGCGCGCCCGGGTGGTCCAGTACGAGATCTCTGCGCTCACGCCTGAGCACCGCAAGGAGGTCGCGGGCTACCGGCGCGACATCGAGCGCGTCTACCGCGACGCGATCGGCGAGGGCGTCGACAAGGGCGTCTTCGAGGTCAGCGATGTCCCTGGCACCGCGCTCGCCCTCATCTCCATGGCGATCGACCTCGTCCGCTGGTATCAGCCGGGTGGGCCTCGTACGCCCGAGGCTGTCGGCAACCTGTATGCCGACCTGGCGCTCCGAGCCGTGGGGGCCGTGCACCGCTGAGCACAGCAAGACGGCCGCCCCGGTGCCGTGGGCTCCAGGACGGCCGTCGTCGTCATCGACGTCCTCGGGACGTCGGTGTCGCGTGCTACTGGGCGAGGACGGCCTCGCCGGTGATGATGATGCTGATCTTGTCGCCGATCATGACCTTGTCACCCTCGAGCGGGATGTTGAAGTCGATGCCGAAGTCCTTGCGGCTGATCGTCGTGGTGGCCTCGATGCCCACGCGCGTCCCGCCCCACGGGTCCTGACCCTCGCCGAGGAAGTCGACGGCCAGCTCGACCGGGCGAGTGACGTCCTTGATCGTGAGGTCGCCACGCAGGACGAACTCGGTGTCGGACTTCTCGACGACGCCGGTCGACGTGAAGGTCATCGTCGGGTGGGTCTCCACCGAGAAGAAGTCGGACGAGCGCAGGTGGGCGTCACGATCAGGCGTGCCGGTGTTGATCGAGACGAGGTCGATCGTGGCGGTGGCGGTCGAGTCGGTGATCACGGGCGCGGTGGTGATGCTGCCCTCGAACCTCTCGAACTTGCCGCGAACCTTGCTCATGAGGTGGCGGACGGTGAAGCCGATCTCCGTGTGGGTCGGGTCGAACGTCCAGGTGCCTGTGGTGATCTGTGCCATGGGTTGCATCCTCTTCGGGCGGGTTGTGCTCGTCGGTCTGGTCTGGCGCTGGCGATCCGCTAGGTTCCTGCGGTTTCAACCAACTGCCGTCACGATAGCACAACTGATTTAAGATCCAACTATTCCCGCGCTACACTTCTCGCATGACCTCGACCACGCAGGCTTCCCCCGAGACACGCTGGCTCGACGACGGCCAGCAGGCGATCTGGCGGTCGTTCCTGGGCGGCTCGACGGTCTTCTTCGACCAGCTCGACCGCGACCTGAGGCGCGAGCACGACCTCTCGATGCCCGAGTACGAGATCCTCGTCCGCCTGTCCGAGGCCGACGACTGGACGCTGCGGATGGCCCAGCTCGCCGACCAGGTCTCCCACTCTCGCAGCCGGGTCACCCACACCGTCGCGCGCCTCGAGCGCGCAGGGCTGGTCGTGCGCCGCTCGTGCGTCTCGGACGGCCGCGGGGTCAACGCGCAGCTCACCGAGGCCGGCATGGAGCGGCTGCGCGAGGCAGCCCACACCCACGTCGGCGGCGTACGCCGATATCTGTTGGACAACGCCACCGACGAGGAGTTCGAGGTGATCGGTCGGGTTTTCGAGCGCATCCGCAACGACCTCGGCGGCGCGCGCTTCTGACCGACCCTCGGTGGATCAGTCGCGGGTGAGGCGCCGATAGGTCAGCGCGTGCGGCCGTGCAGCCTCGGGGCCGAGTCGCTCGACCTTGTTGGCCTCGTAGTCGGCGAAGTTGCCCTCGTACCAGTACCAGCGGGCTGGGTTCTCGGCGTCGCCCTCCCAGGCCAGCGTGTGGGTGGCGACCCGGTCGAGGAACCACCGGTCGTGGGAGACGACCACGGCACAGCCGGGGAAGTCGAGCAGCGCGTCCTCGAGCGACTGAAGCGTCTCGACGTCCAGGTCGTTGGTCGGCTCGTCGAGCAGCAGCAGGTTGCCGCCCATCTTGAGCGTCAGCGCCAGGTTGAGGCGGTTGCGCTCACCGCCGGAGAGGATGCCGGCACGCTTCTGCTGATCGGGCCCCTTGAATCCGAACGACGCGACGTAGGCGCGGCTCGGCATCTCGAAGTTGGCCACCTTGATGTGGTCGAGGCCGTCGGACACGACCTCCCACACGTTCTTGGAGGGGTCGATGCCCGACCGGGACTGGTCGACGTAGGAGATCTTGACCGTAGTGCCCACAGTGAGGTCGCCGGAGTCAGGCTGCTGCTCACCGGTGATCATCTTGAACAGCGTCGTCTTGCCGACGCCGTTGGGACCGACCACGCCGACGATCCCGGCACGCGGGAGCGAGAAGCTGAGGTTGTCGATCAGCGTCCGCTCGCCGAACGACTTCTTGAGGTCGCGGACGTCGAGGACCACGTCACCCAGGCGGGGGCCCGGCGGGATGTTGATCTCGGAGAGGTCCACCGCCCGGCTGCGCTCGGCCTCGGCGGCGAGCTCCTCGTACCGGGCCAGACGCGACTTGCTCTTGGCCTGGCGCGCCTTCGGGTTCGAGCGGACCCACTCGAGCTCACGCTCGAGGATCTTCTGCCGCTTGGCGTCCTTCTTGCCCTCGACGACCAGCCGCTGCTGCTTCGTGTCGAGGTAGGTCGAGTAGTTGCCCTCGTACGGGTGGGTCTTGCCGCGGTCGAGCTCCAGGATCCACTGCGCCACGTTGTCGAGGAAGTAGCGGTCGTGGGTCACGGCCAGGACGGCGCCTGGGTACTTGGCGAGGTGCTGCTCGAGCCAGAGCACGCTCTCGGCGTCCAGGTGGTTGGTGGGCTCGTCGAGGAGGAGCAGGTCAGGCTGCTGGAGCAGGAGCTTGCACAGCGCGACACGCCGCCGCTCTCCACCCGACAGCTTGTCGACGAGGGCGTCCGGCGGCGGGCACCGCAGCGCGTCCATGGCCTGCTCGAGACGCGAGTCCAGGTCCCACGCGTTGGCGTGGTCGAGGGCGGTCTGGAGGTCGCCCATCTCCGCGAGAAGGGAGTCGAAGTCGGCGTCGGGGCTCGAGAGCTCCTCGCTGATCGCGTTGAAGCGGTCGAGCTTGCCCTTGATGTCGGCGACGGCCTCCTCGACGTTCTGGAGGACGGTCGCGCCGTCGGTGAGAGGCGGCTCCTGGAGGAGGATGCCGACGTTGGCCCCGGGATCGAGGTGGGCGTCGCCGTTGCTCGGCTGCTCCATGCCGGCCATCAGCTTGAGCAGGGTCGACTTGCCGGTGCCGTTAGGCCCGACGACACCGATCTTGGCCCCGTGGAGGAAGGAGAGCGTCACGTCGTCGAGGACGACCTTGTCGCCGAGCGACTTGCGGACGTTGCGCAGGGTGAAGACGTAGTCAGACATGATGGGTCAAGGGTAGGCGCTCCCCCGGCCGCCGCGTGAATCGGACCGTCGAGCGGCCTGCGGCCGCGACGGCCGGGACGGAAGCGGGGCGTCAGACAGCCACCGGCTCGCCCCGCGGAGCGGCCCCGTCGACGACGTGCGTGCTCTCGAACGCCGCGACCGCCTGGCCCTCGCCGCCTGCGGGCTCGGGTGTCGCCGCGGGCTCGTTGCGGTGGAACTCGGTCGTCCCACGGTTGAGGTCGTGGCAGACCGCCGTCGCCTCGAGGACGTCGCGGCGGTGCTGCTCTCCGGTCTCCCGGTCTTGCCAGGAGTGGGTCCGGAGCCTGCCGATCACGACGACCGGGTCACCGAGGGCGAGGGAGGCGCCGGCGTTCTGGGCGAGAGCGCGGGTGGCCTTGACCGTGATCCACACGGTCTCGAGGTCGCGCCACCCGCCCTGCTGGCGGTCGTAGTAGCGAGGCGTGGATCCGACCCGGAACATCGCCCAGGCGAAGCCGTTGCTCTCCCTGAGATCCACCGGCGTGCCGAGGTTGCCGTACACGGTCATCTGGTTGTCGCTCATGTGCTGCTCCAATCATCGGGGACATCCCGATGGTGGGGCCCGCCAGAGCGCGGCGGCAGCACGCCGCCGCCGGCTGTGGACGGCGGCGCGCTGTGCGCGACGTCAGATGCGGCGGCCCAGGGCCGTCGCGATGCCGCGGCGAACCTGGTCGTACGCGGCGAGCTCGTTGTCGACGGGCGCGAGGACCCGCTCGCTCGCGACGTCGACGATCGTCGCTCGGAGCGCCTCGTCGATCTCCTGCGCCCGGCGACTCGCTGAGGACTTCGCTGCCACCGTCGCGACCATCGCGAGCACCAGACCGATCACCAGCCCTCCGACCGAGAGGTAGACGGGCAGCCAGACTCCGCCGATCATCGGCGCCGCTGCGTCGCCGGTCACCTCCGCGCCGACCAGCGCGAGCAACCAGAGCAGACCCGCCACCGTCACCGCGAGCGCCGTCCACTGGACCGTCTTGACGACCGACCACCAGGTCGGCGCGCGGTCGAGACCCAGCCCGGTGCGGGACATCGCGTGGTCCAGCACGTCGGCCAGGTCGCGGTTCGGGACGACGACGGCGCGGCGTACGGACTGCACCCACGGCGGGGTCAGGCCGATCGTGGCCTTCTCGGCGACGTCGCGGACAGCCACGTCGACCGCCGGCCGCTGCACCCTCGCGCTCACGTCATCGAACTCGAGCGACCGCAGGGCCCCGCCCTCGGCGGCCGAGGGCCGCTTCGAGCGGCCGACGAACCGCAGCGGCGGCCACGTCGTCGCCGTGACCGCACGCGAGACGAGGGCCTTCTCGGCCGAGTCCGCGACCGCCGACACGCCCGCTGCCTCGGCGAGGGTCGCCACCAGCTGGTCGCGGTCGGAGTCGGTCAACCCGATCGCCGGCACGTCTCCGCTCATCTGCTCGAACGCCTTGGCGATGTGCTCGACGTCGGCACCGGTCCGCATCCCGGCGGCCTGCTTGTCCCGGATCTTGCGGACCAGCGCGCGCTTGAAGTCGTCCACGCCGTCGCCCCGCAGGGCGGACACCGCGATGAGCGGGACCCCCGCCAACCCGTCGTCGGCCAGGAGCCGGCGGACGTCCTGCAACGTCCCGTCCCACTTCTCGGGTGGCAGCCTGTCGATCTGGTTGAGCACGACCATGGTCACGCCGGCGTGGCGGGCCAACGGGCGGAGGTAGCGGTCGTGGATCGCCGCGTCGGCGTACTTCTGGGGATCGAGGACCCACACCAGGACGTCGGCGTACTGCACGAGCCGATCGACCTCGAGGTGGTGGCTCACCTCGGTCGAGTCGTGGTCGGGCAGGTCGAGGAGCACCAGCCCGTCGAGGTTCGTGTCGTCGGGGACGGTCCCGAGCGGGCTGGTCAGCGACATCTGCTGGCGCTCGGGGATGCCCATCCACTCGAGCAGGTCACGGGACCCGCTCTCGCCCCAGGCGACTGCCATCGCCCAGGAGGTGGTCGGGCGGCGCACGCCGACGGCCGACAGCTCGATGCCGGCCACCGCGTTGAACAGCGACGACTTGCCGG
This sequence comes from Mumia sp. zg.B53, assembly GCF_019550935.1. Lineage (NCBI taxonomy): Bacteria > Bacillati > Actinomycetota > Actinomycetes > Propionibacteriales > Nocardioidaceae > Mumia > Mumia sp. zg.B53. Next base: position 250,116 of record NZ_JAHWCK010000004.1, on the reverse strand, counting down.
AGCCGGTGGCACCGGCGAGTGCGACGACCGTACGGTCGCTGGCCAGGCGCAGGCGGTCCGCGGCGCGACGGACGACGGTGGCGCCCTCGTTCACCAGGCCAGGGTCGAGCCGGCCGGAGGCGGCATCCACGGCGGCGGCGAGGCCGTCGACGCGCGCGGCGACGTCACCGCCATTCGTGCTGAACAGCGGTGCGGGTGGGGTGTCGTTCACGTCAGTCCCAGTCCTCGGGGATCAGGTCGGTGTGGCGTGCATCCTCGGCGGCCCGAGCAGCGGCTCGAATGCTATCGGCTGCCGAGGGTGCTGCGGCAGCCCGTGCGAGCACGTCGTAAAAACGCTGGCGTTCGTCTCGCAGAACGGTCGCGGCTCGCCGGAGAAGGTCTTCTTTGGCGAGGTCGAGCAGCTGTCGCGCCGTCGTCTCCCCGAAGACGTCGATGAGCAGCTCACGGGCCGTCGAGGCCCCGGTGGCGATCTCCTCGTCGCGGGGTGCGAGCTCGTTGATGACGCAGACGCCGAGCGTGACCGCGGAGCCGGTCGTGCCGAGGGCGAGGAAGCGGGACGTCATCCGGCGTTCGGAGCCCTCCGCGCGCACGATCTCGGTGCAGGCCTCGATCCAGTCGGCGGCGATCCGCTCGGCTCGCGGACGCAGCATGCGGTTGGCACGCTCCAGGTCGCGGCCGGCGTTGCGCAGGAGGATGGCGCCGGCAGGCACCTGCTCCCACAGCTGGTACGCCGCGTGGGCGCCGGCCTCGGCCTGCTCGAGCAGCAGCAGCTCGACGTTGTGGGACAAGCTCTCCTGCACCTCGTTGACGCGCGCTCGACGGCCGCGGACGCTGTCCACGATGCGGTCGCGCAGTCGCCCGATCTTGTCCTCGTTGCCGCGCAGCAGGTCGCCGGAGCCGGCGAAGTCGCGCCAGCGCGCGGCCAGCTCGCCGCGCATCAACGTGCCGTCGGAGAGGCTCTTGGCGAACGCGGCCTCAGCGCCGTTGTAAGCGCGGTCCACGTCCTCGACGAGCCCGGTGAGCACCGTGCCCTGCTCGGCGACGGCGTCGGCGACGTCGAAGGCCCCGAAGACGATCTTGCGCACCGCGCCGTCGAGGGTCTGGGTCACGATCGACGCACGCACCTCAGGGTCGCCCGCCAGGTCGTGGAGCCAGTTGAGGATCGGGGCGACCGCGCTCGGCGGCAGAAGTCCGTCGTCGTCGACCTCGGCCTCCAGGACCGTGAACAAGGGCGAGTCCTTCAGGCCACGTGCGGTGAGCATGCGGGCCAGGTGGCCGCGGACCTCGCCCATCGACTGGTCGGGCGTACGGTCCAGCACGATCGCGACGGCGGCACTGCGCTCGGCGGCCTCGCGCAGGTAATCCCACGGGACCTGGTCGGCGTACCGTGCGGCCGAGGTGACGAACAGCCAGAGATCTGCCGCGGCGAGCAGCTCGCTCGCGAGCCGACGGTTCTCGGCCTCGACGGAGTCGACGTCAGGGGCGTCGAGGAGCGCGAGGCCCTTGGGGACGGTGTGCGCGGGCACCAGCGTCAGCGCCCGGGTGTCGTGCGACTGGGTGGTCGCACGCGCCAGGTCGGGCAGGATGCGGTCGGGCTGGAACCACTCGGCGTCGGCGGGGTTGTGCACCAGCACCGCTGACCGCGTCGTGGGCCGCAGGACCCCCGAGGCGGTGACCCGGCGGCCGACGAGCGAGTTGACCAGCGTGGACTTGCCTGCGCCCGTCGACCCGCCGACCACCGTCAGCAAGGGCGCGTCGAGCTGCACCAGGCGAGGCAGCACGTAGTCGTCGAGCTGTGACAGCAGTCGGCGCTGCGCCTCGCGCCCGTCGGACGCCCCCGCGATCTCCAGCCCGAGAGCAGCACCGCTCAGCTCGGCGCGCAGCTTGAGCAGCGCAGCGAGCAGGGTGGCGGTAGAACCGTCCCTCGACACTCGGACCTCCGGGAGAGTGGGTGTGCTTGCCCCGGCCTCAGCGTAGTGGAGAGCACCACGCTTGACGCACCGGTGACCGGGGACGAGCCCGTCAGGTGGTCGCGGTCACTCTCGACGATGCGGCTCGGGGCTGTCAGGCCCCGGCGCGTTCGGGGGTACGTCGGCCGGTCGCGGCTGCGGCCGAGGGGCGTACGGGGTGTTCATCCCGTAGTGCGGCGCAGCAGGCCCAGGCGGGACGGACGGCGCCCGACCGTAGGGAGGGACCGCGTACGGGCCGGGACCGTGGGTCTGGCCGTAGCCCTGCCCGTACGGGCCGACCGGGGGCGAGGCGAAGCGCAGCGGCGGCGGGAGGACGGCGTACGGCCGGAGGATCCGCATCTCGGCGAGGAAGGCGTCGACGCGCTCCACGGCGTGCGGCTTGGGCATCCGGTCGATCACTCCCGCGTACAGGAGCGCCATCGTGATCGCGTCGCGCTGGTAGCGCCGCGTCGCCTTGGCCGAGATCCGGCCACCGTGCGTCCGTGCGTGCTTGACCGCCTTGCGCCGGTAGGAGAGGGAAGCGATGAACGGGATCTCGTCTGCGACGAGCCATCCTCGGCGCGCGATGTCGGTCAGCGCACGCGTCAGGTAGCGGCCCTGGTTGCGTCGCGCGACGGCGGCGAGGACCACGGTGGCCGCGAGCAGGAGACCGGTGAAGGCGTACGCGATGAGGAAACCGCCGCCCCCCAGATAGCTCACGCCGCCGTTCCAGATGCCGTGCAGCAGGACGCTCCCGAGCAGACCCGCGGACCACAGGAGTGCGCGCTTGAGGCGGGAACGCTGACTCACGGCGAGACCGACCGCGATGCCGAAGGCGGCGGTGAACATCGGGTGCGCGAACGGGCTCATGATGCCGCGGAGGACGAAGGTCACGGTCGTGGCGCCGGCCCCCTCGATGCCTGTCTCGTCGATGCCGACGTACGCGCCGGCGTAGTAGCCGATGTTCTCGACGAAGGCGAAGCCCAGCCCGACGAGCCCGGCGAAGACCAGCCCGTCGATGACCCCGTCGATCACGCGTCGCATCCGCAGGAAGGTCAGCACGAGGAAGAGGCACTTGGCCGGTTCCTCGGTCACCGGTGCGATGAAGGTCGCGAGCACCGGGTCGGAGAGGTCGAACGTCTCGGAGACGAAGATCTGCGCCGCGAGCGCGATCGCGACGGCCACGACTCCACCCCAGACCACCGCGGCCAGCTTGTAGTGCCACGGCTCCGGCTCGTAGCGGTCGAGCCAGAAGAAGCAGCCGAGCAGAGCGGGCAGAGGGAGAAGCGCGTACAGCAGGCTCAGCCCGCTCCCGGCCGCGTCGCCGCTCCCGACGGCGAAGAAGCCGGCGCCCACCACACCGATCACCGCGGTGATGAGCATGAGCACGACCAGCAGCGTGTGCCCCCGCTGCCACATGGGGTCGCGCAGCCGAGGAAGCGGCCCTGGCGGGACCGGCGACGAAGGGGGCTGCGGCAGACGCGCCGCAAACGGCGGGGACACAGGGAGAACCCTAGCGGCGAGCGCCGAGAGCGACGTCGCCGCTAGGGTTGGTTCCCGTGAGCGCCCGTAGCTCAGCTGGACAGAGCAGCGGCCTTCTAATCCGCCGGTCGCAGGTTCGAATCCTGCCGGGCGCGCTCAGCTCTCCAGAGCAGCGTCGAGCTCGATCTCCGGGACGGAGGCGAGCGCCTTGCTCACCGGGCAGTCCTTCTTGGTCTGCTCGGCGACCTCGGTGAACTGCTCGGCCGTCAGGCCGTCGACCTTCGCACGGACGGTCAGCGTGATCGTGGAGATGAGCAACCCACCACCCTCACGGTCGGGACGGACGGTGACGTCGGCCCGCACCGTAGAGGACTGCGGCGTGCCTCCGGCCTTCGCGATCCCGCCCGACAGCGCCATCGCGTAGCAGGCCGCGTGCGCCGCCGCGAGGAGCTCCTCCGGGCTGGTCACCCCCTCGGCCTCGTCGGCGATCCGCCGCGGGAACGAGACCTCGTACGATCCGGCTCCGGAGGTGTCGAGGTTGACCCGTCCTGATCCGTCCTGCAGCCCGCCGGTCCACTGTGTCGTCGCGGTGCGTGTGGCCATGGTGTCGCTCCCGTCGTTCGTCGGTGGTGTTCCTGCCCCACCGTAGAGACGCGACGCCCCGCACGCACAAGGCGTACGGGGCGTCGATCGCGATCGCTCGACCTGCGGGCGTCAGCCTGCCTTCGCGGCGGTCACCGCCGCCTCGAGGTCTGCGGGCGTCGGGATGTTGCCGCCGGAGCCGGTCACCGCGGTGCCGTCGACCCACACCGTCGGGGTCCCGGACACCTGCTGCCCCTCGGAGTCCTTGGAGGCGAACGCCTCGTCGGTGACCTCGCTCGTGCTGCCCGGCGGGTTGCCGGCCCACTCACGGAACGGACGACCCTTGATGCAGTCGGTCGCTGCCCCGGCGCCGACCTGGTCGGCCCACTCGACGAGCTGGTCCTCGTCGACGTCGGTGCTGGTCTCGTCGGGCTGGTTCTGATAGACGGTGCGCGTGTAGTCGACCCAGCCCTTGGCGCCGGCCTCCTCGAACACGCACATCGACGCCGCCAGCGCGGCGCCGGAGAACTCGTTGAGGAACGCGACCGGGCGGTACTCGACCTCGATCGCCCCGGCGGCGACCTGCTCGTCGATCCAGCCACCCGAGGTCTCCTCGAAGGCCTTGCAGACCGGGCACTGGAGGTCCTCGAAGATGGTCAGCTTGACCGGGTCCGGCTGGGCGGTGCCGCCCAGGTCCTCGGCGGTGACCAGCACGCCACCGTCCTTGGTGAGCCCCTTGGGAGTGCGGACCTCGTCACCGGCGGAGTCGTCCATCACCGACTTCACGGCGAAGCCCGCACCGGCGATGACGATGAGCACCGCGGCGACGACCGCCGCCGTGATGAGGGTGCGGCGACGCTTGTCCTGCCGCTCCTTCTCCTTGCGCATCTGCTCAGCGCGTTCACGACGGCTTCGCGAGCTCTCGGCTGCCATGGGTCACCTCGCCTTCGCGGCCGCGACGGCCTTCTGGATGTCGGCGAGCCCGGGGACGGTCGGCTTGCCGTCGGAGCCCTCGGGTCCGTTGACCGTGGCGCCGTCCACCCACACCGTCGGCGTGCCGGAGAGCTTCTCGCCCTCGGAGTCGGGCTGGTCGAACGACGCCTTGGTCGCCGGGTCGGTCCAGTCGCGGAAGGGACGACCCTTGATGCAGGTCGCTGCTCCGGGCGCTCCGGCCTGCTCGGCCATGTCGACGTAGTCCTTCTCGTCCAGGCCCGAGCCCTCCGTGGGCTGGCTGGCGAAGGCGAGCTTCGCGAAGTCGCGGTAGGCCTTGGACCCGCCCTCCTCGAAGACGCACATCGCGGCGCCCATCGTGTCGTGGGAGAAGTCGGACAGGAACGCCACCGGACGGAACTCCACGTCGATCGCACCTGCCGCGACCTGCTCGTCGATCCAGTCGCCGGTCTCGTCCTCGAAGGTCTTGCAGTGCGGGCACGCGAAGTCCTCGAACACCGTCACCTTGACCGGGTCGGAGGCGGCGGAGCCGCCGAGGTCGGTGGCGGTCAGCACCACGCCACCGTCGTCGGTCAGGCCGCCGGGAGCACGCGTGGGCTCGTCGGCGGAGTTGTCGACCGCCGACTTCACGGCGAAGCCTGCTCCACCGATCACGACCAGCACGACCGCGACGATCGCGGCGGTGATGAGGGTGCGGCGACGCTTGTCCTTCCGCTCTCGCTCCATGCGCATCTGCTCCGCGCGCTCACGCCGCGCGCGCTTGTCATCCCTGCTGGCCACCTGGCTCAACCATCCTTCGCCTACGGACACGTGTCCCCCGTCCAACGCGCGGCACAGCGTCGCACGTTCCCAGGGACAGCTACCAGGCTACCGGTCGGTGTCCGCCCTTCCCGCTAGGGTTGATCGTCGTGGACACGCTTGTATGGATCGACTGCGAGATGACCGGGCTCGACCTCGAGCGCGACGCGCTCATCGAGGTGGCCGCGATCGTCACCGACTTCGAGCTCAACCCGATCGCCGACGGCATCGACGTGGTGATCAAGCCGCCACGTGAAGCCCTCGACCAGATGAACGAGGTCGTCACGCAGATGCACACCGCGTCGGGCCTCCTGACCGAGCTCGATGCCGGTCTGCCGCTCGCCGACGCCGAGCAGGTCGTCCTCGACTACATCAAGCAGCACGTCCCCGAGGCCGGCAAGGCGCCGCTCGCAGGCAACTCGATCGGCACCGACCGCGCGTTCCTCCTGCGCGACATGCCCGAGCTCGAGGGCTACCTGCACTACCGGGTCGTCGACGTCTCCTCCATCAAGGAGCTCTCGCGCCGCTGGTATCCGCGCACCTACTTCAACAGCCCGGCCAAGACCGGCAACCACCGGGCGCTGGCCGACATCCTCGAGAGCATCGAGGAGCTGCGCTACTACCGCGCCGCCGTCTTCGTCCCCGAGCCCGGGCCGGACAGCGAGACCGCCAAGGCGCTCGCCGCAGAGCACTCCGGATCGCTCCGGGCGACGGTTCCGGCGGCGCCGGAGACAGACGCCGCGGTGGAGCAGGTGGACCCGACCCGGATTTCGGACGACGAAGGCTGACCCGCTACACTCGTCTGGCCGCACTCGGTACGAGCCGGGTCGCGCGCGGTGGGTGTAGCTCAGTTGGTAGAGCACCGGCTTGTGGTGCCGGTGGTCGCGGGTTCAAGTCCCGTCATCCACCCCGATGAGGCCCGGTCAGGACGATGTCCCGACCGGGCTTCTCCCGTTCCTGGGAAGCCTTGCCCCTCGTCGGGCGTTGACCCCGACGTCGACGCGTCCACGTCGGCGCAGTCGAGGAGGAGGTCGCGGTGCACGGCGAGTACAAGGTCCCCGGTGGCAAGCTGGTGGTCGTCGACCTCGAGGTGGTCGACGGCCGGCTCAAGGACGTCCGGCTGTCGGGCGACTTCTTCCTCGAGCCCGACGACGGGCTCGACCGGATCACCGACGCGCTCGAGGGTCAGCCGGCCGACGCCTCGGTGGGGTCGTACGCGAGCGCCGTCGAGGACGCGCTCGAGGACGCCACGATGATCGGCTTCGACCCGCGCTCCGTCGGCTTCGCGGTGGCACGCGCGCTCGGACGCTCGACCGCGTGGCACGACCTCGACTTCGAGCTCGTGGACGCCGGCCCGCTCCACCCTGCGCAGCAGATGGCGCTCGACGAGGTCCTCGCGACGCAGGTCGGTGAGGGTCTGCGCGCACCGGCGCTGCGCGTCTGGGAGTGGGCGTCCAACGCGGTCATCATCGGCTCGTTCCAGTCGCTGTCGAACGAGGTCGACCTCGACGCCGCGGCACGGCACGACGCGACGGTCGTACGTCGCATGTCCGGCGGCGGCGCGATGTTCGTCGAGCCCGGCAACACGATCACGTACTCGCTTTACGTCCCCGCGTCGCTCGTCGAGGGCATGACGTTCGCCGAGTCGTACGCATTCCTCGACGCCTGGGTGATCCGTGCGCTGCGCGGGCTCGGCCTCGACGCGTCGTACGTGCCGCTCAACGACATCGCGACCCCGCACGGCAAGATCGGCGGCGCCGCGCAGAAGCGGCTGGCCAGCGGCGCGGTCCTGCACCACGTGACGATGTCGTACGACATGGACGCCGCGAAGATGCTCGACATCCTGCGGATCGGGCGCGAGAAGCTGTCGGACAAGGGGACGGCCAGCGCCGCCAAGCGGGTCGACCCCTTGCGGAGCCAGACGGGCATGACCCGCGACGAGATCGTCCGCGCGATGGTCGACCACTTCGACGCCAGCTATGGGCTGAGGCCGGTCGCGCTCGACGAGGGAACACGCGAGGCGATGGAGTCGCTGGCCGCGGCGAAGTACGCCACCGAGGAGTGGACCGCGCGCGTGCCGTGAGCCGGCCCGTCTCGTCCCGGCCGAGCGGCGCCGAGGACGCTAGTCCTCGGGGAGGAGCGGCAGCGCGCGCTCGCTGACGAAGCGGCGCTCGGAACCGTCGATCGGGTCGGTGAACGCCAGCTCGCTCGCCAGCAGCTGGAGCGGTCGCGTGAAGTCGTCCAGGTCGACATCGAGGACCTCGGGATAGACCGGGTCGCCGACGATCGGGATGCCGAGGCCGTGGAGATGAGCCCGTAGCTGGTGGGTCCGGCCGGTCTCGGGCTCGAGGCGGTAGACGCCGTGCTCGCCGAGGCGGCCCTCGAGGACGACGCGGGTGACGGCGTTCACCCGCAGGTCCGGGACCACCGCCACCTGGAAGAGCCCGCGGCGCTTCACGAGGTGGTTGCGTACGGTCACCGGCAGGTCCAGCCCGGGGTCCACCGGCGCGAGGGCCCGGTAGGTCTTGCGCACCTCCCGCCGCTGGAACAACATCTGGTACGCGCCGCGCCATCTCCGCTCGGTGGTCAGCACGAGGACGCCCGAGGTGATCCGGTCCAACCGGTGCACGGGCGAGATCTCGGGCAGGCCGAGCTCGTCGCGCAGCCGGACCACGACGCTCTCGCGCACGTGGCGTCCCCGCGGGATCGTCGCGAGGAACGGCGGCTTGTCCACCACCACGAGGCGCTCGTCGCGATGCAGGATGCGCAGCTCCCCCGGCACCGGGGCCTCCTCGCGCAGGTCGCGGTAGAACCACACGAAGGCGTGCGGCTGGTACGGGTCGTCGGCGGCCACGGGACTTCCCCCGTCGTCGACGAACCGTCGCGTCGCGAACATGCCGGCGACGTCGACCTGCTCCGGCAGCCGCCAGCGCAGCCACTCCCCCATCGTCGCCCAGGTCACCGCCTCGCGACCGCGGTCCGGCGTCCGCAACCAGACGGCGCCGAGGCCGTTCTGGGGTGGGAGCGGGGAGCGAGGTGGCACACGTCGATCGTAGGTGGGGCGCTCTACCCGCCGCGCGCCACCGGCGCTCTACCCGCCGCGCGCCACCGGCGCTCTACCCGCCGCGCGCCACCGGCACGACGTCCCCCGCCCCCATCCTCGCCGCATCTGCTGTCTCGTCATCCGGCATCGTCTGGCTCTCGCGCTCCGCGGCCACCCGCGCGAGATAGTGCTCGACCTCCCGGCGCACCTGCTCGGGTCCCCATCCGAGCGGGCCCGCCATGAGGTCGGCCACCTCGTCGGCCGAGTCGACACCACGGTCGAACGTCTCGATCGAGATCCGCGTACGGCGGGTGAGGACGTCGTCGAGATGGCGCGCGCCCTCGTGGGTCACGGCATAGACGATCTCGGCCCGCAGATAGTCGTCCGCGCCCGCGAGCGGCTCCGCCAGCGTCGGGTCGGCCTCCATGAGCTCGAGCAGCTCGTGCACCAGGGCGCCGTACCTCCGGAGCAGGTGCTCCACCCGCACCTCGTGCAGCCCGCTGCGCGCAGCGATCAGGCCGCGACGGTTCCACAGCGCCGCGTACCCGTCGGCGCCGAGCAGCGGCACGTCCTCGGTCACGCACGCCGGGATCGCTCGCGACAGCTGGACGCCGAGCGCGTCGGCGGCCGCGTCGACGGCGTCGCGCGCCATCACCCGGTACGTCGTGTACTTGCCGCCGGCGACCACGACCAGGCCCGGCACCGCGTGCGAGACCGCGTGCTCGCGCGACAGCGTCGAGGTCGCGTCGGACTCCCCCTCCAGCAGCGGGCGCAGCCCTGCGTACACGCCCTCCACGTCGTCGTGGGTCAACGGCGTCGCCAGCACGCTGTTGAGGTGCGCGAGCAGATAGTCGATGTCGGTCCGGCTCGCCGCAGGATGGTCCCTGGACAGCGACCAGTCGGTGTCGGTGGTGCCGACGATCCAGTGCCGCTTCCACGGGATCACGAACAGCACGGACGTCTCGGTCCGCAGGATGAGCCCGACGTCGCCCTGGATGCGGTCGCGCGGCACGACGAGGTGCACGCCCTTGCTCGCCCGCACGTGGAACTGGCTGCGCTCACCCACCATCGCCTGCGTCTCGTCGGTCCAGACGCCCGTCGCGTTGATCACCTGCGACGCACGGATCTCGAGCTCGTCTCCGCTCTCGAGATCGCGCGCTACCACACCGGTGACGCGTTCGCCCTCGCGCAGCATGCCCGTCACGCGCGTGCGGGTGGCGACGTGCGCCCCGTACGAGGCAGCCGTCCGCGCGAGCATCATCGTGTGGCGCGCATCGTCGACCTGGCCGTCGTAGTACTCGATCGCACCGACGAGCGCGTCCTTGCGCAGCGCCGGCATCCGCCGCATCGCCTTGCGCCGTGAGAGGTGACGGTGACGGGGCATCCCGCGTGACTGCCCCGACAGCCACGCCATCGAGTCGTACATCGCGACCCCCGTGCCGGCGTACGCCCGCTCCCACCCGCGGTGCGTGAGCGGGTACAGGAAGGGGATCGGGCGGACGAGGTGCGGCGCGAGGCGCTCGACCAGCAGGCTGCGCTCGGCCAGCGCCTCGGCGACGAGCGAGAAGTCGAGCATCTCGAGATAGCGCAGGCCACCGTGGATCAGCTTCGACGAGCGGCTCGACGTGCCGGAGGCGAGGTCGCGTGCCTCGACCAGCCCGACCGTCAGACCCCGGGTCGCTGCGTCGAGGGCACACCCTCCGCCGACGACGCCGCCGCCGATCACGAGGACGTCGAGCGGGCCCTCCGAGGCCGTTGCGCGCAGCCGCTCGAGAGCCCCCCTGCGGGCTGCGTGGTCCAGCGCGACGGGCCGCACGTCAGTCGACCTCCACCCAGTCGAGGGTGCGTTCGACGGCCTTCTGCCACCCCGCGTACGCCGACTCGCGCCGCTCCTCGTCCCACTGCGGCTCCCAGCGCTTCGACTCCTGCCAGTTCTCCCGCAGCTCGTCGGTGCTGTCCCAGAAGCCGACCGCTAGCCCCGCCGCGTACGCCGCTCCCAGCGCCGTGGTCTCCGACACGACGGGCCGGCTGACCGGAGTCCCGAGCACGTCGGCCTGGATCTGCATGCAGAGCTCGTTGTCGGTGACTCCGCCGTCGACCTTGAGCACGTCGACGGCCACGCCCGAGTCCTCGCGCATGGCGTCGGCGACGTCGCGCGACTGGAAGCAGATCGCCTCCAGCGTCGCTCGCGCCAGGTGCGCGTTGGTGTTGTAGCGGGACAGGCCGACGATCGCGCCGCGGGCGTCCGAGCGCCAGTACGGCGCGAACAGCCCGGAGAACGCCGGCACGAAGTAGACGCCGCCGTTGTCCTCGACCTGGCGTGCCAGGGCCTCGGACTGGGCGGCCCCGGAGATGATGCCGAGCTGGTCTCGCAACCACTGCACCGCCGACCCGGTGACGGCGATCGAGCCCTCCAGCGCATAGACCGGGTCGGCGTCTCCGAGCTGGTAGGCCACCGTCGTCAGCAGACCCGCCTTGCTGCGCACGAGTTCGGTGCCGGTGTTGAGGAGGAGGAAGTTGCCGGTGCCGTAGGTGTTCTTGGCCTCCCCCGGCGCGAAGCACACCTGCCCGACGAGCGCCGCCTGCTGGTCGCCGAGGATGCCGGTGATCGGCACCTCGCCGTCGAGAGGACCGTTGTCGAGCGTGGTGCCGTACGCGTCGGTGAGCGACGACGGTCGGATGTCGGGGAGCATCGCGCGCGGGATGTCGAAGATCTCCAGCAGGTCGTCGTCCCAGTCGAGAGTCTCGAGGTTCATCAGCATCGTCCGGCTGGCGTTGGTCACGTCGGTGACGTGCACGCCGCCCCGGCGTCCGCCGGTGAGCTGCCAGACCACCCACGAGTCGGTCGTCCCGAACAGCGCGTCACCGCGCTCGGCGGCCTCGCGGACACCGGGCACGTTCTCGAGGATCCAGGCGATCTTGCCGCCGGAGAAGTAGGTGGCCGGCGGCAGGCCCGCCTTCTCGCGGATGACCTGGCCGCGGCCGTCGTGCTCCAGGCGGGAGGCGAGCCGGTCGGTGCGGGTGTCCTGCCAGACGATCGCGGGCCCGTACGGCCGTCCGGTGCGGCGGTCCCAGACGACGGTGGTCTCACGCTGGTTCGTGATCCCGAGGGCCGCCAGGTCCGACGACGAGAGGCCGGCCTTGGCGAGCGCGGTCTGGATGACGGCGCTCGTGCGCTCCCAGATCTCCAGCGGGTTGTGCTCCACCCAGCCGCTGCGCGGCATGATCTGCTCGTGCTCGAGCTGGTGACGGGCGACCTCGTTGCCGCCGTGGTCGAAGATCATGAAGCGGGTGCTGGTCGTGCCCTGGTCCACGGACCCCACGAAGTCGGCCATGCGACGTTTCTACACGCTCGCCCCCGCCTCCGGCACCCCGAGCATCGCGAGGAAGGCCGCTGCCGCCGGTGACGGGCGGAAGCGGCTCCAGGCGAGGTGCTCCTCGCGGACCGGGGCGTCGGTGATCGGGACGGTACGGACGCCGGGGAGCGTGGCCGCGTACGCCTCCGGCAAGAGCGCCACGCCCAGCCCCGCGGCGACGAGACGTCCGGCGAGGTCACCGGTCGTGACCTCGAAGGCGACGTGCCGCTCGACGCCCGAGGCGGCGAAGGCCAGATCGGACTGGACGCGTCCCGGAGTCCCCGCCGTGAAGTCGACGAAGTCGCCGCCTCCCAGCTCGGCGAGCCTGGTGCGGCGCCGGCCCGCCAGTGGATGGTCCGGTGCGAGGACGGCCACGAGCGTGCCGCTACCGAGGAGACGCGAGCGTACGCCGGCTGGCTCGCGCCCTGGCGGAAGGCCGAGGAACGCGACATCGATCGACGCGCCCGCGATCCGTGCCACCAGCTCCTCGCTCCCGTCTGTCCGCAGACTCACGTCGACGCGCGGGTGCTCGTCGCGGAAGGCGCGCAGGACCTGGGGGACGTCGACGGCGGTGACGGTCGGGATGGCGCCGAGACGCAGTCGTCCGCTCACGACGCCGGAGACGGCGGCCGCCTCCGCCCGCGCACGCTCGGCCGCGTCGAGAGCCTCCCGTGCCGCGGGAAGGAACGCCTCGCCCGCCGCGGTCAGCGCGACCCGGCGACTCGTGCGTTCGAACAGCCGGGCCCCGACCTCTCGCTCGAGCTTGGCGACCTGGTGGCTGAGCGCCGACTGGACGACGTGGCAGCGCTGTGCGGCGCGCGTGAAGCTGCGCGTCTCGGCGACGGCGACCACGTAGCGGAGTTGCTGGAGCTCCATCCGCCCATGGTGGCAGATCGATCTCAGATCGCGATCGCTGGCGTGACAAGCATGCGTTGGACTCATGCACCCTGACGGCTCAGGCTGGAGTCATGTCCGGCCCGCGCGACCTGCCCCGCTCCCTGCTCCTGCTCATGGCGCTGTCCACCGGGCTGTCGGTCTCGGCGAACTACCTCGCACTCCCCCTCCTCGACCTGCTCGCCGACGACCTCGGGATCAGAGACTCGACAGCGGGCATGATCGTGACCGCCGCGCAGGTCGGGTACGCCGTCGGCCTGCTCGCCATCGTCCCTCTGGGTGACCTCCTCGAACGGCGTCGGCTGGCGGTCTCCCTCCTCGGCGCGACGGCCGTCCTGCTGGTCGCGTCGTCGCTCGCGCCCGGCGGCCGCGTCCTCCTCGTCACCACCGCGCTCACGGCGCTGACGTCGGTCGCGGCGCAGGTCGTCGTCCCGTTCGCGGTGACGCTCGCCGAGCCGGAGCAGCGGGGCCGGGTGGTCGCTGTCGTGATGAGCGGTCTGCTCCTGGGGAGCATCGTGTCGCGGCCGATCTCGGGGGTGGTCGCGCAGCTCGCCGGGTGGCGGTCGGTCTACGTCGTGTGCGGGGTGCTGGTGGCGGCGGTCGCGGTGGCGCTTCGGGTGCGGCTCCCGACGCTCCACACACCGAGCGGCATCGCCTATCCCGCCCTCCTCGGCTCGACGCTCGCGCTCTTCGGGACGCAACCCGTGCTGCGCCGCCGTGCGCTCGTCGCCGCGCTGTCGCTGGCGTCCTTCAACACGTTCTGGACTGCGTCGACATTCCTGCTCGCCACCTCGTACGGGTGGTCGGAGGCAGCGATCGGCGCCTTCGGTCTGATGGGGATCGCCGGAGTCGTGGCGACGCCGGTCGCGGGGCGGCTGGTCGATGCCGGGCGTGCCCGTGCGGTCGCCCGGGCGTCGACGCTCGCCCTGCCGATCGCGTGGGGCCTGATCGCGCTCGGCGGAGGAGGCGGCGCGGCGGGGTTGACGTGGCTGCTGCTCGGCGTGCTGGCGCTCGTGGTGGCGCAGCAGATGCTGCTCAACGCGAACCAGAACGCGATCTATGCGCTCGACCCTGCGATGCGCAACCGGCTCAACGCGGCGTTCATGACGGCGTTCTTCGTCGGCGGGGCCGCAGGGTCGGCCGCGACGACCGCCGCCTGGGTGGCCGGCGGGTGGGCCGCGGTCAGCGCGCTCGGCGCCGTGCTCGCGGCCTCGACCTGCGTGGTGTGGCTCGAGGGACGGCGGGCGCCGAGGGATCTCGATACGAGCTCCGCTGGCGCTCCGCCCTACTCGACCAACGGGGCCCAACGCGGCGCCAGTGCCTCACGCGCCGGGCGCGGCTCCGCCGACGTCGCCGTGCGGCATCTCCTTCGCCGGGATCTGGCCGAACCGTCCCCTGCGGAAGTCCTCGTACGCCTCCATGCCTCCTGACGTGACAGGGAGACATGAGCGCGCAGTCCGCCAGGACGCCGGAGGCTGCTCACACAAAAGGCCCCGACCCCTCATGAAGAGGAGCCGGGGCCTTCAGGAACGGTCAGTCGTCGGCAGACGTGCGCAGGTCGATCGATGGGACGATCACCTCCGGCTTAAACGTGACCCGATAGTGGTTCGGGTCCGCGTACGCGCCTTCGATCTGCTCGACGAAGTACGAGACGTTGTCAGACAGCCCGAGGAAGTGCTTCTTGTAGGCGCCCTTCCCGACCTTGCACGTCACTTCGAGTTGCCCGCCATCGTCCTCGATCGCGCACCGGCCCTCGATCGTCAGAAGGTACTTGTCCGTGATCCCGTTGAAGAACACGACGCGGCGGTCGATCTCGAAGTTGTCGGCCGCCTTCGACAAGTTGTCGCTCACGACCACCGCATCATCTGAACACGCCGTCGTGAGTGTGCCGATAGCGGCGACACCAGCGAGCGCGGTGAGCGACTTCTTGAATCTCATGTGGCCTCTTAGGACGTCAGGGAACGATCGGGGAGGGAGTCCGCCAGGGGCGCCGCGCGCTGCTCAGGGCAAAAGCGAAGCCCCTGGACCCGAGTAAGGGTGCCAGGGGCCGGGGTCAGCGGATCGGGAGCGGGTCGCGGGTGTAGGGGCCCCGGTCCGCCGCGAAGGCCGCAGCCGTCGGTGATCGATCCGCCGCTGTGGGAGTCGGCGTGGTCGAAGACGCCATCGAGCATGTAGGTCACGGTCTCGAAGCCGCGGTGCGGGTGCCACGGCGTGCCCTTGGGCTCGCCCGGCGCGTATTCGACCTCGCCCATCTGGTCCATGTCCGCCCGCCGGCTGGCTGGCTGGCTGGCTGGCTGGCACAACTACTACTCGATCAGCCAGCCTAGGCTGACCCGCATGACTCACGACGTCGTCATCGTCGGAGGCGGCCACAACGGCCTCGTCGCCGCGACCCTCCTCGCCCGCAGCGGCCTCCGTACGGTGCTGCTCGAACGCCTCGACCACACCGGCGGAGCAGCCGTGAGCGAGCGCCCGTTCCCCGGCGTCGACGCCCGGCTGTCGCGCTATTCCTATCTCGTCTCGCTCATGCCGCACGAGCTGATCAAGGACCTCGGTCTCGAGCTCGAGCTGCGGGCACGCGACACCGCCTCGTACACGCCCTACGACGGTGGCGGGCTGCTCGTCAAGACGCACGAGGGACGGTCGACGGCGGAGTCGTTCCGGGAGACGACGGGGACCGACACCGAGTACGACGCATGGCGCGGGTTCTACGCCGACGCCCAGAGGCTGGCCCTCTCCGTGGCACCGACTTTGCTACGGCCGCTGCCCACGACCGAGGCGATCCGAGAGGACGTCGGCGACGCCGTGTGGAGCGACCTCGTGGCGCGGCCGCTCGGCCACGCCATCGAGCGTCGCTTCACCAGCGACCTCGTCCGCGGCGTGGTCGCGACCGACGGCCTGATCGGCACGTACGCCTCGCTGCACGACCCGACGCTCCAGCAGAACCGCTGCTTCCTCTATCACCTGGTCGGCAACGGGAACGGCGAGTGGCGGGTCCCGGTGGGCGGCATGGGCGCGGTGACCGACGAGCTGCGTCGCGTCGCCGAGGAGGCCGGCGCGGAGATCCGGACGGGGGTGACGGTCCGTGCCGTCGATGCGGACACCGACGGCGTCGTCGTCCACGCCGACGGCCTCGACGTCGAGGCCCGCTGGTTGCTGTCGGGCGTGGCACCGTACGTGCTGGCGGGGCTGCTCGGTGATCCCCTGCCCTCGAAGCCCGAGGGGTCCCAGCTCAAGATCAACCTGCTCGTCGACCGGCTGCCTCGGCTGAAGTCGGGCGTCGACCCGACGGTCGCGTTCGCCGGCACCTTCCATCTCGGCGAGACCTACGAGGAGCTCGAGCGGGCGTTCGCGACGCCGTCGCCCGACGTGGCCTGCGGGGAGCTGTACTGCCACACGCTCACCGACCGCTCGATCCTCGGTGCGGAGCTCGCGGGGACGGACGCGCAGACGCTGACGTACTTCGGGATCCACTGGCCGTACGCCGAGAGCAGCGATGACGCCAAGGCGCGCGGCTGGCGGGCGTTCGAGTCGGCGATCGACGCCTACCTCGAGGAGCCGATCGCGTCGGTGATCGCGCGCGACGCGAACGGCGACCCCTGTGTCGAGGTCAAGACTCCGGCGGACATCGAGAAGGATCTCGCGATGCCGGGTGGCCACATCTTCCACGGCGACCTGCAGTGGCCCTGGGTCGAGCAGCTGGGCCGTACGCCGGCGGAGCGGTGGGGTGTCCAGACCGGGCACGCGCGCGTGCTGATGTGCGGATCGGGCGCACGGCGCGGCGGCGCGGTCAGCGGCATCGGGGGCCACAACGCCGCGATGGCGGTGCTCGACCACGAGGGCCGCGCAGCCTGAGCGTCCCCGTCCGCCCCGTCCGCGTTTCGTCGAGTTCCGGTCTGTTATTCGTCGTGATTCGGTCCACAACTCGACAAAACGGGGACGGTGACGCACCCCGGCGTGATGCTGGTCACGTTGCGGTCCTGCTGTCCGTTACGGGCGTCACATTTGAGCATGATGCGTCGCTGCTGAACGGGCTGTTGCGCGATCCGTCACGCTCCTCCACCGTGGGGGCATCACATCGATGCCCGCCGCGTGAAGGAGCTCCCATGACCGAGCTGATGGTCGGCCGCCCGGACTCGCTTCCCGAGCCGGAGCCGTACGACCTGCGTGACCGCTTTCGCGCCGGCTCGCCGCCGGTGCTGCTGACCGGCGTCCAGGCCATCGCGCGCCTCCTGGTCGAGCAGCGCGAGCACGACCGGCGTGAGGGCCGGCGCACCGCGTCGTTCGTGTCCGGCTACCAGGGCAGCCCGCTCGGTGGCGTCGACCGCATGCTCGCCGAGATGCCCGACGTGCTCGAGGCGCACGACATCCGCTTCGTCCCCGGGCTCAACGAGGAGCTCGCCGCGACGTCGGTGTGGGGTACCCAGCAGCCGCTCGATCCGGCCGAGGCGGTCTTCGACGGCGTCGTCGGCTACTGGTACGGCAAGGCGCCCGGCGTCGACCGCGCGACCGACGCGCTGCGGCACGCCAACATGTACGGCGTCGATCCGCGCGGCGGAGCCGTGATCCTCGCGGGTGACGACCCCGCCTCCAAGTCGTCCACCGTCCCCGCTGTCAGCGAGCGGACGCTGGCCGCGCTCGGCATCCCCGTCCTCTTCCCCCGCAACGCCGCCGAGATCGTCACGCTCGGGCTCCACGCCGTCACGCTCTCGCGTGCGTCGGGCTGCCTGGTCGGGCTCAAGATCGTCGCCGACGTCGCCGACGGCTCGTGGGTGGTCGACCGCCCCGCCGACGCCTTCCGCCCGGTCGTGCCGTCGATCGAGTGGGACGGCAAGCCCTGGTCGTACGCCCAGGCGCCGATGATCGTGAACCCGGACGCGATCGTGGGGGCAGAGGCGCAGCTCGTCGGCCCGCGCACGGAGACCGTCCTCGCGTACGCCGCCGCCAACCCGCTCAACGTCGTCGACATCGACCCGCCGCACGCGACCATCGGCTTCGTCGCCGCCGGCACCACGTACGACGCGCTCCGTCAGGCGTTCCTCGACCTCAACCTCACCGACGACGCGCTGCACGCCGCCGGCATCCGGGTGCTGCGGCTCGGCCTGGTGACGCCCCTGGAGCCGGGGATCGTCGAGAAGTTCGCGACCGGTCTCGGCGAGATCGTGGTCGTCGAGGACAAGACCGCTTTCATCGAGACGCAGGTCCGCGAGATCCTCTACGGGATGCCCGACGCCCCCCGCGTGATCGGCAAGAAGGACACCGTCGGCCGTCGGCTCGTCCCCGCCGACGGCGAGGTCACCTCCGGCCGCCTGCTCGCACCTCTGCGCCACGTGCTCGACGGCCGCGTCCGCATCGAGATCCCGAGGCCCCAGACCATCCCGCTCCCCCTGCTGTCGACCTCGCGCGCGCCGTACTTCTGCAGCGGTTGCCCGCACAACCGCTCCACCGCCGTCCCGGAGGGCTCGCTGGCCGGCGGCGGCATCGGCTGCCACATCATGGTGTCGACGTCGGGCCGCGAGGACAGTGCCGTCACGGGCTTCACCCAGATGGGCGCCGAGGGCAGCCAGTGGATCGGCCAGTCCGGCTTCACACGCACCGGGCACATCTTCCAGAACCTCGGCGACGGCACGTTCTTCCACTCCGGCCAGCTCGCGATCCAGGCGTGCATCGCGGCAGGGGTCAACATCACCTACAAGATCCTCTACAACGACGTCGTCGCGATGACCGGTGCGCAGGACGCCCAGGGCGCGCTGACCGTCCCGGAGCTGACGCACAAGCTCACCGACGAGGGCGTCGCGCGCGTCATCGTGGTGGCCGACGAGCCGCAGCGGCACCGCAGGCGTTCGCTCGCCAAGGGCACGCTCCTGTGGCACCGCGACCGGCTCGACGAGGCGCAGCGGATCCTGCGCGACGTCCCCGGTGTCACCGTGCTCATCTACGACCAGCACTGCGCCGCCGACGCACGCCGTCAGCGCAAGCGGGGCACGCTGCCCGCGCGCAACACCCGCGTCGTGATCAACGAGGCCGTGTGCGAGGGCTGCGGCGACTGCGGCGTCAAGAGCAACTGCCTGTCGGTGCAGCCGGTTGACACCGAGTACGGCCGCAAGACGCGCATCGACCAGACGTCGTGCAACACCGACTACTCGTGCCTCGACGGAGACTGCCCGTCGTTCGTGACGGTCGAGGTCGACCCGGATGCGCGTCCGGCGCGCCGTACGACGCCGACGCCGCCCGCAGTCGCCGCCCCCACCGCTCCCCCGCTCGCCGGCACCCACGACGTGCTGATGGCCGGCATCGGCGGCACCGGCATCGTGACGGTCAACCAGGTGCTCGCGATGGCGGCCATGCGAGCGGGCTTCGACGCCGAGACGCTCGATCAGACCGGCCTGAGCCAGAAGGCCGGTCCGGTGACCGGGCACCTGCGCTTCTCGCCGCGCACAGAGTCCGGGGCGGGCCTCGAGCCGTCCAACCGGCTCACCCCGCAGGGCGCGCACTGCGTCCTCGCGTTCGACCTGCTCGCCGCCACGTCCCCGAAGAACCTCGGGTACGGCGACCCGGCGACGACCGTCGCGGTCGCGTCGACGAGCAGGACGCCCACCGGTGACATGGTCTATGACGCATCGGTCGGTTATCCCGAGCTCGACACGCTGATCGGCCGCCTGGGCGCGGTCACGCGTGACGTCCACGCCTTCGACGCCCTCGAGGCCGCCGAGGAGCTGTTCGGGAGCACGACCACCGCGAACTTCCTGCTCGTCGGTGCCGCCTACCAGGCCGGCGCTCTCCCGATCCCGGCCGAGGCGATCGAGGAGGCCATCAGGATCAACGGCGTCGCGGTCGACGCCAACGTGGCCGCCTTCCGGTGGGGCCGTGTGGCGGTCGCCGATCCGGAGGCGTTTGCTACGGCCACGCGTCCGCAGACGAGCGCAGCTCCGCTCGTCGCCGTGCCGGCCGTCGACGCTGCCGGCTTCAGCGACGAGATCCGCGCCATGGTCGCCCGCCGGGCCAGCGACCTCGTCGGATTCCAGGGCATGGCGACGGCGCAGCGCTACGTCGCGAGGGTCGCCGCCGTACGCGACGCCGAGCGCGCCGTGACCAGCGACGACCGGCTGACGCGGGCCGCGGCTCAGTACCTCTTCAAGCTCACCGCCTACAAGGACGAGTACGAGGTGGCTCGCCTGCTCACCGACTCCTCGTTCGCCGACGAGGTCGCGCGTCAGGTGCCCGGCGGCGCCACGCTCACCTACAAGCTGCACCCGCCCGTGATGCGCTCGATGGGCCGCAGCTCCAAGGTCGGATTCACGCCACGCTCGCACGTGCTGCTGCGCGGGCTCGCGCGGATGAAGGGCCTGCGCGGGACACCGTTCGACGTGTTCGGCTACGCCAAGGTCCGGCGCCTCGAGCGTCGTCTCGCCGCGCACTACGACGCGCTGCTCGACACGGTGACCGCCGGCCTGTCGGTGGACTCGTACGAGCGTGCGGTGCGGATCGCCGAGCTGCCGGACCTCGTGCGTGGCTACGAGGACGTCAAGCTGCGCAACGTCGCGACGTACGTCGAGCGGCTGCGTGCCGAGGGTGTGCCGGTCGACGGACTGGTCTGACAGACTCGACCCGTGCCTCGCCTGGACCGCCTCGACGCCGAGATCATCGGGAGACTGACCCGCAACGCGCGCGCCGGCGTCGTCGAGCTCGCGTCGGCGCTCGGCGTCGCCCGCAACACGGTGCAGGCGCGCCTGAAGCGGCTCGAAGAGACCGGCGTCCTCCGCGGCTTCCGCCCCGACGTCGACCTCGAGGCGATCGGCGTGTCCGTGCAGGCGTTCGTCGACGTCGAGCTCGACCAGCGGCGGATGGCCTACGTCGTGCAGGCGATCTCGGAGATCCCGGAGGTGCTCGAGATCATCACGCAGGCCGGACGTGAGGACCTGCGCGTACGGGTCGGCGCGGTGACGCACGCCGAGCTGCAGGAGGTCGTCGTCCGCATCATCGACACCGACGGCGTCCGCCACACGACCTCGACGCTGGCGATCTCGACTCCTCTCCCGTACCGCGTGCAGCCGCTGCTGGACAAGCTGACCCGCAGATCCGGCTACGGCCGCTCCACCCCCGTGGTCGACTAGCAGCATGAGCAACGACGCGACAGAGCCCACCGCCCCCGCCGAGCCCACGGATCCGACGGAGTTCTGGGAGCAGCGCTATGGCAGCTCCGACCGCATCTGGAGCGGCAAGCCCAACCCGCTGCTCGTCCGCGAGGTTGCCGACCTGACTCCCGGCACCGCCTTGGACCTCGGCTGCGGCGAAGGCGCCGACGCCGTGTGGCTGGCCACGCAGGGCTGGACGGTCACGGGCGTCGACATCTCGCAGACCGCCCTCGACCGCGCAGCGGTGCACGCCGCCGACGCCGGGGTGGCCGACCGTACGACGTGGGAGCGTCACGAGCTGGGCGTCACCTTTCCCGACGGCTCGTACGACCTCGTCAACGCGCAGTACCTCCAGTCCCCCGTCGCCCTCGACCAGGACGGCGTGCTCCGCAGCGCCGCCGAGGCGGTGGCACCGGGCGGCACGCTGCTCGTCGTCATGCACGGCGGCTGGCCCTCGTGGGCCGAGCCGCACGAGCACTCCGTGCCCCACGCCGTCTTCCCGACGCTCGAGGAGGTCCTCGACGTGCTGTCGCTCCCCGAGGCCGAGTGGACGGTCGTCACCAAGGAAGGCGTCGAGCGTGCGTCGACGGCACCCGACGGCCGTACGGGGACGCACGTCGACAACGTGTGGCGCCTGGAGCGGTCCGCCTCACGAGGCTGAGCCGAGTCGGGCCACGATCGCGCCGAGGGGCCGCTGCCCTTGTCCTGTCCTCGTACGGGTCTCGCTCACGGTGAAGCCGCTCGCCGCGAGGAGCCGGTGCAGCTCCTCGGGCGGCCACCGGTAGGCCGGCGTGACCGCGTGGTCGAACGCCTCGATCGCTGGTCCGTCGAAGAAGCCGAGGACGAGCCCGCCTTCGGGCCGGAGGACACGGGCGAACTCGTCGAAGGTGGCGGCGATCCGGGACGGGTGATGATGGATCGTCGAGTACCACGACAGCACCCCGCCGAAGGACTGGTCGGGCTCCTCGATCGCGTCGATGCTGCCGATCCGGAACGGCACGTCCGGATAGCTCCGCCGAGCATGCTCCACGAAGGCGGGGACGAGGTCGATGCCGCGAACGTCGAGGCCACGCCCCGCGAGGTGGTGCGTCCAGTGGCCGGGTCCGCACCCCGCGTCGAGCACCGGCCCCGTCACGGTGTCGGCCCAGCTCTCGATGAGCTGCCGGTCGGAGGGGTGCACCGCCTCCATCGAGCCAAGGACGTGCGCGTACTCGGCGGCTCGACGCGCGTACGCGTCGGTCACCGTCGTCGTCACGAGGCGCGCCCCGATGTCACCGGGTGCCTTGCCGGAAGGCGTTGTGGTAGCCCGAGGGGGTCGTCAGAAGCCTGGCCTTGATCGCCTGGGCTGCCCGCAACGTCGCCTCGTACGCGCTCGGACTGACGCCGGTGATGTTGATGAACGCGTGGATGAGGTCGCCCGTACGGGCCAGCTCGGTCGGGACTCCAGCCTCCTCGAGCCGGCGCGCGTACGCGATGCCCTCGTCGCGCAGCGGGTCGAAGCCGGCTACCGCGATGTACGCAGGCGCCACACCGCAGAGGTCGTCGGCGAGCAGTGGCGAGACTCGTGGATCGAGGGCGTGCGCGGGATCGGCGAGGTAGTGCTCGCGATACCAGTCCATCTGTCGCTCGGTGAGGAAGTAGCCGTCGGAGAACTCCTCGTACGAGGGGTGCTTGGTGGAGAGGTCGGTGACGGGGAAGAACAGCACCTGCAGGCACGGCTCGACCTCTCGCCCGCGGAGCTCGAGGGCGAGGACGGCGCTGATGTTGCCGCCGGCGCTGTCCCCCGCAACGACGATGCGGGACGGGTCGAGGCCCCACGCAGGCGCCTGCGCGACCGCGTACTCCCACGCAGCCAGCCCGTCCTCGATCGCCGCGGGGAACGGGTGCTCGGGCGCGAGCCGGTAGTCGACCGACAGCACGTCCACACCGGCGTGCAAGGCGAGGAACCGTACGGCGGAGTCGGTGCTCACGCGGCTCCCGAGCACCCAGCCGCCACCGTGGAAGTAGACCACGAGCCCACGCGACGCCCCTGCCGTGGCGCGGTAGCGGGTCGCGGGGATCGCGCCGTGCGGCGAGGGGATGAGGAGGTCCTCCTCGACCGCGAACGGCGGGAACGTGTCGGCGAAGACGAGCGCCTCGTCCTCGATCTGGTGACGCGCGACGTCGAGCGGCTTGGTGGAGAAGTCGGAGCCCGGGATGCGGTTGAGGACGCCCAGCGCTGCGGCGACCTCGGGCGCGAGGCGCTCACCGTCGCGGTTCACGGGGGCGCCTGCGCCCAGGCGTGCGATGACGGCCTGCGGGAGCCGGGCGAAGCCGCGGATCGCGGCCCGCTCGAGGCGCAGAGGCAGGGACAGGGGGCGCGACGTAGCCTGGCTCATCGGGGGACTCTCTCGATCGGTCGGAGCCGCATTCTTGCAGGTCGGGCGGTGTCCTAGGTCACACACCAGGGCTCGATTAGGACTGGTCTGGAGGCCCTGCTAAAGTTCCTACTGCTTCGGACGACGGTCTAGGGCACCACGCGCCATTAGCTCAATTGGCAGAGCAGCTGACTCTTAATCAGCGGGTTCGGGGTTCGAGTCCCTGATGGCGCACACACAAGCAGGTCAGACGCGGTCAGCGTCTGACCTGCTTCTCGTCTACCCAGCCTTTACCCTCACCTTTCGCGTTCGGAAGCCCGGCGGAGTCGCATCGAGATCATGAGCACGTTGGTGGCAGAGCTCATCCAGGGCCTCCGCGTGTGGCTATTCGACACGTTCCCACCCACGCCAAAGGGCTGTGGGTCGAGGGCGTCGACATGACCTCGATCGAGGGCTGGCTGCCTGACGGGGTCGCGCGGCAGCGCACACTCAGTGCACGAGGTGTGGCCGCCCTCTCCGGACTCGGCGAATGCAGACTCGATGAAGGAGCGCCAAGGTGCAGTTTTCCAGGCGCGGCCAGGTTCC
This sequence comes from Mumia sp. zg.B53, assembly GCF_019550935.1. Lineage (NCBI taxonomy): Bacteria > Bacillati > Actinomycetota > Actinomycetes > Propionibacteriales > Nocardioidaceae > Mumia > Mumia sp. zg.B53. The sequence continues at coordinate 225,984 of NZ_JAHWCK010000004.1, read as the reverse complement.
CTCATTAGACACCGCGTGATTCGAGGACCTCCGCCGTGCCTCCAAGTGCACAGTCAGCGCCATCTCTTGAGCTACTCATTCGGAGGGCCGCGCTCGACTATGGACGAGCGCGGCCCGCCGATCAGACTGACGTCAGCGCTCGCAGGCGACGCCGTCCTTGTCCCTGTCCCTCTTGACATTTAGGCGGTAGACCCTGGCGAACACCTCGGCGCCATCGCTGTGCTTGCGAGCCGCAGACGCCGAGCGGGCGACCCCGCGCGGGTAGTCCTTAGCAAGTGCTGAGCATCGCGAGTACGCCTTGACGGGCTTCTTCACCTTGAAGGAGCGGGCAGCGTTCGAGCCGAACCCGACACGGTTGCGGGCCTTCACATAGACCCGATCCTTGCCGTTGTGGAGCAGGCGGCGGGGAACCTTGAACGAGCGCCGCGATGCCGCGACGTTCTTGGTGTACAGCGTCTTGCTGCCCTTCCTCACCATGATCTGGTAGCCATGGATACCCGCGCCACCGTTGCTCGACGGAGCCGCCCACGAGACCTTCCGCTTCTTTGCGTCGACCTGACTGGAAACCTTCAGCGACCGCGGCGCGCCGGGCTTCTTCGCGGTCGGGACCGGCGCGGCCTGACGGTTAACGGCGAAGAAGTTGTAGTCGCCCTCGGTGTAATAGTCGTCGCTCTCAGGGAGGTACTCCGCGTAACCCCAGAGCACTGTCCAGGTGCCTGTTACCGCCGATGCCGAGAAGGTCAGCGGGATCGACCCCGATGGCGCGTCACCGTAGAGGCTGCTCACCTCCCCAGTCGACACGAGGTTGTCGTTGCCGTCGTAGACCTCGTAGGACAACAGCCAGTCATCGTCAGGCGCGACCCAGTAGGTGGCACTGCGGGTCACACTCCCCGAGCGCGGAAGCGTGAAGTTGCCCAGGCTGACGTCGGAGTACAGCGCCGTCCCGGCCACGCCACTCGCCACGAGGTCTCCGGAAGGCTTCACGAACGCCTTCTTTGCCTCACGGCCGAGCTCGCTGGTGTCCGTTGCATTCGCGGTTCCGGCCAGGCCCACCAGCAAGGCGAGGGCTGCCAAGAGGGCGACGGGTATCTTGAACAAGGGTCTCACTCCTGTTGTTGGGTCCCCCTTTGTATCGCCCGTACGGGTCAGCCGTGGGCAGAGTTCATGACCTCATCCGAGCGAGTCGGCATGCAAGACGAGTAGGGACCGAGAGTTGGGCCGACGAGTCGACTGCCAAGATGTGCTCGCGTGGCGAGATCGATGTTCCACATCGACGCGGGCGCCCGCAAACGTGCGGTGTTCAGCGACGCGCTGATGCCGCGACCAGTGCTTCCTTGCCATCGGGCGCGTCTTGTCGCCGCAATCGACCTTGCGCACCGGAGCGTGCGGCGCGCCGCAGACACGGAACCTCCGGCTCATGCTCAACCGATCGAGCATCACCGGTTCGGGGTTGGAGTCCTTGACGGCGCACCACCCACGAAGGCCAGGCATCACGATGATGCCTGGCCTTCGTCGTACGCCCCCGCTGGTCGAGCGATCCCGTCCCGCCGCTGGCACGACGGGACTGCTCTTGGCTCACGCGTGCTGCTGGGCGCGAGCCGTTCCACGGTCCGGGGTGGTCGCCGACGATGCCGTGCGGGGCCAGGTCCAGGCCAACCGGACGATGAGGGCGAGAAGAATCAGCTCCAGGACGACGCCAAGGCCGAAGAAGTACAGCCAGGACTCGCCTGCCACGTTGAACGCCGTGACGGGGACGTAGACCGCGGCCACGACGAGGTTCGCGATACGGTTCGCCCGGGCCGGCAGCGTCGTCGACAGCACGACCATGAAGATCGGGAAGGCCATGAGGGTCAGCGCCGCGGTCGAAAAGGTCTGAGAGAGGTCGAACTCGAAGACCCTGCCGTCAAGGATGTCGTCGACGACGCCGGGCGTGAAGAAGTTCAGAATGTCCACGTAGGCGTACAGGAACATGAGGCTTGTCCACGCTGCGGCGAGCTTGACTCTCACCGGGATCGGCTGGTCTTCCAGCGCCGCGGTGGTGGGTTGACGCTTTCTCATCATGGGCTCCGTTGGTGTGGTGCGGATCGGTAGGTCCACGCTCGCTGAGCCCGGCGGCGGGCGCCTCGGTCCGGAGGCCGGAGTTCACCTGGCCGATGGCATGGTCTCTCGCTCGTACTTTCGGCGGGTACGCCGAGGCGCGCGGATCCCTAGGCTGGGCCCGTGGTCACTGTCCGGCGCTCCCTCTGGCACGAGCCGCGGCCTGCTGACGCCCCACCCGTCGGTCGTCTCGACTGGCTGCTGGTGGGAGTGTTCGCGGTCGCGGCCTTGGTCGAGGGCATCGTTCGTCCGGACCTGACCTGGCGACCCGTTGTCACGGTGCTCGCCCTGGCGCTGATTCCTGCCCTGCTCTGGCGGCGGGACCGCCCTCTGACAGCCGCCCTGGTCGGGTGGGGCGTCGCCGGGCTGCTCTCGGTCCTCCAGCTGACTGCGCACGCCGGGGACCTCGGCCTCTACTCCATGATGGCCGTGCTGATCCTGCTCTACTCCCTGGTGCGGTGGGGCTCGGGACGGGAGATTGTCCTGGGGACGGCGTTCGTGACCTTCGTCGTCGCGCTGGGGATGTACGCATCCTCCGTCGGCTGGGCCGACGTGTTCGGCGGAAGCGTCCTCTTGCTGTTGTTCGTCGCCCTCGCGGCGGTGTTCCGCTACCGCGCAGACCTCTGGCATCGCCAACAGCGCGAGATCCGCAATCAGGAGCGGGTGGCGCTGGCGCGCGAGCTGCACGACATCGTGGCCCACCACGTGTCGGCCATCGCGGTGCAGGCGCAGGCCGGTGGCGTGGTCGCCGGCATCCAACCTGAGAGGGCTGCCGAGATCCTGGCCGCGATCGAGTCCGAAGCGTCGTCGACCCTTGCGGAGATGAGATCCATGGTGCGGGTGCTGCGTGAGGAGGAAGCGGTCACCTACTCACCGCCGAGGGGTGTCGCGGACCTGCCCGCTCTCGCGCGCGCCGACGCGACGCCCACCGTCGAAGTCTCGCTGGACGGTTCGTCAACCCAGCTGGCACGACCCGTCGACGCCGCGCTCTACCGGCTTGCGCAGGAGTCGCTGACCAACGCCGTACGGCACGCGCGGAGCGCGACCCGCGTCGGGATCGACGTACGCCGGGAGGGCGACGCCGTCAGGCTGTGTGTCAGCGACGATGGACAGATCGAGCCGGGGCCAGCCCCGGACCCTGGGTTCGGCCTGCTGGGCATGGCCGAGCGCGCCCATCTCCTCGGTGGATCGCTCTCCGCGGGGCCGGGGCCTGATGGCGGCTGGGTGGTCGAGGCCGTGCTGCCGGTGGAGCCGCTGGCATGAGCATCCGTGTCGTCGTCGCCGACGACCAGGATCTGGTCCGGACCGGGCTGGTGATGATCCTCAGCGCGCACCCCGATCTCGAGGTCGTGGGGGAAGCGGCAGACGGGCTCGAAGCGCTCGACCTGGCGACCCGGCTGCGACCCGATGTCCTCCTCGTCGACATCCGGATGCCCGGGCTCGACGGCGTCGAGGTGACGCGGCGCCTGGCCGGGCCAGACGTGACGGACCCGATGGCGGTCGTCGTGATCACCACCTTCGACCTCGATGAGTACGTCCTCGGCGCCCTACGCGCCGGCGCTCGCGGCTTTCTGCTCAAAGACGCCGGGCCGGACATCCTCGTGCAGGCCATCCACGCGGCGGCCAACGGGGACGCGCTGATCGCCCCCAACGTCACCCGCCGGCTGCTGGCGACCTTCGCCGACCAGGCGCCGGTGGTGCCGTCCCAGCCGATCGATCCGCTCACCGAGCGCGAGGAGGAGGTCCTCGCGCTGGTGGCACAGGGCCGGACCAACGCCGAGATCGCCACGGAGCTCTTCGTCGGCCTGAGCACGGTCAAGACCCACGTCGCCTCGTTGATGACCAAGCTCGGCGCCCGCAACCGCGTCGAGATCGCGATGTGGGCATACGGCACCCGACGCGTGAGAGCCGATTAGCGGTACAGATCGCAGACCGCCAGCTCGGGAACCCCGCTCGGCGACCGAGCTCACTCCCCCGCCGGCACCTGGAAGGCCCGGACCTCGATCCGGCCGCCGAGGGCCTTCGACGCCCGGGCAGCCCAGCCGAGGGCTGCCTCCTCATCGGCGACGTCAATCACCCAGAAGCCCCCGAGGTACTCCGGCGCCTCCACGAACGGGCCGTTGACGGTGCTCAGCGACTCGCCGGTGTTGTCGACCGTGATCGCGCTCGAGGGCGGCATCAGACCACCCGCGAAGACGAAGGCTCCGGTCGACGTCAGCTCCTCGATGATCGCGCCGGTGGCCGCCATGGCCGCCTCGAGTTCAGCCGGGTCCATGGTCTCCATGGTCGGCTCCTCATCGGAGTCGTGCGGGACGGAAAGCAGGAATTGGCTCATGCGGTGTACGACCGTCCTCGACGCGGGGACTCATCGGCCCACGTACCGGCCCAGTCTTAATCATTCAGATTAGGAGTCAAGGCAGCACCCACGCTGACGTGAGCCAGCTGACCACCACGGCCCGGTCCGTGGCCGGAAGCCGGACTCGATGTCTCGCAGGCGGGAGACGCGCGCGGTGAGTCGTGCCGGCAGATGGCTACCTACACGGGTTCGAAGGCGCGCAGCTCCTCCGAGCCGCCGTGGACGATCACGCACGTCGACTCCGGGACCTCCCGCTACGCGCCGCGCAGGTCGCCGAGCAGCTCGGAGACCACGAGCCGGGTGTCGTCCGACAGTCCGTGCAGCGCCGCCGCAACCGATCGAACTGACGCCGCACCACACCGGCGAACCCGCCCGGTTCGTCCTCGAGCATCTCGGGAAAGCGGTGCTCCTGCCCCCGCCCGTCGACCGCCACCCAATAGCCCCCGGCCATCCTCCCTTCTTCGGGCGGGATTCCCTTGGAGCGTTCATCCTGCTCCTGGCTGATGGGAGGAAGCTCCGCGCGGATCGAGCACCACAGGCGCCCTCGGAACAGGACCGTGTGCTCCTCCCACAGCGCAGACCGTGTCGCCGCGAGGTCCTCCGTAGCCTGATCCCACCCGTGCTCGGAGACGTACCGGGCCCACTGGTCACTGGTCACATGGACCCACGTGGTGGGTTCGTCGAGCTGCTCAACCTCGAGGGTCCCCGGACCGACCTCCCGCGCCACGACGGCCTCACCACTCAGATCGTCGAGCAGAGCGGCCCACCACTCGTCGCGCGTGGCGCCGTCGATGGCCGGAGGGAGTGTGCCCGCGACATCGGAGTCGCGATCGCGGACAAGACCGTAGATCCTCCCATCGAGCTCCCGGACGAGGTATGGCGCAAACACCGCCGGATCCTCATACCCGGCGTCGCTGCGCCACTGCCGATCGAACAGCACCTGCGACCGCACCTGCAGCGCCCCGTCCGCACCGCTCCCGTTGACCTCAACATCGACGTCGACGTCGTCGAACCCATCCTCGTTGGCGACCACACGGAGGCCCGAAACACGCCATTCGCTGCCGTACCCGGTGAATCGATCGATGCCGATTCCAGGGTCGTTCGCGTCGAAGATCCTCTGCAGCTGCGCCAGATAGGCGTCGTCGTCGATCACGGGGGCAGTCTGCACCCTCGATGTCCACCCGTCCACCATCCGGGTGGCTCGCCCGTTCCTCGAGCGCAGGCACTCGCGGCGCTGGTCAGCCGCCGGGGTCGAGCAGGTGACGGAGGTACCGCTCGGGCGTCTCGAGGTATGCACGCCAGTGGCGTACGAGCTCGAGCTCCTCCCAGCGAGCGTCCCGCAGACCCCAGGGACCGACCTCGATGATCCGCGCGGCGGGAAGCGAGGCGAGGACCGGCGAGTGAGTCGCGCACAGCACCTGTGCGCCCGAGCGCGTGAGGTCGTCGAGGCGCGCCATCAGCCCCAGCGTCGACGCGAAAGACAGCGCGGCCTCCGGCTCGTCGAGCACGTAGAAACCCGTTGAGTTGAAGCGTGCCTCGAGCACCGCGAGGAACGACTCCCCGTGACTCATCGCGTGGAAGTCCGGACCGCTGCCCGGGTTGTCCTCGAGGAACGTGTACCAGCCGTGCATCGTCTCTGCGCGCAGGAAGAAGCCCCACCGCCCTGATCCGATGCCTCGCTGCAGCAACAGCGAGCCGTGCAGATCTGACTCCGTACGGCGCGTCTGGTGATGCCCGTAGGCGGTGCCACCCTCAGGCGACAACCCGTACGCGACGGCGATGGCCTCGACGATCGTCGACTTGCCCGACCCGTTCTCACCCACGAGGAACGTCACGCCGGGTGCGAGGTCAAGGCCCTCGCTGAGAAGCTGCTTCACAGCGGGGATGTCGCCGGCCCAGTCGTCGGGCAGCGGCGCGCCCGGGTTCGCCGATACTCGTACCACCGGCTGCTGATCGAAGCTCACGCGACCACTGTCGCATCACGGCAAAGGCGAGACCGCACGCGAAGCATCGCGATGGAAACACGTCGAGCATTCGGGATGGTTACCCCGCCAGGCGGTGCCATCCTCCGTGTACCCCGGCCGACCACGCCTCCCACCCAGGTCGGACAGCTGCGCGCAGCGACAGCCCACCGCGATCTTTCGTGCCCGCTCCCCCCGCCGCCTCGCGGTTCGGCAGCTCCAGGACGGCGAACCCGCCGCTGAGTTGCCGACGGAGGTCTGGCGAGAGGAACAGGTCGGCCACGCGGGTCGAACGAACCGACTACCTACGTTGCTCGCTCAGGTCAGGGAAGCTCGGCCACCGATGGGCAGCCCACGTCAGCCAGGGGCCGAAGCCACGTGGCGGACTGGGAATTGGGCCGTCGTGGAGCTCGTCCGCTGACGGGCGCTCGAAGACCGCAAGAGCTCGTTCGTGGTCCGACTCCTGCAGGTCGAAGGTGGTCTCCGGGTCGCTCTCCCATCGACCTGCGGCCCGGGCACGGCGCTCGGCGTCCGGCAGGTCGACGACGTGCATCTCGAACTGCGCGTCCGCGTGCTCGGCGATCGCACGTACGGCCCATCGCTCAGCCGCCACCCAGCAACCGAAGTCCACGACGACCGACGCCCCAGCGCGGAGGACCTGGTGGGCCGTCCAGAGGAGCCGCCCTTCGAGGATGTCGCGCTTTCCGTCGGCCTCCGGGTCACCGAACAGCGGGATCATCCATTCGTCAGGGGTGAGGCGTACGGCTCGTGCATGTCTTCGAGGCCGCGAGCGACCGTGGTCTTGCCGACGCCAGGCAGCCCGACCATGAGGTGAAGGGTTGCTGTCGCGGTCACGGGGCAAGCCTGTCACGTCGCAAGCACGCAGACCCACGACTGACCCAGCCGGCCGCGAGCGACACCGATGATGGCCACCACGACGGGGCTTCTTGGGCACGAAGGTCGTGGTGACGCCACCTACGAAGACGACCACAGCCAGCAGACCTGTGGCGATCCACAGCGACACGCACATGTCGAGGTTCATGTCACGAAGACACCGTGCGACCACTCGTTGTGACAGGACGGCTTCCTCGACGAACGAGCCGTACGCCGCCGATCAGCTCACGAGCGGATAGTCGCCGAAGCGACCCCATGCGATGAAGGCCGCAATCGCGAGATAGAACCCAGTGAGTGCCACGAGGGCTGGCTGCCCCAACCGGCCATGAGTGATCATCGCCCCGACCATGAGCACCACCCAACAGGCGGCAGTGACGGGGGCCAGCACTGGCGCGATACCGACGACGGCGGGAACGATCAGCCCCACGGCGGCCAGGAGCTCCAGGACACCGAGCGTCTTGACGAAGCCGACGCTCGCATCAGCGGTCCATTCACCACCGCGCTGTGCAGCCAGCCTCTCCTTGGGGATGAAGGTCTTCGTGACTCCACCCACCACGGCGACCAGGGCCAGCAGGCCGGTGGCGATCCACAGCACCACGTTCATGTCGAGGTTCATGTCATGGAGACGCCGCGTGACCGCGTGCTGTGACACGAGGCGGCGCTCCTGCCCCGACTGAGTCGAGTGATGACTAATCCCGCCCTCCCCCGTCACACGTACGACGGGACACGAAAGAGGGAAGGATGACCGATGAGTACGGACACGCGGCTGGAGGAGATCGACATGGGCGATCTGGGCGGGAGCGGTCTCGGCATGCTCGACGGGCAGGCGTTCTCGGGACAGGTGGAACGGCACCGCCGTGAGCTGCACGTGCACTGCTACCGGATGCTCGGGTCGTTCCAGGATGCGGAGGACACGGTCCAGGAGACGTTCCTCCGTGCGTGGCGGCGCCGGGAGACCTTCGAGGGCCGGTCCACATTCCGCGCCTGGCTCTATCGCATCGCCACCAACGCCTCCTTGGACCTGCTGGCCAAGCGTCGCCCGGAGCCGGCGACCGGCGGGGAGGTGCCGTGGTTGCAGCCGTACCCGGACCGCCTGCTCGACGAGATCCGAGCCGACGACGCGGACGAGCCCGAGAACGCCGCCGTGTCGCGGGAGACGATCGAGCTCGCGTACGTCGTGGCCGTCCAGCACCTCGCGCCGCGTCCGCGGGCCGTGCTGATCCTGCGTGACGTGCTCGGCTGGCCGGCGAAGGAGGTCGCGGAGCTCCTCGGAGACTCGGTCAACTCCGTCAACAGCGCCTTGCAGCGTGCCCGGGCCGGCATGCGGGAGCACCTGCCCGCCGAGCGTCAGGACTGGACCGGCGGCGAGGAGGACGCCGGGACTCGCGAGCTGGTGCGCCGCTTCACCGAGGCCAGCGTGGACGTCGACATCGACGCGCTCGCCGCGATGCTCAGCGACGACGTGAGGTTCTCGATGCCGCCGACGCCCGGCCTGCACGTCGGCCGACAGGCGGTGGTGCGCGACTGGGTCGAGGACGGCTTCGAGAGCATGACGGGGTTGCGCGCGGTGCCCACCGCGGTCAACCGCCAGCCGGCGTTCGCCGCCTACCACTGGCAGGAGAACGAGAACGCGTACCTGCCATTGACGATCGACGTCCTGCGGATAAGCGGCGGGAAGGTCACCGAGATCACCATCTTCCACGCCGACCAGTTCCCGCTGCTCGGGCTGCCGGACCGCCTGCAGGCGGACGCATGAGGTGGCTCGTCGGCGTCGGCGTGCTCGCCACCCTCGCCGCGGTCGTCGTCACCACCCTCACCGCCGCGCTCGCCCGTGCGACAGGCGTGGACTTGGAGGTGTCGGACGGCGAGGCGATCCCGTTGGCCGGGATCTCGGTGGTGACCGGCTTCTTCTCGCTCGTCGGCGTCGTCATCGCCGCCGCGTTGTTGCGCTGGAGCGCTCGCCCCGCCGCGTGGTTCGTGCGGACGGCGGTGTCGCTGACCGCGATCTCGCTCGTCCCACCGTTTCTCGCCGAGGCGGATGCCGCCACCACCGGCACACTGGTCGGCCTGCACCTAGTCGCCGCGGCGGTGATGATCCCGACGCTGGCGCGAATGTTGGCTCGCCCTCTCGGCGACCGCCGCCGCGACCGCCCCCGAGCCCTGAGGCCGGGGGCGGTGCGGTGACGCTCTCCTGTCTCCCTCAGTTCCCGGCGATGATCCCCGGCAGCGCGGCCTCGAACAGGTCGATGAACGTCGCAGCCGGCAGCACGTAGCTCTTCGGCTGGGCAGCAGCCGCGAGCTCGGCGCCCCACGCGGCGGCGCGCTCGCGCTGCAGCGGCGTCCCGTGGTGGCCGGGGCTGGCGAAGCTGCAGTCTCCCACCGTGTAGAAGCTCAGCAGCGCGTCGGTGACCCGCTTCTTGTTGAGCGCGAGGCCCTTCTTGTGCGTGCCGTAGTACGACGCCATCGCGTCGGCCATCAGCTCCGTACGGCGGGTGGCCGCCGACGGATCGGACGGCCCGGTGTCGAAGACGCCGAGCTCGAACTGCACATGGTGGGCGAACTCGTGCGCCATGATCACCCGCGGACCGACGTCGCCGAGACCGATGGCGTCGTACGCCTCGAGGATGCCGTCACCGAAGACCAGCTTGTCGGGGAGCGCCTTGAGGAAGGGATCGGTCTCGTCCTCGCCGCTGAAGGCAAAGGCGTTCAACGTCCAGAATGGATCGTCGTAGAAGTCGCCCTGCGCCTGCATGAAGGTGGCGACGGTCTCGGCCTCGCGCTGGATCTGCGCCGGCGTCAGCGGAGCGATCTGCCTGGTCGCGACCATGGCGGTCAGCGTGGCGGCGATGCGGTCGGCGTCGAGCAGGACGTCACCGTGCATGGCCATCAGCTGGATGTCGGCGGACTCGATGTCCCAGAAGCGCCGGAGGTCACGGAAGGTGTTCTGGAGCTGGTGCTCGTGGGACTCCAGCGCATAGTCCGGGTCACCGGTGGTTCCGAAGAAGAGCGCGTCGTAGGTGGGAACACTCGTCAGGACGTTGAGGTGGGCGGCCGCGAACCTGAGCTGCTCGGGCGTCCAGTCGGCGATCAGGCCGTCGACGTACGAGTCGAGCAAGGTGCTGCCGCACTCGCTGGGCGAGACGGCCCGCTCGAACGCGGCCTTGGCCGGGATCTCGACCAGGTCGCGGTCGGTTGATGTCGCGGTGGGCGTGGGGGCCGCGGTCGCGGTGGCGACCGGGCTGACCAGCCCCAGGGCCAGGAGAATCGTGGCGCCGAGCGCCACGAGCAAACGGGTGGATCTGTTCACGCGCGTCTCCTCGAGGTGAGACCCGGACGGCAACGCAGCCGGGTCGTGTGGTCCCGTCAACATAAGACGTCGCGGCGCGCTTGGCGAGAGGTACGAGGACGCCCGGTCAGGGCGAGGAGCGCACCTTGCGCAGGTGCACCCGCCCGTACGGATCGTCGGCGGCGACGCGGGTGATCTCGAACCCGTGCCGGCGATAGAACGCGATGTTCTCGACCATCGTCTCGTGGGTGTAGAGGCGCACCTCGTCGTACCCGCGAGCCGCGGCCTGGGCCTCGGCCCACACCAGCATCGCCCGGCCGAGTCCCTGCGACTGCCGCGCGGGAGCGACCGCGATGTTCTCGATCAGGAGGTGGTCCCCCTCCCCCCGGGTGACCACGACAGAAGCGATCTCGCCGTCCTCGCGCACGACGTGGATGTCGCCGTCCGCGATCGCCCGCCCGTAGTCGGTGTTCATCGGTGCCGGCTCGCCACCGATGGCCTCGACGTACGGCGCGTACGCACTGCGCACCATCTGGCGGACGGCGCCTGCGTCCGCGGGCTCGGCGGGTACGGGTGTTACCTCAGGCACCGGCACCACGATCCTCCGTGCGACCCCGCGCCGCAACGAACCGGCCGGTCAGAACGGCGCGTGACCGTCGTCCCGCAGGGCCGCCTCCGTGATCACGAGGAGCATGACCAGGCCCGCGAGTACGGCGATCGCCGGGGCAGCCGTCTCGGTCCACGCGAGGCCGAGCACCAGCCCCACGACACCGAGCGCGGCCATGGCCAGACCGAGCCGGATGAACATCGGCGTGTGGAAAGCCCGGGCGAAGGGCAGGAAGTGCAGCCCGACGGCGAGCACGATGACGGCCGGGAGGACGTCGACCTTGTCCCCCGCGTCCAGCGCCATCTGTCCGACCTGGACCAGGGCGAGCATGCCGACGACGCTGGCCAGATAGATCCAGGGGGCACTGCCGCGGACCGGCTCGGGCTCGGGGAACCAGCGCGGCCTGACGAACACCGCCCAGACGTACGCCGCGAGGGCGCCCACCCACAGGACCACCGCAACGATCGAGGCCGTCGACGGCAACTCACCCCGGTTGGCATGGACGAACACGCTGGCGCCCGCGGCGCCGATGGTCGTGCCCCACACGCGCGGATCGCCCGTGCGCCGCAGCCCTCGATCGACGACACCTGCGGTCGTGACCGCCATCTGATCTCCCCATCGGCTCGTGCAGGCCTCCCCCGCGACGCCCCATCATCCACTGCGGCAGAAGCCGGTCGCAACGCGCGCCGCGTGTCGGCGCCGCGGCCGGATCCGGTCCTTCTGAGGTTGCCGAATCCCGGTGGCGTCAGCGCCTCACGCGCGTCAGCGGGGTACGGTCGGCGTGGCAATGAGGGGAGGCAGCAATGGGGATCGTCGACAACGCCGTGTACGTCGGTGGGGCACGCAAGGTGGAGCCGCCGACCCTCGAGGACACCTACGAGCTGTTGCGAGACGAGCACGGCATGGGCTGGATCGGCCTCTACCGTCCGTCACGCGAGGAGATCGACTCGGTCGCCGCGGAGTTCTCATTCCACGAGCTCGCGGTAGAGGACACGATCCGTGCTCACCAGCGCCCGAAGCTCGAGCGCTACGGCGACGTCCTCTTCACCGTCCTACGGCCGGCGCGTTATCTCGACGCCGAGGAGCGCGTGGAGTTCGGCGAGGTCCACGTCTTCACCGGAGCCGACTTCGTCGTCACGGTCCGGCACGCAGAGGCTCCGAACCTCGGACACGTCCGGAGTCGCCTCGAGGCAGCGCCGGACCTCCTCTCCCTCGGCCCGGAAGCCGTCCTGTACGCCATCTTCGACGAGGTCGTCGACGAGTACGGTCCGGTCGTCGACGGGTTGGAGAACGACATCGACGAGATCGAGTACCAGGTGTTCGCCGGCGACCCCGCGGTCTCGCGACGCATCTACGAGCTGTCTCGCGAGGTCATCGAGTTCCAACGCGCCACCCGCCCGCTCATCGGCATGCTCGACGCGCTGCGCAGCGGCTTCGAGAAGTACGAGGTCGACGAGGAGCTGCGACGCAACCTGCGCGACGTCGAGGACCACGTGATCCGGGTCGTCGAGCGGGTGGAGGGCTTCCGGCTGCTCCTCCAGAACATCCTCGCCGTCAACTCCACGCTCGTCGGCCAACGGCAGAACGAGGAGATGCAGCGTCTGACCGAGGCCAGCCTGCTCCAGAACGAGGAGGTCAAGCGCATCTCCTCGTGGGCGGCGATCCTCTTCGCGCCCACTCTCGTCGGCACGATCTACGGGATGAACTTCGAGCACATGCCCGAGCTCGGGTGGCTGTTCGGCTACCCCTTCGCCATCGCGCTGATGGCACTGGTGTGCGCGACGCTCTACGTCGTGTTCAAACGACGTGGCTGGCTCTAGCCGACGCCGATGAGTTTCGGCGCGGAGCCGGTCTCCTCTGCAGAGAGTCGACCCAGCCCGCGAGGAGATCAGCATGACCGCCAGCTACACGTTCGACATCGTCTCCACCCTCGACGGCTTCGGTTCGTACGGAGAGGGTGGCGACTGGGGCGGCTACTGGGGCAAGCAGGGCCCTGAGTTCCTCGCCCACCGCCTTGCCCAGTGCGAGGCCGAGCAGAGGATGGTCCTCGGCGCGAACACCTATCGGGAGTTCGTCGAGATCCTGGGGCCGAGCGCCGAGAGGACACCAGGGGCAGACCCGATCAACGACCGCATGGTGAGCATGCCGACGACCGTGGTCTCGTCGACCATCACGGGGCCGCTCGACTGGCCGAACGCGAGCGTCGCGAGCGGCGACGCCGTGGACGTCGTCGCCCGTCTCAAAGCGGAGTCCGACGTGCCGCTGCGCTCGCACGGCAGTCTGTCGATGAACCGCGCGCTGATGGCGGCCGGGTTGGTCGACCGCCTCCAGGTGACCCTCTTTCCCGTCATCAGCGGTCAGACGGGGATGGCCCCCGTCTTCGGCGGCGCCGCCGACTTCGACCTCGAGCTGCTGGAGACCCGTACCCTCGACGGCCGCACCCAGGAGCTCGTCTATCGCCCGAGCCCGCACCGCTGAGCCTGCCTCAGCCGTCGGTCCGGATGCCGGTCTCGTCGTCGTGGTCGCCGCGCACCCAGGCGATGTGGCGGGCGGCGGAGTACGCGAGAACGGCCTTCGCGTCACCGTCGATCGGGTTGCCGAAGTTGCCGATGATGCGGTCGAAGTCGAGGGTGCTCAGCCGGTCGGCGATCGCCTGGACGACGGCCGCCGACAGCGGGATCTTGTTCGGATAGCTGCGCATGAAGCCCAGCGACCGCCGGTCGGGGTTCGGGAACACCGTGTCGCCGCTGAGCAGGAGTCCTCCCCCGCTGGCGTCGCCGGCCCAGTGAGCGACCGCCGCGCCAGCAAAGTGGCCGCCGACGCGATGGAGGGTCAGTCCCGGCGCCAGCGCGTGGTCGTCCTCCCAGAGCCCGATGCGCTCCGTACGACGTCCGACCCAGCCCTCGTCCGACGCGCACACCAGCACGGGAGCGTCGAGGGCGTCGCCCCACGCGGTCTGGACGCCGAACATGTGCGGGTGGCTGGCGGCGACCGCCAGCACGGGACCACGATCGAGGATCCGGGCGGCGGTCTCGTCGTCGACGTAGCCGGGCGGGTCCCATAGCAGCGATCCCTGCTCCGTCGTCACCAGCTGCGCGGTCTGACCGATCCCCACCTTCGGGTCGGTGGTGAGCTCGGCACGACCTGGCTCGCGGTCGGTCCAGACCAGTCGCTGGCCTGCCGCGCCGAGCTCCGCCGTCGTGGTCCAGCGCTGACCGTCGACCGGCACCCACTGGCGCTCGTCGGCACATATCGGACACACCTCGGGGAGCGGCTCGCTGTACTCGACGCCGCACGTCGCACAGATCTGCATCGCAACCTCCCTAGAGTGAGGAGCATGGACGCCCCCTCTGGTTCAGAGCGATCATGGCACTGCTGCTGGTGACGGGAGCGTCGACGGGTCTCGGACTCGCGACCGCGACGACTCTCGCATCGGGCGGGCACGACGTCGTGCTCCACGCCCGCAACGCCGACCGCATCGAGGACGCCAGCGTCCTCGACCAGATGTACGCCGTCGTCTACGGCGACCTCTCACGCCGTGAGGAGACGGTCGAGGTCGCCCGGCAGGCTGACGCGATCGGCCGGTTCGATGCCGTCGTCCACAACGCCGGCGTCATGCGCGGCGAGGACGTCCTCACCGTGAACACGGTGGCACCGTTCGTCCTCACCGCGACGATGACACCGCCCGGGCGGGCGATCTTCCTCAGCAGCGGGCTGCACCACTCCGGCTCACCGCAGCGCCTGGCGCCCGACTTCGCCCGGCCCGGCCGCACCTCGTACGGGGACAGCAAGCTCTTCGTCACGGCGTTGGCCCTGGCGCTGGCTCACCGCCTGCCGCAGACCCTGTCGCACGCCGTCGACCCCGGCTGGGTGCCGACCCGGATGGGTGGCCCGTCGGCGCCGGAGAGCCTGGAGGACGGTCACCGGACCCAGGTGTGGCTCGCGACCGCCGACGACGACTCGATCGACCCGCGCACGGGTTGCTACTGGTACCACCAGGCTGTGCAGGCACCCCATCCCGCCGCGTCGGATCACGGATTCCAGGACGCGGTGGTCGACGCGCTCGAGGCCCGCACCGGCATCCCTCTCCCGGCCTGACCAGCCGCTAGATCCACCCCAGCTCGAGAGCCTTGAGCGCGGCCTCGTACCGGTTGGTGACCGCGAGCTTGGTCATCGCGGCCGAGAGGTAGTTGCGCGTCGTCCCGACGGCCAGGTGCGCACGTCGCGCGATCTCCTCGACCGACGCGCCGTCGAGCGCGAACTCGAGCACGTCCGCCTCGCGTGCGGTCAGTGGCGAGTCACCGGCGCTGATCGCCTCCGCCGCCAGCGACGGGTCGACATAGCGGCCACCCTGGTGGACCGTACGGATGACCGACGCGAGCGTCGCCGCGGAGCTCGTCTTGGGGACGAACCCGCGTACGCCGACCGACAGCGCCCGCTTGAGATATCCCGGACGCCCGTGGCTGGTCACGATGAGGATGCCGGCCTCGGGAGTGGTCTCCAGGACGCGCACCGCGGTCTCGATCCCGTCGAGCCCACCCATCTGCAGGTCGATCACCGCGACGCCGAGGGGCTCGCCGGAGCGTGCCCGCTGCTGCCAGACCGCGAGCAGCTCCTCCCCTGACTCCACGTGCGCGACGACGTCGAGGTCCGCCTCCAGGTCGAGCATCGTCGCGACCGCCGTACGGATCAGGGTCTCGTCATCAGCCAGGAGCACGGGAATCATCGGGTCGGCCACCGAACCTCCAGGACGTACTCGTCATCGCGTGCCACGGTCCGCATCGTCGCGCCCACGGCCGCCAGCCGCTCGGCCAGCCCCTGTTGCCCCGATCGCACCTCGGACACCGCACGCGGCGCGTCGTTGGTCAACGACATGCCGTCGGCTCCGAGCGCGAGCGTCGCGAGGGTAGCCGAGGAGTGCTTGACGATGTTGGTGGTCCCCTCCCGGACGACCCAGGCGGCGGCCTCATGGTAGGCGTCGGGCACGGCGGAGGCGTCACCCTCGACGACGAGCCGGCAACCGGCCGCCGACAGCAGGGACTGCGCGCCGGCGACCTCCGCGGCGAGACTGACCTCGCGGTATCCGTGCACCAGCGCCCTCATCTGCTCCATCGACTCGACGGCCAGCACCTTGACCTCCTCCATCTCGGTGGCGGCGCGCTCCTCCTCTCCCGCCCGCAGCAGCGTCGCGGCGAGCTCGCTCTTGACCGCGACCGCCGAGAACCCGCGGCCGACCACGTCGTGCAGGTCACGAGCGAACCGCAGTCGTTCCTCGGCGACCTGCAGCTGCGCCTCGACCGACCTGGCTCGCTCGAGGTCCTCGACGACGCGCAGCGCCCAGAGCGTCAGCACCGTGGTCCCTGTCATGAACACACCCGCCAGCGCCACACCCACCGCGACGCCGAGCATCCCGGCCGGCGAGGTGCCGTACGCCAACCCGGCGACGACGGCGAGCACCCCGACGGCCGGCCACCTCCAGCGCAGGAACGGGACGATCGCGACGGCGACCATGAGCACGGCGAGCACCCCGGTCGTACGCGCGTCGTCGACCGCGGTGTCGTCCGTGGAGGTGTGGACGACGACCGAGGCCACGGCACCGACGACGACCACGACCGACACGGCAGCACCCGCCATCCACCGCTGCACCGCCCTCGGCCAGTCGGCCAGCTCCGGACGTGCCTCGATCGCGACCGCGATCGCCAGGGCGACGACGATGATCCCGATCCGCGCCCACACCGTGCTCGCGACCAGGGCGGTCACCACGAGCACCACCCCGAGCGCCACCTCGAGGGTGAACCGGCTGTAGAGCCGGAACCGCTGCCAATCGCTCAGCCCGCCCCACCACGAGGCGACGCGTGTCACCCGCGGTCGTCCCAACGAAAGCTCCGCTGCACGACCACGAGGGTGAGGACCGTCCATGCGACCAGTGTGGCAACCGGGCGCCCGAGCTCGCCGAAGGATGCCGCGAAGTCCACCACGTCGGCATCCGTGGCGGCCAGCGGCCGACCGAGCGCTCCGACCGAGACGAGGTCGGAGACCGCGGCGAACGGCGTCCAGTCGACGACCGCGGCGATGTTGTCGGGGAAGACGCTGCGCAGGCTTCCCAGGCCGGCCGTGGCGAGCGCGATGACCGGCAGCGAGGTGATCTGCGCGGCCTCGGCGTTCTTGGTGTGTGCTGCCGTGACCAGCGCGAGCAGCGCGAACACGACGAGGCCGCCGACCAGACCGAGGACCATCGCCAGCGCGTTCACCGGCATCGGTGCGCCGGTGGCGTAGACGACGACGGCGACGGCTCCCGCGCCGGCGAACGCGAGCAGCGCGCCAGGCACCGCGGGTGCCGACATGATCTGCCAGTCGGCGGCCTCTCCGGTCCGCAGCCGCTTGAGCACCCCCTCGCCGCGCCGGGTGGTGACCATCGACAGCACCGAGTAGTACTGCACGAAGACCAGGGTGATGAAGGCGACCATCTCGAGGGCGGTCGCCGCCAGCTCGGGTGTGCTTCCGCCCGTCCGGCGGCCCACGACGTACGGCAGCAGGGGGATCGCGATCGGGAACGCGGTCCCCATGAACATCAGGGTCCGGTTCCTCCGGAACTGGAGATACTCCGCCTTCGCCAGCGCGAGCAGAGGTCGCGTACGGCTCTGCACCGTGGCAGGGGTGGTCGCGGTCGTAGTCATGCCGTTGCTCCCATCGGTACGGCGGCGGTCGCGGAGGTGCGTTCGCCCTGGGCGATACGGAGGAAGACGGACTCGAGCGAGGCGGCGCGCGCATCCAGCCCGGTGAGCCGCAGCCGCTGATCATCGGCCCACTCCAACAGTTCCGACAGGTGACGTTGCAGGTCCGGGGTGGTGATCGTGACGCGAGCCCCTGCATCCACTGTCGCGTCGCGCAGCGGAGGCAGGGCCAGGCCGGGGTGATCGAACCGGATCGTGGCCGGCTCGGAGTCGACGATCTCGCGCAGCGTGCCGCTCGTGACGATCGCGCCGTGGTGCATGATGGCGATCCGGTCGGCCAGCGCCTCGGCCTCGTCGAGGTAGTGCGTCGTGAGCACCATCGTCACCCCCGCCGCCTTGAGGTCGGACAGCAGCTGCCACGTCCCCCGACGGCTCTCCGGGTCGAGTCCCGTGGTCGGCTCGTCGAGGAACAGCAGCTGCGGCTGCCCGAGCAACGCGCAGGCCAGGTCGACGCGGCGGCGCTCACCCCCGGAGAGCGCCGCCACGCGTACCCCGGCGCGGTCGGTCAGCCCGACCCGTTCGAGGACGTCGTCCACCGTCGTCGGCGTGCTGCACGTCCCGCGCCACATCTCCAGCGTCTCGGCGACGGTCAGCTCGGCGGGGAGCCCGCCGGACTGGAGCATCGTCCCCACGTACGGCCGGATCTGCCGCCGGTCACGGACGGGGTCGCGCCCGAAGACCCGCACCTCCCCCGCCGTCGGCTCCGCCAACCCCTCCAGCACGTCGAAGGTCGACGTCTTCCCGGCACCGTTGGTCCCCAGCAGCGCGAACACCTCACCCTCGGCAACCTCGAGATCGATCCCGCGGACCGCTTCGAAGACGGATCTCCCCTCGCCGTACACGCGCCGGAGCCCGCGCACCGCGATCACCGGATCACGGTGCTCGGTCCTGGTTGTTCTCAGGTCTTCGCTCATGTCTCCACCCTGCCGGGGCGGGGACACCGCCAGTAGTGCCCGATGTCACCGGTGCGTGTGGAGAGGCAATGCCTGAGCCATGACGAATGTCATCGGCGGCCGGTTCTCTCGGTCGACGCCCTGCGGACGACTCTCCACGCGTCGCGGTGGTCCGGTGCCGGGTCACCGAGCGCGGCGGTGGCGCAGGCGACGCCTTGCTCGCGCAGCGACTGGGCCACCGTCGTGAGCTCGCGCTCTCGAGCGGCGTCGGAGTCGTCCCAGCCGCTGATCCGCACCGTGCCGGGGATGGCCTCGAGCGCGCCGACCGCGAGCTGGTCGCTCATCGCGGCGACAGCGTCGATGTCTGGTGCCACGTCGAGCATCTGCCGCATGACCGATCGGGCGTCGCCCGGGTCGTTCGTCCGGCACACACCCACGAGCACGTCGGACCACGCGATCCCGCGGTCGTCGGCCGCGTCGCGGTATCCGGCCAACCGGTCACGGGTCACGGGGTACGCGACGGTCGTCGGGTCAAGTCCGGGGGCCAGGAAGGTCTCCCGCTGACGGTCCACGGGAAGGCTCAGCACCGCAGGACGCCAAGCAGTCGCGAACACGGCTGCCCCCACCTCTCGCGCGGCGGCATGGTTGTCGATGCCGATCAGCGTCGCACCCTCGAGGCTCGGCCCTCCGTGGACGACGACGGCACGTCGCGTGCTGCGGGCCGCCTCCAGGATCGGGTCGTCGGCGGTGGTCGTCCACACCACGTACGCGTCGACGGCCGCACCGACCACCCGGTCTCGGTCGCCCTCCCCCGTACCCGTCGGCACGATCTGGAGACCGTACCCGCGCTCGGCGCACACCTCGGCGACGCCGGCCAGGAAGGCGACGGCCTGGGGGTCGTCGAAGGCGTACGTCAGGTGCTCGCCGAGCACCACGCCGAGGGTCTGCGTGGCGCCGTACCGGAGAGAGCGCGCGCTGGGGTCCGGACCGGGATAGCCCAGCGTCGCCGCGGCGTCGAGGACCTTGGCCCGGCTCTCTTCCGACACGCGGTCCGGGCGGTTGTAGGTGTAGGACACCGTCATCGGGGACACCCCCGCGACGCGGGCCACGTCGGTCATCGTGACGCGTCGCGACGAGGACGGGCGAGATGACGGTTGCATGACGTCACTCTATCTGTGTAGCGTTACACAATGACCAGCGAGACCTCCTTCAGCAGGGACGCCTCGACCGCCCTCTCCTACTCCGCGCTGCTGTGCTTCGCGTTCTGGAACTACGGCTACGGCCCCGCGCTCTCGTTGCTGCGAGACGAGCTGCACTTCTCCTACACGATGCTCGGCGTGCACACCGCGGTCTGGTCCATCGGCACCGTGATGACCGGCATCACCTTCCCCCTCGCGGCCCGAAGGCTGTCCCGTGCCGCGCTCCTGTGGGGCTCAGGCGCGCTCGCCACCTTCGGCACCCTCGCCTTCGTGGCGGGATCGACCACGTCCCTGACCCTGCTCGGCGGCTGGGTCCTGGGGCTCGGCGGGACGACACTGCTCGCCACGATCCAGGGGATCCTGTCCGACCGCCACGGCGCACGTCGTGACCGCGCACTCACCGAGGCCAACATCGGCGCCGCCGCGTGCGCCGTGGTCGCACCCCTCGCCCTCGGCGCACTGGCTGTGGGCCCGCTCGGCTGGAGAGTCGCGTACCTCCTCCCCGCGGTCGGGCTCGGATGGCTCTTCCTGCGGTATCGACGGCAGCCGATGCCCACTCCGTCCGACCGGCGCACCGTACGGCGGGACGGCCGCCTGCCGCTCGCCTGCTGGGTGTTCGCCGGCCTTGCCGCAGGCGGCATGGGCGTGGAGTTCTGCCTCGTCTACTTCGGCGCCGAGCAGCTCCGAGCCATCGGCCTGACGGCGACGACTGCGACCTTCGCGATGAGCAGCCACTTCCTCGGGCTGCTCGTCGGTCGACTCCTCGGGGCGACGGCGACACGGCGCCCCGGCCGTACCGTTCCCCTGCTCCACCTCTCGCTCGTGACGACCACCAGCGGCTTCCTGCTCTTCTGGCTGGGCACGGCACCGCTGGCGGTCGTCCTCGGCCTGTTCGTCGCGGGCCTCGGCATCGCCAACCTGTATCCGCTCTCGGTCGCGCTCAGCCTCGGCGCCGCGGACGGGCACGAGGACCGTGCGAACTCCCTCTCCCAGCTGCTCGGTGGCCTGGTAGTCATCACCGCTCCGTACCTGCTCGGCACCGTCGCCGACCGCTTCGGCCTCACCACGGCATTCGCGATCGAGCCCGTGCTCATCGCCGCGTGCCTCGCGCTGCTGCTCGCCGGGCTCCGGGCGGGCTCGCACGCCGCGTCGCGGTAGCGACGACAGTCGGCCTCGACTATTCACACTGTGTATTCATTCTGTGTATAGTCCTCGCCATGACACTGGCACACGCGCTCCTCGGCGTCCTGAGCGAGGGGCCAGAGCACGGGTACGACCTCAAGCGCGCGTACGACGAACGCTTCCCTGCAACGAAACCCCTCGCGTACGGCCAGGTCTACGCGGCTCTGGCATCGATGGAGAAGCGCGGGGAGGTCGAGCAGCTCGAGACGATGCCCGGCAACGGTCCCGAGCGCACCGTCTACGCGATCACCGACGTCGGGCGTACGGCACTCGACCGATGGCTGGGGCAGACCGAGCCCGCCGGGCAGTACGCCGCGATCGACCTGGTCCGCAAGACCGTGACCGCGTTGCGCCTGGGCGGTGACGCGGCCGGGTTCCTGCAGCGCCAACGTGCCGATCATCTCGAAGCCATGCGGCGACTGCGTCACCAGATCGCCGAGACCGACGAGCTCGCGCAGCGCATCGCGCTCGACCACACCCTGACCCACCTCGACGCCGACCTCCAGTGGCTCGAGGCATCCCGACTCCGCATCGTCGAGAGGACCCGCAGATGACCACTCCCCCGACCGTGGAGGCGACCAACCTCCACAAGGCGTTCGGTCCCACACCCGCTCTGCGGGGTGCCTCGCTCCGCGTCGCCGACGGAGAGTCCGTCGCCATCACCGGCCCGTCAGGCTCAGGCAAGTCCACGCTGCTGTTGTGCTTGGCCGGCGTGCTCACACCCGAGACCGGCACGGTGAACATGCTCGGCACCGACCTCGACCAGCTGAGCACCACGGCGAGGACGCGGCTGCGACGCCGTGAGATCGGTCTGGTTCTCCAGTTCGGTCAGCTCGTCCCGGAGCTGACCGCGACCGAGAACGTCGGACTTCCTCTCCTGCTGGAGGAGAAGAACCGCGCGGCAGCGACGACGATCGCCCTCGACTGGCTCGACCGGCTGGGCGTCGGGGCGGTCGCCGACCAGCGCCCGGGAGAGCTGTCCGGCGGGCAGCAGCAACGTGTCGCGATCGCGCGCGCACTCGTCACCGCCCCGCGGTTGATCCTCGCCGACGAGCCGACGGGAGCCCTGGACTCCGTCTCCGCCGAGTCTGTTCTCGACCTGCTCGTCACCACAGCTCGCGACACCGGAGCCAGCCTCGTGATCGTCACGCACGACAACCGGGTCGCCGCAGCGGCCGACCGCGACGTGGTGCTCCGCGACGGGGCAGTCGAGCGTCTGGTCGATCAGGCATGAGACCGCCCGCGCTGGCGGTGGTCGCGGCTGCCGGACGCGCACGACCAGCCATGCTCGCACTCGTCACAGCTCCGGTGGTGGCGCTGCTGCTGATCGCGGCCTCGATCGCGCGGATCGATCCGAGGGCCGATGCGTCCTGGGTGTCGTACGGTCCCACCGAGCACGGGTTCTCGAACGGCGGTGGGGAGGTGCTGCTGGCACCGCTCACCGATCCCGGCACGCGAGGTGGAGTCCTGTTCGCGATCCTCCTCATGACGGTGCCCCTGCTCGTCCTCCTGCGGCAGGCCGTACGCCTGGGGTCGTCAGCACGTGACCGCCGTTACGCCTCGCTGCAGGTGGCGGGGGCAACGCGACAGGACCTTGTCAGGTGGGCAGCTCTCGAGGTCGTTGGGCCCACCGCGGTGGGTGTGGTGCTCGGGTTCGGCCTCTGGCAGCTGTCGCGGTACACCCTCGGCTGGCCACGCTTCGACCCCGGAGGTGCCGGCGGGCTCGTCCCCACTGAGACAGGCCCGGCGTGGTGGGCCCTCATCATCGTCCTGCTGGTGATAACCGATGCGGCTGTCGTCGGAGCGCGCGCAGGCGGGCGCTCGGCAGACGCCTGGTTCGCCTCGAAGGCCCTGCCACGCCCGCCCGGCATCTGGCGGCCGGTCATGCTGCTCCTCGTGGTGGTCGCCGTCCCCGTTCTCTCCCTTGCGCTCTTCGTCGAGACCGGCATCGACTCTCAGGTCGTGATGATCCCCGTGATCGCGCTGTTGATCGTCGCGCTCGCCGCGTTTGCCCCCTGGTTCGGCTGGAGGATCGCTCGTGCGGTCGCGGTCCGGACGAACCGAGTCGAGACGCTCCTCGCCGCGCGGCGTCTGTCTGCCGATCCGCGACCGGCAGCTCGCGCAGCCGCGACCGCCGGCGCTGCCGCCCTTGCCTGCAGCGTCGCCATCGGTCTCGGGATCGACACTCGGGCCGGCGGCAACGTAGACACCAGCTTCACCGTCGCGCTGCTCGCATGCCTGGCAGCGATCGTCGCGTCGATGGGCATCATCGCCATCGCGATCGTCGTCCGATCAGCTGAGGCCGTCGCCGAACGGCGGCGCGAGATCTCCTCCCTGGTTGCGACCGGCGTGCCTGCCGAGGTCGTCACGTCTTCGCTGGCGGTGGAGGCACGTCTCGTCGCGCTGCCGGTGACCGTCGTCGGCGCTGTCATCGGCACCCTCTCGATCGCCGCGCTCAGCAGCGACAGCGGTGCTGGCGTCGCCACGCTCGTCGGACTCGTCGCGACGATCGGCCTCATGGTCCTCGCGCTCCACCTCGCGAACCGCCTGACCCGCAGCGTCGTACGAGGTGCCCTCACGGCGGAGAACCTGCGAACGGAGTAGTCCTTGACCTCGAGCGACGTTGAAGTCCTAGCGTCGGTCGAGACATCGGCGACTCGTAGGAAGGACGGACTTCGATGATTCTCGTAACCGGAGCGACCGGCAAGGTAGGCCGCCCACTCGTCGAACGACTCGTCAGCGACGGACACAAGGTGCGTGCGATGTCGCGCTCGGTGGACCGCACGGACGTTCCTGACGGAGTGGACGTGGTCGCGGCCGACATCCTCGACCTGGACGCCCTGGCAGATGCGGCCGACGGTGCCGACGCCACGTTCCTGCTGTGGCCGTTCTCCTCCCCCGAGCACGCTGCACGCTGGGCGCCGGGGGTGGTCTCGACGATCGCCGCACGCTCGCCTCGGGTCGTCCACCTGTCCGCGCAGGCGGCTGAGGGCAGACCGCAGTCGTTCTGGGCGATCGTCGAGCGCGAGGTCGAGGAGCGTGCGCGTGAGTGGACCCAGCTGCGACCGGTCGGCTTCGCCGGCAACACCCAGATGTGGGCCGACCAGATCCGTGCCGGTGACGTGGTGCGCTGGCCGTTCGGCGCGGCGAGACGCCCGCTCGTCGACGAGCGCGACATCGCCGACGTCGCGGCCGCCGCCCTCACCGGCGACGGCCACGCCGGTCAGCGGCACGTGATCAGTGGGCCCGAGCTCCTCCGGCAGGACGAGCAGGTGGCGCTGATCGGTCAGGCGCTGGGGCGGGCCCTGCGATGGCAGGACCTCGGTCGAGACGAGGCGCGCGAGCTGCTACGCACCGCGCTGGGAGGGTTCTCCTCGCCCGACGCCGTCCTCGACGGGTGGGAGTCGTTCATCGCAGATCCCGAGCCGGTCACCACCACTGTCACCGACATCACCGGTGCTCCCCCGCGCAGCTTCGCGACCTGGGCGCGCGACCACGCACACCTCTTCCGTTGATCTCCCGCGGCCCCGTCCGCGATGTGCGCAGTTCGTCAAGGTTCTCGGCACGGAGTTCGCATACCAACTGCACAAATCGGGCGCGCGGCGGGACGGGGACACCTAGGGCGTACGGGTGTGGTGCGGCGCTGACGGGGAACGGATGTCGAGGACCCACTCGACAGGAGGACCCATGACCCGTACGCATCCCCGGCTCGCCATCGTCACCGGCAGCGACTCCGGCATCGGCCAGGCCACGGCGCAGCTGCTCGCCAGCGAGGGCTTCGACGTCGGCCTCACCTGCCACCACGACACCGAGGGCGTCCGCGAGACCGCCAAGGAGATCGAGGCACGCGGGCAACGGGTGTACGTCGAGTCCTTCGACGCGGCGAACCCCGACGCGGGAGCGCTGGTCGACCGGCTCGTCGAACAGCTCGGAGGCCTCGGGGTGCTGGTCAACGTCGCCGGTACGGGTCACTCCGACAAGGTCGTCGACCTCCCTCTCGACACCTGGCGGCACGTGATCGCGACCGATCTCGACGGCCCGTTCCTCACCTCGCAGCGCGCGGCTCAGGTGATGATCGACGCAGGCCAGGGAGGCCGGATCATCAACGTGACCAGCGTCCACGAGCACCTCCCCCGAGCGGGCTCCGCGGCGTACTGTGCCGCCAAGGCTGGGCTCGGCATGTTCACGAAGGTGCTGGCCCTCGAGCTCGGCGAGCACGGCATCACCGTCAACGCCGTCGCCCCTGGCGAGATCGCCACCGAGATGACCGGCATGGACGAGTCCGAGGCGTACGACCAGGAGCGCCCGGGCAACCCCCTCGGACGACCCGGCCACGTCGCCGAGGTCGCCTCGGTGATCGGGTTCCTCGCCTCACCGCGGTCGGCGTACGTCACCGGCGCCTCGTTCACGGTCGACGGCGGCCTGAGCCTGATGGCGGCGCACGGTCACGACCAGGCCAACTCCGACTGGCGCGACGTCTGAGGGCCGCCGGTCGCCGCCGGTCGCGCTCAGTCGAGGTATCGCCGCGCCACCACGTCCTGCTGGTCCGCGGGCCGGCCGCGCTGCATCGACCAGGCCAGCCGCACCACGAGCCCGTGCGACCAGACGAGCGGCGTCGCGGCACGCGTGTTCTCCCCCAGCTGGCAGCACGGTCTGCCCGTCGGTGGTCGGCCGTCCCACACCTGCTCGGAAATCATGTCGCTCTCGTTGGCGGCCGCCGCCACCGCGGCGAGGTACGACGACGCGTCGCGCCCGGCGGCCACCTCCTGCTCACCCCGCTCACCGGTGAGGAGCGGCCAGGCCCGGCCGAGCGTGGTGCCCGTGCCCGGCTCGGTGATCTCCCACTGGCGACCTTCGCGCGTCTCGCCGTACCCGTCGAAGCTGAACCGGCGCCAGAACGGACCGTTCGGCGTCTGCACCTTCAGCTCCTGGTCGACGACAGCGAGAGACGACGCGATCACCGGGTCGTTCGCGGGGAGGATCCCCCACCGGGTGAGGGCGAGGAAGCTCGGGTCGACCACCCGGCGCTGGTCGATGCTGACGGGTCCCCCGTCACCCATCTCGTACGGCGAAGCCGTGTCGGGGAGCCCGTTCTTGGTGAGCCGCAGGAAGTAGGGGCGCGTCGAGAGCGGTCCGTTCGTGGTGACCGTCCAGCCCTTGACCTGGGACGCCCACCGGTCGGCGAGGCGGAGCCAGCGGCCCGCGGACTCCTGGTCGCCGTTCCTGCGCGCGATGTCGGCGGCGCACACCAGGCCGGCGATCTGCGCGGCGATCGAGTTCGGCGAGTAGCCGGACTGGTTCTCCCAGCGCTCCTGCGGCGAGAACGGCGCGGGGCGCCCGGTCTCCTCGTCGCGGAAACGCTCGAGGAAGGTTGCCGCGCGCTTCACCCCCCGGTACGTCGCGCGGTCGGTCTTGCCGGTCAGCCGCGCGAGCACGATCGGCAGCGCCACCTCGTCGAGCTGGAGCTCAGACCACACCGGCTCGCCTTCGACGTCGGAGTTCTGTGGGAAGGATCCGTCGGGCTTCTGCTGCACTCGGAACAGCCAGTCGACGATGCGTCGCGCCGCTGCCTTGTCCCCCATGGCCCACATCGCGCTGCCGAACTCGTACGAGTCGCGTGACCAGACGAGGTGGTAGGCGCCGGACGGCGAGGAGAGGTCGGGGACCTCGTCGCCCCACACCCACGGCGCGGACGGCGAGGCGACGACGGCACCGGGGTTGCGCTTGTCCTCGGCGGCGGCCAGCACGAGCGCGGAAGCGAGGTACTGCCGCCGGACCGGAGCTGCCGACGCGGGAACCCGCTTCAGCGAGGCGAGATAGCGGTGCCACCCGCGGTCGTACCGGCGCTGGATGCTGGACCACGCCGTACGGGCGCTCGCGGCGGCGGTCGCACGTGCTGCAGCCGGGCGTCGCCCGAACCCCAGGGTGAGCGTGGCGCGCTGTCGCCCCGGCAGACCAGTGACACGGCTGACGCGGGCGGTCTGGACGACGTTGCCGGGTCCGGCCGAGCGGTGGCGCCGGTCGAGGCGGTGGTCACGGCGCAGGTCACGCCACCCGTCGCTGGCACGACCGACGTACCCGTTGCTGCTCGCGCCGAGGCGCGGACGGGACCGCAGCGCGGTCGCGACCTGGCCGTCACTGGCGACCAGCGTCCGGCCGACCGTACGGGCACGGTCATCCATTCCGCCGTTGTTCAGGGCCGGGTCGTGCCGTACGAACAGGCGGTAGCGGCGCCCGTCCAGCGACTGCAGACGCACACGGACGACCAGGGCCGCGCGGCGCGCGTCGGTCGTCACCTGCTTGACGATGCGATAGCGACCGGCTCGCCCGCCGACCTGGCGGAACCGGAGGCTGCGTGCGTCAGGTCGCGTGGTGGCCGGACGCATGTCGACGGACTCGCGGTCGGTGAACCTCCTGCCGTCGGTGACGACGAGCTCGAGGCTCCGCACGCTCGGTGTCGACAGATCGGGATAGAAGACCTCGCCGACCCGGCCACGCTGGAGTGTGAACCACACGTTGCTGCGGCGAGCCCGAGCGGTGCCGAAGCCGGTCTTGTCGGCCTCGGTCCAGGTGCTCTTGGCGCCGGGGCTCCCGGGCGCGGGGCCGTCAGGTGCTGCGGCGGCCGGCGGAGCCGCGAGCAACGAGGCGCCGAGCAGCACCGCGGCCGTGGCGGCCAAGACTGCGGCGAGAGGACGTCGGGCGGGGCGGGGTGCGGGCATGGGGACCTCCAGAGCGCTGCGCTGCCCGTCTTGTTCCCTGTGACCTGCACCACAAACCCGGCGTGTTGACCTCAACGTTGCTTGAAGTCCTACGGTCGTCGAATGACGACACAGCAAACCGCAGACGCCGACGTGACCGCGCAACCGGTCGCCTACTGGACCGGGGTCGCCTACGAGTCGGTGATCGCGTTCATCCGCGCGAAGCAAGCCGCGCTCGGCTTCACCCAGCCGCAGTTCTGGCTGCTGCGCAACCTGTCGAAGAACGACATCTCCTCCGACGGCCACGGCATGACCGTCCCCGCCCTCCAGCAGGCCATGAGCTCCTACCTCAGAGTCGAGGACGACCTCGCTGCCGAAGCGGAGGTCATGCTGGACCGCGGATGGTTGACTCGCGATGCCGAGGGGAGGCTCTGGCTCACCGATGCGGGCGAGGAGGCTCGTGTCGCGTTCAAGCAGCACACCCCGGCGATCCGGGAGGCGATCCATCGCGGCATCGACGACGCCGACTATGCGACGACGGTGAAGGTCCTCCAGCAGATGATCCGGAACACGGCCGTCTGACGGCGCTCGTACGGCAGTCTGTTCCGCGACATCGTCATCGAGCTCTGAGGAGCACCCGCATGGAAACCGCCCCGATTGCCGCCTGGACCTTGCAGAACGAGATCCCGATCCCCGAGGACGTGAGGCCACTGCTGGTGCCGGGCGAGGAACCCGTCGCCGCCTTCAAGACCTTCCGCGACAGCGCCGTCTTCACGTCGAAACGCCTGATCGTGCGGGACGCACAAGGGCTGACCGGCAAGAAGGTCGAGATCTACTCGCTTCCGTACAACACGATCAACATGTGGTCGTCGGAGAACGCCGGCCGGCTCGACTGGAACTCGGAGATCGAGCTTTGGACGCGCGCCGGCCACATCAAGGTCAAGCTCAGCAAGGGCGCGGACGTCCGGCGGATCGACAGCCTGATCGCGTGGGCCGTGCTCGGCAACCACTGACACGGTCGCCCGACCGGCCTCAGCGCGCCAACCACCCGGCCACGAGTGCGCGGAAGGCCGCCGGGTCGTCGAAGAACGGGAAGTGGCCGGCGCCGTCCTGCACCGCGAGCTCTCCGCGCGGGAACAGGGCGGCGAGCTCCTTCAACGGGCCGACCGGATTGCCCACGTCCACGCTCCCAGCGAGGACGAGGACCGGGATGTCGAGCGCTGCCAGGGCGGACCGCGTGGCTTCGGGCTCGAAGGCCCCGTCGGCGCCGAACTCCTGGGCTGCCACCGGGTTGCGAGCCGCGTCCATCTCGGCGTCGTACGCGGCGGCCTCGTCGTCCCACCGCCCGTAGGTGAAGGGGGTGATCGCGGCCCAGTCCGCCTCGTCGGGAGCGCCGGACTGGATGCGGTCGAGCGCGGCCGCCGCGTCGGCGTACCAGGGCTCGGCCGCTCGCGAGCGCGCCACCTCGGACCGGGCTTCGTCGCTGATCTCGACGCCGACGGCCCGAGTGCTCGGAGTGATCAGCACGAGTCGCTCGACGCGGTCCGGATACTGCTCGGCGTATCGGTAGACGACGTTCGCCCCGGCCGAGTGGCCGAGCAGCGCGAGCGTGTCCAGGCCGAGGTGCAGCCGCAGCGCCTCGACGTCGTCGACCAGCCGGTCGCACCGGTACGTCGCGGGGTCGGCGGGCGCCTCGGACGCACCGGTCCCCCGGGGGTCGAGGAGCACCAGCTCCGCCTCGTCGCTGAGGCCGCCCAGGTCGCCGAGGTAGTCGGCGGGCAACGCCGGACCTCCCGGGACGCACACCAGCGGCGAGCCAGCACCGACTCGGCGATAGCCGAGGCGAGTTCCGTCGGGGGCAGTGATGTTCATGGGGATCCCTTCAGATGCCGGGTCCTGGGCGTGGGCTCATCGCAGAGATCGGACGACCGCGTCTGCGAGGTCGTGGGGCGTGCTGTTGAAGGCGATGGTCGCCTGAGAGGCGTGACGCCTGACCAGGTTGACGACCGTTTCGAAGAGCTCGAGCTGGTCCTCATCCTTGCGGAGACCACCGCCGACGACAACACAGTTCCAAGGGCGCGCTCGAAGCGCACTGCTGACGCGCGTGCGGATGTCGTCGCTGCCGTCCAGCCCCACCAGACATGCCTCGGCGTCATGACCGCGGGCGGCCAGGTCGGCCATGCCGCTCTCGATCGCCTCGGCGACCGGCTCCGGATCCCACGGTCCGGGAACCCGGAAGGGGTCGAGGCCGATCACCAGGACCTGCAGATGCGCCGCGGCGTCGCTCACACCGCCACGATAAGGCCGCGCCGGTGTCAGGCCTCGGCTACGACAACGGCGGGGCATCCACGGCGTCCGGCCCGCCGCCACGGCGTACGACCTCGGCGCGCGCCCGGTCGATACCGCCGTGCTCGAGTGCGGCGAGGTGGGACTCGCCTTCCCAGACACGCCGTCCCCGGCGACGCACCGTCACCTGCATGGTGGCGCCGAGATGCTCGATCGCACCCGGGACGTTGCGCCGCTGCGCGGGGAGGGGAACGGGAAGCACGTGCGCGCTCGCCAGACTGCCCGAGCCCTCGATCTCGAGCTGCCACTGGGCACTGCGCCCGCGCAGCGTCCAACGCTCGTCACTCACCTCCGCACGGACCGGCGACACGACCGGGTCGCCCAGCCGGACCAACCGGCCGTCGGGCAGGAGCACGACGACGGCGGTCACCGTGGTCCGGATCGGGCCGGCAGTCACCTCTCCGCCGGCGAAGGCGACGCACACCGACCGCTCGGCGAACCCTTGGGCCTGCCCCCACCACCAGGAGTCGGGGAACCCGCCCTTGCCCCAGTTCTTCTCGGCGTACACCGACCACCCGTCGAGGTCCCAGGTCTCCGTCCCGACGACGGCCTGGCCGTACGCAGACCCACCGAGAAGCCACGGGTGCCAGTACTGGTTGAGACCAGGCACGGCCTGGAACACACTCGATCCACCCACGCTCCGACGCGGCCACGGCACCGGGGTCGTGACCCTGACGTCGAGCCGCGCGTCCGGGCCGAGATCGACCCGCAGGCTGTCCGGTGTGCCGTGGAAGGCCTCTCCCGACAGCACTCCCAGCCCGTCCGCGGCGGCAGAGCCCGCCGGGTGCGCCGTGGTGCGGAGGAAGCCGCCCGGGTGAGCCGCGAGTCCCAGCGTCGACCACGTCCCGTCGGCGGCCTGGTTCACCCCGTCGAGCGCGATCACGACGCGACCCGACGCGGGGTCGGTGAACCGCCAGAAGTAGCCCTCCATCGCGACCCCGTGCGCGGGCAGCGGGTCGCCGAACGGTCGGTCGGCACCACTCGCGCGGTACGCCTGCCGGACTGACGAGACGGCGGTGCGCACCCAGGAAGTCATCCCCGCACTATGGCAGAGCACCGGAGCCCGAAGGCGCCGCGTCGACGGCCCTGGCCGGACCACAGACGCGTGTCGAGCCACTATGTTGACGCCCGTGGCCTTCCAGCGCAGCGGTGTGACCGCGTTCAAGACCGTGATCGCTCTGGTGATCGCGTCGTCGTTGCTCACCATCGCTGCTGTGATGGCGATCGATCGCCTCAACATCTTTGACGGCTTCAACCCCTTCGGCTCCGAGACGGTCGATCGCTCGGGGCCGACGATGCTCGAACGGATCCGTACGCTCGAGGAGTTCACCGCGGCCGAGGGTAACTTCACCCAGGACGTGGACATCGAGAACGACACGAAGTTCGTCCCCGGCTTCGTCTCGGGCCAACGCATCGTCGCCATCGTGACCGGCTCGGTGGGTGCCACCGTCGACTTCAGCCGCCTCGACGCGGACTCCGTCGCGGTCGAGGAGGACTCCAGCACGATCAGGATCACCCTCCCGCAGCCGACGCTGAGCGGCGCCGAGATCGACGAGCAGTCGGTACGGATCGTCTCGCGCCAGCGGGGCGTCGCCGACCGCGTCGAGGACTTCTTCGCCGAGAACCCGACCGACGACAGTCCGGTCTTCCGGACCGCGAAGGCCCGGATCGACAAGGCAGCCGACGAGTCCGAGCTGGTCGACCGTGCGCGCGCGAACACCGAGCAGTGGCTCCGTACGTTCCTCGCAGCGGCAGGTTTTGAGACCGTGAGCATCACCTGGCAGTAGCGCCCGCAGCGGCTCGGCGGAGATGTACAAGAACTGTTGTCCAACTGCTCCACCGAACTTAGCGTCGCGACATGACGTCCATCGAGACACTGCGCGCCGTGATGCAGCCGACCCGGCGACGGATGATCGAGTACCTCTATCTGCACGGGCCGTGCCAGGTGAGCACGCTGGCCCGCGCGCTCGACCAGCAGGTCGGAAGCATCAGCCACCACCTCCGGATGCTGGAGCGCGCCGGAGTCGTCTCCCAGGCGACGGAGCTGGCAACCGACGCCCGGACGAGCTGGTGGCGACTGGTGCAGAGCTCGATCTCCTGGTCGGTCGACGACTTCAACACCGACCCTGCTGCGCGGATGGAGGCGAAGGCCGCGGAGCGGGTCAACATCGACCACCAGCTCGCCAAGCTCGCAGCGTGGAAGCGGGCGTCTGACGGTGCGGGCGAAGAGTGGCGTCGTGCCGCGTTCAACAGCGGGTTGATCGCCTCCGCCACACCCGCGGAGCTGGACGCGCTCCACCAGGCCCTCGTCCGGACCTGGCGCGAGTGGCGCGACGCGATCGACGTCGACGACGGCGAAGGTCGAGAGCCGGTCTTCGTCTTCACCCACGGCTTCCCCAGCGCGCCGTGACGACGACGTCGACCGTGCCGCCCTTCGCCCGAGATCGGATGGTCCACGGGTGGTTCGTGGTCAAGGGTGTCTCGGACGCCGGCGACGCCGCATGGATCATCGCTCTCGCGTGGACGGCGGTGCAGCTCGCGAGTCCCGCTGTCGCCGGCCTGGTCGTTGCCGCCGGCACGCTCCCCCGGGCCGCCGCCCTCCTGGTCGGCGGGGCGGTCGCCGACCGCTTCGACGTACGCCGGATCCTCACCATGACGACCGCGGCTCGTGTGCTCGTCCTCCTCGGCACCATCGCGGTCGCGGTCCTGGCAGGAGAGTCGATCGCCCTGCTCGCCGTCGCCGCGATCGGCTTCGGACTCTGCGACGCGATTTTCGAGCCGGCCGCCGTCACCCTCGGTCGTCACCTCGTGCGAGAGGACGACCTGTCCGCGTACGGAGGGGCGAGCCAGACCTCCGCACGTCTCGGCGCCATGACCGGCGCCGCGATCGGCGGTGGACTGGTCGCCTTCGGAGGGCTGACGGTCAGTGCCGCGCTCAACGCGATCACCTACCTCGGGGTTCTCGGCTATCTGGCGGTGGCGCTCCGCCTCCGGTTCCCCATGCCCCGGATGGATCCGGCCCCGGTGCTGCGCGCCATCGGGGAGGGGTTCGGGCACCTGAGGACCACCCGGACGACGAGGACGCTCGTGATCACCCTCTCGGGCCTCAATCTCGCCGTCGGGCCGGCGCTCGGGCTCGGTCTCGCCCTCCGCGTGCGCGACGCGGAGTGGGGCGCGGGGACGCTGGGCGTGCTCCAGGCCCTGGTCGCGTGTGGCGCACTCGTGGGCGGAGCCGTCATGATCCGCTGGCAACCCCACCGGCCCGCCCCACTGGCATTCACGCTGCTCGTCGTGCAGGGGCTCGCGATCGTCCTCCTCGCGACACCCACGGTCCTCGTCACGGCCACGTCGTGCGTGATCATCGGTCTCACTGCAGGAGCCGCCTCAGCGCTGCTCTATGCCGTCTTCGTCCGGAGCGTCGCGCCCCAGTTCCTCGGTCGCCTCGGCTCCATCCAGCGCCTCGGCGACGACTGCCTCATGCCGGCGGCGATGGCCACCTTCGGCGCGGTGGCAGGTGGTGTGTCGCTCGCGGGCGCGTTCGGCATCTTCGGAGGAATGATGTCGGTCCTGATGGTCGTGGCGCTCACGCGATCGCGCGTGGCTGCTCCCGCCGCGACGCCGTGCCGGCCCCTCGCGACCGGCGCCACCACGGGCGCGAGACGAGAGCGGCGAGACCTGCGCCGACGCTGTTGAGCAGGATGTCGTCGACCGAGGCCACGCGCCCCAGCTGGACGACGTACTGCGTGACCTCGATCAGCAGCGAGCAGAAGGCCGCGACGACCATGACCCGCGCGACCGAGGCGAGTGCCCGGAACCTCACGGGGATCAGGAGGCCGAGCACCGCGAACACCAGGAGGTTCCCGACGATCTGGTACGGCGGCATGGTGACGACGTCCCGGAGCGGCACCAGGCTCACCGTGCCGGTCTCGGCGGGGTTGCCCGGCTCCATGGTGAGCCAGACCCACGGTGCCGTCCCGTACACGATGCCGACCTCGGTGAGCGACACCCGCCACGCCGATCTCGTCGGGCTCCCTGCGCGACGGCGTACGCGTGCCAGCGCCCACGCGACCACTGCTGCCGCCGGCAGAAGAGCCAGCATGACGAGGCCGATGCCGCCGTACCGGTCGATGATCACCGCTGCATCCTCGGGTCCTCGGTCGGGTCGGCGTAGGTCGGTGGGCAACCATGAGCCACGGCGTCGGTTCGCAGCTCATAGTGCCACGGCTCGTTGTCGTAGATCCGGCAGAGCCCGAAGGAGGCGCCGTGCTCGGCCAGCCATGCCGCGGCCGTCGACGGACCGATGTCGACAGCGTCCCCGGCCTCATGCACCGAGGCCCCGGGCCGGGCGACCCACCGCCTGGCCTCCTCGTCCGAGCCGTACTTCTCCGCGGCCTCTCGGAAGAGCTGCTCCTGGTAGTCGGACGAGCGCCATCCACTGTTGACGGCGAGCTCGACACCGTCGTCGGCCGCGTCGGTCGCCGCCCGGCGAAGCGCCGTACGGAGCCTTGGGTCGAGGTTCGTCACCGCAGGGATCTCGGCGAGGACGGACGCGCCCTCGGCGATCCTGCCGCTCGCGCCGACGGCACGGGTCTCCGCGGGAACGCCGGTCTGCGGGATGCCGAGAACGATCACCCACAGCGCGGCGGTGGCGGCAGCCGCGGCCGCGACCGTGACCGTGAGGAGGATCGATCGGGTGCGGCGCGCTGCCGCTCGCGGTTCCTGGGGACGGGACATGCCGCCAGTCAAGGAAAGGGCGTGTTGTCAGGGCGTACGCAGATTTCGATACGGCGGCGATAGGTGCCCACTCCCTACCATCGGAGGATGCGCGTACTGGTCGTCGAGGACGAGCCGTTCCTGGCGGAGGCGGTCCGCGACGCCCTCCGGCTGGAGGCGATCGCCGCCGACATCGCGGGCGACGGTGACACCGCTCTGGAGCTGCTCAGCGTCAACGCCTACGACATCGCCGTGCTGGACCGTGACATCCCCGGTCCGTCCGGAGACGAGATCGCCCGGCGCATCGTCGACTCCGGGGCCGGGACACCGATCCTCATGCTCACCGCCGCCGACCGCCTCGACGACAAGGCGTCAGGGTTCGAGCTGGGTGTCGACGACTACCTCACCAAGCCGTTCGAGCTGAGGGAGCTGGTGCTGCGGTTGCGGGCGCTCGATCGTCGCCGCGCGCACAGCAGACCGCCCGTGCACGAGGTGGCCGGCCTCCGACTCGACCCGTTCCGCCGCGAGGTCTATCGAGACGGCCGCTACGTCCCGCTCACCCGCAAGCAGTTCGCCGTCCTCGAGATCCTCGTCCTTGCCGAGGGTGGCGTCATCAGCGCGGAGCAGCTCCTCGAGCGGGCGTGGGACGAGAACGCGAACCCGTTCACCAACGCCGTACGCATCACCGTCTCCGGCCTCCGCAAGCGACTCGGGGAACCCGGGCTGATCGCCACGGTTCCCGGCGTCGGGTATCGCCTCGACACGCAGACGCACGTGGGGCGCGAGGGAGCACGCGGTGGCTAGGGCGCCCGGGATGAGCGTGCGGCTCAAGCTCACCCTCAGCTATGCCGGCTTCTTGATGGTCGCCGGTGCCCTGCTCCTCGCCACGGTCTGGGTGTTCCTCCTGCGCTACGTGCCCGACCATGCGAACCTCGGCCCCGGCCCCTTCACCCCCACACGCTCCGACCTGCTGGAAGCCTTCGCACCGAGAGCTGCTCAAGCACTGGCGGTCCTGCTCCTGGTCGGTCTCGCCGGAGGCTGGTTCCTTGCCGGTCGGATGCTCGCTCCACTGACCCGCATCACCCTTGCCACGCGTCGGGCGGCGACCGGCGAGCTCTCGCACCGGATCGACCTCGACGGTCGACACGACGAGTTCCGTGAGCTCGCCGACGCCTTCGACACCATGCTGGGACGACTCGAGGCGCACGTCGCCGAGCAGCAGCGGTTCGCGGCCAACGCCTCGCACGAGCTGCGTACGCCGCTGGCGGTGACGCAGACGCTCCTCGATCTCGCTCGGAAGGACCCGAGCCGCGACACGGGGGAGCTCGTGGAACGTCTCTCGGCAGTCAACACCCGGGCGATCGAGCTCACCCAAGCCCTGCTCCTGCTCAGCCGCACAGACCAGGGCTCCTTCACCCACGAGCCCGTCGACCTGTCGCTGGTGGCCGAAGAGGCCACCGAGACCCTGCTCCCGCTCGCGGAACGGCGCGGCGTCAGCATCCAGACCTCCGGTGACGTCGCGACGACCAGCGGCTCACCCGCGCTGCTGCTGCAGATGACCACCAACCTCGTCCACAACGCGATCGTCCACAACCTGCCGGCGCACGGCCACGTGCAGGTGACCGCGGGAGTCGAGCCCGCCAGCGTGCTGCTCACCGTGGAGAACACCGGCGAGCAGCTCAGCCCGCAGCTCGTCGCGACACTGGCCGAACCGTTCCGGCGCGGCACCGATCGCATCCACGCCGACCACTCCGGGGTCGGCCTCGGCCTGGCGATCGTCCAGCACATCGCCCGCGCGCACGCTGGCACTCTGACCCTCGCCCCTCGGCCTGCCGGTGGGCTGTGCGTCACGGTCCGGCTGCCCCTCCTGCGGGGACAGCCTCACACGGACCGATAGCCGCAGACGCTCCCGTCAGTAGCCCAGCCCGTGCCCGAACGGGAACAGGTCGCCCGTGCCGTCCGCCCGCGGGATCGAGACCGGAAGCTTCCCGGTGGGTTCGAGCTCGCCGAACATGACGCGGACCAGTGAGTCCATCTGGTGCGCGGTGTACCCGTACGTGTCCAGCACGGTGGGCGCCGCGGGGAACGACGCGACGTCGTACGGGTTGCGGACCGCCACGGCCACGACCGGCGTCCCCGTCGCCAGCAGCGCCCGGACCAGCGCGGTCTGCGCCACCGCGGCCGCGGTCGGCTGGCCGGTGTCCGGGTTGAAGCCGTAGGCGTTGTTGGTGGTCACCACCACGAGGTCGGACGCTCGCGCTGCTGTCACGGCGTTGGCGATCGCGGCGGCCGTCGGTGTCGTCCCCGACTCCAGGACCTGGGGGGTCGCCCCCCGTGCTGCGACCGCGTTCGCGATCGTCTGTGTGGTCCCGACTCCCCACCCGGCGACGAGCACCCGACGAGGTCCGGCCGTGAGCGGCAGGAGCGCGTCGTCGTTCTTGACCAGGGTGGTCGTCCGGTCGGTGATGGCCTGGGCGTCGGCCACGTGCTCGGGGGCTCCGACGACGTGGGTGGCCGCCACCGGGTCGACGTAGGGGTCACCGAAGATCCCGCGGCGGTGCTTGTGCAGCAGGATGCGGTAGACCGACTCGTCGAGACGCTGCTTGCTGATCTCGCCGCTGCGGACGGCGTCGAGCACGGCGTTGTAGGCGGTGTCCATCTGCGGCGGCACGAGCAGCTGGTCGGCTCCCGCGAGGAAGGCGCGGACGGGCGCGACGTCCGGCGGGTAGGTCGCGGTGGCGCCCTGCATGTCCAGCGCGTCGGTGACGATGAGGCCGTCGAACCCGAGCTCCTCGCGCAGCAGACCGGTCAGGATCTTGTGCGACATGGTCGCCGGCACACCGGGGTCGATCGCCGGCAGGACGATGTGCGCCGTCATGATCGACTCGATCCCGGCGTCGATCGCGGCCCGGAACGGCGGGAGGT
The DNA here is from genome assembly GCF_019550935.1 of Mumia sp. zg.B53. Lineage (NCBI taxonomy): Bacteria > Bacillati > Actinomycetota > Actinomycetes > Propionibacteriales > Nocardioidaceae > Mumia > Mumia sp. zg.B53. The sequence goes on along the minus strand of NZ_JAHWCK010000004.1, from coordinate 188,093 downwards.
CGATCGCTTCCAGCTCGGCTCGGTCGTGCGTCACCTCGGGGAGACCGAAGTGGCTGTCCTTGGCGGTGTCGCCGTGCCCCGGGAAGTGCTTGGCGACGGCGGAGACCCCGCCGGCACGGTAGCCGCGGACCTGGGCGGCGACCAGACGCGAGACCAGCCCCGGGTCGGACCCGATCGACCGGATCCCGATGACCGGGTTGTTGGGGTTGACGTTGACGTCGGCGACGGGAGCGTAGTCCTGAGTGACCCCGACGGCATCGAGCTCGGTGCCGATGACCTCGGCCGAGCGTCGAGCATCTCGTGTCGACCGGCCTGCACCGAGCGCCATGTTGCCGGGCATCTGGGTCGCGGGAGGCCCGAAGCGGGCGACGAGTGCACCGCCCTCCTGGTCGACCGAGATCTGCAGCGGGATGCGGGACGGCAGGGACAACGCGGCACGCTGAAGGCCGTTGGACAACGTCGCGACCTGCGCAGGGTCGCCGATGTTCTCGTCGTTGTTGCGTGTCGTGTAGTAGATGACGCCGCCGGGCTGGTACTTCGCGACAGCCTGGGCGGGGGTGTCCACGCCGTACATCCGCCGGTTGATCGCCTTGGCGGCATCGCTCGGGTTGTCGGCGTCGCGCCCGGCCACCTCGATGACGAAGAGCTGACCGACCTTCTGCTCCAGTGTCATGTGTCGCAGCTGCGAGATCACCTTGCCGCGGTAGGGCGCGTCACCGGAGTGTCCCGGTCCGCTCGCCGTGGCCGCAGGTGGCCCGAACGCGGCGACCAGCGCCAGCGACAGCCCGATCGCCAGCAGCCGGAGCGGTGTCCGGACATGGCGAGTGGTGGATGTGGACCGAGCGGACATGTGAGCCTCCGGGTTCCCGACCTGTGACGAGGGTCACACGCACCCTAGACCCGCGCGAGGCGGGTTGGGAAGGCGAAAAACAGCGGCGCTGTGCGTCCGCCTAGGCCTCGCCCATCCGCGTCACCGTGTACGCCCTCGCCGACGTCTCCATGTGCGCGACGCACGTGAGGAGGGTCGGAGGTCGTTCGCTCGCCTCGACCTCGGCCACCACGTGGGCCACCGCTCGACCCGCCTGGCCAACCTCGAGGTCGGCGATCCACCGACCCTCTCCGACCTGACGACCGTCGACGAAGCGCACCGCCTCGGCGGGCAACGGCCCGTACCGCTCGTACGCCGCGATGACCGCCGCCTGACCGTACGGCGGCGCCGACGCGACACCGCGCAGGTACGCCGGGACGACTGCGCCCGTGAGGTGGGACGAGACGATGTCGACGGCGTTGTCGGCATCGAGGTTGCCGTACGTCGTGCCGCCGGGCAGCACGATCACGTTGGCGGCGAAGCGGTCGCCGCCGATGTGCGAGCACTCCCACGTCTCCTCGGGCCAGCGCTCGGCGAGAGCCGCCGCGACGGGGCGACCGCGGACCGCGCAGCAGACGTCGTGCCTGCCGTGGGTGCACACCAAGAGGGTCGTCGGCGTCGGCCCCGTCGCCTCCGGGAGCGGCTCGCCGACGATGGCGGCGGCGTCACGGAGGTCCGCGCTGTCCCGCCACGTGCCCCACACCTGCTCGCGCCCCGGCTCGGTGTCCAGGACGGCCCAGCGCCGCTCGGCACCGACCACCTGACGTCCCGGTCTGCGGATCATCAGCAGCCGTGACCTCGCGGGACGGATCGCGGCAGCCAGCTCCGCCAGGACGTGCGGCTCGATCGCGTCGGACGCGAAGGCGTTGAACGGCCACGGCCCGGGGTGCTCGACGAGGAGCCAGCGGCGCGCGGGAGTCGCGGTGGCCGCGAGCGGGTCCTCACGTCGCCGCGCCGCCGTCGCACAACGGAACGGCTCGGCGACCGGCGCCTCGGTCGGCACGGGATCAGCGGCCACGGACCACGACTGCCCGTGCCAGCAGACGGCGCGCGAGGTCGATCCCGAGCGTCCCGACCGGGATCTCCCGCGAGACCAGCAGCTCGCGGACCGCAGGAAGGTCCGCGGCATCGAGCCGGACCGTCCCCGCACGGCTCACAAGATCGGCGTCACCGTTGTCGCGCAGGCGCAGCTCTCCGTGCAGGTGCTCACGCAACGTCACCACGTCGTCCGGCTGAAGCTGCTGAGAGGCTCGCAGCTGCGCGACGGGGCCGACGGGCGCGGGCCTGCCAGCGCGACGCGAGGCACCCTCGAGCCGACGAGCGACGGCGGCACGGTCGAGGTCTGCGATCGCCGAGGCCAGTCGGTCGCGTACGAGGTCGAGATCGTCACCGATCGCGTGCTCGTCCCCGAGATCGACGCCGACGTCGAGGGACGCGCGGATCGCGGGGTCGTCGGTGAGCGACCGGAGCACCGATTGGAGGACCTCACCGGCGAGCGCGTGCCGGGTCCAGGCATGGACGCCGAGCGTGAGGTGCGTGCTGACGTCTCCGAGCGCGGTGGCCGCGTGCAGATATCCGCGGGGCAGATAGAGGCAGTCGCCGGGCCGCAGGACCGTACGGATCAGCGGCGGCTCCTGCGCGGCGTGCGCGACCGCGGCGCGGCGCTCCGTCCACGGCTGATCACGCAGCGGCGCCTCGAGGACCGGAGGGCGGATACGCCACTCCTTCTCACCGCTGACCTGCAGCACGAACACGTCGTGAACGTCATAGTGGTCGTCGAACCCTTGCGCCTGCGGCGGGGTGACGTATGCATTGGCCTGCACGGGGTGGCCGAGCTCCTCGGCCAGATCTGCGACGAAGCGTACGAGCGGCGGCCACGTGCGGTGCAGCCCCTGGAGCACCAACGTCGCGCCGTCGCCGAAGAGCGCGCTCAAGCGGGAGTCGTCGACCTGGTCGGTGATGCCCGCACCGACGCCGGCCCCGGCGGTGAAGTCTCGGTTCGGGAGCGTCGTCCCGTCGCGCGCCACCCGGAGGAACGGCGTACGCAGACCGTGCTCGGAGAGGAGCGCGTCGACCGCGTCCTCGTCGAGCAGGTCCTCGAACCCGCCGTCGCGTTCGGCGGCCGTCGCCAGGAGCGGTTCACGGCCCCAGTAGGTCGACGCGAACTCCTCCAGCGGCCTGCCCAGCAGGCGTGCCACCGGGCTCGCCCACGCCGCCTCAGGAACGACAGCGGGGCGCCCCTCGGAGAGGGGCGCCCCGATCCGATCAGCTGTCATGCGCTGCCGTCTGCCCCACCGTCGTGCACACCGGGAACGCCCTCGGCGCCACCGTCGGCGGGACCCTCGGCACCGCTGTCGGCACCACCGTCCGCGCCACCGTCGTGCACACCGGGAACGCCCTCGGCGCCACCGTCGGCGGGACCCTCGGCACCGCTGTCGGCACCACCGTCCGCGCCACCGTCGTGCACACCGGGGACACCCTCGGCGCCACCGTCCGCGGGGCCTTCTGTCTCGGGATCGCGTTCGCTCATGTGGATCTCCTTCTGCCTACGCCGACCACGCCGGCGGAGTGCGGATGTGCTGAGACCGGGAGCCACGGAGGACTCCACCACCTCAGTCTTGCCCTCTTGCCGTGTGGGCGAAACCTTACGGCGAATCGGTCCCGGGTTCAGGTCACGTGCGATCCGAGCGGGATCATCGTGCGCTGTCACGTTCCGGGGTCGGTGTGCGTCTCCATGTCATACCCGCTCGCACAGGAGGTCGACATGAACGGATCACCCCGCATCGCCCCCGCCGAGATCACCGGCATCAAGGGCGCAGTCATCAAGCGGTTCGCGAAGAAGAAGCTCGGCCAGGTGCCGGCGTCGGTCGGCGTGTACTGGCACAACCAGAAGGTCATGATGGCCCTGAGCGGTGCCAGTACCAAGGTCGAGAAGTGGGACGCCTGCGACGAACAGCTGAAGTCGTTCGCGCACATGGCGGTGGCCGCCCAGGTGGGGTGCAGCTGGTGCCTGGACTTCAACTACTTCGAGACCTTCAACAAGAACCTCGACATCGAGAAGGCGCGCGAGATCCCGCGGTGGCGCGAGTCCGACGTCTTCTCCCCGCTCGAGCGCGAGGTCTTGGCGTACGCGGAGGCGATGTCGACGACGGAGCCGACGGTGACCGACGAGATGGTGGCGTCGCTCGTCGCGCAGCTCGGCGAGGCCGCCGTCGTCGAGCTGACCGCCATCATCGCCTTCGCCAACTTCACGACACGAGGCAACATCGCTCTCGGTATCGAGTCCGACGGTTTCGCTGCGGCGTGCGGACTCCCTCCTCTCGCAGGGCCGACCACAACCCCACCGACGGCCGTAGGGTCGTGAAGGTGTCCGACGACCCGTTCCTCGCCAACCGAGGTCTCCTCTTCACGATCGCCTACGAGATGCTCGGCTCGGCGGCCGATGCCGAGGACGTCGTCCAGGACACCTGGCTGCGGTGGGACTCGATCGGCGCCGACGCCCGCGCGGAGGTGCGCCACCCGCGCCCGTTCCTCGTACGGATGGTGACGCGCAAGGCCTTGGACCGGCTCCGGGCGAACGCACGGCGGCGTGAGGAGTACGTCGGAGAGTGGCTCCCCGAGCCGCTGCTCACGACGCCGGACGTGGCGGACGACGTCACGCTTGCCGAGAGCGTCTCGATCGCCATGCTCACCGTCCTGGAGACGCTGACGCCGACCGAGCGCGCGGTGTTCGTGCTTCACGAGGTGTTCGAGACGCCGTACGGGGAGATCGCGGAGACCCTCGGCAAGACTCCGGCAGCCGTACGCCAGATCGGGCACCGTGCCCGTGAGCACGTCGCAGCGCGGCGGCCCCGGATGGAGGTCGGCCGTGCCGAGCAACGGCAGGTGGTCGAGCGCTTCCTCGCTGCGGTGTGGGAGGGCGACCTGCAAGGGCTGCTCGATGCCCTGGCACCGGACGTCGTGCTCGTGGCCGACGGCGGCGGCGTCGCTCAGGCCGTGGTCAACCCGGTGGCCGGCGCCAAGAAGGTCGCCAACCTCCTAAAGCCGTTCAGACGTCTGGCACCAGGGGCCGAGATCGTGCCCACCGTGTTCAACGGCACCCTCGGCGCTCGGGTCGTCGGCATCGCCGACGGGTTCGACACCGCGATCAGCTTCGTCGTCGAAGGCGGTCGGATCAGCCGCATCTACCTGGTGCGCAACCCGGCCAAGCTCGGCATGATCGACGTCGTGGCGACGCTGAGCCGCTAGGGCCGGCGTACGGGCGTCCCTCTCCATCGCGGTCGCCGGGTCCATCCCCGGCGGGATCCGCAGGTTGAGCCCGAGCCGCCGTCACCGCGAGAAAAGCGAAGCCTGAGGAAGGTTGACGGCGCGCGTAGGGGGTACCTCCATAGCCTTGCACGCCCTCACCAGATCGCTCCATCCATGGAGCGGGGGTGCGCGGGCTCGCCAGGAGGCAGCGATGTATCTGCACGTTCAGCGACTCATCAACGAGATCATCCCGGACGAGCCGGACCCCGCAGCGGCCAACGCGCTGCAAGAAGGGCTCGGCGGCCAGTTCGGCGAGATGCGGACGATGATGCAGTACCTCTTCCAGAGCATGAACTTCCGCGGCCCGGACGGGAAGCCCTACCGGGACCTCCTCCAGGGGATCGGGACAGAGGAGATCAGCCACGTCGAGCTGATCGGCACCACGATCTCGCGCCTGCTCGACGGCTCGCCCCGATACAACGGGAAGAAGACCGACCCGCTCGACATGCCCGGCGCCAAGGGCAAGACTCCTCTCGACACGGCGCTCCACGAGAGCAACATCCACCACTACCTGGTGGCCGCTCAGGGCGCCCTGCCGGTCGACGCCGCGGGCAATCCGTGGTCCGGAAGCTATGTCTACAACTCGGGCAACCTCGTCCTCGACCTCCTGTACAACCTGATGCTCGAGTCCACCGGACGCCTGCAGAAGTGCCGGATCTACGAGATGACCAGCAACAAGACGGCGCGCTCGACGATCTCGTACCTGATCGTGCGCGACCAGGCCCACGAGAACGCCTATGCGCGCGCTCTCGAGACGCTCGGCGTCAACTGGGCATCGGTCCTCCCGATCCCCAAGACCAACGCCGAGAGGTACCCGGAGGTCAAGAAGCTGGTGGACCTCGGACTCCAGTCGAAGCAGTACACGTTCGATCTCGAGGGTGCCTCGGAGGCCGGACGCATCTTCCAGGGCATGTCCCCGTCGAACGACGGGACGCAGCTCGACGCCACGGAGCAGGCGCCGATGGGGGTCCCTCTGACGATCGCCGAGGAGCGGTTCGAAGAGTTCTCGCCCGGTCTCGACCCCGAGCTCCTGTCGCTGATCCAGGCCACCGCGGAGATCGAGATGGCGGAGGCGTCCGACCCGCTCTTCGGGCCCACGACCAAGGCCTAGGACTACGCAGCGGCCCCGTCGCACCGCGGCGGGGCTGCCGTGTGCCAGCCTGACCACTCCGACGTCTCGCTTTATCATGTGTGAATGCCACGTCAGCAGGATCCCGAAGACCGGTTCGTCGAACTGGCGCGTTCGCTCAAAGAACAAGGCGACGAGAGCGAGACCCTTGACCATGCTCTCAAGATGGCGGTCGACATCATCTCGGGGTGCGACGAGGCGGCCGTCAGCCTGATCCGACGCGGGGGCCGCATCGAGACCCTCAACACCATCGGGTCGCGGGCGGCAGAGGCGGACCAGCTCCAGTACGACGCCGGTGAGGGGCCGTGCCTCGATACCATCGCCCACCACGAGACCACGCTCGTGCCCAATCTGGCCGACGAGGCGCGGTGGCCGCGCTGGAGTCAACGGGTCAACCGTGACCTGGGCTTCGGAAGTGCCCTCTCCTTCCAGCTGTTCACCACCGCCACCGACTACGGCGCGCTCAACATGTATGCCGAGCGCGCCGACGCGTTCGACGGCCATGACCAGATCGTGGGCCTGGCCATGGCCGCCCACATCGCCGTCGCCCTCGCCTCGTCCCGCCAGATCGACAACCTCGGACGGTCGGTGAACAGCCGCACGGTTATCGGCCAGGCGATGGGCATCGTCATGGAGAGGTACGGGCTCGACGACTCGCGAGCGTTCCGATTCCTGCAGCGAGTCTCCAGCATCACGAACACCCGGCTCCTCGCGGTTGCCGAGCACATCGTCACCACCCGGCGGATCCCCGAGCAGCACACGGCGGCCGGCTAGCGCTGGCCAGACCTCTCACGAGGTCTCGCGCAGAAGGTCCCCGCCGAGTCGGGTCAGGGTGTGCAGCACCGAGTCGCCGTCGCGGCGGCTGGTGATCAGCCCGGCCTCGCGCAAGGTGCGGGTGTGATAGCTGACGGTCGCGGCCGACACGCCCACCCGAGCGGCAAGCTCGGAGGTGGTGGCACCGACAGCACAGGCGGCGAGCGCCGTCGCGCGACTGCCTCCGATGAGGGCGGCGAGGGCCCGCTCAGGGGACACGGCGACGAGGTCCGCGGCGGTTCGCGACACGGGGTAGACGAGGACCTGCGGCAGGTGGGGATCCCTGAGGGTGACCGGTTGCCGCCAGCAGAAGTACGAAGGGACGAGGCGGAGCCCGCGACCCTCGAGATAGACGTCGCGGTCGTCCACGTGGTCGACCACACCGAGCACCGGTGCATGCCAGACGAATGACGGACCGAGGCCCCGGAGCAGTCCGTCCACACCCCCGTCCAGCAGCTGCCGGGCGCGCAGTGCTCGCTCGCTCTCGAACAGGCTCTCCATCTGACCGGTGACCGGCGAGATCACCGTGGCGTGGTAGGCACGCAGGGCATCGGTCAGGGTCGAGCGCGAACGGGGCTCGGCCAGCGTGCTCAGCGGTGAACCGGCGCCCCGGCTCGGATCCACCCGCGCGATCTGCTCGGCGACGCGATGCTCGGGCGATTCGAGGATCGCGTCCAGCCCGGCATCGAGACCCTCCGCCGCCCTTCCCGGCGTGAGGAAGTCGGGGTAGTAGCGGGCGAGCGGAAACAACGGCAGCAGCATCGAACGAACCGCGCGTCCGAGGCCGGTGTCGCGCAGGTTGCGCAACGCATCCTCGTACCACCTCTCGTGCAGCCAGCGGCCCCCACGAGTCTGGAACCGGTGGAGGCTGGACGCGATCTCCCACATGGGATCGGGCGCGGCAGCAACGCTCGTGAGAGCGAGATCGTGCTCGCTGAAGTGAATGCGCAGCACTGGCTTCCCCCCTTGTCAGACCTCCCACAGGCTCGCACACGGGTAGGTCAGCGCTGCCTATTTCGATGCTCGTCGAAATGCCTGTCGTTCTGGTGCGGCCGGATGACACGATCCCTTCGCCGAGGCGCCGTGCACGCAGCACGTCGACGCGCCACGGCGTCCATCAGCATCACCAGGGGGAAACACATGAAGAGGAAGATCTACTCGGCCTTGGCCGCCGTCGGGCTCACCGCCGGCCTGCTGGTCACGTCGGGCGCGCCGGCCTCGGCCAGTCCCGGCTGCACCCACAAGGGACTGGCAGTGGCCAGCACCGGCAACATCGTCGCCATACCCGCGACGAGCAGCGGCGATGACCATTGCCACCTCCAGCAGGGCTACGCCTCTGCAGCGGTCCGCACTCTCCAGAACTCGATCAACTGGTGTTACCGAGGCCGGGGGGAAGCGGTCCTCAAGATCGCCGTCGACGGCAACTACGGCCCGGCGACCAAGGCCGCGGTCAAGCGGGTCCAGCAGATCGCAAAGATCACGGCTGACGGCGTGTACGGACCGGCGACCAGGGACAAGATGCTGCACCGACAAGACGTGTGGGAGGGCGACCAGGACCCTAACGTCTGCCGAAGGCTCTAGTGACCGACGCGCTAGGCGGTGCCGCCATCACCGTGTTCAGGTCAGCTGGTCGACCCGGATCAGGTTGCCGGCCGGATCACGGAACGCGCAGTCCCGTGGACCCCATGGCTGGTCCATCGGCTCCTGCAAGACGTCGACGCCGCTCGAGCTGACCTTGTCGAAGAGGGCGTCCAGATCGCTCGTGCTGAACACGTAAGGGCCCGGACCGGAGCCCTTGGCGACGAGACGGTGCAGGGAGTCGCCGTCGTCCTCGGACCGTCCCGCTCCCGGGTCGGAGAGGACGACGGTGACACCCTGCTGGCCGGGGAAGCCGAGGCTCACCCACCGGTGACCGTCGGACTCGACGTCGTTGACCACCTCGAGGCCGAGCGCGTCGCGATAGAAGCCGATCGCGGCGTCGACGTCGTCCACCGTGATCGGGAAGTACTTCGCTCTGATGTCCATGCGCCTCACGCTACGGACGCGGCGACGCCGAGGCTTCTCCGATCCTGCTGAGCTGCCCTGTCCTCGGCCCTCCCCCGTCCTCAGCGAAGGGGCACAGGGCGCGTGAGCAGACGCGCGATGCAGGGAGGCATCGCCTCGACCGCGTCGTGGGGCCGCGCGCGATAGGCGCTGGGCGTCTCTCCCACGATGCGCGTGAACGTCGAGCTGAAGGATCCGAGCGAGGAGGCGCCGACGGCCATGCAGGCATCCGTCACGCTGACGCCGGCGCGCAGCAGCGCCATCGCGCGCTCCACACGTCGTGTCATCAGGTAGCCGTACGGCGTCTCGCCGTACGCGCGTTTGAACTCGCGGCTGAAGTGCGCGTCAGACATGCACGCGCGTCTGGCCATCGCTGGCACGTCGAGCGCACGCGCGTAGTCGGCGTCCATCAGGTCGCGAGCACGACGAAGGTGCGCGAGGGTCTGCGGGCTCTGCGGTGGCACCTCCCGACGGTACAGCCCCGTCGGCCGCGCTCGTCGCGATCTGACCCACCTCTGCCGTGACGGTGATCTCCGCACCGTTGCGCACGTAGGCGGGGTCGCTCACCCGCGCGAGGATCATCCGCCGCGCGATGCGGTTCTCGGCACTGACGACGGCCTGGACGGCGGAGAAGTCCTCGCTCGGGACGTCGTGGACGACGGCGTCGATCAGGCGGGAGCCGAGACCTCTGCCCTGGTCGGAGTCGGCGACCACCACCGCGACCTCGGCCGTCAACCCGCCGCCGGCCGGTTCGCCGTCGCCCGTGCTCGTCGCGATCGGTGCCCACATGGCATGTCCGACGACAGCGGCGCCGCGGAAGGCGAGCACCGAACCGCCCACGGCACCGGGCCGGAGCAGATGCTTCGCGAGGGCCGGTGGTGTCTGGGGTCCGAAGCCGGTGAGAAAGCGCCGATATGAGGTGTCTGGCGACAGAGCGAGCAGGAAGGCTTCCATCGCCTCGAGGTCGTCGAGGGAACCCGCACGGAGCTCCACGTCGCTCGGCTCGACCGTCGCTGTCATAAAACCCCCCGAAAAGCAAAGACAATACGAACGATCGTATCATTTGTTAGGCTGTGGCTCTGCGCTAAGTTCGAGGAGATATGGAGACGGAGACCACTCTCGGCGACCATCCCGACGGGAGGGTGCGCCGCGGCAATGCGACGCGGCGGGCAGTGCTCCGTCGTGCCGTGGATGTGGCCTCCGTCGAGGGCCTCGACGGACTCTCCATCGGGCGCCTGGCCACGGAGCTCTCGATGAGCAAGAGCGGCCTGTTCGCCCTGTTCGGCGCGAAGGAGCAGCTCCAGCTCGCCACCATCCGGGCAGCGAAGCGGATCTATTTCGACACCGTGGTCCGCCCGGCGCTCGAGACGACCCCCGGCCTCGGGCGGGTGTCGGCCCTCCTCGCCGCATGGCTCGACTACTCGCGCGAACGCGTCTTTCCGGGCGGTTGTTTCTTCGCCAGGACGAGCACCGAGTACGCCGCCCGCGACGGCGCGGTGCGTGACGCCCTGACCACGGCGCACTACGAGTGGCTTCAGCTCATCGAGCGGTCGCTGATGGAGGCCCAGGCCCTCGGCGAGCTCGATGCCGCCGAATCAATCGACCAGCTCGTCTTCGAGCTGAACGCGTTCCTCGACGGCGCCAACCTCGACTCCCTGTTCGACCGCGGCGACACGTCCTACGACCGCGCCCGACGCGCCATCCGCGACCGCCTGCGCTTGGCCGCCCACGGTCACCCGACGACGGGCTGACGCAAGATCGTCCGCAGCGCGGACGAGTCCGTCCTGCGGGGATCGGAGAGGTAGATCTCGTGGTGGCGTCCGGACGGACGCAGCCCGTGCGCGGGAAGGAACTCCTCGTGGAGGCGTCTCAGGGTCGGACCCTCGTCGTCGTACGAGCCTCGATGGAGAATCTGCACGCTCCGGCCCTCGTCGTATCCTTCGAACCTGAGCAGACGCAGCGCCGGTAGTCCCTTCTTGCTCGCCACGGCCAACGCCTCGTCGACGATGTCGCCGGTGATCCAGTCCGGCTGAGCGATCATCATCGTCCAGTCCCACGCACTCTTGTCCCGCGTCTGGAACACCGACAGGTCGTCGGCGGTCCAGAGTCCTTCGAGCGGCGCCACCGTGTGTACCCGGTCCAGTCGCGTCTTCGCGATCGACCGGGCGCCGTACGACGTCGTGTAGAGCGCTTCGACCGCCTCTCGATAGGCGGGCGAGGTGTTGGGGTCACCGTGTCCGTCGATCATGAGGAACGACATCTCGGGGACGTCGACGACGACGAAGTCGTCAGCCTTGGGCGCGTAGAGGTCCTTGCGTTCCTTCTTGATGTCGTAGCTCGACACTGTCCGCTCCCCCGCGCCCCGTGAACGACCGGCCCCTCCGGCGTGCAGACGACCCTAGTGGCTGCGGGTCAGCTCACCGCGAAACGTCGCGCGGTAGGTGGTGGGACTGACACCGACCGTACGGACGAAGTGCCGACGCAACGTGGTGGCCGTGCCGAGGCCGCACCGGGTGGCGATCTGCTCCACCGACGCGTCGGTGCGCTCGAGCAGCTCCTGGGCGCGGAGCACGCGTTCGCGGTGGAGCCACCTCAGAGGCGTCAGCCCGGTCGCGGTGCTCATCCGGCGCGTCAGCTGGCGTGCGCCGAGTCCGGCCTCGCGTGCCAGGTCGGTGACCGTGAGCGGCTGGTCGAGGTGTTCGCGGGCCCAGTCCAGGGCAGCACCCACGCAGTCCGGCCCGGTCGGGCTCACGGGTGCCGCGATGAACTGTGCCTGCCCGCCCGGTCGTTGCGCCGCCACGACCAGGCGCCGCGCGAGCCCGTTGGCGGCGGCGCTGCCGAAGTCGGAGCGGACCAGATGCAGGCACAGGTCGAGGGCGGCCGTCTTGCCGGCGGAGGTGAGGACCTGCCCGTCATCGACGTAGAGCACGTCGGCACGCGCGCGTACGGCCGGATAGAGGCGCTCGAGCTCAGCGACGTGCATCCAGTGCGTCGCGGCCTCACGCCCGTCGAGCAGTCCGGTCGCGGCGACGACGAAGGCGCCGGTGCACAACGACGCGATGCGCGCCCCTCGCGCATGAGCCGCCCGCAGCGCGTCCACCAGGGTCGGGTCGGGCGCGGCGTCGAGGTGGTTCGTCGACGGGACGATGACGAGGTCGACCCCTGTCAGCGCGTCGTACCCCACGGTCGGCGCATCGCCGAGCCACGGCGCGGGTGTGCCGTCGGGGGTGGCGACGACGAGGGAGTACCACGCGCCGTCGCCCGAGAGGTCCGACCGGTCGACGCCGAAGACCTCGGCGGCGATCGCCGTCTCGTACAGCATCGCGTCAGCGTGCAGAGCCAGCCCCACGGTGACCATGTCGCAAACTGTACGACAGGCGTCGGTTCGGACACTGGCTGTTCAGCGGTGGCTCGCGATGGGATGGGGACATGACGTCCTCCTCCCCCGGTCCCGTCGTCGTGTACGGCGCGTACGGTCACACCGGCCGCTTCGTCGTCGACGAGCTCCTTCGACGCGGCCTCACTCCGATCCTCTCCGGCCGTGACGAGACGCGACTCGCAGCGATGACCGACGGGCGGCGCGACCTGGAGATCCGCCCGGCGCGGGTGGACGATCCCGATGCGCTGCGTACGGCGGTGGCTGGCGCGGCTGCCGTCATCAACGTCGCCGGCCCGTTCCTCGACACGGGCGTGATCGTGTCGGGTGCTGCGGTTGCCGCGGGAGCCCACTACCTCGACGTCACCGCCGAACAGCCTGCCGTCGAAGCCGTGTACGCCGCGCGCGCTCTCGATGCAGAGGAGGCGGGGGTCGCGGTCATCCCCGCGATGGCGTTCTACGGCGGCCTCGCCGACCTGCTCGCGACGTCCATCCTCGACGGGTTGACAGAGCCGGCCGCGCTCACGGTCGCGGTCGGGCTCGACCGTTGGTGGCCGACAACCGGCACACGACTCACAGGGAGCCGCAACACCGTACCTCGACGGACCATCGTCGACGGACGGCTGGCACCACTCGGCGAGTCCCCGCCGCCCGACCCGTGGGACTTCCCGGGGCTGGGCGAGCAGGCCGTCGTCGCCGTCCCGTTCTCGGAGCCGGTCCTCATCGCGCGGCACCTGCCCGTCGACCGGCTCGACTCCTACCTCAGCGCGTCGGCACTCACCGACATCCGCGATCCAGAGACCCCTCCTCCCCCGACGATCGATGACCGCGGCCGTTCGTCCCAGCAGTTCGTGGTCGACGTCGTCGCGCAGGCGGGGACGCAGACGCACCGGATGTCAGCCAGTGGCCGGGACATCTACGCCGCCACGGCACCGGTGATCGTCGAGGCAACGGCTCGACTGCTCGACGGCCGCGCTTCCCGTGCAGGTGCCGTCGCACCGGGTGAGGTGTTCGACGCCGAGGACTTCCTGCGGGCGCTCACGCCTGACGTGCTGACCCTGCGGCGGGACGTCCGCCGCGCTCAACCGTCCGCTGCTGCCGCGCGCTCCTGAACCAGCACCGCGATCCCGTCCACCTCCGCACCGGGATCACGACGTCCGATAACCGCCAGCATGCAGTGCGGTGGCTGACAAAGATCTGTCTATGAGCATGTCAATTCACGCGCTGCCCGCCTCCGTCTCGATCACGCACGCCAGGGACTGGCTCGACACCGAAGGTGGTGCTCAGCTGCGCTGTTGCCTGCGCAACAGTCGAGTCGGCGAGCGAGTGCGTCTGGGCGCCGTGACCCCGCCCGGCCCGCAAGGTGTGTACGCCGAGACCGGGCCGGTCTTCGTACACGCCGACGGTTGCGAGGGGCCGCAGTATCCCGGCTATCCGGACGACTTCCGCTCAAGGACGGTGGTCTTCCGGGCGTACGACCAGCGTGGGCAGATAGTTGGTGGTGAGATCGTCGAGCCGCGCACCGGTCAAGAGGCTGTGGCCGAGCGGTTGTTGGCGGAGCCAGACGTCGCTTTTCTGCACGTCCGCAACACGGTCTACGGCTGCTACATGTTCGCAGTCCACCCGGCGGCGTGACTCGGATCGTCGTCCACGCGCTGACCGCCGACGAGCTCGGTCGTGTACGTGAGCTGGGCGCAGGAGGTGGTCGATCTGGGGGTGAACGCACGGAGCGCGGCGTCGGGGCACCGGCTCGTGCGCGGTGAGGTAGCCACGGATCGTGGCAGGGAGCTGGAACGGTTCGAGTCAAGACAGGGGACTCTCCCCCGGCGAGAGGGATGACGCACCAACTGCCGTGAGGGCATCGACGAGAGGGCGCGGCACCCGGTCGAGGTCGAGCGCGTCGACGAGCAGCCGCGCGTACCTTGCCTTTCGTCCACTCGTCGTGCCGAGGAAGCGCCGAAGCACCTGGTCCTCCGGCCTGTCTCGGTGGAACCGTTGTCGGGTCAGCGTGCGCCACGCGCCGAGGTCGCCCGCCGACTCGATCACCTCGAGGACCCGCGGCACGCCGAGGCTACGGATCAGCTCGTCCTCGAGGTCGAGGTCACAGACGAACCTCGCGGTCGGGATGGCCTGGTGACGGGCGAGGGTCCGCTCGACGTACGGGGACTCGCGGACGTCGTGGAGGACAGCGACCAGCTCGGCATCATCGACGGAGTCGAGATGGCGGCCGAGGTTGGTCACCCCGCCCATCGCCACGACGGCCACCCCGGCGCCCGCGAGGTCGGTTCCCCGTCGACGCGCGACCGCCCGCACGGCGACCTCGTCGCTCTCGCCCTCGACCAGCAGCAGCCTGCGCGGCATGGACTGACGATAGCCACGCCGGCGTCAGGAGCGGGGTCGTCCGGGTCGACGCCTCAGGCCGTCGTGTCGCACTTCCCTGTCGGCTCACACACCCGAAGGCCGTACGGGACGAAGATCTGGTGCTTGCGACCACCTGCCCGGTACGTGATGTCGAACCCGCGCGTCCGAGCGATCCCCTTCAAGGTCTTGCGGAGCTCCACGACCAGCTCCGGAGGGCTGCCTGCGCCCCCGCTGCACGGCGCAGACAACCGCGTCGTGACCGGCCGGCCATCGAGGTTCTCGTGCAGCGAGGCATTCTCGTCGACCACCACCCCACTGTCGCCGTTGGCGGCTCGCACGGGAGCCACGAAGCCGAAGTCGGTCACTGCCAACCCCCGGGCACGACCGGCGGCCGCAACGGCGAGAACGTCGACGGCCCCGTTTGCGTCGGCGCAGAGCGGGCCGACCGAGAGCGTCAGCCTGCCCGGGCCGGCAACGCGAGCAACGGCCGCGGCCGAGCCGTCTCCCTCGACGTCCTCGACCGGGGCTCCGCCGGTCACGAACGCGAGCGCTCCGATCGACGCAGCGGCGACGGCCACCACCACACCGACCGCCAGCGCAGCTCGGCGCGGCGTCTCGCGCCGCGTCTCGTGGTCGTTCAACGCCGTCTCGCCATCAAGAGAAGGGGTGGTGCACCGATGGTGCCGCACGCCCGCACCGCTCTCTGCGGCAGGTCCGGACTAGGCGGCCACGTCAGCGAACCGGGACGGCACACGCGTGCCCTCGGTGAGCAGCCGCTCCAGGGACCCCAGGTCACCGGTACGCGAGGCCGCGAAGAACGCCTGGAGGAGGTGACCGTGAGCATCGGCGTCGACTCGACGCGCACGGTCGCTCGAGAGGTGCTCCTGCCCTCGACGACTCAGCTGCCGAGCGTTCGCGGCGGTGGTCTCGAGCAGCCGGGCGATCGTCGCGTAGGGGTAGTCGAAACCCTTGCGGAGGACGTACGCGGCCAGCTCGGCCGCGGTCAACCGCTCCAGCAGGAGGTGAAGGACCTGCTCGACCTCACTGGCGCGCTCGACGTGCCCCGACGGGTCTTGGGCGGGGTCGGCGAGCCCGAGCACGGCCGGGCTGCCTGACCTCTCGTGCCGGTCGTGGGCCGACTGGATCACGTTGATCGCGAGGCGGGTGGTGGTCGTCGAGAGGAAGGCAGCGGGGTTCGTGACCTTTGCAGGGTCGGTGCGCTGCCAGCGGAGCCACGCGTCCTGGACGACGTCCTCGGCGCCGGCGACGTCGCGGACGATGCGGTAGGCGACCCGGAAGAGGTGCGTGCGGTGACAGAGAAAGGTCTGGAGGGCGGCGTCGAGGTCGTGTGGGGACATGCGGGCTCCTGTGGGACCGGACCGACGGCACCCGAGTGCCTGGGAGATCCAGCCTCCGGTCGTCGCCCCGTGCCCCGCGCCCCGGAGATCCGTGGTCCGGTGCGTGGTCGCGCGCCTACGGACGAGCGGCCGTCCCCGACGTCAGCGCGTCGCGCAGATGACGCCGTGAGCCGATCCCGAGCTTCGCGAACACCTTGCGCAGGTGCCACTCGACGGTGTGCGGGCTCAGATAGAGCTCGGCGCCGATCTCCGGGTTGGTCATCCCCTCCGCCGCGAGCGCGGCGATCTGCGACTCCTGGGGTGTGAGGGGGTCGTCTCGGCGGTCGTCGCGGGGACGGGCTCTCTCCCCCGTCGCGCGGAGCTCGCGGCGGGCCCGCTCCGCGAAGGCGTCGGCTCCCATCGCATGCAACAGCTCGTGCGCGGCACGAAGGTGCTCGCGCGCCAGCGCTCGCCTCTTCGTACGCCGGAGCCACTCGCCGTAGAGAAGGTGCGTGCGGGCGACCTGAACCGTGATGCCCTCGCCCCGCAGGTGCTCCAGCGCTGCCTCGTACAGACGGTCCGCCTCCTCCCCGGCCCGCAGCAGGGCCTCGCAGCGTGCTCGCATGCCCTGGGCCCACCCGGTGCCGACCCGAGCAGTCCGCTCGGTCAGGCGACGGAGCGACTCCGCGGCGAGGTCCTCCTCGCCACACCGGACGGCCGCCTCGACGTGCTCGGCCAGCGCCCAGCCGGTGAAGTTGAAGCCGTCGTGCTCGATCCCTGCGCGGGCTCCGTCCAGCGCTCGGTCGTAGCGGGCGAGCCCGTTGTAGAGGACCCCTTCGACATGTCCGCTGACTCCGAGGAGCGAGACCTCGCCGCGGACGGTCGCGCTCTCGCGTGCCTCGTCGAGGATGCGTGTGGCATCAGCCTCCTCACCCCGCCAGGCCGCGAGCACGAGCGCCGCGTACGTCAGCCGCGCGGAGCCGGTCGCCCTGCTGATCGCGTCACCCTCCGCGATCAGGCGCGCGGCAGCGGCGAGATCGCCGCGGTGGAGGTGCACCCCGGCTTCGAACTGCAGTGCTTGGGGCAGCACGCCGAGTGCGCCGACGTCTCGCGCGACGCGCACCATCCGGGCCGCCAGCGTCGTCCACGCCGCGAAGTCCCACAGCTGGTGGACGTAGGTCTCCTGCGCCACAGGGGCCAGCGCCAACCACCGCTGGGTCGCCCCCCTGTCGGTTGGTTCCTCGTCCGCGAACGGCCCGAGCGCTCGTCGCAGCAGCGGCGCCCCTTCGGGAAGCCCGTCGGCGAGCAGGGTGGTGACCCCCTCCAGCAGCAGGTCTGACGGGGCAGGCGGTGATGACGGCGCGCCGACAACGCCGGTCACGTACTCACGTGCGGCGATCGCCGCAGCCTGAGCACCCGCGGGCCCGTGGACCCGACCGGAGAACACGGTGGCGCTGATCGCCTCCAGGTAGGTCTCGCGCGCGAGGGGTGACCCTTCGCTCGCGAAGGCGGCGGCTGCGTCCAGGAGCAGTGGTGCGGCCTCGTCGCTGCGGCTGCGGGCGAAGAGGACACGCGCCCGCAGGCGTACGAGCCGCGCCTGGTCCTGCGCGCTCAACGGGCACAGCACGGCGACGCCGGCCAGCTCGGACGCGGCGTCGGGCGACGCTGCAGCGACGTACGCCTCCCCCGCGGCCAACGCGCGTCGCCCACGCCGTCGCGGATCCGGTGTCGACCGCGCTGCCTGGTCGAGGAGCGCGGCCTCAGCGGCCATGCCGCCCCTGAGCCGAGCGCGTTCTGCGGAGCTCTCGAGAGCGGCCGCGACCTCCTCGTCCGGGCCGGAGCCGGCCTTCGCGGCGTGCCAGGCACGCCGGTCGGGGTCCTGGACCGGGTCGGTGGCCAGCGACAACGCGCGGTGGACCTGGCGCAGTTCGTCAGGGAGCGCGTCGCGGTAGACGGCCGAGCGTGCCAACGGGTGTCGGAACCGGACCGACTCCCCGAACTCGAGCAGGCCGGCGGCCTTCGCCGGCGCTGCGTCCGCGGTGATGCCGAGGTGCCCGGCGGCCCGCGCGAGAAGGCTCGCGTCACCGACCGGATCCGCCGCGGCGAGGAGCAGCAGCAGCCGAGTCGGCCGCGGCAGGCCCGCCAGCCTCTGCGCGTAGTCGCGCTCGACTCTCGTCGACACCGATCCTGCGTCCCCGATCTCGAAGCCGTACGCGAGGTCGGCGGCACTGCGGCCCCGCGGCAGCTCCAGCAGCGCGAGCGGGTTGCCGTGGGTCTCCGCCACGATCCGGTCGCGGACCTGGTCGTCGATCGGTCCGTGCACCGCCGAGGCCAACAGCTGCCGCGCCGCGTGGTCATCCAGCCCGCCCACCTCCAACGACGGGAGGTCGGCGAGGACCGGCTCACCCTCGGAGTGCCGCACGGCGAAGACGACGGCCACCGGCTCGGCCAGCAGACGACGCGACACGAACTCGAGTGTCTGGAGTGAGACCCGGTCCAGCCACTGGGCGTCGTCGACGATCACCACGAGCGGCCGCGCGTCAGCCGATGCCGTGAGCAGGCTCAGCACCGCGAGACCGACCAAGAAGCGGTCGGGCGCCTGTCCGTCCACCAACCCGAAGGCGACCTGGAGCGCGTCGCGCTGAGGGCTGGGGAGGTCGCCGAGCTGTCCGAGGAACGGCGCGCACAGCTGATGGACGCCGGCGAAAGCGAGGTCCATGTCGGCCTGGACGCCCTGCGCCCGGACCACGGTGAGGTCAGAGGCGTGGACGGCGACGTGGTCGAGGAGCGTCGACTTGCCGATGCCCGCCTCGCCCCGGACGACGCAGACAGCGGCGGCGCCGTGTCGCGTCCGATCGACGAGGTCGCACAGGATCTCTGCCTCTCGCCGACGCCCGAGCAGCTGCGTGCGGGGGGTGGCGCTCATGGGCGGCTCCTGCAGGAACGCTCCGCAATGCCGGTGTCACAGATCGCGACGCTGCTCGGTCGGGTCGACGTAGGCCTGCATTCTATCGAGGAGCGACCGTGGTGCCACGAGAGAACCAGCTCGCCACGTCTGTCCTTGTCGTCGGGACGGGAGGGTCCGGCCTGCGCGCGGCGATCGAGGTCGCCGAGGCCGGTGTGGCGGTGCTGGCGCTGGGCAAGCGACCCGTCGCCGATGCGCACACCTCGTTGGCGGCCGGTGGCTTGGATGAGCCCGGTAGCGGGCCCGGATGGCTGCGGCGTGGTCCTCCTCGGGTTTTCTAGCGAGGGCGTAGTAGTGGGCGCGGTCGACGATGTAGTTGCACGTCTCGTGCTGGTATCGGCCGGGAGCGTCGAGTGACGGTTCGAGCTCCTCGCCGTCGTGCTCTGCTCCGAGCCCGCAGTACATGCACACCGCCGGCATGGGCGTCGCGGTACTCACGACCGTCCCTCCCGGTTGGCGCCCCCATGCGTCGTCCCTCCTCGATCATCGGCTCCCTACTTCTACGAAGGTGCCGACGCCCGCGCTTGCGTGACACGAACACGACCTGGCCCGGTGCTCGAGGACTTCTTCACGAGGGCCTTCCTCGGCTCTCCCCCCGCGATCCCAGGACGGACGGTGTCCCGGCAGTCCCCCGGAAGCGGCGACGAGGCACCCCCGGGCTCGACGATCGTCCTGCGCATCGTCTGATCCAGCGCCGATCGGCTCGCGGCCGGGTAGGGCCGGCCCTAGGCTCAGAAGCTGTGAGCTACGTCGAGAGCGTCGTCTTCCGCGCGATCCCGGTCGCGATGATGGCGCTGTGCCTCGGCTTCGGGCTCTACGTGTGGAACGCCGGCGATGTGGCCGACAACTTCGTCGCGGGACACGTGGTGACGTTCCTGGCCGCCATCTGCCTGTGCCTGTTCTGCACGGCGGCGACGATCATCAGACAGCTCCTTCAGCGGTTCACCGCGCTCGACCGCGTCCTCTACCCCGTTCTCGGCTACGCGGTAGCGGCCGGAACGGCCTCGTACGGGGTGACGCTGTTCGCCGGAGCATCGGGCACGGCCCAGAGCCAGGAGTACGTGGCGGGGCACGTGGTCTTTGGCCTGGGCCTGATCAGCGGATGCGTCGCGACCGTGGCCACGGCGTCGACCAAGTTCACCCTCATCCCGGAGAACTCGAGCTTCGAGGTGGGTGACCACCACGTACGGCCGGAGGCGTTCGGCCGCCCGACCGCCCCGCTGCTGGTCGCGGTCCCGATCGTCCTCGCCGCGGTGGCGTGGGGGTTCGCCCTCGCGAACCTCTTCGGGTCGACGACCCCGGCTCGCTTCACCGTCGGTCATGTCATGGCCGGGCTTGCGTGCATCTGCACGAGCCTCGTCGGCCTGGTCGTCAGCATCGTCCGCCAGATCGAGAACAAGTACGTCGCCCGCGAGCGGATCCTCTGGCCGTGGCTCGTGGTGGCGATGGGCACCGTGAGCCTGGTCTGGGGCGTCGTGGTGCTGCTGGTGAACGACGAGCCGTACGCCCTGACGCCGGGGTTCGTGATGATCGGCCTCGGCCTCGTCTGCTACAGCATCCTCAGCAAGGTCGGCCTCCTCTCGCTCGTCTGGCGCCGGACGTTCGACCTCGCCAACCGGGTCCCTCTGATCCCGGTGACGACCGCCCTCGCGTGCCTGTTCCTCGCGGCCTTCGTGTTCCAGGCGGCGGTCGACGACACGAACCTCTTCATCGCTGCCCGCGTCCTCGTCGGCCTCGGGGCGGTCGCCTTCTCGCTGTACTCGATCGTCAGCATCCTCGAGAGCGGGACCTCCGGCCAGGCGCCCTAGAATGCGGCCGTGCCCTCCCCTGCCACCCCTCCGCCGACGCATGCCCGCAACCCGTTGGGGGCGCACGTCCCCGTCGGTCCGGGCCTGGCGAAGGGTGCCTGGCGCGCCATGCGCGATCTCGGTGGCGACACGCTGCAGGTCTTCACCGGCAACCCCCGCGGATGGGCCGCGTCCGCGGGCGACCCGGCGCAGGACGCCGCGTTCCGCGCACTCTGCGAGGCCGAGGGCGTGCCTGCGTTCGTCCACGCCCCGTACCTCGTGAACCTCGGCAGCCCGAACCCCGCCACGTACGAGAAGTCTGTGGCGAGCGTGGCCCACAACCTGGCCCGTACGCACGCGATCGGGGCACGCGGGCTCGTGGTCCACACCGGCTCGTGCGTCGACGACGGCGCGTACGACGCCGCGCTCGCGCAGGTCCGCGAAGGTCTGCTCCCGCTGCTCGACGCCCTCCCCGAGGAGGGGCCTCGACTGCTGCTCGAGCCGACCGCGGGGCAGGGGCGCTCGCTGTGCGCGAAGGTCGACGACCTGGAGCCGTACCTCGAGGCGCTCGAACGCCACCCTCGCGTGGGGATCTGCCTCGACACCTGCCACGCCTTCGCCGCCGGCGAACCGCTGGACGAGCCCACGGGAGTCGCCGCGACCCTCGAGCGTCTCGTGGAGGTCGCCGGTCCCGGCCGACTCGCCCTCGTCCACGCCAACGACTCCAAGGACGTCCGCGGCAGCTTCAAGGACCGCCACGAGCGGATCGGCGTCGGGCACCTCGGCAAGGACGCGTTCGCCGCGATGCTCGCGCACCCGGCCACCGTAGGTGTGCCGTTCGTCCTCGAGACCCCAGGCGGCGCCGACGCGTGGCGCGAGGACCTGGCGCTCCTGGCCTCGCTCCGCCCGCAGTGAGCGCCGCCGACAGCGCCATGGAGCTGGCGCCCCGCTCGTACGGGGTCCTCGCCGCAGCCGCGCTGCTCGCCGTCACGGCAGCGTGGGGGTCCACGTTCTTCCTCATCAAGGACCTCGTCGAGGTCGTCCCGCCGGTCGACTTCCTCGCCGTACGGTTCGCGATCGCCGCCGCTGCCCTGTTCCTCCTGCGGCGAGGACCGTGCTCGCCATCCGCGGGGACGGCCTGCGTCGCGCCGTGGTGCTCGGTCTCGTCTACGGCGGCGCCCGACGTCATGGACGTCTACCTGCGCGCCCGCGACGACGGGTCCACCGACCTCCAGCTCGAACTGCGGAGCGACCACACACCGGCCGTCGTGCTGGTCCACGGCGCCTTCGCCGAGTCGGCGAGCTGGTACCCCGTGATCGAGATGCTCCACGCCCGGGACGTGGAGGTCGTGGCCGCGGCCAATCCGCTGCGAAGCGTGAGCGGCGATGCCGCGTACGTGCGTGACGTCGTGACCGGCCTCGACCGCCCCGTCCTGCTGGTCGGGCACTCCTACGCCGGCGTCGTCATCACCGAGGCCACCTCGGCGGATCCCGCCGTCCTCGGACTCGTGGACGTGGCCGCGTTCGCGCCGGACCACGGAGAGAGTGCGCTCGAGCTGTCGACGACGTACCCGGGCAGCTCGCTCGGCGAGTCGCTGCCGCCCTGCGCCACCAAGCCGCTCGGGCGGAGGCCCGCAGCATCACCCAGCTGAGCGGGGCGTCGCACGCGGTGAGCCTGTCTCGGCCTGCAGCCGTCACCGACACCATCGTCGAGGCACTCGACGAGTGCTCCGTCGCCGGCGTCGCCTGAGCGTGCAAGGACGCCGGTGACCGGAGCGCATCTGGTCACCGGCGTCCTCTGCGTCTCAGGCCGAGACGCTGCGAGCGTCGGCCCAGGCGCGGTAGGTGGTGGCGCCCAGCTCGGCACCGTCGGCCGGGACGAGGCTGTCGTCGGCGACCTCGGTGCCGAAGTAGGTCGCGTGCTCGTCGGCGACGACCTCACGGTCGTCCCCGGTCTGCTGGAGCGCGTCGGAGATGAACTCGCTCATCCGCACCTTCTCCGGGCCGCCGATCTCGCGGACGCCCTCCACGGGTGGTCCGACCGCCGTACGACCGACGGTCGCGGCGACGTCGTCCGCGGCCATCGGCTGGAAGTGCGCCGGTGGGAGGTGGATCACGCCATCGACCGTCGACGCATCCGCGATGGCCGGGACGAACTCGAAGAACTGGGTCGCACGGACGATCGAGTACGGGATGCCCGACTCCTGGATGAGCTTCTCCTGCGCGACCTTGGCACGCAGGTAGCCGCTCGCGGGAAGGCGGTCGTCGCCGACGACGGACAGCGCGACGTAGTGCCCCACCCCCGCCCGCTTCGCAGCCCCGACGAGGTTGGTCGTCGAGGTGACGAAGAAGCTCATGACGTCGTCGTCGGCGAACGACGGCGAGTTGGAGACGTCGACGACCGCGTCGGCGCCGACGAGCGCGGCGTCGACTCCTTCGTTGGTGAGTGTGTTGACGCCCGTCTGGAGCGCGGCGGGGACGGCCTCGTGGCCGTGTGCCCGGAGCCTCTCGACGATCTTGGATCCGATCAGGCCGGTTCCACCGATGATGGTGACCTTCATGACTGCACCTCTCTGGCTCGGTTGACGGAGGGCGTTGCCCCTCGACGTAGTGACCTGACAGCAGGCCCGTCTGTGACAACGCCCTCTCGCCCCTCCTGCGGAGGTGCCCGGCGTCACCAGGTGGTGGGCTTCTCCGGCGTATAGGCCCACGTCTCGAAGAACGCGCTCAGGTCCTGGCCCGAGATCGACTCCGCCAGCGCGACCAGGTCGCTCGTCGTCGCGTTGCCGTAGCGGGAGCCACGCGCCCATGCCTTCAGAAGCCTGGCGAAGTCGTCGTCGCCGATCTTCTGCTTCAGCTCGTGCAGCGTCAGCGCTCCCCGGTCGTAGACGGCTCCGGCGAACAGGTTCAGCGGGCCCGGGTCTGCCATCACCGTCGTCCAGAGACCGGAGGTCGCCGGGGTCGCGTAGACCGCGGCCGCGCGCGCCTCGACCGTACGACCGCCGGTGTGCTCGCCCCACATCCACGCGGCGTAGGTCGCGAACCCCTCGTTGAGCCAGATGTCGGACCAACGGTGGGGCGAGACCGCGTTGCCGTACCACTGGTGGGCGATCTCGTGCGCCACCGTGCCCTCGCTCGCCGAGCGGGAGTAGATCGCGCGCGACTGGGTCTCGAGCGCGTAGCCGACCGAGTCGTCGTCGACGATCGCGCCGGCCGACGCGAAGGGGTAGCGCCCGAAGTGGTCGCTGAAGAACGCGATCATGTCGGCCTGCTTGGCCAGCGACGCCTCGCTGGTGGCGCGGTTGGCCGGCGTCACGTCGCGATCGATCGCGTTGATGATCGGGATGCCGCGAGGGCCGCGGGTGGTCGTGATGTCGAAGTCGCCGATCGTCGCCGTAGTGAGGTAGCTGGCCATCGGGCTCGACTCGAACCACCGGTAGGTCGTGCGCCCGGCACGTGTCTTCGGCTTGCCGATCTGGACGCCGTTGGCGACGGCTGCCTTGCCCTTGGGCACCGTGATGCTGAACGTGTAGATCGCCTTGTCGTTGGGGTCGTCGTTGACCGGGAACCACGTCGGGGCGCCATCGGGCTCGTTGACGACCATCGCACCGTCGGCGGTCGAGACCCACCCGTACAGGGAGCCCTCGGCGTCGACCGGACGCCCGGTCGTCCCGCCGTACGAGATGCGCACGACCGCCCGGACGTGCTTGCGCAACGGTCGCCGCGGCGTCACCGTCAGCTCGCCGTCCTCGTGGGTGAAGCCGGCGCGTCGACCGTTGACGCTGACCGACGAGACGTCGAGCCCGCGCAGATCGAGGTTGAACGACGACAGCGTCGTGGTGGGCCGAAGCGTGAGCTGGGCGGTCGCGTCCAGGGTGCCGCTCGTCGCGTCGACCGGGTCGTAGTCGAGGTCGAGGTGGTAGGTCAGCGCGTCGTATCCCGTCGCGCCCATGGCCGGGAAGTAGGGGTCACCGGCCCAGGACCCGCCAGGCTGCCCGACGACGGGGGGCCGGGCGGCCGGGGCGGCACTCGCCGAGGAGCCGAGGGCGGCACCGGTCAGGCCGAGGACGAGAGCGGTGGCGACGGGGAGGGTGTGGCGCAAAGGACTCATGGGCAGACGCTAGCGCTCCTCAGGGGTCTCTACCCTTGTCTGCTATTTCGTCTTCACAATTGTTCACAATATCGGTAGCGTGCCTGGCACCTCACCCGAGGCATCCGTCGCCGGGCACGACCGCCCGACCCCCGAGGAGACCCCATGCACAGGTCGCCCACCCCCCGCGCTCCGCGCCCGCTCCGGCTCCTCGCCGTGGTGGCGGCGGTGATGCTCGCACTCACCGCCTGCGGCGGTGACGACTCGTCGGCAGGCGAGGACGGCACCACCGCCGTCACCGTGGGTGTGATCCCGATCGTCGACGTCGCACCCATCTATCTCGGTATCGACCAGGGCTTCTTCGAGGACGAGGGCCTCGATCTCACCCTGAAGACGGCGCAGGGCGGAGCCGCGATCGTCCCCGGGGTCGTGAGCGACGAGTTCCAGTTCGGCTTCAGCAACACGATCTCCCTCCTGCTCGCGAACACCCAGGGCCTCCCGCTCGAGGTAGTCAGCGCGGGAGTCTCCTCGACCGGCGAGGCGGGCAAGGACTTCGGCGCCGTCATCGTCTCCAAGGACAGCAACATCCAGACCGCCGCCGACCTCGCCGGCAAGAAGGTCGCCGTCAACACCCTGAAGAACATCAACACCACGACCATCAACGAGGCGGTTCGGCAGGACGGCGGCGACCCCTCGTCGATCGACTACATCGAGCTGCCGTTCCCCGACATCGCGGCGGCGGTCTCCAAGGGGACGGTCGACGCCGGGCAGGTCGTCGAACCCTTCCTCACCATCACCACCCAGCAGGGCGACCGGCAGGTCGTCTCGAACTACGCCGCCACCGACCCCAACCTCGAGGTGGGCATGTACTTCGCGTCGAAGGGGTACGCCGAGAAGAACCCCGAGGTCGTCAAGAAGTTCCGTACCGCGATGGAGAAGTCGCTCGAGTACGCCCAGGCTCACCCGGACGAGGTCCGCACCGTCCTCGGCACCTACACCGAGATCGACCCGGCGATCGGCAAGGCCGTCATGCTCCCCCGCTGGTCCGCGGAGATAGACGAGGACTCCGTCCAGAAGCTCGCGGACCTGGCCGAGCAGGACGAGCTCATCAGCAAGCAGCCCGACCTGGAGGAGATGCTTCCGTGAGCTCTGCAGTCGAGGAGTCGGCGGGCACTCGATCCACTCTCGTCGTCACCGCGCACGCGGGCGACTTCGTGTGGCGGGCGGGAGGTGCGATCGCGCTCGCCGCCTCGCGGGACCAGCAGGTGACGATCGCCTGCCTCACCTTCGGCGAGCGGGGAGAGTCCGCCCGAGCGTGGCGCGAGGGGCGTTCGCTGGAGGAGATCAAGGCGGTACGGCGTGCCGAGGCGGAGGAGGCGGCTTCCGTCCTGGGGGCGACCGTGCGCTTCTTCGACGCGGGCGACTATCCCCTCGTGGCTCGGCCCGAGCTCGTCGACGACCTCGTGGGCCTCTACCGGGAGGTGCAGCCCGACGTCGTTCTCACCCATCCTCTCGAGGACCCCTACAACGTCGACCACCCGGCTGCGGCCCGGATGGCGCTGGACGCCCGCGTGCTCGCACAGGCGGCCGGCTACCCCGCCGCCGGTGAGCCCTTGGGCGCCCCGCCGGTCTTCTTCTTCGAGCCGCACCAGCCAGAGATGTCCGGCTTCCGGCCCGAGGTCCTCCTCGACATCACCGAGGTCTTCGACACCAAGCGTGCCGCGATGGAGTGCCTGGCGGCCCAGCAGCACCTCTGGGACTACTACACCGATCTCGCCACCCGGCGAGGGGTCCAGCTGCGGCGCAACGCCGGTCCCAACCTTGGTCTGGCGAGCACCACGTACGGCGAGGCCTACATGCGGCCCTACCCGCAGGTGACCGGTGAACTGGCATGACGCCGGTCGTCGTCACCTCACCACCACGCCCGGACCCCGCGGCCGTGGCACGGCTGCGCGAGTACGGCGTGGCGACGGTCCACGAGGCGATGGGGCGCACCGGCAGCCTCGGTCCCGACGTGCGACCCATCCAGCAGGGCCTGACCGTCGCCGGCGGCGCGGTGACCGCCGTGTGCTGGCCGGGTGACAATCTCATGATCCACGCCGCGGTCGAGCAGTGCGGTGACGGTGATGTGCTCGTCGTCGCCACGGCTGCGCCGTCGACCCACGGGATGTTCGGCGAGCTGTTCGCCACCGCGCTCGCGCACCGAGGGACCGTCGCCGTGGTGATCGACTCGGGCGTGCGCGACACCGCCGAGCTGCGCGCCATGGGCTTCGGCGCCTGGTCGCGCCACGTCAGTGCCGAAGGCACGGTCAAGGCGACGGCCGGCTCGGTGAACGTCCCGGTGACCATCGCCGACCAGACGATCTGCCCCGGCGACGTGGTGGTCGCCGACGACGACGGTGTCGTGCGGGTCCCGCTCGACGACGTCGAGGCGACCCTCGAGGCGTGTCAGGCTCGGGTCGAGAAGGAGGCGGCGACCCGCGAGGCGTTCCGCGCCGGCCAGCTCGGTCTCGACCGGTACGGTCTGCGCGACGTGCTGGCACGGCTCGGCGTCGAGTACCGCCCGTACGACACCGCCCGCGACGCCCAGGGCCGGCAGTGACCTCGGACGGCGTCCGGTGCGCGCTGATGCGGGGCGGCACCTCCAAGGGGGCGGTGTTCCTCGCCGACGACCTCCCGCCCAGCGGCGCGGACCGTGACGACCTGTTGCTGCGCGTCATGGGCAGCCCCGACCGTCGTCAGATCGACGGCGTCGGCGGCGCCCACCCACTCACGAGCAAGGTGGCCGTCGTCTCCACCTCGTCCGAGCCCGACGTCGACGTCGACTACCTCTTCCTCCAGGTCGTCGTCGACAAGCCGGTCGTCTCCGACTCCCAGACCTGCGGAAACATGCTCGCCGCGGTCGGACCGTTCGCGGTCGAGCGCGGCCTCGTCGGGGCCTACGGTGGCGTCACCCCCGTCCGGGTCCGGATGCTCAACACCGGCGGACGGGCCACCCTGCACGTGCGGACGCCGGGGGGCACCGTGACGTACGAGGGGGACACCGACCTCGCCGGCGTCCCGGGAACCGCCGCCCCCGTCGACATCGAGCTCGCCCCGCCGTCCGCCCCCCTCCTCCCGACGGGCGCCGTCATCGATCGGCTCGCCGGCCTCGACGTCACGTGCATCGACAACGGGATGCCCACGGTCGTCGTCCGTGCCGGTGACCTGGGCATCACCGGGGGCGAGCCGCCCGACCAGCTCGAGGCCGACGACGCGCTGCGGGAGCGCGTCCATCTCGTCAGGGCCGCCGCGTCGGCGGCGATGGGGCTCTCGACCGATCTCGAGACGTCGACCGTCCCCAAGATCGTCCTCGTCTCCTCACCCGAGGAGGGCGGTTCGCTGCGCACCCGGAGCTTCATCCCGCACCGTGTCCACGAGGCGATCGGCGTGCTCGGCGGCGCCTCCATCGCCGCGGCCGCCGCACTACCCGGCACGGTCGCGTACGACCTCGCGGCCAGGCCCGGGGGGCGTGTCCGCCTCGAGCACCCGACGGGCTTCCTCGACCTCGCTCTCGACGTGGACGAAACTGCCGGCGACACACCCCGCGTCAGCCGGACGTCCGTGGTGCGGACGGCCCGCATGCTGCTCGACGGCACCGTCTTCCCCGGCCCCGCTCGTCTCTGACCCCCTGCCCGAAGGAGCCACCATGCCCCCGCCCCTCGGCGACATCGCCCACCTCGGCCACGTTGAGCTGCTCACCCCGGACGTGGACGGGACCGTCTGGTTCTTCACCGAGATCCTGGGCATGACCGAGGCCGGGCGCGAGGAGGGGTCCGTCCTCCTGCGGACCTTTGACGACTACGAGCTCACGAGCGTCGTCGTCACGGCGCACGAGACCGCGGGGATCCGGCGTACCGCACTGCGGGCGTCGAGCGACGAGGCGCTGCGCCGTCGAGTCCGCGCGATCGAGGAGAGCGGGCGCGACGGCCGCTGGACCGACGGACGCGCGGGCACCGGACCGACGTACGTGACGACCGATCCCGACGGCCACGAGATCGCGCTGTACTACGAGACCGCTTGGTACGACGCACCGGACGACCTCCGGCCGGGCCTCAAGAACCAGCCGCAGGCGAAGCCGCGCCAGGGCGTCGGCGTGCGTCGTCTCGACCACGTCAACTTCCTGGCGGCCTCGGTGCTGCCGAACGTCGAGTTCGTCGAGCACACGCTCGGGGGGCGTCCGACCGAGCAGATCGTGCTGGACTCGGGCACCGTCGCAGCACGCTGGTTGACCTTCACCAACAAGTCGTACGACCTCGTCTACACGGAGGACTGGTCCGGGTCGTCGGGGCGTCTCCACCACGTCGCCTTCGCGACCGACACCCGCGAGGACATCCTTCGCGCCGCCGATCTGTGTCTCGACAACGGTGTCTTCATCGAGACGGGCCCGCACAAGCACGCCATCCAGCAGACGTTCTTCCTCTACGTCTACGAGCCGGGCGGCAACCGCATCGAGCTCTGCAACCCGCTCACCCGCCTCGTCCTCGCCCCCGACTGGCCGCTGGTCACGTGGACGGAGGCGGAGCGGGCGAAGGGCCAGGCGTGGGGACTCAAGACCATCGAGAGCTTCCACACCCACGGCACCCCGCCGCTCGCCTAGCCGGAAGCGAAAGGGCAGCGCGGGCCTGCGGTCAGACGGCGGCGGCCGTGGCTTCCGCCGCCTTGCGCATCGCCGCCATGACGCTCTCGAGGTGCCGGCGAACCGCGATGGCGGCCGCGTCGGGGTCGCGGGCACAGACGGCGTCGATGATCTGCAGGTGCTCGTCGAGCGAGACCTGCGGGCGCCCGGGTTGGGTCGCCAGCCGGAACTGGTGGCGTACGAGCTGCCCGCGGAGTCGGTCGAGGACGTCCGCTGCGGTCTTCTGCCCGCTCAGGTCGCGCAGGGCGCGGTGGAGCCGCTGGTTGAGCGCGGAGTAGCCGAACACGTCTCCTGAGGTGACCGCAGCTCGCATCTCGGTGCCGATCTGCTGCAGCATCGCGACGTCGGCGTCGTCGATCCTCTCGGCCGCCTTCGCGGCGCACAGCGCCTCCACGACCATGCGCACCTCGTAGATCTCGGTCGCCTCCTCCAGCGAGACCACCCGGACACGTGCGCCCCGGTTGGCGATCCGCTCGACGAGGCCCTCGGTCGCCAGGCTGAACAGCGCGGCACGCACGGCCGACCGGCTCGCGCGGAACTGCTCGGACAGGTCAGCCTCGACGAGGCGCTGGCCCGGGGCGAACTCCGCGCTCAGGATCGCGGCGCGGATGGCGTCGGTGACCACGCGCGGATCGCTCGTGGGACGCCCCTCGGTCGCGGCCATGCGTGCCCTCCCCGGGAAGCACTCGCGCCGGCTGCTGAGCTGCCGCCGGCATCGACGTCGATCATATCGGTGGTGCCGCCTCACCCAGGGGAAGCGAGGCAGCACCACCGGTCGGTCACCTGGCCAGGTCACCGCGCCGGGTGAGCCACGTGCGGGACGGACGGCAGACGAGCCTCCCGTCCACGGCCCGGCACCAGGTCTGGTAGTCGGACGAGTAGAGCCGCTCACCGACCCAGCGGTAGCCCGGTCCGGGCTGGCGGCGTGGAGTGACCGGCACGAAGTTGCGCGCCTCGTCGGTGCTGCCCGTCCCGTCGTACCGCGCCACCGTCGGGTACGGGAAGACGGGACGCGTCCGGGTGGACCCGTCCGCCGTCCGCGAGGCGGCGATCGAGCGGGGAGCACGTCCGCTCTCGACCCACGCCATCACCGGGGTGAGCACGTCGAAGGTGTTGGGCCCGGCCCCGTCGCTGCAGTGCGCGAGCCCGGGGAAGAGGAACAGCCGCGAGAACGACGCCGTACGCCGTGCGCCGAGGGTGTCCTGCACGGCGTCGTAGTAGGCCAGCGTGGACTGCGGAGAGATGTGCTGGTCGTTCCAGCCGTGCCAGAGCAGGAGCTTGCCGCCGCCGCGCCGGAAGGCGGACAGGTCGGGGTCGAGCGCTGACATGTAGCTCGAGGACTGCACGGTTCGCCAGAACGACGGCACGGTGAACTCGATGTCCTCGAGCTCGAAGTCCGGCCGAGGGTCGTTCGGCTCGGCGAGGTAGCGCAGGTAGGACAGGGCGAAGTTCTCGCTCATCGGCGTCTGCCCCTGACTGGCTGGGACGAACAGCGTCCACTCGAGCTCCGAGCCCCACTCGTGGGAGATCTCAGGTTCGAGACGACGACCACGGGAGTCGGTCGCGCCCTCGTGCAACCTGCGAACGACCCGCACCTGCGCCGTCGACAGGCATGTCGCCGTGTCCTGGCCGGGTCGGCACCGAAGGACGGCCGGGTCGAAGTCGCACGCGCGCGGGTCGTCGAGGACGCCGTCGGCGACGCCGTCGCGGCGGTCGCACCGGGCCATCACCGCGGAGTGGACCAGCGGCAGCTTGTCGGCGAGGAGGATGAAGCGTCCGTCCTCGTCCTTGTTGGCGAGGACGTTCCATGCGTGGTGGAAGGTGTTCTGGACGGCCATGTTGTTGGCCGGCGCACCGGCGGCGATCCCGTCGAAGTCGTCGGGATAGCGCTGGGCCTCCATCAACCCCTCACGGCCGCCGTCGGAGCAGCCGGTGAAGTAGGAGTAGGCCGGGCGACGGCCGTAGAAGGCGCGGATGATCGCCTTCGCGGTCTGAGCCGTCACGTGGACGCCGCGGTAGGCGAAGTCGATCTGGGCCTGCGGGTTGCCGGCCGCCCAGGAGCCGTCGTTCTGCCCCTGGTGCCCCATGTCGGTGGTCGCGCTCGCGACCGACCCGTCGGCGAGGACCGGGCAGCCCGCGGCCTGGCCGTAGTTGATGGTGGCGTTGCCGCAGAGACCGCCGCAGCCGGTCTGGACGTAGCGCTGCGTCCAGCCCTCGACCGGGAGCCGGACGACGATCGTGTCGGCCGGGGCGATGGTGCCGCGGACCTCGCAGTACGGCGCCGGGGTGCCGGCGGACACGACTGTCGCTGAGGTGATGTCCACAGGGGCGTCGGTCACCCCGGTCAGGTCGAGCTCGGCCACTTCCGCGCAGCCCATGACGGGAGCCAGGGCCTTGAGCCGGGCGAGGCCGTCGGGGGTGACCCCGGCGTGGGCGGATCTGCCACCGCCCCCGACGGCAGGGGCGGCCGTGGCGACGGCGACAGGGGCAAGCGTTGCGGCAGTGAGCAGGGCCGCCACGGTGACGGCCACACCGCGTGGTCGCTGCGGGCGGAGCCGGGGGATGAAGGACCAGGGCATGTGCGCCTCCTCGTCGAGACCGAGGTGACGAGCGTCGCACAGATCGTCAACAATCCTCAATGCAATCACGTTGTCAATATCTCGCGACCCCGATCCGCCGCAGACGTGATCGACGCCACTACAGTCCGGCTCATGAACGAGCACCCGGCGGACCGTCGCCTCTGGACGTGGGTCGTCGTCCTGGGCCTGACCGGCCAGCTGGCCTGGACGGTCGAGAACATGTACCTGAACGTGTTCGTCTACGACACGATCACCGACTCTCCGATGGCGCTGGCGACGCTGGTCGCCGCCAGCGCTCTCGCCGCGACCGTGGCGACGCTGCTCGCCGGCGCGGCGTCGGACCGCAGCGGGCGGCGTCGCGAGCTGATCGCCGGCGGCTACGTCCTGTGGGGTGCCTGCACCGCAGCGTTCGGGCTGGTGAGCGTCGATGCCGCCGCGGCGCTGCTCCCGATGGTCGACGCCGTGACGGTCGCGATCGCGGTCATCATCCTGCTCGACTGCGTGATGAGTGTCCTCGGCGCGGCCGCCAACGACGCCGCGTTCAACGCCTGGGTCACCGACTCCACCCACCCCGGCAACCGAGGCCGCGTCGACGGCGTCCTCGCCACGATGCCGCTGCTCGCGATGCTGCTGGTTTTCGGGGCGCTCGACCCGCTCACCCGGGGTGGGCACTGGGTGCTGTTCTTCTCGGTCGTCGGGGGCGCCACGGCGGTGGTGGGCGTCGTCGCGTGGTTCGGGCTCCGGGAGACCCGCACGCCTCGACCGAGCGGCAGCTATCTGTCGTCGGTCGTCCACGGCCTGCGTCCGAGCACCGTGCGTGCACAGCCGAGGCTCTACCTGGCGCTGAGCGCGTGGGCGATCCTCGGCACGAGCACGCAGGTCTTCCTCCCGTACCTGATCATCTACGTCCAGCGCTACCTCGACATCGAGGGCTACGCGATCGTGCTGGCGTCGGTCCTGCTCGGCGCGGCCCTGGTCAGCGTCCTGGGTGGCCGTGTGCTCGACCGGGTCGGTCCGCCGCGGGCGATCCTGCCGGTCGCGGGGGCGTACGTCGTGGGCCTGCTCCTGATGTTCCCCGCGCGGGACATGCTCGCCGTGATCGGAGCCGGCATCGTGACGATGTCGGGATTCATGCTCGGTGTCGCCGCCATCTCCGCCACGGTCCGCAACCTGACGCCACCCGATCGCGCCGGCCAGGTGCAGGGCCTGCGGATGATCTTCGCGGTCCTGGTCCCGATGGTGGTCGGACCCTTCCTGGGCGCGGCGGTGATCGCCGGCGCCGACGAGACGTTCACCGAGCTGGGCGTCGTCAAGCAGGTGCCGAGCCCGTGGATCTTTCCCACGGCCGCCGTCGTCGTGCTGCTCATCGTGATCCCCGCCCGGATGCTGCGCACGATGGACTCGCGCCCGGCGACCCTGGAGCCGTCCGCATGATGACCACCTGGGGCGACGCCCTCGACCCGGACCGCGTGCTGCCGGAGCACCCGCGCCCCCAGCTCGTCCGCGACTCCTACGTCACCCTCAACGGTCGCTGGGAGCACACGTTCACCGCTGCGTCTGCGGACGCCGTACCGACCTCGTGGGACGGCGAGATCGTCGTGCCCTTCTCTCCCGAGGCGCCGCTGTCGGGGGTCGGCCGCACGCTGCAGCCCGACGAGGCGCTCTGGTACCGCCGTACGGTCCAGCTCCCCGACGGGTTCGTGCGTGACCGCGTGCTGCTGCACTTCGGCGCGGTCGACCAGGACTGCGAGGTGTGGGTCGACGGCACGCGCGTCGGTGAGCACCGCGGCGGCTATCTCCCCTTCACGCTGGACGTCACCGACGCCCTGACCGGCGACGTGCACGAGGTGGTGGTCCGCGTCCGCGACGTCACCGACACGTCGTGGCGCAGCCGCGGCAAGCAACGACTCGACCGCGGCGGCATCTGGTACACGCCGCAGTCGGGGATCTGGCAGACCGTCTGGCTCGAGTCGGTCCCGGCGCGGTGGGTCGACCGGCTCGTGCTCACGCCGCACCTGGAGAGCGGCGAGGTCGAGGTCTGCGTCGTCGCGGGCGGGCGCGGGGCGGGCGAGGCCGAGGTGTCGATCGGCGCGGCGGGCCGTACGGTCGTCGGCGCCGACGTGGCGGTCGGCGTGCCGACTCGGCTGAGCTTGGGCTCGGGCGTGCGCCCCTGGTCACCCGAGGACCCCTTCCTGTACGACGTCGAGGTCCGGCTCGGCGACGACCGTGTCACGAGCTACGTGGGGATGCGCTCCTTCGGGACAGGCCCCGACGCGCACGGCTGTACGCGCCTGCTGCTCAACGGCGAGCCATACCTCCACGCCGGTCTGCTCGACCAGGGCTACTGGCCGGACGGCCTCTACACCCCGCCGTCGGACGAGGCGATGGTCCACGACATCCGGACGGCCAAGGACCTCGGCTTCACGATGCTGCGCAAGCACATCAAGATCGAGCCGATGCGGTGGTACCACCACTGCGACCGGCTCGGCATGCTCGTCTGGCAGGACATGGTCAACGGCGGCCGCCGCTATCACCCCGCGGTGGTCACCGCGCCCGTCGTGCTGCCTGTCCGGCTGGACGACTCTCGCTACCGCGTGTTCGGACGCGAGGACGCGGACGGCCGTAAGGAGTTCCTGGAGGAGCTCGACACGACGGTCGCGCTGCTGCGCTCGGTCCCGAGCGTCGCGGCGTGGGTGCCGTTCAACGAGGGCTGGGGCCAGTTCGACGCCGACGCCGTCGCCCAGCGGGTCACCGCGCTCGACCCGAGCCGCCCCGTCGACCACGCGAGCGGCTGGTACGACCAGGGCGGCGGCGACATGGCGAGCAGGCACGTCTACTTCCGGCGCTACCGTCTCTCGCGTGCAGACGCCGACGACCCGCGCGCGGCCGTGCTGTCGGAGTACGGCGGCTATTCCCATCGGGTGCCGGGACACGTCTGGGGCGACAAGGAGTTCGGCTACCGCAAGATCGCCGACCGCTCGTCGTTCGAGCGTGCCTACCTGCGCCTCCAGCACACCCAGGTGGGACCCGCCGTCGAGCAAGGGCTGACGGCCTTCGTCTACACCCAGCTCGCCGACGTGGAGGATGAGACCAACGGCTTGATGACGTACGACCGGAAGGTGCTCAAGGTGGACGCCGAAGCAGTACGAGAATCCAACCAGCGGCTGCGGCAGCGGCACGACCACGCGGCAGGTGGATCTGCACGCCCGCTGACCGTCGTCGAGCGGGAGATCACGGCGCCGGTGTCCCTGACGCTGCCCGACGGTCGTCTCAACCCCGACGCGGTCGGGTGGACGCGCACGCCTCTGATCACCACCGACGGCATCGGCCGTGGCCGCCTCGGCAAGGGGCGCAACAAGCGCTGGGAGTACTGGGCGGTGACGACCCCCACGCACGTGGTCGCCCTCGTGCTCTCCGACATCGACTACGCCGCCGTGCACGGCCTGTGGCTGCTGGACCGGACCACCGGCGAGACCATCGCGTACGACGCCATCGGCATCCTCGGCGGGAGCGCCACCCTGCCCGGCACGCTGGGGGCCGGTCCGGCCCGTGCCCGGACCAACAAGGTGCAGATCGCTCTCGACGAGGTCGACGGCGGGACGCGTCTCCGAGCCCGGACCGAGCGGGTGCAGGTCGACGTCGTCGCCCATCGACCCGAGGGACACGAGTCGCTCGGCGTCGTCGTGCCGTGGAGCGACCGTCTGTTCCAGTACACGGTCAAGGACGTGGCGCGTCCGGCGACCGGCAGGATCCGCGTCGACGGGGTCGCCTCCGACCTTCCCGACGGCGAGTCCTGGGCGACGCTGGACCACGGCCGCGGTCGCTGGCCGTACGCGATGCACTGGAACTGGGGTGCGGGGTCCGGTCGCACCGGCGGCCGGGTGATCGGGATCCAGGTCGGTGGGAAGTGGACCGACGGCACCGGGTCGGTGGAGAACGCGCTGGTCGTCGACGGGCACCTGTCGAAGATCAGCGAGGAGCTGGTGTGGAGCTACGACGTCGAGGACTGGATGGCGCCCTGGCGGATCACCGGTGGCACCGTCGACCTCACGTTCACGCCCTTCCACCTCAAGAGGTCCGTCACCGACCTCAAGGTCTTCTCGTCCCGGACGCACCAGTGCTTCGGCCACTGGAGCGGACGCGTCCAGGACGACACCGGGACCTGGGTCGAGGTCGACGGGCTCGTCGGATGGGCCGAGGACGTCCGCAACCGCTGGTGACGTCAGGACCCAGGTGACCGCTCGTTCACCGCCGCCGCTCCGAGCCGACACCACAACGCCGCCCACTGGGCCGGGGCGAGGTCGCGCGGCAGCGCCGCTCGGCCGACGGGCGCCTCGGCCAGCGCACGCCGGACGCCTCGCGCCGGCGTCCCGGTCACCCGTACGAGTATCTGCTCGAGTCCCCTCCCCCGGCCGGTGAACACCGCCCGCACGAACCGCTCGTACCGGGCGCGCTCGGTCGTCGGCACCAGCGGGTGCTCACGCCGCTCGACGGTGAGGATCCCGCCGTCGACACTCGGCATCGGGGTGAAGTGGCTCGCAGGCACACGGTGATGCAGATCGAAGGCGAACCACGGCGCGCTCTGCGCCGTCATCATGGTGCTCCCTCCGACACCGGACCTCTTGCGCGCCACCTCCCACTGCGTCACCAGGACGGCGTGCTGCCATCCCGGCGACCGCAGCAGGCGCCGCAGGATCGGGGTGGTCAGGTGGAACGGGACGTTGCCGACGACGACGGGACGGTCGAGCGGTACGTCGAGCGCGTCGCCCTGACGGACGGTGACCCCCGGCAGCCGCGCGCGAAGGCGCTCGACGCGACGACGGTCCAGGTCGACCGCGAGCAGGTCGCGTCCGAGGCCGGCGAGCGGACGCGTGAGGGCGCCGTCGCCGCTGCCGAGCTCGAGGATGGGGCCGTCCGTCGCACCGACGAGGGCGACGATGCGTTCGATGGTCGGACGGTGGTGGAGGAAGTTCTGGCCGAGCTCGTGCCGGCCGCCGTGAGGGGTGTGTGATCGCAAGGGAGCGCTCCAACCGCAGAGGAGTGGAGCACCCGGGAGCGGGTGGGGTCGCCGACGCGCTGCCGGGTGCGGGGCATCCGGAGGACGACGCGATCGAAGGTGAGGCGCCGCGCCGTCAGGAGCGGCGGGGACGGATCACGAGGGGGCACGCGAAGGCGAAGCACATGCGCGCCACCTTAGGAGGTCGGTGCCACCTCGTCACCCGGTTTTGGCGTCGACCGGCGGCCGGCGGTCGGGTGCCCAGGAGTCGCGCCCGTCACCCTCGATGGGGAGCGGCGGGCCGAGGACGACGTCGGGCCGCACGGTCGCCTCACCGAGCCCGCGGACCCGGGCGAGCAGCTCACGCACGTCGGCGCGCAGGGCGTTCGCGTCGCCGACGCCGAGGCCGTACGCCTCCAGCCCCGCGTTGCGGGCGAGGTCGACGGCCCGCGCGATGTGGAAGTCCTGCGTCACCACGACCGCGGTCGAGACGCCGAAGACCTCGCGAGCCCGCAGCATCGTGTGCCACGTGTTGAAGCCCGCGTAGTCGGTGAACACGTCCTCGGGCGGGACGCCGGCGGCCAGGACGGCGTCACGCATCGTGTCCGGTTCGTTGTAGGCGTGCGTGCCGTTGTCTCCCGAGACCAGGATCTTGTCGACCGTGCCCGCCCCGTACAGGGCCACCGCCGCGTCGACCCGCTGGCGCACGACCGCCCCGAGAGTACCGTCGGGTCGCACGAGCGAGCCGGGCACGATCGCCACCTGGGCGTGCGGAAGGTCGTCGGGATCGTCGACGATCCACTGGTCGGTGCGCGCCAGCACGACGGCGTTGGCGGTGCCGAGGAGGACGATGCCGGTCAGTCCGAGGACCCCGAGGACGACGACGGCCCGACGCGTGCGGTTCATGTCGGTCAGCGTAGGGGGCGGGCCGTCGGCCGTGTCATCGCCCGAGCCCCGACTCGATCGCGTACACGACCAGCTGCGCACGGTCGCGGGCGTGCAGCTTGACCATCGCCCGGCTCACGTGGGTCCGGACGGTGTCGGGGCTGACGACCAGCTCGTCGGCGATCTCCTGGTTCGAGCGACCGGTCGCGACCCAGCCGAGAATCTCGGTCTCGCGCTCGGTGAGGTCGCCGAGGCGGGGATGCGGACGCGACGCGGCCGACGTGCCCGCGAACCGCATGATGACGGTCCGCGTCACCGACGGGGCGAGCAGCGATCCCCCCTCCGCCACGACGCGGATCCCGTCGAGCAGGGCGGTGGGCTCGACGTCCTTGAGGAGGAACCCGCTGGCACCGTGCCGCAGGGCTTCGAAGACGTACTCGTCGAGCTCGAACGTCGTCAGCATCACGACCCGCACCCCGGCGAGTGCCGGGTCACGGGTGACCTCCTCGAGCAGCGCCAGTCCGTCGAGCACCGGCATCCGGACGTCGCACAGCACCACGTCGGGCCTCGTACGGCGGATCAGCGCGAGCCCGTCCCGACCGTCGGCCGCCTGCCCGACCAGCTCCAGGCCGTCCTCGGAGTCGACGAGGGTCGCCAGTCCCATCCGGACCAACGGCTGGTCGTCGACCAGCGCCACGCGGATCACGCGGGGTCCGGGAGGGTCGCGCGGACGACGAAGCCGCTGCCGCTGTCGTCGGCCGGCGTCACGTCCAGGGTGCCGCCGAGCTCGGCGACGCGTGCCCGCATGCCGGAGATCCCCATGCCCTCATCCTGGCCCTCTGCGGGTGCACCGCGTCCGTCGTCGCGCACGCTCACGACGACCGTCCCCGGCTCGCGCACGATCGCGACGACCGCCCGGCTCGCGTCCGCGTGACGCAAGGTGTTGGTCAGCGCCTCCTGCACCACGGCGTAGGCGACCTCACCGATCCGGTCGTCGACCGCGCCAGGCTCGCCTTCGCGGTCGACCTCGAGGCCACCCGCGCGTACCCGCTCGATCAGCGCGTCCAGGTCGCCCAGTCCGCGCACCGGGCGGCGAGCCGCCTCAGACTCAGCACCCGCCATGCGACCGAGCTCGGTCCGCAGCGCGTCCAGCGACTCACGGCTGGTGGCACGGATCGCCTCCAGACTCTCGCGGGCCTTCTCCGGGTCGCGGTCGAGCAGGTGCAGGGCGACTCCCGCCTGCATGGCGATCACGGCCAGCCCGTGCCCGACGCCGTCGTGCAGGTCCTGGGCCATGCGCAGCTGCTCCTCGGTCGCCGCACGGGCGGTCCGGTCGGCGCGCGAGGCCTCGAGCTGGCTCACGGCGGTGGCGACGGCACCGGCCGCCGCGACCACGGCGAGCAGTCCGATGGCCTGCCAGACCTCCTGCGTCCACTCCCCGTCCATGACGAGCATCCGGAGGACGAGTGTGATCGCCGCGAGGACGGCGGCGCCGGCGGCCCAGGGCACCCACCGGTAGGACGTCGCCCGCAGCACGGCCACGAAGGTCACCGTCGGGAGTGCCAGGAAGATCGGGCCGTCCGCGAATCCCGCGCCGAAGTAGACAGCCGTGCAGACACCGCTCGCCGCGACGGCCACCTCGGGTCGCCACGGGAGCACGGCGGGAAGGACGGCGAGCACCGCGACGATCACCGCGGCCGCGACCGCCCCGTGACCGGGGTCGACGTCGCGGTTGGCCGCAAAGGTGCCGAGCAGCACGACGGCCACCATCGCCCACCAGCCATGGGCGTTCGCCAGGACGCTGCGCCGGTCGCTCACGGGCCCGACGATAGACCGGCTAGAGCCCTGCGGCGTACGACCACGCGAGGCTCCGGCGTACGCGGATCCGCGTACGCCGGAGCCGCGACGCAGCGGACGCGACGCAGCACGCGAACGACGACCGTGGTGCCCATGAACGATCTGGTGGTGCAGACACACGGGCTGACCAAGAGGTACGGCGATCGACTCGCCGTCGACTCGGTCAGCATGACCGTGCGGAGGGGCGAGGTCTACGGATTCCTCGGCCCGAACGGGGCCGGCAAGACGACGACCCTGAGGATGATGCTCGGCCTGATCCGGCCGACGGCCGGCTCGGCGAGCGTCCTGGGGCGGCCGGCAGGTCGCCCCGACGTCATCGCGCAGGTGGGCGCCCTGGTCGAGGGGCCGGGCTTCTACCCGTACCTGTCGGGCCGCGAGAACCTGCGGACCTTGGCGCGCTATCGAGGACTCGGCGACGCGGCCGTGGACGCGGCGCTGGAGCGCGTCGACCTCACCGACCGTGCGGCCGACCGGTTCAAGGCGTACTCGCTCGGCATGAAGCAGCGGCTCGGCGTCGCGTCCGCGCTCATGGGCGACCCGGAGCTGATCGTCCTCGACGAGCCGACCAACGGCCTCGACCCCGCCGGGATGGCCGACATGCGGGCACTCGTCGTCTCGCTCGCACGAGGCGGGCAGACCGTGCTGCTGTCGAGCCACCTGCTCACCGAGGTCCAGGAGATCTGCGACCGCGTCGGTGTCATCAACGGCGGTCGGCTGCTCCGTGAGGCACGCGTCGCCGAGCTCCGCGGGGAGGCGACCCTGCGGGTGCGCGCCACCCCGGAGGACACGGCGCTCGCGGTCGCGATGAAGGCAGCCGGTGACGACGCGGTGCACCGTACGCCGCACGGGTTGGAGCTCGACCTGAAACCGGCGGGCGCGCCGGCGCTCGTCCGCGACCTGGTCGCGGCGGGTGTCGACGTCCACGAGGTGTTCCCCACCGAGCGCAGCCTCGAGGAGGTCTTCTTCGAGATGACGACGACCACGCAGACGACGCCCGCGCAGACGAAGGAGACGGTGGCATGACCACGCTGATCGACAACCCGGTCGTCCGCAGCACACGAGCAGAGGTTCTCCGGCTGCGCAGGTGGCCGGCGGTGTGGGTGCTGGTCGCCGTCTGGGTGACCCTGGCTCTGGTGTTCGGCTACCTGTTCCCGTACCTGTCGTACCGGACGGGCGACCTCAGCTTCGCCGGTGACGGCGACACACGTGCGGGGCTGCTCGTCGAGATGCTGCCTCCCGCGCTCCCGGTCGTGCTCGTCCAGGGCCTGCCGATGTTCGGCGGCGCGCTGGCGCTGGTGCTCGGCGCGATCGTCGCCGGCAACGGCTACGGATGGGGCACGTGGAAGACCATCTTCACCCAAGGTCCGTCCCGTCCCGCCACGGTCGGTGGCTCGCTGGTCGCGCTCACGATCGCCGTCCTCGGCAGCCTCGCACTGACGCTGGTGCTGTTCGCCGGAGTCTCGCTCCTGGTCGCCGGCACCGAGTCGCAGGCCGTCACCTGGCCGTCGGCGGGTGCGCTCGCCGAGTCGTTCGGCGGTGGTTTCCTCGTCCTCGAGATGTGGGCGCTGCTCGGCTTCGCGCTCGGCACCGTGGCGCGCGGACCAGCGCTGGCGGTCGGTCTCGGTCTGGTCTGGGCCCTGGTCGTCGAGAACCTCCTCCGCGGGGTCGGCGCGCTGCTCGGCCCCGTCGAGGCGGTGACAGAGGTCCTGCCCGGGACGGCCGGCGGGTCGTTGGTCGGTGCGCTGATCGACGTCTCCGCCAACCCGAACGAGACCCCGGGCATCCTCGACGTCCTCTCGGGCGGCCAGGCGCTGACGACGGTGGCGGCCTACTGCGTCGGGCTCGTGGTCCTGGTCATCGTCCTGGTCCGTCGACGCGACGTCGCCTGAGCGGTCCTGCGTCCTGTGCAGGTCGTCCCGTACTCCCGGGACGACCTGCACAGGATCTTCACGAGTTCCCGGCCTCCCCTGCGCAGCGGCGAACCTAAGGTCGAGGCATGAACACGACGGCAGCACGCGTCCTGGTCGTCGAGGACGAACGCCTCATCAACCAGTCCGTCGCCGACCGACTGGTCGCCGAGGGCTTCGAGGTGCGTCAGGAGTACGACGGCCCGAGCGCCGTCGCGGCCGCGGCCGACTGGCTGCCGCACGTGGTGGTCCTCGACGTGATGCTTCCGGGGTACGACGGGCACGAGGTGTGCCGGCGCATCCAGGCCGAGCGACCGCTGCCCGTCCTCATGCTCACCGCTCGCGACGACGAGACCGACGTACTGGTGGGTCTGGGGGTCGGAGCCGACGACTACCTCACGAAGCCGTTCAGCATGCGGGAGCTCGTCGCTCGGGTCCGGGCGCTCCTCCGGCGCGTCGAGCGGGCGGCATCGCTCGCGGCCGGCGCCCCCGGTCCGCGCACGGTCGGACCGCTCGAGATCGACCACGCGCGCCGTCTGGTCCGCCGCGACGGCGAGCTGGTCCACCTCACACCGACGGAGTTCGACCTCCTGGTGTGCCTCGCGGCGACGCCCGGCACCGTCCTGACCCGTGAGCGGCTGCTGGCCGACGTGTGGGACTGGCCCGACGCAGCCGGCACCAGGACGGTCGACAGTCACGTGCGCTCCCTTCGCGGCAAGCTCGGCGCCGACGTCGTACGGACCGTC
Source organism: Mumia sp. zg.B53 (assembly GCF_019550935.1). NCBI lineage: Bacteria > Bacillati > Actinomycetota > Actinomycetes > Propionibacteriales > Nocardioidaceae > Mumia > Mumia sp. zg.B53. Next base: position 145,368 of record NZ_JAHWCK010000004.1, on the reverse strand, counting down.
CACGGGGTCGGCTACGCCCTGGAGGTGACCTCGTGAGACCGCTCGACCGGTTGGGCTCGATCAAGACCAAGCTCGGCGTCCTCGTCGCGGTGACGGTCGCCGTCGCTGCCGTGCTCCCGCTCGCGGGCTCGCGCCTCGGCCTCGACCCGCTCGTGACCGTCCCCGCGACCGTCGCCGTCGCCCTGCTCCTCACCCAGCTCCTCGCCCGCGGGATGACGTCGCCGCTGAGGGAGATGACGGCGGCCGCGAGGACGATGGCAACCGGCGACTACTCCCGCCGGGTCACTGCGTCGTCACGTGACGAGGTCGGCGAGCTCTCCCGCGCGTTCAACACGATGGCCGCCGATCTCGAGGCCGTCGACCGACAGCGCCGCGACCTCGTCGCGAACGTCTCGCACGAGCTGCGAACGCCGGTCACCGCGCTGCGGGCGCTGCTCGAGAACCTCGCCGACGGTGTCGTCGAGCCTGACCCCGAGCAGCTGCGTACGGCGCTCGACCAGACCGAGCGGCTCAGCCACCTCGTGTCCGACCTGCTCGACCTGTCCCGCGTGGACGCCGGGATCAGTGCACTCGACGCCCAGCCGATGGAGGTGCGGCCGTTCCTCGAGGACGCCGTCCGCGAAGCGACGTTGACCGGACGCCCGGTGCGGTTCACGGTGCAGGTCGAGCCGTCCGATCTCGTCGTGCGCGCCGACCGTGCACGCCTCCACCAGCTCACCGCGAACCTCCTCGACAACGCAGCGCGTCACAGCCCGGACCAGGGCACCGTGACCATCCGGGCGCACCCCGGCGAGGGCGGCATGGTGCTGGAGGTCTCCGACGAGGGGCCGGGCATCGCACCCGCGCAACGTACGGCCGTCTTCGAGCGCTTCACGACCGGCACCGGCGCCGGTCAGGACGACGGCGGCACCGGCCTCGGCCTGGCGATCGCACGCTGGGTGACCGACCTGCACGGCGGCACGATCGAGGTCGCCGACACCACGACCGGATGCCGCATCCGCGCCTGTCTCCCGGAGGGACGACTCCCATGACCATCCCCACCTTTCCCGCTCCTGCACCTCCCGCCAAGCCCACGCCCGCGTTCGACGTCTTCTTCGGTGACCTCTGGCCCGAGAAGTCGCTTGCGGCCCGTCCCCGGCTCGTCGCTGCGGTGGCGGCGGTGGGTGTGCTGGCCGCGCTCGTGCTGCCCCACCGGCAGCTAGGGCTCGGCACCTTCCTGGTCCTGGTGAGCGTGTGCGCCGTCGTCGCCCTCGCCGACCCGCACCTCCGTCGCCCGTACCATCTCGTCTCGGCCGCGCTGATCCTTCTCCTGCTGTCCACGCTCTTCCTGCGGGCCGCGGAGTGGCTCAGCCTCCTGTGCCTGCTCACGGCGTTCGTCGTCGGAGCCACCTCTCTCGGAGGAGCCCGGTCGGTCATCGGGATCGTCGCGTCGACCGGTCTGGTTCCGATCGGCTCGGTGCGCGGGCTGCCGTGGGTGGGGAGGTCGGTCGCACGGGGTCGGGGCGCACGGACGTGGGTGCCGGTCGTCCGGACCGTCCTGCTCTCCGTGGTCGCCGTCGTCGTCTTCGTCGCACTCTTCGCCTCGGCGGACGCGCTGTTCGCCCGGTGGGTGGACGCTCTCGTGCCCGACCTGACGCTGGCCGACACGCCCGCCCGGGCGTTCGCCGGGCTGGCGCTGGCCGCGCTGACCCTGGCCGGCGTGTACGCCGCGCTCAACCCGCCGCTGGTCGAGCGCCTCGCGCCGCCGCCGGGACCGCCGGTCGCTCGGCGCTTCGAGTGGCTGGTCCCGGTGTCCCTCGTGGTCGCGGTGTTCGGCCTGTTCGTGACCGCGCAGCTCACGGTGATGTTCGGCGGTCACGGCTACCTCCGCCGGACGACCGGACTCACCTACGCCGAGTACGTGCACCAGGGCTTCGGCCAGCTCACGGTCGCGACGATGCTCACGCTCGGGGTCGTCGCGCTCACCGCGCGCAAGGCGTCACGTGCCCGGGCGCGCGACCGGCTGCTGCTGCGCGTCGTCCTCGGCGCGCTCTGCCTGCTGACGCTGATCGTCGTCGTGTCCGCGCTCTCCCGCATGCACGTCTACGAGGAGGCGTACGGATTCACACGCCTGCGGCTGCTGGTGTCGTTCTTCGAGGGTTGGCTCGGCCTCGTCCTCGCCCTGGTCGTCGCCGCGGGGGTGCGCCTGTCGGGGTGGTGGGTGCCGCGCGCTGCGCTCCTCTCCGGAGCCTCGGTCCTGGTCGTCCTGGCGGCGATCAATCCCGACGCCTACATCGCCGAGCGCAACATCGCGCGCTACGAGAGCACCGGCAAGGTCGACTGGCACTACCTCTATCAGCTCTCCGACGACGCGACACCCGTGCTCGCGGGGTTGCCCGCCGAGGTCCGCGGGTGCGCCACGGTCCGCCCTCCGCAGGCGGGCGACTGGCTGGCCTGGAACCTCGGCCGGGCGCGTGCGAGCGAAGTCTGGACTCCCAGTCTCGACAGCGGCGTCGTCTGTCCGAGCTGACCGGTCACCCCTCGGTGCACCGGAATCCGGTCATGGCGGCTTGTAGATTAGATATGATAGACAGGCTGATCTCGGCCGGCGAAGGTCCCGATGCCGGCCGGTCAGGACGACGAAGGAGCCACCGTGAGCACGCACCTGAACATGGCGACCGGGATCCGCGAGTTCGGACGGGCGACACCGCGCCGGACCGCGGTCGTCGACGGTGACCGGTCGCTGACGTTCGCCGGGCTCGACGAGCGGTCGAACCGGCTCGCGTCCGGCCTCCTCGCTCACGGCCTGCGGCCCGGCGACCCCGTCGCCGTCCTCAGCGGCAACCGCATGGAGTACTTCGAGATCGCCGCCGCGCTCGCCAAGGCCGGTCTGCCGATGGTCCCGCTCAACCCGCGCAACCAGGCCTCCGACAACGCCTACATCCTCGGGCACTGCGAGGCGCGCGCTCTGCTGATGGACGATGCGCTCGCGGCCGGCGCAGGGTCGCTCGTCGAGGAGCTCGACACGGTGATCTCCTTCCACGGTGGCTTCGGCCTCGACTACGAGACGTTCCTGGCGGAGTCGCGTGCGGTCGACCCGCGCATCGCCGTCGACGAGAACGACACCTTCTGCATCACCTACACCTCCGGGACGACCGGGCTCCCCAAGGGCGTGATCCTCACCCACCGCGGACGCGTCCTCACCAACTACGCCTCGGCGATCGAGTGGGGTCTCGGGCCTTCCACGTCGACGATGGCGGTCGCGCCGCTCTACCACGGCGCCGGGTTCGCCTTCGCCTACGCCGGCCCTCAGCTGGGAGGGACCACCACGGTCCTGACGTCGTGGGACCCCGAGCGGTTCCTCGCCGGGATGGCCGAGCAGAAGGTCAGCACCGTCTTCCTGGTCCCGACCCATGCCCAGCAGATCCGGCGGATGGTCGAGGAGCCGACGCGCGCCTACGACCTGTCCGCCCTGCAGACGCTCTACTTCAACGCCGCCGCCCTGCCGATGGAGCTGAAGGCCTGGGTGCACGAGGCGTTCCCCGGCGTGGGCGTCCACGAGCTGTACGGGTCGACCGAGTGCTCGGTCGTCACCGACCTGCGTCCGGAGGACTCGCTGCGCAAGCCCGGAAGTGTCGGGCACCCGTGGTTCATGAACGAGGTCCGCCTCCTCGACGACGACGGCCAGGAGGTCGGACCGGGAGAGCCCGGCGAGCTGTTCGCACGCTCACCGCTGCTGATGAAGGGATACCTCAAGAACGAGGACGCCACCCGGGAGGCGACGACCGACGACGGGTTCGTCACGGTCGGCGACATCGCGGTCCGCGACGAGGAGGGCTTCCTCTCGATCGTCGACCGCAAGAAGGACATGATCATCGCCGGCGGCGTCAACATCTTCCCGCGAGAGATCGAAGAGGTCGTCGCCCGGCACCCCGAGGTCGACGACGTCGCCGTCGTCGGCGTCCCCGACGAGGTGTACGGCGAGCGGGTGGCGGCCTTCCTCGTCGCGCGCCGCGGCACCACCGTCGACCTGGCCGGGCTCGAGGAGCACGTCCGAGCCGGCGTGGCGAAGTTCAAGGTGCCTCGCGAGTGGCACCTGGTCGACGAGCTCCCCCGCAACCCCAGCGGCAAGATCCTCAAGCGCGACATCCGCGACCAGTACCTCGCCCAGCAGGGCACGACCTCAGCGTGACGCTGCCTGGCAGGGTGGGGTCATGACCAAGGACGTGCTCATCGCCGGGCTCGCGGCGCGCCGCTCTCGGGCAGACCACGGCCCGGACGGCGTGACCCCCGGCCGGGTCCGCAACGCCTACCAGCAGGTGGCCGACCAGCTGCTCGACCTGATCCTGGACGGCACCCTCAAGGCGGGCGACCGGCTGCCCAACGAGGCCGAGCTGTCGTCGATCTTCGGGGTCAGCCGCAGCACCGTGCGCGAGGCGCTGCGGGCACTGGCGTCGCGAGACCTCCTGGAGACCGCACGCGGCACGACCGGCGGCACGTTCGTCCGCCGCGTCGAGCTCCGCCAGGTCAGCAGCTATCTCGAGACCAGCCTCGGGCTCATGTCGGGCAGCGCCGACATCGACGTCGAGCAGATGCTCGAGGCGCGAGAGATCCTCGAGGTCCCGGCGGCCAGGCTGGCCGCCGAACGCCGGCAGGAGGACGACCTGACCGCGCTGAGAGAGGCGGTCGAGCGCGAGCGGCAACGACGCGGGCGGGGACGCCGCTTCGAGGAGCACCGCCACTTCCACGCGCTGGTGCTCCAGTGCTCGGGCAACGCTCTGCTGGAGGTGATGACGGAGCCGGTCTTCGGCGTCCTGCAGTCGACGTTCCTCGACCCCGACGTCGACCCCCACTTCTGGACCGACGTCGATCACGACCACGAGACGATCCTCGCCGCGATCGAGGCGGGCGACGCCGACGCTGCCGGCCGGGCGATGAGCGAGCACCTGGGGCGACTCCGCGGCAGCTATCGCGACCCACGCCCGGACCAGCGCTGAGCAACCGACGCCTTGACCTTTGAATCGTCTGACATTTAGTGTCCAGGCAGCACACAACTTCGACCGAGAGGGTGACGATGAGTCACAAGCAGGGATGGACCGGACGATTCTTCGAGGACTTCGAGATCGGTGACGTCTATCAGCACCCGCTCGGCCGGACGGTGACCGAGAACGACAACACCTGGTTCTCGCTGCTCACGATGAACACCAACCAGATGCACTTCAACACCGAGTACGCCAAGAAGTCCGAGTTCGAGAAGCCGCTGGTCGTCTCCACGCTGACGGTCGCCATCGCGGTCGGCCAGAGCGTCACCGACATCACCCAGAACGCGTTCGCCAACCTCGGCTGGGACGAGATCCGGATGACACACCCCGTCTTCGCCGGCGACACCCTGTTCAGCGAGTCGCTGGTGCTCGAGAAACGGGAGTCGGCCAGCCGTCCGCACGCCGGCATCGTCACCGTGCGGACCCGGACCCTCAACCAGGACGGCGACGAGGTCTGCTCCTTCAAGAGGACCTTCTACGTCTACCGCCGCGGCGCCGAGCAGGTCGAAGACACGTTCCCCGCGGGCAAGACGCCGCTGTCGCTCGACACCGAGAGCGCTCGATGAGCCTGCGGATCACCTACCAGCCCTGGGGCGAGACCCTCGTCGAACTGGTCGAGGCGGGGCGTCAGGCCGAGGACGCCGGAGCCGAGGTGCTGTGGAGCTCCGAGCTGCACCGCAGCGCGACCGTGACCGCGGCGGCACTCGCCACCGGCACCCGTACGGCACGCGTCGGCACCGCGATCACGCTCGCCTTCACCCGCAGCCCGATGATCACCGCCCTCGAGGCCCTCGACCTCGACGAACTCTCCGGCGGGCGATTCGTCCTCGGGCTCGGCACCGGTGTCCAGCGCCTCAACGAGGACTGGCACAACGTCACCTTCGGCAAGCCGGTCCCCCACCTGCGCGAGACCGTGCGCAACATCCGGCTGTTCTGGGAGAAGTCGACCAGCGGCGAGACGATGGAGGCCGAGGGCGACTGGGAGCCCATGCGGATCCGCGGCTACGAGCGTCCGTTCGCCGTCACCCGACCCGACATCCCCGTCTACCTGGCGGCGATGGGTCCCTTCATGATGCGGCTGGCGGGCCAGATCGCCGACGGGTGGATCAGCCACGAGCTGTGCTCGCCGAAGTACCTCGCCGAGCGGCTGCTGCCCGAGCTGGAGACCGGCATCGCGCGCGCCGAGGGCAAGACCCGTGACGATCTCGACGTCGTCGTGTCGGCGTGCTGCTCCGTCGACACCGACGGTGGCCGGGCACGCCGCCGGGCCGCCGGCGGCGTCGGGTTCTACGCCACCGTCAAGACGTACGCGGAGATGTTCGAGTTCCACGGCCTCGGCGATGCTCAGCAGCGGGTGATCGAGACCTTCCGCGCCGGGACCGGCGCCGACTACCTCGCCGACGTCGTCGGCGACGAGATGGTCGACGCGCTCACCCTCGCCGGGACGCGTGACGAGGTCGTCGCCCGGGTCGCCGAGTACGACGGCGTGGCCGACTCGGTCAAGCTCAGCCCACCCACCCACGGCATCGATGCTGCGGAGACCCGTACGGCCCAGGCCGCGATCATCGACATGATCGCCGAGTTCACAGGAGCACGTCGATGAAGCCGCTCGAGGACATCCGCGTCATCGCCGTCGAGCAGTACGGCGCCGGGCCCTTCGGCAGCGTCCATCTCGCCGACCTCGGTGCCGAGATCATCAAGATCGAGGACCCACGCGCCGGGGGCGACGTGGGGCGGTACGTGCCGCCGTACGCCGACGGTGAGGACTCGCTGTTCTTCGAGACGTTCAACCGCAACAAGCGCAGCCTCTCGCTGGACCTGACGACCGAGGCCGGCCGGGAGGTGTTCGAGGACCTCGTCAAGGTCTCCGACGTCGTCTACTCCAACCTGCGGGGCGACGTGCCGGCCAAGATGCGGATCACCTACGACGACCTCAAGCACCTCAACCCGGCCATCGTGTGCGTGTCGCTGACCGGCTTCGGGATGACCGGGCCGCGCAGCACCGAGCCCGGCTACGACTACATCCTCCAGGGCCTGGCCGGCTGGATGGACCTCACCGGTGAGCCGGACGGTCCTCCGACGAAGTCGGGGCTGTCCATGGTCGACTACTCCGGCGGGTTCGTCGCCGCCCTGTCGCTGCTCGCCGGCGTGCACGCCGCACGTCGCGACGGTGTCGGGATGGACTGCGACGTCAGCCTCTACGACACCGCGATCGCGATGCTGACCTACCCGGCGACCTGGCACCTCAACGCCGGCTTCACCCCGGAGCGCACCCGTCACTCCGCCCACCCGTCGCTCGTGCCGTTCCAGGTGTTCGAGGCCTCCGACGGCTGGCTGGTCGTCGGCTGTGCCAAGGAGAAGTTCTGGACGCGCCTGGCGGCCGTCGTCGGACACCCCGAGTGGGCCGAGCACGGGTCGCCGTACGGGACGTTCGCGTCGCGCCGGGAGAACCGTGACGAGCTGGTGAAGACGCTCGAGGACATCTTCCGCGGCCGTACGGTCGACGAGTGGCTGCCCGAGCTCTATGCCGCGTCGATCCCCTGCGGGCCGATCAACGACGTGGAGGCGGCGCTCACCGAGGAGCACACCCGGGCGCGCAACCTCGTGGTCACCACCGACCACCCCCGCTACGGGTCGCTCGAGCAGCTCGCGTCGCCCGTCCGGGTCGGATCGGAGACACCCGACTACCGCCGGGCACCGCAGCGCGGTGAGGACCTCGACGCGATCGCCACCGAGATCCTCAAGCTGTCGGCCGCCGACGTCGCGGCGCTCCGGCGCCGTGGTGCCTTCGGCGACGAGCCCGAGGGGCAGGACCCGGACGCGACGGCGGCAGCAGCACGATGAGCACCGCTCGCACGCTCGCACGCTGGGGACTGCAACCTGTCGGCGCGCCCGGTGACGTCGAGCAGGCGGCCCTCTGCCACCTCCTCGACGGCCTCGGCGCCGCCCTCGCCGCCCGCCGGTACGGCAGCGTGGAGGCCGCGGTCGAGGTCGCCGCCGGCCTCGGCGGCCCCCCGGAGGCGAACGTCGTCGGAGTCGCCGCGCCCGTCGGTGCTCCGGCAGCGGCGCTGGCCAACGGGGCGATGGTCCACGGTCTCGACTTCGACGACACCCACGCCGGCGGTCTCGTCCACGCCACCGCGGTCGTCCTCCCGGCCGCCTTCGCGGTCGGGCAGCAGGTCGGCGCGAGTGGCCGTGAGGTCCTGGACGCCGCCCTCGTCGGCTACGAGACCGTCTGCCGGGTGGCCGCCGCCGCGCCGCACGGGTTCCACGCGCGCGGCCTCCACGCCACGATGGTCGCCGGCGTCTTCTCCTCGGCGCTCGTGGCCGCGCGGCTCCTCGGACTCGACGAGGACGCGGCGACCGACGCCCTCGGCATCGCCGGCAGCCAGGCCGGCGGGCTCCTCGCGTTCCTCGGCACCGACGCCAGCACCAAGCAGCTGCACCCGGGCCTCGCGTCCCACTCCGGGATCCTCGCGGCGCGCCTCGCGGCCGCCGGCGCGAGCGGACCCGACACCGTCCTGGACGGTCCGCACGGGGTCTACGACGCCCTGTCCGCCGTCGAGGCCGATCCTGGGTCGGTCGTCGCGGCGCTGGGCGAGCGGTGGGAGACGGTCAGGATCGGGATCAAGCCCTACCCGGCGTGCCAGCTGATGCACGCCACCCTGGACGCCGTCGCCGACGCCGCCGCGACGGTGCCGTTCGACGCGACGCAGGTCGCCGCCGTCGTCGCCGACGTCCATCCGGACTCTGCTCCGACCGTCTGCGACGAGCGCCGTGACCTCGCTCGACCAGGGTCGCCGTACGCAGCGAAGTTCTCGCTCCCCTGGTCCACCGCGGCGATGATCGTCGACGGCGCGGTCGGCCTCGCGACGTACGAGGGCGACTCGCTCGCACGCCCGGAGGTCGCCGCCCTCGCGGAGAAGGTCTCGTGGCAGACGAGCGCGCGTGCCGGCCACGCGGCGGATGCTCCGGGTCGGGTCGTCGTCCGGCTGGTCGACGGCCGCGAGATCACGGGGACCGTCGCGGCCAGCTCGGGCACCACCGCGAACCCGATGTCGGTCCGGCAGATCCGTGACAAGTTTCTCGCCAACGCGGGGCCCGGCGGCGACGAGGTGGTCGACGTCGTCACCCACCTGGCCGACCAGCCGTCCCTCGATGGTCTGTTCGCAGCGCTCCACACCGCATCGGTCCCAGGAGGCCACCCATGACGCTCAGCGCCATCCGCCCACCGTCGTTCCCGTGGTTCCCGTACGAGGGGTTCACCTTCTGCCTGGGACTGGCCGAGGGCGAGACCGCGTGGACGTCGGGGCACACCGCCGCGTCGCACGACCCGGCGATCGGCAAGATGACGGTCGACGGCAGCATGGAGCAGCAGGCGCGGACCGCGTACGAGAAGGTCCTGACCATCCTCGCGGGCGCAGGCCTCGGCCCCGGTGACGTCACCCGCATCACCGAGAACGTCACGCTGGCCGGGCTGCCCGAGTACGAGGCGGCCGCCGCCGTACGGCGTGAGCTCTTCGGCGAGCACCAACCGACGCTGCGCACGGTCGTCGTCGACCGCCTCGTGCGGCGCGCCGCGCTCCTCGAGGTCGAGCTGCACGCGGTCGCCGGTGGCGGGAAGGAGCTGCGCGCCGCCAGCGAGGCTCGCGATGCCGGGACGTGGGCGGCCTCGCCCGTCCGCGAGGGCCACGACGGCGCGGTGTACCTGCCGACCATGATCCCGGTCGACGCCTCCGGAGAGGTGGTCGCACCCGGCGACTTCGTCGGCCAGTACCGCTACTGCCTCGAGCAGGCCGACGTGCTGCTGCGGCAGGCCGGGCTGTCGCTGGACGACGCCGTCACCACCTACGACTACTCCACGCCCGAGACCCGGTCGGTGTACCGGAAGACGCACCGCGTCCGCAAGGAGCTGCTCGGCGGCGCCGGCGTCTACCCGGGCGCCGGCGGGATCCTCATGAGCCGGCTGCACCACCCCGACCAGCTCGTCGCGATCGACGTCACCGCCTCCCGTCATCCGCTCGAGCTGGTCAACCCCGGCTGGTCGCGCTACGACACGCTCACGTACGCCCCGGGCGTGCGCGCCGGGCGCACCCTCTACATGTCCGGGTTCGCGGCGCTCGACATGGAGACGCAGGAGGCGCTGCACCCCGACGACATCGGTGCGCAGGCCGAGGCGACGTACGGCGCGATCCTCCACCTGCTCAAGCACGAGAGCCTCGACGCCACCCACCTGCTCGAGACCACCGAGTACTGCGTCGAGTCGGCCCTCCCGGACTACCGGGCCGTGGCCGCCGTGCGCGAACGCCTCCTCTCCCCACCGTGGCCCGCGTCGACCGGTGCGATCTGCGCGGGGCTGCTGCGACCCGAGTTCCTCCTCGAGGTGTTCCCGACCGCGCTCTACCCCGAGGAGGGCTGACGTGGGTCTGCTCACCGACGAGGTCCGGTCGCTGATCGGCACCCGCCGCGTCTACACCGCGCCGGAGCCGATGGGCGCCGCGGCCGGACGCTACTTCTCCCTCGCCGTCGGCGACGACAACCCGCTCTACACCGACGCGACGTTCGCCCGCGACCACGGCCTGCCCGGCGTCACGCTGCCGCCGACGCTGATCTGCGAGACGAACCAGTACGCCGGGCTGCCCGCGGACGCCGAGGGCTATGCCGGACACACCTGGGGACTGAGCGTCCCCGACACCCGTCAGGTCCGAGGCGGCAACCGCTACACCTTCGGGCGCCGCGTCCGACCCGACGACGTCGTCACGGCGACGTGGGAGATCACCGACGCGACCGAGAAGGCCAACCGTGCCGGCGCGGACATGCTCATCGTCTCCTCGACGGCGACCTACACCAACCAGGACGGCGACTTCCTCGCCGAGAACACCGAGACGATCATCTTCATCGCCCTGGGGGCCGCATGAGCACGCCGACCTCTCCCCCGGCGGTCGGCCAGCCGGTGCCGCCGCTGGAGCGCACGATCACGCTGACCGACATGGTCGCCTACGCCGGCGCCACCTGGGACTGGCACCAGCTGCACTACGACCCCGCCTACGTCGCCGAGAAGCGGCTCCCGGGTCCGGTCGTCGACGGCCAGGTGTTCGGGGCGCTGCTGGTCGAGATGCTCCAGGACTGGCTCGGCCCGGACTCGTTCGTGCAGACGATCGACTTCACGTTCCGCAACCTCATGTTCGCCGGCGAGACGGTCCGGTGCGAGGGCCAGGTCGTCGCCGTCACCGAGGACACCGTCGAGGTCGCGATGAGCGCGACGATCCTCGGCTCGGACGGCGTCGACGACCGCTTCGCCGTCCGCCCCGCGTCGGCTCGGGTCCTGCTCGGCCGCGCCGACGGGACCGGCCGCCCGTGAGCGGCGTCGCGATCGTCGGTGCCGCCGAGTCCGACCTCGGCGTCACCGGGCTCTCGATCCTCGGCCTCCAGACCCAGGCGGTCACCCGGGCGCTCGACGACGCCGGCCTGACGCTCGCCGACGTCGACGGGATCGCGACGACCGGGGTGTCGCGCTTCTCCGCCACCCAGCTCGCCGACTACTTCGGCATCGTGCCGACGTGGACCGACTCCACGTTCGCCGGCGGCAGCGCGTTCGAGATGTTCGTCGCGCGCGCCGCCCAGGCGATCGAGGCCGGGCAGTGCGAGGTCGTGGTGATCTCGTTCGCGTCCAACCAGCGCTCGGCGCGCTCGCGCCGGCTCGGTGGCGTGCACGAGGCGTGGGTCCCCGAGGCTCAGTTCGAGGAGCCGTACGACGTCCTCTATCCGTTGTCGTACTACGCGATGGCAGCGCGGGCCTACCTCCACCGCTACGGCGGCACCCGCGAGCAGCTCGCCGAGATCGCGGTCGCGGCGAGGGAATGGGCGCTGCTCAACCCGAAGGCGTTCCGCTACGGCAAGGGACCGCTGAGCGTCGCCGACGTGGTCGGGTCGACGATGATCTCCTCGCCGCTGACCGCGGCCGACTGCTGCCTGGTCACCGACGGTGGAGGAGCGGTCGTCCTCACCTCGGCCGAGCGGGCTCGCGACCTGCGCCAGAAGCCGGTCCACGTGCTCGGCTACGGCGAGCGGACCACCAACACGTCGTTCACCGCCGTGGACGACCTCACCCGCCCCGGCGCGATCGGGTCCGGTGCCGACGCGTTCGGGCGCGCCGGGATCACACCGGCCGACATCGACGTGCTCGAGGTCTACGACTCGTTCACGATCACCGCCGCCCTCAGCGTCGAGGCGCTCGGGTTCTGCGGACCCGGTGAGGTGCTCGACTACATCGCCGACGGCCGGATCCGGCCCGGCGGCGCCCTGCCGCTGAACACCAACGGGGGCGGCCTCTCGTACTGCCATCCCGGCCAGTACGGCGTCCTGCTGCTGGTCGAGGCGGTCCGCCAGCTGCGCGGGGAGTGCGGCGACCGCCAGGTGCCGGGCGCGGAGGTTGCGGTCGCCCACGGGACCGGCGGCATCCTCTCCACCCATGCGACCGTCGTCCTGGGAGTCGACCGATGAGCGAGCAGAGCCACTGGGTCCCCGCTGAGGTCCCGCCCGCCGACGAGGTCACCGGCCCGTGGTGGGACGCCACCCGTGAGCACCGCCTCACCGTCCAGGAGTGCGGCGAGTGCGGTCACCGGCAGCATCCGCCGCGTGCTCTCTGCACCGGGTGCTCGTCGACCCGGTCCCTGCGTCCGGTCGACACCGACGGCACGGCAGCGGTCGACTCGTTCACCGTCGTCCACCGTGCCCCCCGCCCCGACGTCCCGGTGCCGTACGTCGTCGCCCGCGTGCGGCTGCCCGAGGGGCCGCTCCTCCTCACCCGTCTCGACGGCCGCGACGACCCGGAGGCGTGGACGATCGGCGACACGGTCACCGTCGCGTGGACCGACCTGCCCGACGGCCGCGCCCTCCCCTGCTTCCGACCTATCGACCGCAACGAGGAGTCCCGATGAAGTTCGAGCTCGACGAGGACCAGCGTGAGTTCAAGGCGCTGCTGCGCCAGTTCGTCGACCGCGAGATCGTCCCGGTCGCCCGCGACTGGGAGCAGTCCGGCCGCTACCCCACCGAGATCGTCGACGGCATGAAGGACATGGGCCTGTTCGGCATCACGGTGCCCGAGGAGTACGGCGGCCTCGACCTCGACCCCGTGTCCTTCGCGCTCGTCTTCGAGGAGATCGCCCGGGGCTGGATGGGCGTCGCGGGGATCCTCGGCAGCCATTCGCTCGCCTGCCGCCTGATCGCGATGCACGGCACCGAGGACCAGAAGCGCGCCTATCTCCCCGACCTCGCCACCGGGAAGCGGCGCAGTGGCATCGGCCTCACCGAGCCGGACGCCGGGACCGACCTCCAGGGCATCCGGACCACCGCCCGACTCGACGGCGACCACTACGTCGTGAACGGGTCCAAGATGTGGATCACCAACGCCCGCTACGCCGACCCGCTCCCCGTGCTGGTCAAGACCGACCCGTCGGCGTCTCCGGCGCACAAGGGCATGAGCGTGCTCCTCATCGAGGCCGACACTCCAGGCTTCGAGGTCACCAAGGACATCCCCAAGCTCGGCTACAAGGGCACCGAGTCCTGCGAGATCCTCCTCGACGACGTCCGCGTGCCGGTCGGTCAGCTGGTCGGCGGGGTCGAGGGCCGGGGCATGCAGCAGGTCCTCTCCGCCCTCGAGTGGGGCCGCGTCAACATCGCCGCGCGGTCGGTCGGGATCGCACAGCGAGCACACGACGAGGCCCTCGCCTACGCCGGCGAGCGCAAGGCGTTCGGCAGGCCCATCGCCGACTTCCAGGCGATCCAGCTCAAGCTCGGCGAGCTCGGCACGCAGGTCCAGGCTGCCCGTCTGATGGCCTACTGGGCCGCCGACGCCGTCCGCAGCGGACGGGCCGACGGTGCCACCGGCATGGCCAAGATCTTCTGCTCCGAGGTGGCGCTGCAGGCGGCGATCGACGCGATGAAGATCCACGGCGGGTACGGCTACTCGACCGAGTTCGAGGTCGAGCGCCTCTATCGCGACTCCATCCTCATGAGCATCGGAGAGGGGACCAACGACATCCTCCGTACCGTCGTCGCGAAGTCGCTCATCGCCGGCGAGACGGTCGTCGGATGACCGCAGCTGCGGCCAGGTCGAGAAGCTGACCGCGACCCTCGCCGCGGTCGACCGCGGCTACCCGATCAGACCGTGAGGAAGGCCTTGATCGCCCGGCGTTGATCCATCGCCTCGTACGCCGCCGCAGCGTCCTCGAGCGGGAGGCTCAGGTCGAACACACGACCTGGGTCGATCTCGCGTCGCCAGATCAGGTCGACCAGCTCGGGCAGGAAGCGGCGTACCGGTGCCGGCCCGCCGTGCAGGTGCACGTCGGCGAAGAAGAGCTCGCCCCCGGGCAGGCTCACCCCGTGCGAGACGCCGACGTATCCGACGTGTCCCCCGGGCCTCGTCGATCGGATCGCCTGCATCATCGACTCCTGCGTACCCACCGCCTCCAGCACGCTGTGCGCACCGAGGCCACCAGTGAGCTCCTTGATCCGGGCGACCCCCTCGTCGCCGCGCTCCTCGACGACGTCGGTCGCCCCAAGCTCGCGGGCGAGGGCCTGGCGGTCGGCGTGCCGGCTCATCGCGATGATGCGCTCGGCGCCCAGACGATGCGCAGCGAGCACACCCAGCAACCCCACTGCCCCGTCACCGACGACGGCCACCGTCTTCCCTGGCGCCACCTCTGCCGCGACGGCGGCGAACCACCCCGTACCCAGCACGTCGGAGGCGGCCAGCAGGCTGGGCAGGAGCTCGGCCGGGGGCAGGTCGGGAGTCGCGACCAGAGTCCCGTCCGCAAGGGGGATCCTCGCCCGTTCCGCCTGAGTCCCGATCCCGCCCATCCCCACGGCGTGGACGCAGCGCGACTGGTAGCCCGCCGCGCAGATCTCGCAGGTGTTGTCGGAGGCGAAGAACGAGCCCACGACGAACTGGCCGGGCCGCACGTTGCTGACGTCGGGACCGACCTCCTCGACCACGCCGACGTACTCGTGGCCCATCGGCGCCGGTCCCTCGACAGTCTCGACCCCGCGCCAGGGCCACAGGTCGGAGCCGCAGACGCAGGTGGCCGAGACGCGGATGATCGCGTCGGACGGCTCGACGATCGTGGGATCGTCACGGTCCTCGACCCGCACGTCGCCCGGTCCGTACATCACCACACCACGCATGCCCGCTCCCCCCAAGGTCCACGACAACACCGACGCGGCCGCGCCTCCGTGGTGGAGACGCGGCCACGCGGATCGGTCGATACGCGCAGGTCCTGCCCTCAGACCGCTCGTACCATCAAGCACCCAGGGTGCTTGCTCAGCAACCTCAGAAGCGTGCGAACGGACGCGGGGTCGCGTAGCCGAAGGTGTCGCCCGCGCTGAAGGCGTGGACACGGAACGTCGCGTTCAGCGCCTGCGCAGCCGTCTTCGTCAGGGTGAGACGCACGACGCCGAGGCCGGGACGGCTCGAACGACGGATCTTGAAGAGATTGACACGCCCGGCGTTGCCGATGGAGCCCGAGACCTTGCCGCTGACCCGGAGGCGCTTCAGGTCGATGGTGAAGCGCCGCAGGGCGATCGTTCGCGACCCGGCGGTCAGGCTGATCCCGCCGCTGTGCTTGATCTTGAGCGTGCGGAGCGAGGCGTTCGTGATCGGGAAGCGCGCCGCCAGCGTGTTCTTGTAGGCGAAGGCCTTGGCCCCACCGACAGGAGCAGGCGTGATGCCGGCCCCGGCGACGAGCTTGTAGACGGCGGGTGCGACGGTGACCTGCGTGTAGCCCACCTTGGGCTTCTGCTCGGCTGCCTGGGCCGGCGTCGCCGTGCCGACGGCGACGAGCCCGAACGTCGCGGCGAACGCTGCGAGCGCGCCGGCGAGTTTTTGCTTCTTCATGGGAGTTCCTCCAGATCGATGGCGAGAATCGTGCCTACCCACTACTTCGTTGCAGAGGGAGGTTTGGATGCCTCGGGCGTGTAGTTCGCACGCAGCACCGAGGTGATCGAGTGGCCCGGGTCGCCGTCGTCGCTCTCGAGGCTGACGTCCAGGGCGTGGTAGCGCTCGACGAGGTCGCGCGCGACCTCGAAGGCGGTGACGCCATCGGGGTCGACGACGCCGAGCGCGAGCATCTTGTCGGTCGCAGGCTCGAACAACCACGCGTAGTAGTAGTCGCCGCGCGCGGCTCGCGGGAGGTCGCGGGTGGTGATCGTCATCCGGACCGCGCCGGCGCCCTCGGTCATCACCACCCGGCCACGTGCCGAGCCGTCGACCGGCGCCAGCGCAGCCGTACGGCGGGCGGTCGGCGTGGAGCCTTCGGAGCCGCCCTCGACGAGGGGGATGACCGCCGCGCCCGCGACGACGAGCGCGGCCGCCGCCACCAGGACGGCCGGTCGACGCCACCGTGGTCGGGCGGGCGTCACCGTCAGCGGAGGGACCCACGGGGTCTCCATCGGCTCCCCGGGACGCAGCGCACGCATCGTGGCCGCCAGCAGCCCGTGCCCGGTCACCAGGGCGACGAGCTCGTCCCGGCACTCGTCGCACGCCTCCAGGTGACCGCCGAGCTCCAGCACCTCGGCATTGGTCAGCTCACCGCGCAGGAGCCCGACGTGGTCCGGGTGCTCGGCGCTCATCGCGCGGCCTCGTCGGAGGCGCGCATGATCTGGCCCAGCCGTCGGGTCCCCCGCGAGGCACGCGCCTTGACCGTCCCCAACGGCACGTCGAGCCGTACGGCGATCTCCCGCTGCGTCAGCTCGCGGAAGTAGGCGAGCTCGAGCACCGTGCGCTCGTGCTCGGGCAGCCGGGCGACGGCCCATCGCACGTCCGCGGCGTCCGCGAACCGGTTCACCGTCTCCCTCCCGTCGTCGCCGACGAGATCGCGGGCGAGGTCCATGTCGACGACGACGTGGCGTCGAGCCCGCAGCGTGTCGACCGCCCGACGGTGAGCGATGGTGAACAGCCACCCCGTGAACCGCTGCGCCGGGTCGTAGCGCGCAGCGCTGCGCCAGACGTCGAGGAACGTCCGCTGGAGCACGTCCTCGGCCTCGTCCCGGCCGACGAAGCCGGTGACATAGGCCAGCACCACGGGTGCGTAGCGTTCGTAGGCGTCCTGGAGCGCGGTCTCGTCGCGGTGTGCGAGGCGCAGACCGATCGACTGACCGACGACATCGGCGGCGAAGTCCATGCTCTTGGTTCGGAGCGGGTCGGCTGGTGGATGTGCGCCGAGGCTGAATTTCTTCGACTACCTGCTGGCGGCTACGGTCGGGGCATGGCCAGTGCTCAGCCGATCCGGCGCACCGCGACGCCGGTGATCGGGGACGCCGTCCGCTTCGCTGCGGCGGTGAGCGTGGTCGCCGGTGTCTTCGCCTACGGGGGCCTCGGCGGCGCGCTGTTCTTCTTCGTGCTGGGGGGCACGATGATCCCGCGAGCCCTGGGAGCCCCGGCAGCGCTCGACCTCTCCTACTGCCTCGCGATCCTCGTCGCGGCGTGGGCCGCCCAGCTCGACTGGTACGTCGCCGTGAGCTGGCTCGACCTGGTCGTGCACACCGCTGTCACGGGCCTGGTCGCAACGGTCGTGCACCTCGCCCTGGTGCGGCTCAACGCCGTCGCCCCGGTGGACGACCCGCAGCTGCGACGGGCACGCCTCGGCAGCGCGCTCGTCACCACGGCGCTCGGCGTGGCGCTCGCGACCCTGTGGGAGCTCGGAGAGTGGTTCGGTCACACGCAGATCGACGAGAGCATCCAGGTGGGATACCACGACACGCTCGGCGACCTCGCCGCCGGCACGGTCGGCTCCGTCGTGGCCGGGATCCTGCTCGCACGCGGCCTGCTGCTCGCCGGAGCGCGCCGGTGACCTCACAGGCCCCCAGGCTGTCCGCTCCGATCTCGGTGTCGGTCGTCATCCCCGTACGCGACGACGCCGTGGCGTTGGAGGAGTGCCTGCGGCGCCTGGCCGACCAGACGCTGCCACCGACGGAGGTGGTCGTGGTCGACAACGGCTCGAGCGACGACAGTGCCGCCGTCGCCCGCGCCCATGGTGCCCGCGTGGTGGTCGAGCCGAAGGTCGGCATCGCACCGGCGACGGCGGCGGGGTACGACGCGGCGACGGGTGAGATCGTGCTCCGCTGCGACGCCGACTCCGTCCCGGGTCCTCGGTGGGTGGAACGCCTCGTCCGCCACCTCGTCGACGACCCGCGACTCCACGCCGTCACGGGGCTGGGCAGGTTCTACGACCTCCCGCGCGGCCTCGGGCGGATGAGCGCCGTCATGTACCTCGGTGCCTACTACCTCTTCACCCACCTGGCCCTCGGGCACACGGCTCTGTGGGGGTCCAACATGGCGTTCCGGCGCGCGACCTGGCAGGAGATCCGCGACGGGGTCCACCGTGACGCCGACGTCCACGACGACATGGACCTCGCCTTCGTGCTGGGCCCGGCCCGGAGAATCCGGCTCGTGCCGGTCTCGGTGGGCGTGTCGGGACGCTCCCTGCGCGGGGGCAGGCAGCTACGACGCCGCCTGGACCGGGCACGCACCACGCTCGCGCTCAACTGGAGCGTGCAGCCCCCGTGGCTACGCTGGCGCGACCGCTACCAGCCGATCGCCGCGAGGATCAGCAGCTGGGTGACGAGGAAGCCGGTCAGGTAGTTCAGCCAGAGGAACCGGCGCCACCCCGCGTTCGCGCGCTCGCAGTCGACGTCGCTCAGAGCGTGGTACGGGGCGGCGTTGACGAGGTAGGGCACGACCAGCACCGCCGCGAGCGTGTAGGGCCACGGGAGCGTGAGGAGCAGCAGGCCCGAGACCACGTAGGCCCCGAGCGCCACGCGGACCGTCCCCGCAGCACCGAGCCAGGTCGCCGTCGACGCGATCCCGCCGGCGCGGTCGGCCACGATGTCCTGAACCGCCCCGAAGGCGTGCGACCCGATGCCCCACAGGAAGAACGCCAGCAGCGCGGCGACCACCGTGGTGGAGAACGAGGCTCCCGCCACGGCGACCCCGAAGCACGCCGGCCCGGCGAAGTGGGTGCTCGACGTCAGCGAGTCGAGGAACGGGCGTTCCTTGAAGCGCAGCACGGGCACGGAGTATGCGACCACCGCGAAGACGACGACCGCGAGCACCGCCGAGGACGCCGGACTGCCGAGGACGACGAGCGCGACGAGGAACGGCAGGTTGGTCACCGCTGCCGCCACGATCGTCGTGCGGTGGACCGCGCGGTCCAGCACGACCCCCTCCACACCGCCCTTGCGCGGGTTGCGCACGTCCGACTCGTAGTCGAAGACGTCGTTGACCCCGTACATCAGCAGGTTGTACGGCACCAGGAAGTAGAGGACGCCGAGGACCAGCGTGAGGTCGACCCCGCCGCCGGCGAGCAGGTAGGCGGCACCGAACGGGTAGGCGGTGTTGACCCAGCTCAGCGGACGCGACGACGCGACGACCTGGCCGAGCACGCGCTGTCGCTCTCGTCCGGAGCCGACGGTGGCGGTCACGACTCCTCCCCCGGGTCGCCGAGGAGGAGCGCGAGGCCGGGCAGCGCCAGCGCCGCGACCACGGGCCACGTCAGGTCCTCGACCGGCGCGAGCCAGATCCGTACGCCGGAGATCTGGCCGTCGCCGTAGCGGAAGAGGTCGGCGGCGATCATGATGCTGTCGAAGACGACGGTGAGCACCATCAGGACGAGCATCGTCAGCCCCGTCGCCCACCACCAACGAGCCGTCGGCCGACGTCGGAGCACACCGGCAGCGAGCACCGCCAGCGACAGGGCGATGAAGGGCACGGCAAGCTCGGCGTGCGTCATCGTGCGCTCTCCTCTCGCACCCGGGCGGCGACGCGGGGAGCCGGCGCCAGCACGCGCAGGAGCAGCCGGTGGAGCACCATCGTCAGGTAGCAGAAGAAGACGACGAAGAAGATCTCCTCCAGCGGGAGCTCCGGCAGCACCTCGAGGCCCGTCATCGCCGGTGACCCGCCGCGCTCGTAGATCCCGGCCTCGATGGCGGCCAGGTCCCAGCCGAGGAAGAGAGCGGCGCCTGCGCCGACCAGGGCGAGCGCCCGTCCGGGCCGGCCTGCGAAGAGGAACAGCCGCCAACGCCGGTCGACCAGTCCCATGCAGAGCATCGACACGACGACCGCCACCAGGTAGCTCAGGCCCATGGTGCCTCCGTCTCTGCGAGGGGGGCTGTCGACCGGTCGCCCCGCACGCGCTTGATCACCAGCTCGGCGCTGATGAGGCACATCGGCAGACCGACCCCCGGGATGGTCCCGGCACCCGCGTAGAGCAGCCCCGAGACCTTCTTGGAGGAGTTGCCGGCGCGGAAGAACGCACTCTGCCGCAGCACGTGCGCGGGCCCGAGGGCGCCCCCCGACCAGGCGTTGAGATCGGTCGAGAAGTCGCCCGGCCCGATCGTCCTGCGAACCACCACGCGCTCGGCGAGATCGGGCACCCCGGCCCACGCGGCGATCTGGGCGATCGCCGCGTCGGCGGTCTTCTCGACCATCGGGTCACCGGAGCCGTCGACCCCTCCCCGCCCGATCGTCGGGTCGGCCGGCACGGGGACGAGCACGAAGAGGTTCTCGTGCCCGGCAGGCGCGACCGAGGGGTCGGTCGCCGACGGCTTGCACACGTACGCCGACGCGGGGTCCGGGACACGGGTGGGCTGGTCGAAGATGTCACCAAAGTTGCGCGACCAGTCGCGGGTGAAGAACAGCGAGTGGTGGGCCAGCTCCGGCAGCTCGCCGCGCACGCCGAGGCACGCCAGCACCGCACCCGGGCCCGGATCACGCTCCGCCCACCAGTCCTCGGGATAGGTCTGCAGGTCCGGGGGGACCAGGCGGGTCTCCACGTGGTGCAGGTCGGCCGCCCCGACGACGAGATCGGCCGGGAGAGTCCGACTCCTCCCGTCATCGCCGCGGACCGTCACGCCGCTGACCGACGGGCGGCGCCCCGTCCGGTCGACCTCGACGGCCGTCGCTGTGGTCGACGTCGAGATCTGGACACCCGCGCGGGTCGCGATCCCCTCGATCGCGTCGATCAAGGTGGTGAAACCGCCCTGCGGGTAGAGCACGCCCTCGTCGAGGTCCATCGAGCTCATCAGGTGGTACAGGCTGGGTGCGCGGTCGGGCGCGGTCCCCAAGAAGACCGCTGGATATCCGAGCACCTGCCGCAGCCGGCGGTCGGAGAACCGCGCGGCCACGTGCGACTCCAGCGAACGGGTGAGCAGGCCCGCGAGGCGCGGGCCACGGCGCACGACGTCCGGGGCCAGCAGCGACGCCTTCGAGGCGAACGTCCCGTAGAGGAACCGGCGTACGGCGAGGTCGTAGGCCTCACGCGCGGAATCAAGATACGCGTCGAGTGCCCGGTCGGCGCCTTCCTCCAGCGATCCGAACGTGGCGAGGTTCGCCGCTCGGTCGGACCGGATCTCGAGCGACTCGTCCTCACCCTCGAAGAACACACGGTAGGCCGGGTCGAGGCGCACGAGGTCGAGCTGCTCGGCCGACGAGGTGCCGAAGAGCCGGAAGAAGTGGTCGAAGACCTCGGGCATGAGGAACCAGGACGGTCCGGTGTCGAAGGTGAACCCGTCCTTGCTCCACTGCCCTGCGCGACCACCGACACGGTCGTTGCGCTCGACCAGCTCGACGCTCCATCCCTCGCGAGCCAGGAGGGCCGCCGACGCGAGACCGGCGATGCCACCCCCGATCACGACGGCGTGACCGCCGCTCACCGCCCGCTCCTGGCGAGGGCTCCGGCGACGACACGAGCCTTCACCGGCGCCGACAGCCTGACGCGCTGCTCGCGGATCTGCACCGCGGGCGTGCTTCGTAGACGCACTGCCAGCTCGCCGAACAGCGCCCGCGCGACATCGACGGCTCGGCGGCAGTCCGCCGGGAGGCCGGCGATGGCGGCCGCAGCGACGCGAAAGTCGTCGTCGATGTCGTCGAGGATCGCGTCACGCTCGCCGTCCGACAGGGACGACGGGTCCAGGCCCGGGAAGTAGGAGCGCCCGAGGTCGTGGTGGTCGGCCGCGAGATCCCGCAGGAAGTTGATCTTCTGGAACGCGGCCCCGAGCCGTCGAGCGCCTGGGGAGAGCCCGTCGTAGGCAGCCTGACCATCGGGGACACCGCGGAGGAACGCACGCAGGCACATCAGTCCCACGACCTCGGCGGAGCCGTAGACATAGGTGGCGAAGCTCTCGGGGTCGTGGGTCACCGGCTCGAGGTCGACGCGCATCGACGAGAAGAACGGCGTCACCACGTCGAGCCCGATGCCGCACCTGTGCGCGGTGCGCGCGAAGGCGTGCACCACGAGGTTGGCGCTGTGGCCGCGCTCGAGTGCTACCTCCGTCTCCGCCTCGAGCGCGTCGAGCAGGGCTCGGCGCTCCTCCGCGCGGGCGCCCGAGCGAGGGGCGTCGACCACCTCGTCGGCGATGCGCACCAGGGCGTACACGTTCTTGACGTCGGTCCGCACCCGGTCGGCCAGAAGGCGGGTCGCCAGGGCGAACGACGTCGAGTAGCGGCGGATCACCAACGCTGCGCTCTCGTCGGCGACCGAGTCGTAGAGGTCCGAGGCCGAGACACCGGACGGCGACCCCGAGACCAGCGCGGTCACGCCGCACCGACCTTCGGGCGCGCAGGGACGCTGGCGAGCCACGTCAGCACGGGCGCGTCGACCCCGATGTCCGCGGCCTGCTCGAGCCCTGCCCGGAGATGGTCGGCGGCGACCTGCTCCACGTAGGCGCGGGACCCGCAGGCCTCCAACGCCGACCGGACGAGCGCGGCGTCGTCCTCGGTGATCTCCAGGTTGCCCCAGTAGGGCTCGACCTGGGACCACGACGAGGTGCCGCGGGCGTGGACGAGCAGCAGCGTGCACTTCCCCTCACGAAGGTCGGCCGTACGACTCTTGCCCGTCTCCCCCGGGTCGCCGTACGTGCCGGCGAGGTCGTCGTAGAGCTGGAAGGCGATGCCGAGCAACCGACCCGCCTCGCACACCTGCGCCACCACGTCCGGCGCTGCACCGGCCAGGACGGCCCCGAGCTGCATCGGGAGGACGAAGGAGTAGGCCGCCGTCTTGTGCTCGGCGAGCTCGAGCGTCTCGACGACCGTCGGCCACTCACCACCGACCGACAGGCGTACGTCGGTGAGCTCGCCGGCGGCTGACGCGGAGGACGCCTGGCTGACGAGGTCGAGCACCTGCTGTCGGACGTCGGAGGGTGCCGGCGTGGTGGCGATCGCGCGGAACGCCGCGCTGAGTGCCAGGTCGCCGGTCAGGACGGCACCGGCCAGCGCGTACGTGTCGGCCCGCTCAGGGGGCGAGCCGGCATCGCGAGCCGCGCGGCGGAACCGTCCCGGAATGCTCGGGCGGCCTCGACGCACGTCGTCGCCGTCGATGACGTCGTCGTGGATCACGAAGGCCGTGTGGAGCAGCTCGACCGCCGCGGCGGTCTGCGCGACCGCGGCATGAGCACCGCCGCCGAGCGAATGGTGCACGCCTGCGAGGAGGTGTGGGCGGAAGCGCTTGCCGCCGGTCACCGCGTCGTCCAGGGCTGCGCGGAGCGCGTCCCCGTCGACCCCGCCCGAGCCGCCTGACCAGAGCTCGGCGAGGTGTCGGGCCACCTCGGCGTCGAGTGCGGACGAGAACTCTTTGGCTCCGCCTTCGGCGCTCATCGGGTACGCACCCACGGCGACCGGTCGGCACGGTGGAGCTGGTCGACCTGCGCGACCATCCACGGGCTGACGGTCCACGGTGCCACCGCGACGACCTCGAGAACCTCGTCGAGGTGGACCCACCTCCACTCCTCGACCTCGGCGGGATTCGGCTCGATGTCCCCGTCGCAGACGGCGGCGAAGACCGGGCAGAGCTCGTGCTCGACGACCCCGGCCGGATCGACCGCACGATAGACGAAGTCGTGGAGCAGAGGTGTCAGCTCGCGGATCGGGACGCCCAGCTCGTGGTCGGCGTAGCGATGGACCGCCGTCTCGATCGCCTCGTCCGGTCGCGGATGCCCGCAGAAGGAGTTCGTCCACACGCCCGGCCAGCTGCGCTTGCCGACGGCTCGGCGAGTCATGAGGAGGCGCCCCTCCTGGTCGAACAGGTAGCAGGAGAACGCCAGGTGCAACGGCGTGGAAGCATCGTGCACCTCCGCACGCGGGGCAACACCCGCTGGTTGATGATCCTCGTCAAGGAGGACGACCAAGTCGGCCCAGTTGCCCATCAAACTCCCGTTCGTCGATTACTTGATAGATAATCTAACTAATTTTGCCTCCTTTTTCCATCGTCGTCCGAAACCTGGGAGCCCGCACCACGCCACGCCACGCCACGCCCTGCCAGACGGCTCGCGGGACACCGACGCCGATGCGCTGCCGCTCAGCCTCCCTGCTCGAGACCCGCGACGCCGAAGGCCACCACGGACGCGAGCACAGCCGCCCCCGTCGTGACGACGTACGCCGCCACCCGGCGTGCGCGGCGGTTGCGCTCCTCGTACAGCGCGGCGGCCTCGTCCACGGACAGAGTGTCCTTGTTCTCCATCGTCACCTCACCCCCTCTGCGGATGTCGATGAGACGCCGTTACCCATCCCGTACTGCGCCAACCGTGAGGCGCCGACAATGAGGCGCCGACCGTGCCGCGCCCTCGTGCGTGGCCGGCCTGGGTCGTGGGTACCCAGCCGTCATGAGCACTCCCACCGCCCCTTCCCGCCCGCTCAGCGTCGTGACCGGCGCATCGAGCGGCATCGGGCGCGCCCTGGTCGACGAGTTCGTCGGCGCGGGCTTCGACCTCATCGCGGTCTCCGACGAGGACATGACCGACGACATCGCCCGGTCGGGCCTGGGCGAGCACGTGCGGCCGCTCACCGCCGACCTGGCGACACCCTCCGGCAACGACGACGTGGTGGCTGCCCTGGTCGCCGACCGCCGACCGGTGTCAGCCGCCGTGCTGAACGCGGGGGTCGGTGTCCACGGCCGCTTCGACCGCGCCGACCTTGCCGACCACCTGCGCGTGGTCGGCGTCAACGTCGTCTCACCGGTCCGGCTCGCGCACCACCTGCTCTCGGGCATGGTCGCCCGGGGCGAAGGGCGCTTGATGGTGACGTCGTCGATCGCCGCGGACGGGCCCGGGCCCTTCCAGTCGACGTACGCCGCGTCGAAAGCCTTCCTCACGTCCTTCGCCCAGGCTCTGAGGTACGAGATGCGAGGAGCCGGCGTCACGGTGACGTCGCTCGAGCCGGGCCCCACCGACACGCGCTTCTTCGCCCGCGCCAGGATGGAGGAGACCTGGCTGGCACGCGGGCCGAAGGCGGACCCGGCGACGGTGGCACGGGAAGGCTTCGCCGCGATGATGGCCGGCAAGCGGCGAGTCGTGAGCGGGTCGAAGATCCTCAAGGTGCAGAGCATCGTCACCAGACGCCTGCCGGGGGCGGTCTCGGCCCGTTTCCAGGCGCCCCTGGCCAGGCCGCGCGGAGATCGCTGAGGTGGCCACGCCACCAGATCCCCCCACCGGGCGCCCGACGGCGTATCATCGTCACCGAAGCAGCTGTCCGGAGATTCACGAGGACATCGACATTCGTCGTCCCTCACCCGTCGCACGCACTCGCTCGACGGTCTCCGCCGCCCACGGGCGGATACGGCACCGCGGCAGCACGACCGCCTTCTGGCGGCTTCGTGCGTGACCGCGGTCGCCGGTGCCAGGGGTCGCGCACGGCGGCCCCGTTCCAGAGGAGGATCGTTGGCTCGACCGACCCAGCGTCGACCGGACCCGCGCCGCAAGGGCGGGGCTCGGCGGTCGACCCGTGACCGCAAGGTCGACGCCGACAACGTCGGCATCCTCCCTCTGCTCGCCCAGGCGGTACGCGAGGTCGAGCGGGCGGTCCAGCGCGGGACGGCGACGTCCTCGACGCGCACCGCGTTCCAGGTGATCGCCCTGCTCGTCCGCGAGGAGCGGGCAAGGATCAAGCAGGAGGACATCCCCGAGGCGCGCCGGGCCGAGCAGCTGAAGCGCCTCGACGGCATCGCGACGATCCTGGCCACGACCGCGGCTCGAGACCCTTCCCTCTTCACCCTGCTCGCCGACGACGCCGTACCCTCCCCTGCTGCCAGGTCGCTGCGGCGCGAGATGCTCACGGCCGCCGGCATCGAGGTCGAGGAGGAGCCGGTCGCGGCTCCTGAGGAGGCAGGACCGGCGCCCGACCGCCAGGTCGTGCCGCAGTCGGTGGTCGCGCGCCAGCTGGCCAACCCCTTCCTCACTCCCGACCTCTCCGCTGCCAAGCCCCGTCGCACCGGCGCGGGACGCCTCGCGAACTGGGAGCTCATCGAGCCGCTGCTGCGGTCCTTCGAGCAGGGCGGACCGGCCTCCAGCATGGAGCTGCCGACGCCCACCACCCTGCGTACCCGCGACGGCCGCGACCTGATGCCGCACCAGGCGCAGCTGGTCGCCTCGGCCGCCGACGGCCACCGCACCTTCCTGCTCGCCGACGAGCCCGGGCTCGGCAAGACGGCGCAGGCGCTGCTCGCGGCCCAGTCGGCCGACGCCTATCCCCTGCTCGTGGTCGCTCCCAACGTCGTCAAGATCAACTGGGCGCGGGAGGCGCAGCTGTGGACCCCGCGGCGCACCGCCACCGTCATCCACGGTGACGGCACCACGATCGACGGGTTCGCCGACATCGTCGTCGTCAACTACGAGGTCCTCGACCGCCACATCGGCTGGCTCGGTGAGCACGGCTTCCGCGGCATGGTGGTCGACGAGGCCCATTTCATCAAGAACCGCAAGTCCCAACGCTCCCAACACGCGCTCGAGCTCTCCGAGCGGATCCGCGCCCGGACCGCCCGGCCGCTGCTCATGGCGCTCACGGGCACGCCGTTGATCAACGACATCGAGGACTTCCGGGCGATCTGGCAGTTCCTGGGCTGGATCGACGACCGCAAGCCCGAGGCCGAGCTCATGGCGGCGCTGGAGGAGACCGGGCTGGAGCCGGGCGAGCCCGGCTTCTACGCCGCCGCCCGCAGGTGCGTCGTCGACCTCGGTATCGTCCGCCGCCGCAAGATCGACGTGGCCGCCGACATCCCGGCGCGTCGTATCGCCGACATCCCGGTCGAGCTCGACGGCGAGACGGGACGTTCTATCCGTGAGGCCGAGCGCGTGCTCGCCCGCCGGATGGTCGCCCGGTACGACAACGCGCTGGAGCACCGCGCGGCCGGCAAGGTCGTCGACGGGATCGACCGCGAGCTCGTCCGTCTCGTCGCCAAGTGGGAGCGCGAGGAAGACACGAACGAGACCGGCAACGTGTTCGGGATGATGCGCCGGATCGGTCTGGCCAAGGCGGGTCTCGCCGCCGACTACACCGCGCAGCTCGCTCGCAGCGTCGGCAAGGTCGTGTTCTTCGCCAAGCACCTCGACGTCATGGACGTCGCGGAGGAGACGCTCGCCAAGCGCGGACTCCGCTACGCCACCATCCGCGGCGACCAGACGTCGACGCAGCGCCAGCGCGACATCGACGCGTTCGTGAACGACCCCGACGTCGCGGTGATCGTGTGCTCGCTGACCGCCGCCGGCGTCGGCGTCAACCTTCAGGTCGCGTCCAACGTGGTGCTCGCCGAGCTCTCGTGGACCGACGCCGAGCAGACGCAGGCGATCGACCGCGTGCACCGCATCGGTCAGGCCGAGCCGGTCACCGCGTGGCGGATCATCGGCGCACAGACGATCGACGCGAAGGTCGCCGAGCTGATCGACTCGAAGGCCGCGCTGGCCGCGACGGCGCTGGACGGCGAGGCCCTCGACGAGAAGGCGTCGGCCGACGTCCAGCTCGAGGCTCTCGTCGGGCTGCTCACCGACGCGCTGGAGGAGCGGGGCGACTGACGGCCGTACGAGCGTGACGTCGTAACGCTGGGTGACACGTTGCTTGTCGCCCGGCGCTACGACGATCTAGACTCCGTCTACCGCAACGAACGACTCGCTCCGCGCGCGGGGCGACGCCTCTGGCACGGACGACCTCCGCGGCCGGGCACCACCGAAGACCCAGGCCCCTCGCCACCGCGCAGGGCCCCTGCGGCTCGGGCTCTGCGTCCCAGACCGCCCTCCCTCTCGAACGCCGGCGCCCCGGCGAGCGACGCAGTCGGACGTGCTTCACAAGCCACCGACACAGGAGCGAGTCCCATGAAGCGTTCGAGACCCTTCTTCCCTGCCGGCCGAGGCGGCCGATTCGTCGCCGCCGTCGCCGCGCTGACCCTGCTCGGCGGCCTCGGCACCGCCGCTCCGGCAGCAGCCGACGACGAGGTGGTGTCCCGAGGGATCACCATCCCCGCCTTCTACAACCCGCCGAGCTCCCTGCCGTCGGCCGACGGAGCGCTGATCCGTACCGCGCCGCTGAAGCTCGGGCTGAGCCTGCCCGGCCTCAACGGCCCGCTCCCGGGGACGGCGACCCGCCTGATGTACAAGTCGACCGACTCCAACGGGCAGCCCGTCGCGGTCACCGGCGCCTACATCGAGCCGTCAGCGCGGTGGACGGGCACCGGGCCTCGTCCGCTCGTCGTCCTGGCGCCCGGCACGCTCGGGCAGGGCGACCAGTGCGCGGCCTCTCTCGCGCTGGAGAACCCGGTGGCGCTCAACCTCACCGAGGGCACCGTGTCGGTCGGCTACGAGAACCTGGCGACATACCGCCTGCTCGCCAAGGGCGTCGCGGTCGCGGTCACCGACTACGTCGGGCTCGGCGCCACCGACCGGCTGCACACCTACGTGAACCGCGTCGACGAGGGGCACGCCGTGCTCGACGCTGTGCGCGCCGCTCGCGGACTCGACTCGGCGTCGGTGACCGACGCCTCGCCCGTGGGTCTGTACGGCTACAGCCAGGGCGGCGGAGCCACGGCCGCCGCGGCGGAGCTGCAGCCCTCGTACGCCCCGGACGTCACCCTCTCCGGCGTGTACTCCGGCGCGCCGCCGGCCGACCTGGTGAAGGTGCTCCCCGGCATCGACGGGAGTGCCCTCGCGGCAGCCGCCGGATGGACCGTCAACGGTCTCGCCCAGAGCGAGCCGGCGCTGCGGCCGATCATCGACGCCTATATCAACGACAAGGGCCGCGCCGCACTGGAGGACGTGTCGACCCGGTGCGTCGGGGACGCGATCTTCGCCCACGGCTTCACCAAGACCAGGAGCTGGACCAAGCAGGGCATCTCGCTCGGCGACGTCGTCGCGCGTGAGCCGGCGGTCCAGGCGGCCATCGACAAGCAGCGCATCGGCCGGCTGCGCCCGACCGCCCCGGTCCGCGTCGCCACCGGCGTCGCCGACGACACGGTGCCTCACCGTCAGGCTCGACAGCTCGCCGTCGACTGGTGCGCCAAGGGCGCCAATGTCACCTACGAGCCTGTCTACCTCCCGAACCTCGGCAACAAGCTGGTGCTGCCCAACCACTTCTTGCCGATGCTCGAGGATCAGGGCCAGGCCATCTCGTGGGTGACCGACCGCCTCGCGGGCAAGCCGGCGCGGTCCAACTGCCGGTTCCTGCCGATCATGCCCTGATCCCCTCCCGTCCCCGTCCCCTCCCGTCCCCGTCCCTTCCCGTCCCCGATGTGTGCACTTCATCCTGGTTCTCGGTGCCAGGTTCCTTGATCAGCTGCACACATCGGGGACGGGGCGGAGGTCCAACCGGACCCGATCGGTCCCCGCCGCGAGCGGGTACGAGAGGTGCTGGTGGACCAGCAGCCACCGCCCGTCCCTCCGGCGGAAGACACGGGTCGCACGCGACCAGGTGGTGGCCTCGTCGTCGTCACCATCCTGTGTGACCGCGACCCGGTCCAGGGACCACACCGCTGCGAGGTCACCGCGGACGACGATCTGGGGATCGACCACGTCGAAGTCGATCCGACCGGCTGTCGCCTCCAACCCGCGACGACAGCTCTCACGGACGTCCTCCAGCTCGCGCAGCAGGAGAGGCTCCTCGAGCTCGTACGACGTCACGTCCTGGGCGATGCCAGCCATCATGGCGTCGAGATCCTTGGCGGCGGTGTCCTCGTGCCAGCGACTCAGCACGGCAGCGACCTCGGCCTCCCCCTCCGAGTCGCGACGTCCGCTGTCCTCGGTGAACGAGTGGTGCTCGTGGGCGATGAGCCATCGTCCGTCGACCCTTCGCAGCCCGAGCGTGAGGCGGAGCCGCTGGTCTGGGTGCTCGTCGTGGGATCCTCGCGCGCGGCAGAGCACGAGACCGTGCGCGAAGGCGACGTCGTCTCCCGCGGTGACCTCGAGCGACTCCAGCACGAACTGGCCGTCGCCTCGCTGCCAGGCGAGGAAGTCGCTCCACGACGCCTCGTACGCCTTCATGCCCCGGACGCCCTCGTACGGCGGCGGGACGTCGAACATGACGATGTCGTCGGTGTGGTCGGCCAGCACCGCCTCGAGATCGGTCCCGCGGTCGACCGCGTCGATCCAGCGGGTGATCACGGAGCGGATGTCGGATTCGTGTTCCATCGGTTGCCTCCGGTCTGCAAGTCTGGGTTCGTGGAAGGAACCCCGGCGCAGACCGGAACTCATCGCGCCGAGCCCGACACCGACCTCACGAGCGCGCGTGCCGGCGACGCCGACGCGTTCGCCAGGCTGGTCGCGCCGTACGACCGCGAGCTGCTTCTCCACTGCTACCGGATGCTCGGATCGGCCGCGGACGCGGCGGACGCCCGGCAGGAGACGCTGCTGCGCGCCTGGCAGGGTCTCGACCGGTTCGACGGCCGGCACCTGCGGGCCTGGCTCTATCGCATCGCGAGCAACCGGTGTCTGACCATGATCGACCGGCGCGGTCGACGTGAGCTTCCGATGACGCTCGCCACCGGTGACGCCGAGGTGTCCTGGCTCGAGCCGCTGCCGGGGGGCTGGCTCGGATCGACGCCCGAGGAGCAAGCGATCGATCGGGAGACCGTACGGCTGGCATTCGTCGCTGCGCTGCAGACCCTCCCTGCGGCACAGCGCGCCGTGCTTCTGCTGCGTGACGTCCTCGCCTTCAGGGCGGCCGAGGTCGCCGGCATCCTCGACCTCAGCGTGCCGGCGGTCACCAGCCTTCTGCAACGCGCCCGCGCAGCGGTCGCCGACGGGTTGCCGGCGCCGAGCTCCACGAGCGACGACGCCGGTCTCGACGCGTTGGCTGAGCGCTACACCCGCGCATGGGAGGCCGGCGACATCGACCAGATCGTCACCCTGCTCGCCGAGGACGTGCGCTACGCCATGCCGCCCGAGCCGCGCTGGTACCTCGGCTCAGCCTCGGTCGC
Organism: Mumia sp. zg.B53; assembly: GCF_019550935.1. Lineage (NCBI taxonomy): Bacteria > Bacillati > Actinomycetota > Actinomycetes > Propionibacteriales > Nocardioidaceae > Mumia > Mumia sp. zg.B53. The sequence continues at coordinate 114,128 of NZ_JAHWCK010000004.1, read as the reverse complement.
CGCCTTCCTGCGGGACGGTCCTCTCCAGGCGAGGTGGCGGTTCCTGAGGACCGAGGCCAACGGTCAGCTCGCCTTCGCGACGTACATGTTCGACGCCCAGCACGGAGACTTCCGACCCGCAGGGCTGGACGTCCTCAGCGTGGCGGACGGCTCCGTACGGGAGGTCGTCAGCTTTCTCGACGCGGACTTTGCCGCGTTCGGCCTGCCGACGACGCTCCCCGCGTGAGCCCGCACGCAACCGTCCCGCCCGCGTTTTGTGCACCTCATCAAGGTTTCGGATCGATCTACCTTGACCAACTGCACGAATCGGGGACGGGACGGGAGCTGGAGCGGACCGGCGGGCTACTTCTTGAAGGCGTCCTTGACGTTCTCGCCGGCCTGCTTCAGGTCGCTCTTGCTCTGGTCGGTCTTGCCCTCGGCCTCCTGGGACTCATCGCCCCGCGCCTTGCCGGCGGCCTCCTTGGCCTTGCCCTTGGCGTCCTCACCGGTGTTCTTCAGCTTGTCGTCGAGACCCATCGAGGTCATCCCCTTCGGTTGATCCTGCTCGGTCCTCCCATGGTGCCCCGTGGGAGGCGGTCTCACACATCGCGCGAGGTCCCCTCCGCGTACGCGGCCAGGTTCGCCAAGGACGAGGCCAGCCCGGCGCGGTGGTCGGCGGCGGAGATGCCCGACGGCACGTCGTCGGCACGAACCTCGACGCGCGTCCCGCTCCCCGCCCGCGCGACCGTCCAGGTCATCGTCATCGTCCCGGCGTACGCGGGATCGTCCGACGGGAACTCCACGGCCTCGACGACTCGCGCACCCGGCACGAGCTCGACGAAGCGGGCCTCGACGACGTCAGAGTCGGCGGTCGCCTTGCCGGTGACGGTGGTGACGTCCTCGTAGGTCAGCACCATCCGGTAGGACCCGCCCGGCCGGAGGTCGTACCGGTCGATTCGGGCGGTCATGCCGTCGGGCGGGAGCCACGCGACGCGCGCCTCGGGATCGGTCAACGCGTCGTAGACCCGCTGCGGCGGTGCCGCGACAGTGCGAGAGGCCGAGTCGGTGCGTCCCATGGTCTCAGCCGGCCGTGTGCTCGACCTCGACCGTGACCCGGTCGGGATAGAACGCCACGTGCCCGCGGATGCTCGCGACGGCGTCATAAGGCCCGGGGTACGTCCACCCGGCATCCTCGACGATGCCTTCGGGAGTGGTGATCGAGACATAGCTCGCCGTTCCCTTGAACGGGCAGTAGGTGGACGTGTCGGTCGGAGACACCACCGACGCGTCGAGGTCGGACCGAGGAACGTAGACGACCGGCGGGTAGGTCGACTCCCGCAGCGTCAGAGCGGCGGTCGTATCGGCGACGACGGTGTCACCGACCAGGACCCGGACCCTTGAGGGTGTCGGTTCCACGGAGATCGGATGAAGAGCATCGGGAAGACGGCGTCTGCGGCTCATCTCAGCGCCAACCGCCAGTACGACCGGCGTATTCCGGTCGAGCCCCGGTCAGACCATCGGAGGGAGGGCGCGCGTCTGCACCAGCATCTCCGCGACCCTGCGCAACCGGAGGTTGTGGTGCTGCGAGTAGCGCTTGAGGACCTCGAACGCCCGCGGCTCGTCGAGACCGAACCGCTCCATCAGGATCCCCTGTGCCTGACCGATCAGCTTGCGGGAGTCGAGCGCGAGCTGCAGGTGAGCCTCACGGTCGGCCCGGACGAGGGCTACCGCTGCGTGCCGGGCGAAGAGGTGCGCCAGCGCGCTGTCGTCCTCGTCGAAGAACCGAGGAACGCAGGAGTAGAGCGAGACCACACCGATCCGGCGTCCCTGGATCGGGAGCCCGACGGCGAGCAGACTCTTGAAACCGCGCTCGGACAGGCCGGAGGTCCAGTCGCGCCACCGCGTCTCTTGACCCAGGTCGCCGACACGGAGGGTCTGGTCCCAGTCGGAGCTGAGCCACGGGCCTTCCTGGCACTTCTCCTGGATCTCGTCGACCTCCACGACCAGGTCGCTGGTGGCGGCCACCGTCTCGAGGCGGCTGTTGCCGCGCAACAGCGTCACACCCGCCGCATCCATCTCGAGTGTCTCGCAGAGGTACGCGATGACCTGCTCGGCCGTCTCCTCGAGGGAATCAGCGGCATGCAGCTCCTCGACGATCTCGACCAGCTCTTGATGGTCGAGGCGCGCATCTTCCATACCGCAGCCGCTCCTGAACAGACTTGTCCCCGGGATCTGCCTGGCAGTCTAAGCAGCACATATTTTCTATCACCTTCGCCGCGGCGCGTCGTCATCGGCACGCGGCTCCGGAGGCTGGCGCTGGGTCAGGCAGGGTCGGCCGCGTGCATGTGGCCGTAGGCGTACTCGCTTCGTCGCAGCAGCATCGCGACCAGCATGAAGAGGGGCATCAGCACGTGCCCCAGCATCATCAGACCCATCTCGGCGAGCACACCGGCCCACAGCAGCGGGAACAGCACCCAGAACCCGGCGTACATGGCGAGGGTCATCTCCACGACGAGCTGGAGGCGGGCGCGATGGAACCGCATCCACGCCACCATCGTGATGCTCATCGCCGTCGCCATCGCCGTCGCGTCGACGTCGGGGCGCGAGGCCCACGCGGAGACGGCGGTCGACCCGGCCAGGACGCTCCACAGGGGGTAGAGGGCCGCCATGCCGACAAGCATGGCCACGATCATCTCCAGGTAGTGACGGGTGAACGTCCAGGCCGGACGCCGCCACCACGAGAGCGGGCGCTCGGCTTCGGCGGTGACGGACGCGCCACCGTGATGCTGGGACGTCATGAGGATCCCCCCTCAACTCGTACGCATGTGTACGAGATCAAGGTAACACCAACTCGGACACATGTGTACGAATTGTTTCTGGGATGGCACGCACCGACCGCCGTACGTCCGTACGGCGACTACTCGACGTCGGCGGGAAGCTCGCGCGTCCTGATGAGCTCGTCAGCGATCTCGCGCAGCGGGACGTCGTGGCTCGTCGACGCACGGCGCAGGACGTTGAACGCCTGGTCGGCCGAGAGGCCGAAGCGTTCCATCAGCATTCCCTGCGCCTGCCCGATGGCGACTCGGGTCGCCAGCGCCGACCGGAAGCTCTGCTCCTTGCGGGTCGACGAGATCACGACCGCGATCTGGGTGGCGGCGAGATAGCCCAGCTCCCTCGCCTCGTCGTCGAAGGCGTCGACCTCTTTGCCGTAGAGGTTGAGCGCTCCGATCGTCTCGTCGCTGGTGAAGAGGCGATAGCTGACGATGCTGCGGACACCGAGGTCGTGCACGACGCTGCCGGCCCACAGCGGCCACCGGGGGTCGTGTGCCAGGTCGGCCGCGTAGACCGTCGGGGTCTCGACCACGGCATCGAGCGACGGACCCTCGCCGAGCTCGGCCTGGAGCTGGTCGGCCCGCAGAGCCAACGAGTCGCTCTCGGCGAGACTCTCGAAGGACTCTCGGCCGGCGAAGGTGATGCTTGCGGCCGCACAGCCGCCGATGTAGGTCGCGACGAACTCGACCGACTGCTGAGCGACGGAGTCGACGGTCTCGGCCGCGTCGATGTCGCGCGCCGCCATAGCCAGGTCGCCGAGAGCGCCCGAGGGGGTGTTGGAGAGCACGACTCAGATTACTCCGTGCTGTCATCGCCCCGGTAGACCGTGGTCTGGCGACATCGGAATCTGTGTCCGGACCGTTGTGGAGCAGAGACGCCAGGACGCACGCACGTGTGACCGGACCCATACCCGCCGGCCGCCTCATCCCGCGGGAGCCGCCATCACCGCAGGCCAGCGCGTTGCGACGGTGCCCGCGTCGTACTTCGCCATGAACAGCGGCTTTACCGCGCGATGAAATGACTGCTATACAGGCGGCCGAACGCGCGTGCCGCAATCGGAGTCGGCCGTGCAGAAGGGAGCTTCGCATGACCGACGTCGACACAGCTCTGAACGAGGAGACGCCCTACGCGCGCGTTGGCGGTGGAAGTGCTGTCCGCGTGGTGGTCGATCGTTTCTACGAGCTCGTCATCGCCGACCCGCAGCTGGCTCCCTACTTCGCCAACACCGACCTCCCCACGCTGAAGCAGCACCAAGTGCACCTGATCTCCCACCTTCTCGGTGGACCGGTCGAGTACACCGGCCGTGAGCTGCGGGACGCGCACGTCGGCCTCAACATCACCCACGAGGCGTACGCGCTCGTGACGAAGCATCTGGTCGCGGCCCTCACCGAGGCAGGCGTCCCCGACGACATCATCGCGACGCTCGGCGGCACGCTCGTCGCGGTCGAGCCGGACATCGTCAGTCAGGAGAGCTGACCGGCGTGGATCCAGCAGCACTCAAGGAGAGCTGGGCGTACGTCGCCAAGCACGGCGACGACGTCCCGCTCTTCTTCTACTCGCACCTCTTCCTGTCCCACCCCGACGTCCGGTCGATGTTCCCCGTCTCGATGTCCGCGCAGCGGGACAAGCTCGTGACGGCGCTCGGCACCGTCGTCAGCAACGTCGACAGCCTCGAGAACGTCGTGCCCGTGCTCGGACAGCTCGGGAGCGACCACCGTCGCTTCCGGGTCTCCCCTGACCAGTACAACGCCGTCGGCGGCTCCCTCCTCGCGACCCTCAAGCACTTCCTCGGCGAGCAGTGGACGGACGAGCTGGCGGCGGACTGGGCCGCGGCGTACGGCGTGATCGCCAAGACGATGGTCCAAGGAGCCGAGGAGTCGGCCAAGACCACGCCTTCGTGGTGGGACGCGGAGGTCGTCGACGTGGAGCGACGCACGCTCGACGTCGCGGTCGTCCGGCTCCGGCTCGACCAGCGTCTCCCGTACCGGCCTGGTCAGTCGATCGCCGTCGAGGTTCCCCAGCGTCCTCGTCTGTGGCGTTACTACAGCCCGGCGAACGCGCCGCGCGACGACAGCTCCATCGATCTGCACGTGCAGATCGTCGACGGCGGGCAGGTCAGCAGCGCCATCGTCAAGGACCTGCAGCGTGGTGACACCGTCCGGATGAGTGCTGCCGTCGGTGTCGCTCTGACGCTGGAGGATCCGACGCGAGACCTCCTCCTGGTCGCCGGAGGCACAGGCCTCGCCCCGATGAAGGCGGTCATCGAAGAGGTCGACGCCTACTGGCGCCAGACGGGACGTGGCCCGAAGGTCCACCTGTTCCACGGTGCGCGCATGCCGTGGAACCTCTACGACGACGAGGCGATGCGCGAGATGACGAAGCGTCCGTGGTTCTCCTACGACGCAGCCGTCTCCGACGACACGACCTACCGGGGCCAGCGTGGCACCGTGGGCCACGTCGCGGCGGCGCGCGGCGGCTGGCGAGGCTACCGGGCGTTCGTCTGCGGGTCACGCGGGATGGTCGAGAACACCGTCCCTCAGCTCGTCTCCGCGGGGATCCCGCCCAGCGACATCCGTTACGAGGACTTCGGCGAAGGCGGCTACCGACCGCGCGACACGGCAAAGGACGGGTAACAGCCATGACGACCCCCACGGACACCAGCAGAATCTCGTCAGAGATCCGTCAAGCCACCTTCACGGTCCGTCGGCGCGGGCTCGACGAGCAAGAGGTCGGTGACTACCTGAGCCAGCTCGCCATGGCCGTCCAGCGCCTCGAGGAGGACAACGCGAGGCTGCGCGCCGACCTCCGCACCAAGGAGGAGGAGAAGCACAGCGAGCCGATCAGCGCCCAGGCCGTCATCATGTTCGCCGAGGCCCAGAAGGTCGCCGACAGCCTCATCGACGAGGCGGTCACGCACGCGCGCGACCTCATGATGTCGGCACGGGCGCAGCAGCGCGACATCGTCCGAGACGCGCACGACGCCGCGACCGAGGCCGTCCGCAAGGTCGAGCCGCTGGCACAGACGACCGAGGGCACCCGTTACGACCACCCGATCCCCGAGATCGAGTACGTCCGCACGTTCGCGAAGGTCGCGCAGATCCAGCTCCGGTCCGTGCTCGACGCGCTGACCGAGCAGGTCGACGCGCTGGGCGAGATGCCGAAGCTCGAGACGACGCAGAAGCGTCTCGAGCCACCGGTCGGACCGTGACTATCCGGGCTCGCCGGAGCCGAGGGCGTCGGCGAGCCCGCGCATGCCGGCAAGCAGTCCACCGTCGACCCGCAGGTCGGTGCCGGTGATCCAGCTCGCACGGTCGGAGAGGAGGAAGGCCACCGCGTCCGCGACGTCCTGCGGCACGCCCACCCGCTGCAGCGGGTACCAGCCGGTGGCCTCGTCGAGCGCGTGGGGATCGGCCGCCAGCTGCCTGCGGCGTGCGGCGTTGATGACCGTCCCGGGTGACACCGAGTTGACGCGGACACCGTGCGGCCCGTACTGGACGGCGAGGGTGCGGGTGAGGTTGAGCACCCCGGCCTTGGCTGCGCTGTAGATGTCGGTGCCGAAATAGGCGTGCCCGTTCACCGAGGCGATGTTGACGACCGAGCCACGACCAGCCTCGCGCATCGCCGGGAGCAGTGCCTGGCAGAGTCGGAACGTCCCTCCGAGGACGACGTCGAGGTCCTGTGACCAGGTCGCCTCGTCGATGGTCTCGAAGGGCTCCCCGCTGCAGGTAGCCGCTCCGTTGACGAGGCGGTCAGGAGGCCCGAGGCGCCGGACCAGGTCGGAGGCGACCTGGCGGACCTCGTCGGCGGACCGCAGGTCCAGACCGACGGCCTCCGCGCCGTCGAGGTCATCAGCGACCGCCTGGACCGTGTCGAGGTCACGGTCGGCCAGCACGACGTGCGCGCCTTCGGCCACCAGGGTCCGGGCGATGGCCTGCCCGATGTCGCTTGCCGCACCTGTCACGATCGCATGGGTCATGACGGAACCCTGTCGGGTCGTGGTCAGAAGGGCAACCGTCGCGGACGTGGAGACGTTCGTGGAGCGGTGATCAGGAGCGGGCGAGGGTGTCGAGGTCGCGCACCGCGTAGCGGTGGTGCTCGACCTCTTCGCCGAGCACCACTCCGAGGCAGCGCCGCACAACGTACTCGTGGTCGGGGTACGGGTCCGCGGGCTTGCGCCGGCAGACCCGGTCCAGCTCGGCCTCGGTCAGCCCGTCGACGAGGCGCCGCACCGAAGTCATGCGCTCGGACCGCGCAGCGAGCACCTGGTCGAGCGACGGCGTGGCGTCGAGCGTCAGCCCCAGCGCGGGTGCGACATCGGCCGGCATCCCGCTGGAAGGAAGCCCCAGCGGATGGTACGGCGCCTCCTGCTCGAGCACGGCGTTGCCGAGCCAGGCATCCGTGGCGAACAGCAGGTGGCGCTGAGTCTCGACGAACGACCACTCACCATCGACGCGCTCGTGCAACGCCGACTGCGGCATCAGCCTGGCGCGATCGACCGTCACAGCCCACATCGCCTCGATGGCGTCCCAGGCGGCCTGGTAGTCGGCCGGAGTGACGGCGCCCCGGGCGAGGACCCGCTCGGGCTGCCGCTCGTCGAGCTCGCCCTGGACGTACGCGGCGACGTCGACGTCGTTGACGACGATGCGTGTGAACTGACCGCCGACATAGACGTCCTCCCCGTAGCAGTCGACGATCTTCAGCCCATCGACCGCGCAGTCGCGGACCTCCAGACCGGAGAGGTCGGACTCGGAGATCCGGGCGCCACGGAACTGGTCGCTCTTCTCGTACTCAGCAGCCACCGAGCAAGTCTTGCGCAACGGTCTTCCGTTCCACAAGGCGCGATGCGGGCTACGACTGGAGGGGCTCCCCCGTCTCGAGCAGCGTCTTGAGCCCGGACAGGACGGTCATCCAACCGACCCCGGCCACACTCCTCGCGGTGCCCGGCGACTGCTCCAGCTGGTCGTGGACCACCGTCAGCAGGCACACTCCGGAGTCTCGTGGCTCGATCTCCCACGTGACGCGACTGAGCGGCTCCGACGCGAGCTCCGGGTCGTACGCCGACGTCCAGCCGTGGACGAGACGTCGTGGCGGATCGAACACCATCAGCTCGGTGTCACCCCACGACGAACCGTCGGAGCCGTAGGCCTCGTAGCCCTCCGGCGTCGCGGAGATGCGGGCGCCGTAGAAGTACTGCGCGGTGAACTGGGGCGAGACGAGCGCCTCCCAGAGCTTCTCGGGGGTCGTCTTGACGAGGATCTGATAGACCTGCACGGTCGTCGCCTGCGCGTCCTGCGTGTTGCCGATGGTGCTCATGTGCCCTCCTGCGAACGGTTGTCTTCGAGCCTGGCCTTGAGGTCTGAGAGAGCGGCGACCCGTTGCTCGGTGAACTTGTCGATCCAGCGGTCGTGGACCAACCGGATCGGCACCGGGTTGAGGAAGTGCAGGGTGGAGCGTCCCTCCTTGCGCGTGACGACCAGGCCGGCCTCCACGAGCACCTTGAGATGCTTCATCACACCGAACCGGGTCATCTCGAACTCTTCCTCCAGCTCCGTCAGCGTGCGCCCGTCCCGCGCGAAGAGCAGGTCCAGCAGGCGCCGACGCGTGCCGTCGGCCAGGGCCCGGAACACCACCTCGTCGATGTCGTCGTCTCTCACGCCCTCGACGTTATGTGACCAAATGGTCACATGTCAAGCCCGGGCCGGCGCGCCACCTCGCTCGGTACGGCGTGGACCCGCATGAGATCTTCGAGAGGGGATGGTTCGGCAAGCGAAGGAAGAGACATGCAGCAGGTGAAGGCAGTGGTCGCACGCGCCAAGGGCGAGCCGGTCGAGGTGACGACGATCAACGTCCCCGACCCCGGACCCGGCGAGGCGGTGGTCGCCGTCCAGGCCTGCGGCGTCTGTCACACCGACCTCCACTACCGGGAGGGCGGGATCAACGACGAGTTCCCCTTCCTGCTGGGCCACGAGGCGGCCGGCGTCGTCGAGGCGGTCGGACCTGACGTGACGAGCGTGGCCCCCGGAGACTTCGTGGTCCTCAACTGGCGGGCCGTCTGCGGCGAGTGCCGTGCGTGCAAGCGCGGCGACCTCCAGTACTGCTTCGACACGCACAACGCCACCCAGAAGATGACACTTGCCGAGGGCCCCGACGCGGGCACGGAGCTGACCCCCGCGCTCGGCATCGGCGCGTTCGCGGAGAAGACCCTCGTCGCCGCCGGCCAGTGCACCAAGGTCGACCCGTCGGCTCGTCCTGCCGCCGTGGGCCTCCTGGGATGTGGGGTGATGGCCGGCATCGGTGCCGCCATCAACACCGGAGGTGCCACGCGGGGCCGCTCGGTGGCCGTCATCGGGTGCGGCGGTGTCGGCGTCGCAGCGATCGCCGGTGCGGCGCTCGCCGGCGCATCGCCCGTCATCGCCGTCGACATCGACGCCAAGAAGCTGGAGGCTGCCCGCAGGCTCGGCGCGACCCACACCGTGGACTCCTCGACGACCGACCCGGTCGAGGCGATCCGCGAGATCGTCGGCGAGGTGTACGAGGGTGCCGAGGGAGCCGACCTCGTGATCGAGGCCGTCGGTCGTCCCGAGACGTGGAAGCAGGCGTTCTACGCTCGCGACCTCGCCGGCACCGTCGTCCTGGTGGGCGTGCCGACGCCCGACATGACGCTTCCTGACATCCCGCTGGTGGAGATGTTCAGTCGCGGCGGCGCGCTGAAGTCGAGCTGGTACGGCGACTGCCTGCCGTCGCGCGACTTCCCGATGCTGGTCGACCTCTATCGGCAGGGCCGGCTCGACCTCGACGCGTTCGTCACCGAGGAGATCGGGATCGGCGACGTCGAGGCCGCCTTCGCCCGCATGCACGACGGCGACGTGCTCCGCTCGGTGGTGATCCTCTGATGGCCCGCGTGGACCACGCCGTCGCGTCCGGCACCTTCAGCCTGGACGGGGAGACCTTCGAGGTCGACAACAACATCTGGGTGGTCGGGGACGATCGGGAGTGCGTGGTGATCGACGCCCCCCACTCCGTGGAGGACGTCCTCGCCGTCGTCGGTGACCGGATGGTGACCGCGATCGTGTGCACCCACGCTCACGACGACCACGTCCGGGTGGCCCCCGCCCTCCGCGAGCGGGTGGGGGCCCCGATCATGCTGCACCCGGCCGACCGGCCGCTCTGGGAGCTCACCCACCCCGACACCACGTGGGACGTCGATCTCGCCGACGGCGACACGATCACGGTCGGCGGGACCGAGCTGCGCGTCCTGCACACGCCGGGACACGCGCCGGGTGCGGTCTGCCTCTACGCCGAGGACATCGGCTGCGTCTTCACCGGCGACACGCTCTTCCAGGGCGGCCCCGGCGCGACCGGACGGTCGTACTCCGACGCCGACGTCATCCGCGAGTCGATCCGATCCACGTTGTTCACCCTCCCGGAGGACACCGTCGTGCACACCGGCCACGGCGACGACACGACGATCGCCGCCGAGAAGGCAGGGATGACCGACTAGGTCGCGTCGCGCACCCGCTCGGCGAAGCGGACTGTGCGCTCGCGGAGACCGGCGACCCGGCGAGCGACGAACGCGTCCGGGTCGCCGGCTCCCTCGGCGCGGGTCGGCCGACGCCTCGCGTGCCCGGAGCAGGAGAGGTCGGCATGGACGAGCGTGCCGACGGTGTTGCCGTTGCGACCCGACGACCCCGACCGCTTGGCGACGTAGAGCACGACGTCCTCGGTCGCCTTGACGTCCTCGCACCACGTGCAGATGGCCGGCCGATGCCCGGTCGTCTGGGCCGTCCGGAGCAGCAGGCCGACGAGACCCTCGGCGGTGGGGACGACGGCGTAGGCGCGCCGTGGCGCCTTGGGATCGACCCAGCCGAGGAAGTCGCGGGAGTCCCAGTCCACCTCGTCGAGGGACGGAGGCACAGGCGCCTGGGTCGCCTCTCGACGCGAGGCGTTCACGAACGATGAGCGGATCTCGGACTCGGTGACGGGATGCATGACGGACTCTCACGGCTGGGGGCGGGGGACCACACACGATCGTGCGTCGGCCCGGCCGTCAGATCAAACCCGTTTCGTCGGCTCCGTCTCCGGCTCAACCCACACGGTCGAGCAGCGCACGCGAGCGTCGTACGGCGAGCGCGGTCGCCTCGGCGTCGTAGGTGGGCAGGGTGCTGTCGAGGAAGAGGTGCGTGTTGCCGGGATAGAGGAACAGCTCGGCGAGGTCAGGCCCGACGGTGTCGACGATCCCGCGCGCGGCCTCCACGTCGCCCTCGTGCGCGAAGATCGCGTCGTCGTCCTTGCCGTGGATCTGCACCGGCACCCCGTCGGGCCAGGGTCCGAACGCCCACTCCCCCGTGATGGGGAGGCACCCCTCGTACAGCAGAGCTCCCCGAGCACCGGGCCGGGTCTGCGCGAGGCGCTGAGCCTCCATGATGCCGAAGGAGATGCCGGCGAAGACGAGCTCGGGTGGCAGGCCGCTCAAGGCCGCATCGACCCGCTCCCGGACGACGTCGTCGTCGATCGACTGGGCGAACGCCATCCCCTCCTCGAGACTCGCGGGCGTCTCCCCGTCGAACAGGTCGGGGGTGTGCACGGTGCGCCCGCCTTCGGCGAGCTGGTCGGCGAAGGCTCGCACCCCGTCGGTCAGTCCCTGCACGTGGTGGAACAGGACGACGTCGGTCACGATGTGCTCCTCTCGCCGCGGATGTCGGCGCCGACGACTCTAGGGCGGCGAGAGGGGCCGGTCAACGGCCCCTCTCGGACGAGGAAGGGCACGAGACGCCGGGCGGTGTCGAGCTCGTGGTGGTCAGGCCGTCCGGTACCCACGTTCGCCCGCTGCGTGCGCAGCGGGCGACGAGCTGACCGTGGACCGGCGGGAGATCCCCGGGTGCTATGCCCTCCCGCCGGTCCGCGGAGATCAGAACCGCGAGAACGGCTTGGGCGTGGCGTACCCGAAGGTGTCGCCGGCGCTGAACGCGTCGACACCGAACGTCGAGTTCAGTGCACCTGCGGCCGTCGCCGTCAGCCGCAGACGGACAGCTCCGTACCGAAGACGGTTGGAGAATCCGATGGTGAACAGGTCGGCGCGGCCGACGTTGCCGATGGTCCCCGAGACCTCAGCGCTCACGCGCAGGCGACCGAGGTCGATGTTGAAGTTCTTCAGCGCGATGGTCGACGACCCGGCAGTGAGGCTGAGGCCGCCGCTGTGCCTGATCCGCAGCTTGCCGAGGGTGTAGCCGGTGATGGGGAAGGACGCCGAGAGCGTGTCCCTGAACGGAGCAGCCTTGGCGCCCTCGATCGGCGCCGGCGTGATCCCCGCTCCGGCGATCAAGGAGTAGACCTCCGGCGCGACGACCACCTGGGTGTAGCCGGTCCGCGGCCGGGTCTGGGCCTCGGCGGGCGCTGTTGCCACGGCGACGAGCCCGAAGCCTGTCAGGAGAGCGACGAGCGCTCCGACCAACCGGTTCCTCTTCATGAGTCTGCCTCTCTGTCGAGTGTGCCGGTCACCCGGCCCTTCACTAGTACTTCGCCCGACAGCGGCGTACGGATGCCAAGGATCAGATCTCCAGGCGAGAATCTTCCAGATCGAGGTCCTGCAGGATGCGGTTCGCGACCTCGTTCGAGATCTCTCCGTCCCCTCGGAGGCGCAGCAGCGCGAGGCGCTGAGCGTCCAGGACGGCTCGAACCATCCGCTGATAGGACTGCGACCGGTCCTCGTACCCCTCGTCCTCCCGCCTTCCCGCTCGGGCGGCGAAGCGGGCCTCGCGGTAGCGGTACATCGCTCGCATCCGTTCCACCGAGTCGGGGCGGGTCCAGTCCTGGTCCTCGAGACGGTCCATCTCGGCCAGCGCCGCCCTCGCCGCCGCAAGACGGCCTCGGACCTCCTCCGCCTCCCCCTCCCCCGCCGAGGTGATGCCGAGGCGGCGGATCAGCGTGGGTAGCGTCAGGCCCTGCACGACGAGCATCACCAGGATGACGGTGAACGTGAGGAACACGATGAGGTCACGGCTCGGGAAGGCGTCGCCGGTGTCGGTGGTCAGCGGGATCGCGAGCGCCACCGCCAAGGAGACGGCTCCGCGCATGCCGCTCCATGCCAGCACCAGACGGAGGCGTGGGCCCACCCGTCGGGCACGTTGGGACGGCCGGCGGTCCACCACCCGGATCAGGTAGGGCACGGTGAAGAACCACACGAGCCGTACGCCGACGACTGCGCCCGCCACGGCGAGTGCATAGCCGGTCAGGGCCGCGGCGGAGTAGTCCCCCAGCGATTCCACCACCGTCGGGAGCTGCAGGCCGATGAGTACGAACAGCAGCGCGTTGACGAGGAAGTCGAGCAGGTCCCACACGAAGAACCCCTGGAGCCTCGTCCTCGACTCGGGGAGGATGCCCGGTGCACGGATGCCCATGTAGAGACCTGCGGTGACCGTCGCCAGCACACCCGAGGCGCCGAGGGCATCGGCCGGGACGAAGGCCGCGTAGCCGGTCAGCAGGGAGATCGTCACGCTCACCTGCGCATCGGAGATCCGGGCACGGATCTGGGTGGCGACCCACCCGATCGCGAGCCCGATGAGCACTCCACCGAGGGCACCGAGCACAAACTCCGCACCGGCCTGCCCCAGGGAGAACGTGCCGACCACGACCGCCGCGACGGCGACCCGGTACGCGACGAGAGCCGTGGCGTCGTTGAAGAGCCCTTCGCCCTCGACAGCGCTGACCAGGCGTCGCGGCGCCGAGAGCCGACGCATGATCGTGGCCGCGGCCACGGGATCGGTGGGCGACACGATGGCGCCGAGGACGAAGGCGGCGCTCCAGGGCAGGTCGGGGACCACCGCGTGCGCCACCCAGGCCACCGCACACATCGTCACGAGGACGAGGGCGACGGTGCTGAACGTGAGCGCGCGCATGTTGGCGCGGAAGTCACCGAAGTTGGCGTAGATCGCGGACTTGTACAGCAGCGGCGGCAGGAAGATCACCAGCACGACCTCGGGGTCGAGGCGCACCTCCGGCAGGCCGGGCACGAACCCGACGAGGGCACCCCCGACCACGAGCACGATCGGGTACGGCACGGAGATCCGGTTCGCGAGCGCTCCCAGACCCGCGACGGCGACGAGCAGACCGAGGATGAGGATCTCGAAATCGCCCATCGCCCCACGATGTCAGGCTCGGCTCGCGTGCGCGCGTCATCTCACGTCCCGCCTGCTGGGCAGGCACTCCTGCCAGTCAGTTGTGCACAACTCAATGTCGCGCTAGACATGAGGCATGGCCATGCCGACCCTCGACGAGCAGCTCTGCTTCGCGCTCTATTCGGCGTCGCGCGCGATGACGGCGACGTACCGACCGCTGCTGAAGGGGCTCGGACTCACCTATCCGCAGTACCTCGTGATGATGGCTCTCTGGGAAGAGGGCCGGGCCACGGTGGGTGGGCTGGGCGAGCGGCTGCAGCTCGACTCGGGGACGCTCTCGCCGCTGCTGAAGCGACTGGAGGCGCACGGATACCTCCGCCGCCAGCGCTCGACGAGCGACGAGCGGGTCGTCGAGGTGGTCCTCACTCCGGCGGGCTCCGACCTCGAACGCCAGGCGAGCGGCGTTCCGAGACAGGCGTTCTCGGCGACCGGCATGACCGCACACGAGACCGCGGACCTGCGCGAGGCGGTCCGCCGTCTCAGCGAGGCCCTCAATGCATCACGACGGAAGGAATCCGAGTGAAGACGCTCTACACCGCAGAGGCCCTGTCCACCGGCGACGGACGCGACGGCCACGCCAGCAGCTCCGACGGCCGGCTCGACGTCGAGCTCGCCATCCCCGCAGAGATGGGAGGGAGCGGCGAGGGAACCAACCCCGAGCAGCTCTTCGCCGTCGGGTACGCCGCATGCTTCCACTCCGCCCTCCGTCAGGTGGCACGCCAGGAGAAGGCCGACATCTCGGACTCCGCAGTCGGTGCCCGGGTGTCGCTCGGCTCCAACGGAGACGGTGGTTTCGGCCTGGCCGTGGAGCTCGAGATCACGCTCCCCCACATGGACGCCGCAACCGCCGAGGTGCTCACGGAGAAGGCCCACCAGGTCTGCCCGTACTCCAACGCCACCCGCGGCAACATCGACGTCACGCTCGTGGTCAGCGACGACTGACCGACCGCACGTCCTCGAGTGCGTCGCTCAGCCGAGGTTCTTCCGGAGCCCGACGAGCACGCCGCGGTCGAACCGTTCGACGGCGACGCACTCGAGGCCCGCGTCGCTCGCCGCAGCGTCGACGAGCGACTCGGCCTGGGCGCCCGGACCCACCTGGACCACGGCGTGGCCGCCGTCCAGGAGGTGGTGCCCGATCAGCGCGATGCTGTGCCGCGCGAGACCGAGTCCGTCGACCCCGCCGTCGATCGCCAGGGGCGGGTCCTCCGGGAACTCGCCGATCTCGTCGGTCGGGACCCACGGCGGGTCCGCGATCACCACGGCGAACCGCTCGTCCTCGTCGAGGACCGCCTCCGGGGAGCCGCACCGGATGTCGACGCGAGCCCCCGCGGCGTCCGCGTTCGACCGGGCGAAGGCGCAGGCGCGCTCACTCAGGTCGACCTGGACGAGGTGGCGCTCCATCATCGATGCCGCGAGCAGACCGATCTGCCCGGCGCCGGAGAAGATCTCCAGCACAGAGCCCTCCGGGGACCGTGAGGCGAGCTCGACCGCGAGCTCGGACTGACGTGCGGTCCAGGGGCGCGGACGCAGGACCGAGTCGTCGAAGGCGATCGTCAGGTGGCCGAACGGAGTCGTCTCAACACGTCGTGGGGTCACGCCTCATTCTCCGTGAGCCGATCCCGCCCCACCGATCGGCCCTGCCCGAGACAACGGCTCGCGGCACGCTCTTGGACGCCGCCGCCTCTGCTGCCGCGCCAATCCAGACGCTGCCGACCTCGGCGACTCCGGTGAGCGCGGCTCGACCCGACGTCACGGGATGACCCGACGTCCCGCACAGGGATGCCGGTGGCCGTCCGGTCAGGAGGGCGCCGCAGCACGCAACTTGTCCAGCAGCTCGCCAGCGGCCGAGTGGAGGAACTCCTCCTGCTTCTCGTCACCGATCTGCACCAGCGCGACGTCGGTGAAGCCGGCCTCCCAGTACGCCGACACCGCCTCGACCACGGCATCCAGGTCCGGCCCGCACGGGATCGACGCCGCCACGTCGTCCGGTGTCACGAACGCGCTCGCCGACTCGAACGCCTGAGTCGTCGGGAGGTTCGCGTTGACCGGCCAGCCCAGACCGAACCACCGGAACTGCTCGTGAGCCCGCTCGATCGCGGCGTCGCGGTCGGTGTCCCAGGAGATCGGGATCTGGCCGATCTTCCGCGAGTCCGGCAACGGCGTTCCCGAGCGCGCTCCGTTCCACTGCTCGATGATCTCGCTCTTGGGCTCGGTGGAGATCAGGTGGTCGGCCACCGGAGCGAACTGCTCGATCGACTTCGACCCCGACACGGCCACACCGATCTCCACGGGGTCGGAGGGAAGATCCCACACGCGGGCGGAGTCGACCTGGAAGTGCTGCCCGTCGTAGTCGACCAGCTCACCGCTGAACAGTTCCGTGATGATCTCGACCGCCTCGTACAGCATGGCGTGACGTTCGCGCGTCGCGGGCCAGCGTTCGCCGACCACGTGCTCGTTCAGGTTCTCTCCGGCACCGAGGCCGAGCGTGAAGCGCCCGTCGGAGAGCAGGCCCAGGGTCGCGGCCTTCTGCGCGACCACCGCGGGGTGGTAGCGGACGGTTGGGCAGGTCACGTACGTCATGAGCCCGACCCACTCCGTCGCGTGGGCGACCGCCCCGAGCATGCTCCACGCGTACGAGGCGTGCCCCTGCGTGTCGAGCCACGGGAAGTAGTGGTCGCTGGCCACCTCGAAGTCGAAGCCGACCCTCTCCGCCCTCACCGCGTAGTCGACCAGTGCCTTCGGTCCGGACTGCTCCGTCATCAAGGTGTAGCCGAACTGCACGAGATCCTCCTGGTGGTCCGATGAGGCGCCTCGAGGCAGCGCGCCGCCGTGAAGACGCCGGTACCCGAGGCGGTGGGGGTCAAAACCACGCCGGCCCGACGCCGCCCCTCAGCGCGCCGGCGCCGAGAGCCACGCGACGACGACGTCCCCGATCATCGAACGCAGCCTCGGTCGGGTGCTGTCGGCCAGGAGGTCGACGTCGAAGAGGTAGCCGAACGTGTACTGGTTCGCGACCTGGAACACGCAGTAGGCGCTGATGAGGAGATGGACGTCGAGGGCGTCGACGTCCTCACGGAAGCTCCCGTCCGCCATACCGCGCGAGAGGATCGTCTCGAGTACCTCCATCGCCGGCTTGCCCAGGTCGCGCAGCACCTCGAGCCGACGGATCCCGTCACCGCGGTGGATGTTCTCGATCGCGACCAGGCGCATGAAGTCCTGGTGCTCCACGTGGTGGTCGTACGTCAGCTCGGCAAGACGACGGATCGCGTCCACGGGCCCCAGGTCTCCGACCTCGAGGTGCTCCTCCGCGTCGCGGATGCCGCGGTACGCATGCTCGAGGACGGCGAGATAGAGCTGCTGCTTGCCGCCGAAGTAGTAGTAGATCATCCGCTTCGTCGTGCGGGTGCGCTCCGCGATGTCGTCGACGCGCGCCCCCGAATAACCGTCCTCGGCGAACGTCCGGGTGGCCACCTCGAGGATCTCGGCCTTCGTACGCTCGGGGTCGCGTTGTCTCGGGACGGTGTCGTTCACGGCCATCAACTTACCCTCGCCAGGCTATGTACGAACTGGTACGTTCTGACGGTGCGCACCTCGATCGCCACCGTCTGCATCAGCGGAAGCCTCGTCCCCAAGCTCCACGCCTGCGCCGAGGCCGGGTTCGACGGGGTCGAGATATTCGAGCCAGACCTCGTCACGGCGTACGAGTCGCCGGAGGAGATCAGGACGCTCGCAGACCGGCTCGGGCTCTCACTCGACCTCTACCAGCCGTTCCGTGACGTCGAAGGCGTCGACGAGGTGGTGTTCGCCGACAACCTCCGGCGCGCGGAGAGCAAGTTCCGGCTGATGAACCGCCTCGGCATGGACCTCATGCTCGTGTGCAGCAACGTCGCCACCGCGACGATCGACTCGGACGAGGTGTCGGCCGAGCAGCTGCGCGCGCTCGGCGACCTCGCCGCGGCATACGGGGTGCGCGTCGCCTTCGAGGCACTGGCCTGGGGAAAGTACGTCGACGACTACCGGCGGGCCTGGCGAATCGTCGAACGCGCCGACCACCCGAACGTCGGCGTGTGCCTCGACTCCTTCCACATCCTGTCGCGCGGCCACGACCCCAGCGACATCGAGAAGATCCCCGGCGACAAGATCTTCTTCCTGCAGCTCGCCGATGCTCCAGCCCTCGACATGGACGTCCTGTCGTGGAGCCGCCACCACCGGCTGTTCCCGGGTGAGGGCAGCTTCGACCTCAGCGGCTTCCTCGGTCACGTCCTCGCCGCGGGATACACAGGGCCGTTGTCTCTCGAGGTGTTCAACGACGTCTTCCGCCAGACCGACGTCCGCCGTACGGCTGCGCACGCGCACCGCTCGCTGGTGTGGCTCGAGGATCAGGTCCGGCGCCTGGACGCCCCGGAGCCGCTGCGCCCCCTGACCTCCGTCTCTCCCCCGCAGGCCTTCGACTTCGTCGAGCTGCGCGGCTCGGGCCTGGACGAGGTAGACCTGGTGCTCGAGCAGCTCGGCTTCACCTTCCGCGGACGGCACAGGACGAAGCCGGTGCGGCTCTGGTCCTCCGGTCGCGCCCGGGTGATCCTCAACGAGCAGCGCGACAACGACCGACCCGCCCACCTGGCCGCCTTCGGTCTTGAGGTCGCCGACGCCGACGCGGCGCTGGCACGCGCGCGCGAGCTGGCCGCTCCGCCGATATTCCGCCAGACCCACGCCGGCGAGCAGGACCTGCCGGCGACGGCGACGCCCGACGGCATGCAGATCCTCTTCAACGACAACGGGCCGGACCCCCGCTGGCTCGCGGAGTTCACCTACGGCGATCCCGAGAACGACGACGTGGCTCGCTCGATCGACCACGTCAACATCACCCAGCGCTGGCAGGACTTCGACGAGGCCGTGCTGTTCTACCAGAGTGTGCTGGGTCTGGAGGCCGAGCCGGCACGCGAGGTGGCGAGCCCGCGGGGGCTGGTCCGGAGCCAGGTCATGCGCACGCCCGACGGCTGTGTGCGGCTCCCGCTGAACGTCGAGCCGCAGGCAGAGGAGCAGCGTACGCAGCACGTGGCGTTCTCCTCCACCGACGTCGTCGGTCTCGCCCGCGCCGCCCGCCGGCGAGGGCTGTCGTTCCTCCCGGTGCCGGACAACTACTACGACGACCTCCGCGCCCGCTTCGCTCTCGACGACGCGTTCGTCGCGCAGCTGCGAGAGCACGACCTGCTGTACGACGAGGACCCCGACGGCGGGTTCGTGCACTTCTACACACGGACCCTCGGCGACCTGTTCTTCGAGTTCGTCGAGCGCCGCGGCGCGTACGACGGCTACGGCGCCGCGGCCGACGCGCCGGTCCGGCTCGCCGCACAGCGCGCTACGGCCCAGCACCCCGGCACCTGAGCGCGTCGCCTCACCGCGGAGCGACGGGACCCGTCGAGCCGCGCAGCACCAGCCCGGCCGGCACCACCAAGCGAGGCGGTGTGCGCCTCGAGCCGCTGGGGCTCGTCCGGTCGAGCAGGAGCTCCACCGCGGCGCGTCCGACCTCGACGTGCGGGCCGCCCAGCGTGGTCAGGCTCGGGGTGCAGAGGTCGGAGGCGAAGATGTCGTCGAACCCGACCACGCTCACCTCCTCGGGGACGCGCACTCCGCGCTGCGCCAAGCGCTGGACGACGCCGATCGCCAGGAGGTCGTTGTGCGCGACGACCGCGCTCGCGCCGGTGGTCAGAGCGCTGTCGGCCGCGGCGCCACCCTGTGTCACCTTCGGCGTGAACGGCCCGACGCGCTGGGCGTCGACGCCGAGGTCGTCGGCTGCCGTCCGCAGAGCCGACCAGCGCATCGATGCCATCCACGAGTTGCGGGGACCGGCGAGGTAGACCAGACGCCGGTGCCCGAGCGAGACCAGGTGCTCCACGATCTGACGGCACCCTTGCACGTGATCGAGCACGACACTGGGGAGCCCGGTGAGCTCGCGGTTCATGAGCACTACCGGGCGCTGGGCCGCGATCTGCTCGAGGTTCTCGTCGGGAAGCCGGCTCGCGGCGAGGACGAAGCCGTCGACCGAGCTGACCAGGCGCTGGATCTGGTCGTACTCGATCCTCGGCGACTCCTCGGCATTGACCAGCACGAGCGTGTACTCCGACGCCTTGGCTCGTAGCTCGGCGCCACGGATCAGCTCGAAGTAGTGCGGGTTGGTGATGTCGGAGACGACCATCGCGACAGTGTGGTGACGCCCGGACAACAACGCTCGCGCGTGCGGGTTTGGCCGATAGCCGAGCTCGGCGGCCACCGCGAGGACGTGCTCGCGGGTGGACGCGTTGACCCGGCCCGGGGTCGAGAAGGCGCGCGAGACGGTCGAGGTCGCCACTCCGGCGACGGCAGCGACGTCGTAGATCGTCGGTACGGGCACCGGCCCACTCAAGCCGGATGGCAACCGGATGGCAACCCCTTGCCATCCGGTTGCCGTTCTCCCTAAGTTCGCCTGCTATGACCGAAGTCACACCGCAGCCGCAGGGCTGGGGACGGGGGAAGGCGTTCTTCGACGCCCCGCCGCGATGGCTCGCCCGAACGATCCGCGCCGCCACCGCCATCGAGCTCGCGATCGGCATCGCGGCCCTGCTGCTGATCTTCTTCCTCGTCATGGCGCAGGCCGCCCAGCGCTACCTGCCCGTCGACGGCTGGCCCTGGACCGGCGAGCTCGCCCGCTTCTGTCTCGTGTGGCTGACCTTCGTCGTCGCGGGCGTCCTCGTCACGACCGACTCGCACATCGCGATCGAGATGGTCGACGCGGTTGGCAACGAGGTCGTACGCCGGCTGGTTCGCGTCATCTCGTGCCTCGTCGTGGCCGCGGTCGGGGTCGGCCTCACCGTCGAGGCGTGGTCGCTGATCGAGAGCCAGGGCATCCTCAAGTCCCCCGCGATGCGGATGCCGATGTCGTGGTTGTACGCGGTCTCGCTCGTCGGCTTCGTCAGCACGACGGTGCGTGCCACGGTGGCGGCGGTCCAGTACGCCGTCGTCGGCGTCCCCCAGGACGAGACGCAGACGGAGGCACCGGTCGCATGAGCCTGCTGGTCCTCGGCCTCCTGATCACGCTCCTGCTCGTGATCCGGGTCCCGATCGCCTTCGCGTTCATCGGCCCGTCGATGCTCTATCTGCTCACCAACGACCTGTCGGTCGGCCTTGCGCTGCGGCTCGTCGCCCAGTCCACGGCAAGCTTCCCGCTTCTGGCGGTGCCGCTGTTCATCCTGCTCGGGACCCTGGCCAACCACGCAGGGATCGCCGATCGCCTCTTCGACTTCGCGCTCGCCCTGCTCGGCCGGGTCCGCGGCAGCCTCGGTTACGTCAGCGTCGGGGTGAGCGTGGGCTTCTCCTGGATGAGCGGATCGGCCGTGGCGGACGCCGCTGCGCTCGGCAAGGTCCAGATCCCGGCGATGCTGCGCGCCGGCTACTCCAGGAAGTTCGCGCTGGGTGTCACTGGCGCCGCGTCGCTGATCGCGCCCGTGATGCCGCCGAGCATCCCTGCCGTCGTCTACGCCGGGCTCGCCGCAGTCTCTACCGGTGCACTCTTCGCGGCATCGGTGGTGCCGGCGCTCTTGATGGCCGTCGGGTTGTGTGTCGTCGTGTTCCTCTGGGTTCGTCGTGACCCCAACATCGAGCGCACGCAGTTCAGTGGGGCGCGCGTGTGGGAGACGGGCAAGCGCGTCATCGCTCCGCTCGGCGCGCCGGTCATCATCCTCGGCGGCATCCTTGGCGGCGTCTTCACCCCGACCGAGGCCGCCGCCGTCGGCGTCGCCTACATGGCGGCCCTCGGCTTCGCCTACCGCACCCTCACGGTGCGGGACCTGCCGAAGGTGCTCACCGAGGCCGTCCTGACCAGCGGCGCGATCATGCTCATCGTCGCCTCGGCCAACCTGCTCGGTTACATCTTCGCCCGCGAGGGGGTCGCGAAGGACCTCTCGGCCTGGGTCCTCGACCTCACCTCGAGCCCGACGGTCTTCCTGCTGCTCGTCCTGCTGCTCTCGCTCATCCTCGGTACGGCGCTCGACGCCATCGCCGTCCTCACGCTCGCCGTCCCGATCCTTCTCCCGATCGCCGCGGTGTACGACGTGGACCCGATCGCGCTCGGAGTCCTGATGATCCTGTCGCAGATGATCGGGCTGCTCACTCCGCCGGTGGGCACGGTCATCTTCGTCCTCCAGGCGATCGCGAAGGCCCGCATGTCGGAGGTCTTCTGGGGCGCGCTGCCGTTCATGGTGCCGTTGCTCCTTCTCTGCGTCGCCATCATCTTCTGGCCTGACGCGATCCTCTACCTCCCTCAGAAGTTGGGGCTGTGAGGTCTCGTGCGGCTGATGGCCGCGAGTCGGTCCTCGTCGCGCTTCTTGGCCAAGGGGTCGGTCCGTCGCTGACACCACCGATGCACGAGCGCGAGGCCGACCGGCACGGACTGCGCTACGTCTACAAAGTGGTCGACCTCGACGAGCGGCAGGTGGGCGCCGACCACCTGCGGCAGCTGCTCGACGCCGCGGTCGAGCTCGGCTTCGACGGTCTGAACGTCACCCATCCGATCAAGCACACGATGATGCCACTGGTCGACGAGCTCGGGCCCGAGGTCGAGCGCATCGGCGCCCTCAACACCGTCCTGGTGCGCGACGGCCGCACCGTCGCCCACAACACCGACCTCACCGGGTTCACCCGCGCGTTCCGCGAGGGGCTCCCGGACGCCGACCTGACCGACGTGGTGCTGCTCGGAGCGGGCGGAGCAGGGACGGCGGTCGCGCATGCCCTCTCGGACCTCGGCGCCATCACACTGCACGTCGTCGACCCGGACCTTGCTCGCGCCGACGGTCTGCGGGCGTCGCTGACCGCGGCGGGCAGCGGTCTCGACGTGCGGACGTCGGATCCCGGCGCGTTGGAGTCGGTGTTGACCACCACATCGGGAGTCGTCAACGCCACGCCCGTCGGAATGGCCCACCACCCCGGCTCGCCCGTGCCGGACACGTTGCTCACCCCGCGGCTGTGGGTGGCCGACATCGTCTACCGCCCCCTCACGACCGAGCTGCTCCGTACTGCGCGAGCACGCGGCTGCCCCACCCTCAGCGGTGCCGGGATGGCGGTCAACCAGGCCGCCGACACCTTCGAGCTCCTCACCGGCAGACCCGCTCACCGCGAGCAGATGTTCCGCGACTTCGACGAGATGGTCTCGTCCGAGGTCGCCGACACCCCCGTCCCACCGTCTCGGGAGACCTCCGGAGAAAGGAACCCATGACCATGTCCGCAGAGAAGCTCCGCCGAACCACGGCACTCGCCGTCTGGGCCGTCGTCCCCGTCCTCGCTCTCACCGCCTGCGGTGGAGACGGGGACGAGGGCGGCGGTGACGTCGAGCTCACGCTCGCCCACAGCTACACCGAGAACCAGCCACAGCACCGTTGCGGTGCGCAGGTGATCGCCGACGAGGTCGAGAAGTCGGACGTCGGCCTCACGATCGCGCTGCACCCCAACAGCGAGCTCGGCGGTGACGCGGACCGGATCAGCTCGGTCGTCTCGGGAGACATCGACATCGACATCCAGGGCGCATCAGCACTCGGGGCGGTGTACGAGCCGATCGCGGTGCTCGACGCTGCCTACGCCTTCGACGACGCCGACCACCTGGCGACGTTCTTCGAGAGCGACGCGTCCGGGGACGTTCTCGACGGCTTCAAGGAGGAGACGGGCGTGTCCACGCTCGGCGCCTGGTCGGCCGGGATGCGTCAGTTCACCGCCAACGAGCCGATCCGCACACCCGACGACCTCGAGGGTCTGCGCATGCGCTTTCCCGCGTCCCCGCAGTTCCTGATGAACGCGAAGGCGCTCGGGGCGAACGCGACCGAGGTGGCGTACGAGGAGCTGTTCCTCGCCCTGCAGCAGGGCACCGTCGACGGACAGGAGAACCCCATCGTCAACATCGACGCGGTCAGCCTGGACGAGGTGCAGGACTACCTGAGCATGTCGTCGCACCAGGCCAACTCGAACCTGGTGATCGTTGGTCAGCGGTGGGACGAGCTGTCCGACGAGCAGCAGGAGGCGCTCCAGTCGGCGGTCGACGCCGCGGTCGAGCAGGTACCCGGGTGCGTCGAGGAGGACGAGCAGAAGAAGCTCGCCGAGTGGAAGGAGAGCGGTTCGCTCAAGGTCGTGGAGGACGTGGACGTCGACGCGTTCCGTACGAAGGCCGACGCCTACCTCCGCGACAACTTCGACGACGAGCAGCTCGCCGTGTACGAGGCGATCAGGGGCACGGCTGGATGACGGGCGAGGGGGAGGTTCAGACGTTCGCGGGCCCTGTGGCGGTGGAGGACCTCGGTGTCACGCTGATCCACGAGCACGTCTTCGTGGGTCACCCGGAGCTGGACCTGAACTTCCCCCACCCCGAGTGGGACGAGGCCAGGTCGGTCGAGGTCGCCGTCGCGGGCTTCGACCGGCTCTGGGACCTCGGGGTACGGACGGTGGTCGATCTCACCGTGCTCGGTCTCGGACGCGACGTGGCACGGGTCGCCGCGGTGGCTGCGCGGACGCCGGTGAACCTGGTCGCGTCGACGGGCTACTACACCTCGGACGCCCTGCCACCCTTCTTCCACACCCACGGTCCCGGCCTGCTCGTCGGCGGGCCCGATCCGCTCGTCGAGATGTTCGTGCGCGACATCGAGGAGGGGGTCGCCGGCACCGGGATCCGGGCGGGCATGCTCAAGGTGGTGACCGACCGCCCGGGGCTGACGCCGGACGTGACCCGGGTGATCACCGCCGCCGCAGTGGCGCACCAGCAGACGGGAGTGCCCGTCACCACCCACACCAACGCCGCGTCGCAGAACGGCCGTGAGCAGCTGGCTCTGCTCTCCCGGCACGGGGTCGCTCCGGAACGGGTGATCGTCGGCCACTGCGGGGACTCCGAGGACCTCGGCTACCTCCGCGAGCTTGCCGACACGGGCGCCACCCTCGGGATGGACCGGTTCGGGATGGAGCACGTGCTGGAGGACGAGCGTCGTGTCCGGACGGTCCTGGCGCTGCTGGAGCGCGGCTACGCCGACCGTCTCGTGCTCTCGCACGACGCCGCGTTCTTCAGCCGCGTGACACCGCCGAGCTGGAGAGCGCGGCACGTGCCGAACTGGCACATGGAGAACCTTCCTCGGCGGATCCTCCCGATGCTGCGTTCGGGCGGGGCGAGCGACGAGGACCTGCACCAGATCCTCGTCACCAACCCCGCCCGGCTGCTGGCAACCGGCCCCCGCCTTCCCGCCAGGCGACCGTCTCACGGGCGGTCACGCGAGCAGGAGCATCAGGCCCTCGACGAGGAGGGCAGGCACGGTCGTGAGGACGCAGGCGACCAGCGCAGAGCGTGACGCCATGGCGCGGAGGCGTCGGTCTGCGGAGCCGCGCTCCTGGTCGCACCCCGTGAGGTGTCAAGGACGGAACGGGGGGGTAGTGGGTGCGTACAGAGAGCACGACAAACGGAAGAGGAAGATCATGACGAACCAACCGGCAGGCAACCGCGCCCATGACGGCGACTCCGACGCCAAGACCATCCGCACGCTGACGATGGTCGTCGCTGCTGTCTTCCTACTCATCGGCATTCTCGGCTTCATCCCGGGGATCACGACGAACTACGACACGATGACCTTCGCCGGGCACGAGAGCAACGCCAAGCTCCTGGGCATCTTCGAGGTCTCGATCCTGCACAACATCGTTCACCTGCTGTTCGGCCTCGTGGGGCTCTGGGCGGCGCGTGCCGCGCGGACCGCGGTCCTGTACCTCATCGCCGGCGGCGTCATCTACCTTCTGCTCTGGATCTACGGGTTGGTCATCGACCACGACGACAGCGCGAACTTCATCCCCGTCAATGACGCCGACAACTGGCTCCACCTCGTCCTCGGCGTCGGGATGGTGGCTCTGGGGCTCTACGGGCGACGCGCGCTCGACAGCCACAGGGGAACGAGCCCTCGCACCACCGGCCGGTGACTCGTCGCGGAGCGTTCGACCCTGCGGTCAGTCACGCAGGGCCGAACGCACCGCGTCCCGCGTCCGATCGACGAGGGACGCGAGCGGGCCCGTGACAACGTGCGCCGCCGGCGACTCGACTCCCGGGTGCGGCCGGGTGGGGGCGATTTTCTCGGCAGCCCGGACCGCCCCCGCCATGCGGCGCAGCTCGTCAGGCTCCACGTGCCGGCGCAGCAGCGGAAACTCCTTGCGTTCCTCGTTGCCGGCGTGGTGCAGCACCATCTCGTGCAGCATCGCGAACCTGACCCGGAACTCCGGGTCTGTCACGTCCATGTCGTCGAGCCGTGCCAACAACTCCTTCGACTCCCTCTCCTCCGCGAGGCGATCGCGAGCAACGGTCTCGCCCTCATCGCTCTGCCGCTTGGCGAGCGGGTGGACGATCATCTCCTCGGCGGTCTCGTGGACGGCGAGGAACGCCCGCAGCTCGTCGAACCGCTCCTTGCGCGTGCCGTCGCCCGAGACCTCGACCTCACGGAAGAGCACGCGGATCCGATCGTGCTGCGCCAGCAGCAGGTCGACGACGTCCAGCTCGGTCTCCTCGGCGGCCATGGCGTCCTCCTCGTCTCGGTGGGACCCTCCGGTTCCCCCGGTGCCCGTGGTCATGCGCGGGCCGCGTGTCGCGCGATTCTGTCCCGCTGCCCTGGGTACCGGGCCCGGGAACGCCATCGACTGCCGAGCCGAGGAGATGCCCCATGAGCGACGAGACGTTGGTGGCCGACTTCCTCGTGGAGCGGTTGCGCGCATGGCGGGTGCCTCGCGTGTTCGGCTACTCGGGGGACGGCATCAACCCGTTCATGGGTGCGCTGCGACGGGCGGCGGGAGACCCTGCGTTCGTCCAGGCGCGGCACGAGGAGAACGCCGCGCTGATGGCCGTCGGCCACGCGAAGTATGCCGGCGGGGTGGGCGTGGTCACGAGCACGCAGGGGCCTGGCGCCGTTCACCTGCTCAACGGCCTGTACGACGCCAAGCTCGACCACGTGCCCGTCGTGGCGCTGGTAGGGCAGCAGCAGACGACCGTCCTCGGATCGGAGTACCAGCAGGAGATCGACCTCCAGGTGCTCTTCACCGAGGTCGCGCGCGACTTCGTCCAGACCGTCATGTCGCCGGAGCAGGTGCCGGTCGTCGTGGACCGGGCGTTCCGCACGGCACTCGAGCGACGGTCGCCGTGCGTGGTGATCCTCCCCCACGACGTCCAGACCGGCATGCTTCCTGCCGAGCCGCCGCAGGAGCACGGAATTGTCGTGAGCGCACCCCGCTGGTCGCCCGCCCGCGTCGTCCCTGAGGATGTGCAGCTCGCGGCCGCGGCGGAGGTCCTCAACGCCGGAGCACGGGTCGCGCTGCTCGTCGGCCAAGGTGCCCGCGACGCCGGTGACGAGGTCCGCGCCCTCGCCGAGCACCTCGGAGCGGGAGTGACGACCAGCCTCCTGGGCAAGCCGTGGTGGGACGAGACCCTCCCGTTTAGCTGTGGCGTGATGGGACACCTGGGCACCACCGCCTCGGGATGGCTGATGGAGCAGTGCGACACGCTGGTGATCATCGGCTCGGACGATCCCTGGAGCGAGTTCTATCCCCCGCCCGGCGCCGCCCGAGCCGTGCAGGTCGACATCGACGGCCGGAACCTCGGCCACCGCTATCCCGTCGAGGTGGGTGTGCGGGGCGACGCGGCCGAGACGCTGCGGCGTCTCCTCCCGATGCTCGAGGGCCGTGCGGGCGACGATCCGTGGCGGAGCAGCGTCGCCGAGCAGGTCACCCGCTGGCACGACATCCGGCAGCGTCGTGCGGCCCGTCCGGCCGACCCGCTCAACCCCGAGGCGGTCGTCCACCACCTCAGTGCGCACCTTCCCGGCGACGCCCTCGTCAGCGTCGACGTCGGGTCGGTGACGTACTGGTACGCCCGCCACCTGATGTTGCCCCACGGCGTCCCGGCCCATCTCTCCTCCACCCTCGCGAGCATGGGATCGGGTCTCCCGTACGGCCTCGCCGCCAAGCTGGACCAGCCAGGACGACCGGTCGTCGCTCTCGTCGGTGACGGCGCGATGCAGATGAACGGGATCAACGAGCTCGTCACCGTGGCTCGGTCCTGGCCGGAGTGGGATGATCCGCGGTTCGTCGTGCTGGTCCTGCACAACGGGGATCTGGCCGAGGTCACGTGGGAGCAGCGCGAGACCGAGGGCGAGCCTCGGTACGAGGCCAGCCAGTCGCTCCCCGACTTCCCGTACGCCGCCTACGCGGAACTCCTCGGGCTGGAGGGCATCCACCTCACCTCGCCCGACGAGATCGACGCCGCGTGGGAGCGCGCTCTTGCCGCAGACCGGCCCGTCGTCATCGAGGCGATGGTCGACCGCGACCAGCCGCTGCTGCCTCCGTTCCCTGGTGGTCGCGAGAAGCTGGACAGCTTCCGGCGCGGTCTCCACGCGGAGGGCGAGTCCGGTCGTCACGCCCGGGAGCTCCTGGAGCAGCAGGTGGCGGACGAGGAGTGACCTACGGGAGGCGGTCGATCGCCCGCTGCGCCTTGGCCTCGGCGCGTTCGGCCGCGGTCCGGGCCTGACGCGCCTCTCTCACGTCGCGCTGGGCGGCGGCGATGTCGTGGTCCAGCCGAGCGAGCTCGTCCTGCAGCGCCGTACGCCGCTGCTCGAGGTCGTCGAGCGCTCCGCGGGCCGATGTCGTCTGTTGCTCGGCCTGCTCGATCGCCCGGCGAGCAGCCACCAGGCGGTCCTCGGCGTCCGACCTCCTGCGTTCGGCTCGACGTCGCTCCTCCGCCGCCCTCGCGGCTGCCTTCTCCTCGGCCTTGGCTGCAGCCTTCTCCGCCGCCGTGTCCTCGACCCTCTCCTCCGGTTCCTCGCGCCGGGCCGGCTTCTTCTTCTTCTCCGGCGGCGCCTTCCTCGGCCTGGCCTTCCTGGTCGGCGCGGGCTGCGTCGGCGACGGCGCGCGACGAGGGCGCTCGGCGACCTCTCCGACCGACTCCGGCAGCGCCACCTTGCCGTCGAGCTCCACCGGCTCGAGCCCGGTCGCCACGAGCGCGTCGACCAGCAGGCCGGTGTCCAGCGCCGCCGCGGCGGCGGCGTCGGTGAGCGCGGCGTTCAAGGTCTGTGCGACCTCGTCCGCCCCCGGACCTCCGAGTGGGTCGCCCGCCTCGTCCGCGAGACGGCGTGCCTCGGCCACCAGGTCGGCTACCAGATCACGCCGGCGCGAGGCGAGGGCCCGCAGCTCCGCGCCGGCCAGACGGACCTGCGCGGACCTGAGCTCCGCGCCCAGGGCCTGCAGCGCGTCGAGCCGTCCGGGATCGGCACGGACGAGCAGGTTGGTCGCCCACGCCGACTTCGTCGGTTTGCGCAGCCGCCCGATGCGGCGAGCCGACGAGGCGTCGCCGTCGGCCCGGGCCTCCTTCGCGTACGCCGTGCGAGCGCCCACGAAGTCGGCGGGCAGCGTCACGTACAGTGCCTGCGCCACCTCGTCGACGTTCACTCCGCCACCATGGCACGAGCCGACCCGGCAGCGTCTGCTTGCCGGGATCACAACCGGGTCAGACGGCCGCCGTCGCGGCGATCACGCGCGTCATGAACGTGCTGTTCGGGTCCTCGCGGTAGGAGCCGAAGGGGTCGCACACGACGAAGCCGGACGAGGCGTACAGCGCGCGGGCAGGCGCGAAGAACTCCATGCTCCCCGTCTCCAGCGAGATCCGTCGGACCCCCCGGTCACGCGCGTCGGCGAGGAGGTGCGTGAGGAGACCGCGGGCCACTCCCCGGCCGCGGTGGCGGGGGTCGGTCCGCATGCTCTTGAGCTCCTCGTGCTCGGGCTCGAGCTCCGCGAGCGCTGCCGTCCCGACGATCTGGTCTCCGTCGCACGCCACCCACATCCGCACCGACGGCCGCCTCAGACCGTCGAGGTCGAGGGCGTGCCGGCTGCACGCAGGGGCGGTCGGTGCAAGGTCGTCGAGGTGCGCCTGGAGGAAGGCGGAGAGGCCGAGGTCGGCGAAGTCCGCACGATGGATCTGCGTCGTCACCGGCTCATGCTCGTACGCCGATGTTTCCGTCGCGTGAACTCCCGCCGAGCACCGTCCGGAGGTAGTCGTCGACCGCGCTCAGGTCCGCCGCGTCGACCCGGTGACCGAGGTAGCCGTCGGGGCGGACGAGCAGCTGCGTGCTCCGCCTCGGATCGAGACCCATGCCTTGGCGCAGGCCCTCCGAGACATTCAGCTGACGAGCGCGGACCATCCCTGGCCAGCGACTCTCCAGTGCCCGCACCGCAGGCGTGGACCAATGGTCCCCAGGCCCGCACAGGAGGAGCGTGAACGCCGTCGGTGACAGGCTCTGCTGGAGGCGGAGGGGCCGACCGTCCACGACCACAGGGCCGTCGATCGACAGCGGACCGTTGCGATAACCCACGTCGAGCTCGGCAAGCGCCCGGAACGCCGCTCGACGGATCGCCGGGACCCTGGTCAGCAGTGGCAGCACCGCCGTCGCGACACGTGGCCGCAAGGCGCGCAGCGGAGCCCTCGAGGAGGTGGCAAGACGGAAGGCGCGGCCTGTCGTTCGCAGCACACCGCGGGCGACCGGGAGGCGCTCGTCGGCGTAGGAGTCCAAGAGCGCCTCGCCTGCCTCCCCCCGGCACACGAGCGCCAGCTTCCAGCCGAGGTTCACCGCGTCCTGGATCCCGGCGTTCATGCCCTGGCCCCCCGCCGGGCTCTGGATGTGCGCCGCATCGCCCGCGAGCAGGACCCGACCGTGGCGCAGGCGGTCGACGCAGCGCTCCGAGATCGAGACGTCGGTGAGCCAGGCCGGGTCGCGGACGACGACGGCCACGTCGACGTCAGAGCCCGGCTCGGGATCGCTCATGGCTCGAGACTAGGTCCGTCAGGTCGGCGTGCCGCAACCTTGTTCGTCGCTAGGCTGACGACTCCACGCGACGGAGCGGAGTGGACCGATGGCCGGACGGATCGAGGACTACGCGATCATCGCCGACACGAAGACGGTCGCCCTGGTGGAGCGTGGCGGGTCGATCGACTGGTGGTGCGTGCCGCGGATCGACTCCGGGGCGTGCTTCGCCGCTCTTCTCGGTGACGAGAGCAACGGGCGGTGGTTGCTCTGCCCGGACGAGGAGATCGTCTCCGTCCGGCGCTGGTATCGCCACGACACCCTCGTCCTCGAGACCGAGTTCGAGACCGCGAGCGGAACGGTTGCGGTCGTCGACTTCATGGCCCCACCCGACGAGCAGTCCCGGATCTTTCGCATCGTCGAAGGACGTGACGGAACAGTGCCGATGAAGATGGAGCTCGTCGTGCGCTTCGACTACGGGTCGATCGTCCCATGGGTCAACCACGTGCCCGGCGGGCAGACGCTCGTAGCGGGCAGCGACGGTCTGCGGTTCCACGCGGGAGTGCCGGTCAAGGGCGAGGGCATGAAGACGGTCGCTTCCTTCTCGTGCCGTGCGGATCAGCAGGTCGGGTTCTCTCTCGCCTGCTATGACGCGCAGACCTCGCCTCCGCTCCCCCTCGACGCCCATGCCGCGCGTGCTCGGGCCGAGAGCTGGTGGCGCGACTGGGCAGGACGCTGCACGTACGACGGCGAGTGGGGCGACGAGGTGCTGCGTTCGCTCCTCACCCTCAAGGCCCTCTCGTACTCACCGTCGGGCGCGATCGCGGCGGCCGCCACCACGTCGCTGCCCGAGCTCGTCGGCGGCGTCCGCAACTGGGACTACCGCTACTCGTGGTTGCGCGACGCCTCCTTCGCACTGCAGGCCCTCGTGCTCAGCGGGTACGCCGAGGAGGCACAGGCGTGGTACCGGTGGCTGCGCCGTGCTGTCGCCGGCAGCCCGGGTGACTTCCAGATCATGTACGGCGTCACAGGAGAGCGCCGGCTCACCGAGATCGAGCTCGACTGGCTGCCGGGCTACGAAGGGTCACGTCCGGTCCGGGTCGGCAACGCCGCGAGCTCGCAGGTCCAGCTCGACGTCTACGGTGAGGTTCTCGACGCCACCTGGACGGCGGTCCAGGCCAACCTCGTGACCCATGCCGAGGACCTCCCCGTGCTGGGGCACCGGCAGGACGCGATCCTTCCTGCCCTGATGGAACACCTCGAGCGGGTGTGGGAGGACCCCGACGACGGCATCTGGGAGATCAGAGGGCCACGCCGTCAGTTCGTCCACTCCAAGGTCATGGTGTGGGTGGCGTTCGACCGGGCGGTCCGTATCGCCGAGCACCTCATGCTCGGCGACGCCGTCCCGCTCGAGCGGTGGACCGAGCTCCGCGACACCGTGCACGCCGACATCTGCAACAAAGGATGGAACGCCGACAAGAACAGCTTCGTGCAGTTCTACGGCGCGGACGTCGTGGACGCATCCCTCCTGATGCTGCCGCGTGTCGGGTTCCTCCCTCCCGACGACCCGCGGATCCTCGGGACCATCGACGCCATCCAGGCGGACCTGCTCGTCGACGGAGTGCTGCTTCGCTACCCGACCCGAGCCGCCGACACCGTCGACGGGCTGCCGCCGGGCGAGGGGGCGTTCCTCATGACGACGTTCTGGCTCGTCGACGCCCTCGCGCTGGTCGGTCGGCACGAGGAGGCTCGGGCGCTCTTCGAGCGGCTGCTCGACCTGCGCAACGACGTCGGTCTCCTGTCGGAGGAGTACGACCCCAAGGCGGAGCGGATGCTCGGCAACTTCCCGCAGGCGTTCTCCCACCTCGGTCTCGTCGTCTCTGCCGCCAACCTTTCGTCGGGCGCGGCGGGTCCGTTCGGCGACCTCTGACGGCAGGGCCGAGGCCCACCCTGTCGCTCAGCACCTGCCGACGAGGGTGAAGGCGGTCTTCTCGGCGCCGGGGCGCGAGAGACTTCCCTGTCCGAACGCGTTCAGCGTGCCATTGTCCGAGACCTGGACCGACGCGACGTCGCCCTCGAACTCGATGCCGCCGGTGACCGTGACCGTGCCCGTACCGCCGCTGATGTCGGCGGTCACCGTGGTGCCCTCGTCGGTGAACGTCACCTTCAGCGTCGCGTCGTCGGGGCTCTGGCACTCCGAGGCCCGACCATCGACGTCGACGGAGTCGTCAGTGGTGTCGAGCTCGAACTCTCCGGCCTCGTCCTCCGACTCGAGGGTCGCGGTCGCGGTCGCGCCCGGGGACGGCTCCGTCGTATCCGTCGCGGTCGCCGTGGGCTGGGCCTGGTCGTCAGGATCGTCGTCGTCGTCGCTGCACGCGGCGGTCGCGAGCAGGACGAGTACGACGGACGCCGCGGCAACGGCGCGAGACATGGACATGGAGCCTCCTGAGCGTCGTGCTGTGCGGGACCCCTAGCCTCGCCGACGGCACGTCATCGTGCATCCGGAGCCGGCGGGGCGCCGAGGTAGCCGAGACAGAGCCGCACCAGCTCGTCGAGGAGCGCCTCCCGAGGGATCGGCGGGCGGTCGAGCACCCACCGGACGGCGAGGTTCTCCAGAGCCAGCACGAGCACCCATGCCACGACGGTCGGTCGTCGGTCGAGAGCCGGGCCCGCACGTGCGGCCAGGTACGCACCGACGAGATCCTGCACGCGTCGCTCGAGCGTGGTGCGTCGTGCGGCGTTCTGCCTCGCCGGCAGCTCCTCGAACACCAGCCTCAGCAGCTCGGCGTTCTCCTCGAGGGCGGTCAGCAGAGCGTCGGCGCACGCACGCACCATCGACGGACCGACCTCGCCGAGCCGGTCCGCCAGCGCGGCGGCCACCTGGTCCGAGACCTCGTCGGCGTAGCGCTCGACGATGGCGGCGACGATGGCGTGCTTGTTCGGGAAGTACTGGTAGAGCGAGCCCGGGCTGATGCCCGCCGCGTCGGCGACACGGTTGGTCGAGAAGGCGTCGTACCCGTCGCGTAGGAGCACCGCCCGACCGGAGGCGAGGATCCTGTCGACGGTGGCGCGAGATCGCGCCTGACGCGGCTGCTTGCGCGCCTGGAGCACCGCGTCGGCGGATCCGTACGCCGGAGGTCCGGAGGCAGCCATGCCCGCATCGTAGGCGCTGACGCGACTGGTATGCGAGTTGTAACTCGCGTCACGATGGGAGCATGACGACGCTCGAGAGCACCGCCGCGGGTCCCGACTCCCCCACGTTCCCCAGCCGCTTCCGTGAGGCGGAGGAGCGCGGGGCCCGCATCGCGCGACCCTTGCGACTGTTCGGACGGGTGGCGGCCGTCGACGAGGCGCTGATGACCCGGATCGGCGCGGGATTCCTCGAGCGCGACGAGGTCGGTCAGCGGCTGGCCGAAGCGATGCGGATGCGAGCGGGTGATCCACGACGGGTGTCGATGAGCGACTTCCACGCCCGTCTCCGCGACCCTTCTGCCGTGCCCGGTGCTCCTGAGGCGATGACGGACTTCTTCTCGTGCGTCGAGGCGACGCCGGAATGGGTCGATCATGAGCTGATCGCGCGGGCCGGGCGGCTGCAGCGGCGTTTCGGCCGCAACGCCGCCGACGTCCTCCTTCAGCTCTCGCTCATCGGCGGCTACCGCTTCGGAGGGCCGACCGACCTGCTGGTCGCCACGGGCGGACTGACCGGCGAGATGACCCGGCGCCGGCTCGCGGAGACTCAGAAGTGGGCCGTCGCCCTCGCTCAGCCTGGCGCCCTCCTTCCCTACGGGGAGGGCTGGCGCCTCACCGTGCACGTCCGTGCGATGCACGCCCTGGTCAACCACACGTTCGAGCCCACCTGGGACGTCCCTCGCTGGGGCCTGCCGATCAACATGACCGATCAGGCGGCCACGCTCGGCCTGTTCGACGGTGTCCTCCTGATCGGCGTGAGAGCGCTCGGAGTCCCGGTGACACGGGACGAGGCGCACGCCGTCATGCACCTGTGGAAGTACGTCGGTTGGCTCATGGGCGTCGACGAGGCCTGGCTCGTCGACGACGAGCGCGAGCGTCACCGGCTGAACTACCACCTCGTACGCGCGCAGGCCGACATCTCCGAGGCCGGGCCGCAGCTCGCGCAGGCGATCAGTGGGGCTCTCCGCGACCTGCCGAACGGCGCCTTCCGACGCGAGCGCACGCTGTCGATGCTCACCACGTTCCTCGGCGTCCGCAGCATGCGCGAGCTCGGTCTCCCCGTCCGTCCCCCGTGGGCGACGGCTACGACCATCGCCGCCAACACCGTCCGGTACCGGCTGCTCGGCCGCGGCGAGCGCGGCCACCGTCGCCTCGAGCGCTGGGGAGATCGTGTCGCGGCCGGCCTCCTCCGTGACTACTACGGCGCAGACGCCGAACATGAGCTCGGCGCTCTGCGCTGAGGCCCGCCCGAGCGACGACGCAGGGGCACGCGATAGAACGGCACGGTGGACGCTGCACGAGGAGATCGGCCGCCTCGCCCTGACCCGGCGGAGGTCGCGGCCGCCGACGGACGGACGATCCCGGACTGGGTCCGGCCGGACCTCCGCGTGCTCTTCGTCGGGTTGAACCCGGGCCTCTACTCCGGGGCGACGGGGCTCCACTTCGCTCGCCCCGGCAACCGCTTCTGGCCGGCTCTCCACCTCTCCGGGTTCACCGACCGTCGGCTCGAGCCGTGGGAGCACGAGGCGCTCCTCGCACGTCGCCTCGGCATCACCAACCTGGTCGCACGGGCCTCGGCACGCGCTGCCGAGCTGTCCCGCGAGGAGCTGGTGGCGGGTGGCCGGACGCTCACCGAGAAGGCAGACCGCTGGCGTCCGGCGTGGGTCGCCGTCCTCGGCATCACCGGCTACCGTGCTGCGTTCGACGATCCACGGACGACGGTCGGCCCGCAGGATCGCCGCCTCGGGCCGTCCCGCGTGTGGGTGCTGCCCAACCCGAGCGGGCTCAATGCCCACTACACGTTGCCGCGGTTGGCCGAGGAGTTCGCGCGGCTCCGCGAGGCCGTCGAGAGAGACAGACCGGACGAAAGCGAATGACCCGACGTGTCGTTTGAGCCGAGAATCATGATGACGGAGCGGCTCGCGCTGCGGGCACTCGATGCGGGAGATGGTTCGCTGCTCGCCGAGTTGTACTCAGACCCAGAAGTTGCCCGCCACATCGGTGGTGACGGACTTGATCGGGTTGCTGCGGAGCGCCAGGCGCAGAAATTCGCATCTGTCTGGGATCAGCGGGGTTACGGGCAGAGCATCGTGTGCGATCGCTTCACCGGCACGGTCATGGGCCGGGTAGGCCTGCATCCGTGGGAAGAATGGGGCGAGGTCGAGCTCGGTTGGGTGCTGGCGCGCTGCTACCAGGGCCGCGGCCTCGCTCATGAGGCTGCTCGAGCCTGGCTGGAGTGGGGTCGCCGGGAGGGGGTTGCGCAAGCGCTAACCGCCGTCATTCAGCCCGGTAACGCAGCAAGTATCCGCCTGGCCAAGCGGCTGGGGTTCCGGTTCGAGCGGTCCGACCAGACGCCGTGGAACCCGGTTTCGGTCTATCGCTACGACTTCGCCTGACCACCCGGGATCGGTGCTCGTCGCGCCCGGCGTGCGCTGGGAGCGGCGCCCCGAGCATCACGGTTGCAGCCGTCAGGGGCTTCTCCGATTAGTGCGAGGCGCTGCCTGGTGGCATCGAGGTCAACTCAGCCGTCGGCATCCGGACCAAGTTGACGAAGTCGTCGCAACAGGCGTGGGAGTCCGCTCATCGTGCCGCACTTCCCTTCACGCTGGTGGCGTGCCTGCTGGCCATCGTCACGGCGGTCCTGAGCGTGACGGGGGTCATCTTGGCCAACACCGCGGACGCCAGTCGCGTGGCTCCCGTGGTCGTCATGGTGGCCGGCTATGTCGGCTTCCTCGTGGTCATGGTCCTTGCCATGGCGGTCGGCAACCGGGCTGTCAGATCCTTGCCAGAAGGTCGGGCCCCTCGTGCTCTGAGCGAGGCACGGAGTTCGGCAC
This sequence comes from Mumia sp. zg.B53, assembly GCF_019550935.1. Taxonomy (NCBI): domain Bacteria; kingdom Bacillati; phylum Actinomycetota; class Actinomycetes; order Propionibacteriales; family Nocardioidaceae; genus Mumia; species Mumia sp. zg.B53. Next base: position 77,300 of record NZ_JAHWCK010000004.1, on the reverse strand, counting down.
GCCGCCAACGTCGTACCCGCGAGAGCGCTGATCGGTGGGCGGGCAGCCGGGATCTCGCTCGTCCTGCTGGTCGTGCTGGCCGTCCTGCTCGTCCTCCCCGCTCTGGCTTACGTCTACCGCCCACCCAGGCCGAGCCGAGCGACGAAGACGGAGGAGTGACGACGGGTCATGGCGGGTACCTCCGTGACTGACGACCAGCGAAAGGAAGCCTCATGCGAGCGATGGTGTATCGCGGGCCGTACAGGATCCGCGTCGAAGAGAAGGACCGCCCCAAGATCGAGCATCCGAACGACGCGATCGTCAAGGTGACGATGGCCGCGATCTGCGGCTCCGACCTGCACCTGTACCACGGGATGATGCCCGACACGCGGGTCGGCCACACCTTTGGCCACGAGTTCATCGGCATCGTCGACGAGATCGGCCCCTCGGTGGAGAACCTCCAGGTCGGTGACCGGGTGATGGTGCCGTTCAACATCTTCTGCGGCACCTGCTTCTTCTGCGCGCGCGGCCTGTTCGCCAACTGCCACAACGTCAACCCGAACGCGACCGCGGTCGGGGGCATCTACGGCTACTCGCACACGACCGGCGGGTACGACGGTGGTCAGGCCGAGTACGTCAGGGTGCCGTTCGCCGACGTCGGCCCCTCCCGGATCCCCGAGTGGCTGGCCGACGAGGACGCGGTCCTGCTCACCGACGCCGCGGCGACCGGCTACTTCGGAGCCCAGCTCGGAGACATCCACGAGGGCGACGTCGTGGTCGTGTTCGGCGCCGGCCCGATCGGGCTCATCGCCGCGAGATCGGCCTGGCTGATGGGCGCCGGCCGGGTGATCGTGATCGACCACCTGGAGAACCGGCTCGAGAAGGCGCGGACGTTCGCGTTCGCGGAGACGTACAACTTCGTCGAGTACGACGACATCATCGTCCACCTCAAGAAGATCACCGACCACCTCGGAGCGGACGTCGCGATCGACGCGGTCGGTGCCGAGGCCGACGGCAACCTGCTGCAGCACGTCACGGCGGCGAAGCTCAAGCTGCAGGGCGGGTCGCCGGTCGCGCTGAACTGGGCGATCGACGGCGTGCGCAAGGGTGGCACGGTGTCGGTGATGGGGGCGTACGGCCCGATCTTCAGCGCCGTCAAGTTCGGTGACGCCATGAACAAGGGTCTGACGCTCCGCATGAACCAGGCTCACGTGAAGCGCCAGTGGCCTCGCCTGCTCGAGCACATCCGCAACGGCCACCTCAAGCCGAGCGAGATCGTCACCCACCGCCTCCCGCTCGAGCACATCAACGAGGCCTACCACATGTTCTCGGCCAAGCTCGACGGCTGCATCAAGCCGCTCATCATTCCTGATGCCGCCTGAGGAGGGCACCACCATGACTGCCACCACCCCGTCCGACATCCCGACGTACACCGAGGCGAAGCCGCCACTCCCCCGGCCTCTCGACGAGATCCGCGCGACCATCCCGGGATGGGGTGCGGACCTCGACCCGGCGGACCGCCCGTCCTTCCCCCGCGAAGTGCCTCAGCCGGACCACTCCGGCGCCCACTGGTCGTTCCCGGACCGGCAGCCCGAGACCTATCCGCGGGAGCGCTCGATCGAGCACGCGTTCCTCACGCCGGTCTTCGGGACCTCCTGCCCGCCGCGTGGACTCTCCGGCAAGGTGCGGCGCCTGGCCTACGCCCGCTACAGCGAGGGGCGGGCGGCGCACTGGCTCCTGCTGATGGCGGCCGACCGGATCGACGTGAAGGAGGCGATGCTGCGATCGTTCGTCACCCTCCGCCCCGACAACCCCATCACCCAGACCGGCATCAGCAGCGAGCTGAAGCGGCACGGTGCGAAGTCCCGGTTCGGACGCAACCGCACCGACGTCGTCCACCAGGCGCTCGACCCGGTCATCGTCGCCGGCCCCTGGGTGCTGGGAGGCTGGCTCGCCTACCGAGCCGCGAAGCGCGTCCTGGGCTGAGTTGCACCTGACTCACTCCGGGTATCGCATGGCGGTATGACCTTCTTGTTCCGGTTCTCGATGGGCGTCGCGACTGCCACAGCCGTCGCTGTGGCACTCGCGACGCCGACCGCCCTCGCCCCCTCGGCGCCCCCCTCGGCTTCGTCCTCCACCGTCCAGCCGGCTTCGCAGGCCCGGGCCGCCGGCGCCACGACGGTCCGCGTCGGCTCGTACAACATCCACAAGGACGCCAAGCCGCTCCCGTGGACGGCGAAGCGGCGCAACCGGGTCGCGTCCCAGGTCCTGCGCAGCGGCTTCGACGTCGTCGGCCTCCAGGAGGCCAACGGCAACACGAACTTCCCGTCGCTCTACCGGAAGGTGAAGCACCGCTTCGCCTCCACCGCCCGGTGCGCCAAGATCAAGGGCACCGCCGTTCGTGACGCCCGCTCGCGCATCCTCTACGACCGCACGCGCTTCTCGGGGTCGCGCGCGATCTCGGGTCGCATCCGGCTGGACCGCTCCTACTCGGTGAGCGCCGACTACGGGTGCTACCAGCTGCTCACGGAGAAGGCCACGGGTGCGCGGTTCCTTGTCGCCTCGGCTCATCTCGTCAACGGCCCCGGCGTCGCGAAGGACCGCAAGCGCTACCGCCAGACCCGCAACCTCATCGCCGACACTCTCGCGGTGCGCCGAGCGCACGGCGCGTCCTGGCCGATCGTGTGGGCCGGCGACTACAACTCGTCCGCGTCCCGCAAGTACACCTTCGACGCGCCTCGCCGCGCGATGCGCCAGGCGGCCGGTGCTCGCGACGCGTTCGCCGTGGCGCGGACCCGCAAGTTCGGCAGCTACAACAGCGCCAACCAGCTGCGGCGGCGGCCGTGGCGCACGCACCACCACGTCGACCACGTCTATGTCTCACCGGGGATCGGAGTACGCCAGTTCCGGGTCATCGTGCGCCTGAAGGGGAAGCTGTACCGGACGCCCTTCGCCTCGGACCACAACCCGGTCCGTGCGACGCTGCGCATCCCCTACTGAGAGGGGGATCGGGCCCCGGATAGCCTCGAGAGGGGCCGTCAACAGAAGGGTGCACCAGGTGTCGAGCATCGACGAGAAGCTGCAGGACGTGTACGACGAGGTCCTTCGTCGCAACCCGGGAGAGGCCGAGTTCCATCAGGCCGTCCGTGAGGTTCTGGTGAGCCTCGGTCCGGTGGTGTCGAAGCGGCCGGAGTACGTCGACGCCGCGGTCATCCGTCGGATCTGCGAGCCCGAGCGTCAGATCATCTTCCGCGTGCCGTGGGTCGACGACGCCGGTCGCGTCCAGATCAACCGCGGGTTCCGGGTGCAGTTCAACTCCGCGCTCGGCCCGTTCAAGGGTGGCTTGCGCTTCCATCCGAGCGTCTACCTGGGCATCGTGAAGTTCCTCGGCTTCGAGCAGATCTTCAAGAACTCCTTGACCGGTCTGCCCATCGGCGGCGCGAAGGGCGGCTCCGACTTCGACCCCAAGGGCCACTCCGACGCCGAGGTCATGCGGTTCTGCCAGTCGTTCATGACCGAGCTGATCCGCGACATCGGCGAGTACACCGACGTCCCCGCCGGCGACATCGGCGTAGGCGGCCGTGAGATCGGCTACCTCTTCGGTCAGTACAAGCGGATCACCACGCGGTACGAGTCCGGGGTCCTGACCGGCAAAGGCCTCACCTGGGGCGGTTCGCAGGTCCGCAAGGAGGCGACCGGCTACGGCACCGTCTTCTTCGTCTCCGAGATGCTCCAGGCCGCGGGCGAGTCGTTCGACGGCAAGCGCGTCGTCGTCTCCGGCTCCGGCAACGTCGCGACGTACGCGATCGAGAAGGTGCACGAGCTCGGCGGCACCGTCGTCGCGTGCTCGGACTCCAGCGGCTACGCCGTCGACGAGGACGGCATCGACGTGGACATCCTCAAGGAGGTCAAGGAGGTGCGCCGCGGGCGCATCGCCGACTACGCCGAGCTGCGTGGCGGAGACGTCCGGCTCGGGCAGGCCGGGTCCATCTGGGACGTGCCGTGCGACATCGCGCTGCCGTCGGCGACCCAGAACGAGCTCAACGGCGCCGACGCGGTCACCCTCGTCAAGAACGGCGTGACCATCGTCGCGGAGGGCGCCAACATGCCGGCAACCCCCGAGGCCATCGCCGTCTTCGACGAGGCGGGCGTCCGCTTCGCCCCGGGCAAGGCGGCCAACGCGGGCGGCGTCGCGACCAGTGCACTGGAGATGCAGCAGAACGCCTCGCGCGACTCCTGGACCTTCGAGCACACCGAAGAGCGCCTGGCCGAGATCATGCGCAGCATCCACGACCGGTGCGCCGAGACCGCCGACGAGTTCGGCAGCCCCGGCAACTACGTCGCCGGGGCCAACATCGCGGGTTTCGTCCGCGTCGCCGACGCGATGCTCGCACTCGGCGTCATCTGAGCAGTGGCTCAATCCCCCACGAGGTGAACCGGCGTCGGCGCACACTGGCGAGAGGGGGACGCCATGAGGATCGCATCGTTCAACGTCGAGAACCTGTTCGCCCGGCCGAAGGCCATGGCGGAGGAGCAGGGTGACGCGGCCACGCGCAAGAAGGTGCTCGCGGCTCACGCACGACTCTCCGCACTCCTCGACCGGCCCAGCTACGCCGGCCGCGAGGCCGACATCCTCGGGCTCCTCGACACGCTCGGCCTGCTGCGCTCCGACGACGCACCGTACGTGCGGATGCGCACGATGCGCGGCCGTCATCTCCTGAAGCGCCCGCGCAGCGGACCGGTCGTCCTCGCGGCTGCCGGGCGTCCCGACTGGGTCGGATGGCTGGAGCTCAAGACCGTCGCGGTCAACGTCACGGCGACCGAGAACATCGCGCGGGTCCTCGACGAGGTCGGCGCCGACGTCGTCACCGTCGTCGAGGCGGACGACCGTCCCGGGCTCCAGCTCTTCTCGGAGTCGCTGCTGCCGGCGGTCGGCGGCACCCCGTACGAGCAGGTGATGGTGGTCGAGGGCAACGACGAGCGCGGGATCGACGTCGGGCTGATGGCGCGCGCCGACTACCGGCTGGTGCAGATGCGCACCCACATCTTCGACACCGACGGTTCTGGGACCGTCTTCTCGCGGGACTGCTGCGAATACCACCTCGACACCCCTCTCGGGAACCGCGTCGTGGTGCTCGCGAACCACTTCAAGTCCAAGGGCTACAGCTCGCCAGGTGACCCGCTCGGCGGCAGACGCCGTCGCCGTCAGGCAGAGCGGGTCGCACGCATCGTGGCGGCGCTGCGTGACGAGGGCGTCGAGATGTTCGCGGTGACCGGGGACCTCAACGACGACCCGACCAGTGACGCACTGGCTCCGCTGCTCGAGGACGGCACCCTCGTCGACATCAGTGCGCACCCGGACTTCGACTGGAACCACCGCAAGGGGACGTACGGGTCGGGCAACGAGACCGCCAAGATCGACTACATCCTGCTCTCGCCGGCGTTGTTCTCCCACGCGCAGGGGGGTGGGGTCTTCCGCAAGGGCGTCTGGCGGGGCCCTCGGACCAAGGACCCCTGGGAGATCCTTCCCACTCTGACGTCGAAGGTGGAGGAGGCGTCCGACCACGCCCTCCTGTACGCCGACCTGACCGGGGTCTGAGCGTCCCGCGCCGTCAGGCCCGGCGAGCGGTGACGAGCAGGTACTCCCACTGCATGGCGCCGTCCCGGACACCGAACCGGTCCGCCAGGTCTGCCAGTGCGCCGTCGAGCGCGGCCACCTTGTCAGGATCGTCAGCGATCGCCGCGTAGACCGCGATCATCGGACCGTACGTCGCCTTGAAGAAGTCCCGGAAGTCCTCCCCGTCGACGAAGCGGTCCACCGCGAGCGTCTGCGTCGTGGCCTCGACGTCGGTGACTCGGTCGCCGAAGAGTGCCCGGACGTGCTCGACGTCCCCCCACAACGGCGGTGGTTGCGCGCCGGGCGGTGGCGGCGGCGCGTACGGCTTCATCGTGGCGAACATCTGCCCGATGAAGCCCTGGGGCGTCCAGCTCAGCAGCCCGATCGTGCCGCCGCGCGCGCAGACGCGCGCGATCTCGTCGGCGGTCTCCTGGTGGTGCGGCGCGAACATCGCTCCGATGCAGGACATGACCACGTCGTACGAGGCGTCCTCGAGCCCCAGGTGCTCGACGTCGTCCTCACGCCACCCGAGTGTGAGCCCTTCGTCCGCGGCCGCCGCGCGGCCGACGTCGAGGAGCTCGGGCGTGAGATCGCTCGCCGTCACCGTCGCTCCGGTTCGCGCAGCGGGGATCGCGGCGTTGCCGGAGCCGGCGCCTACGTCGAGGACGGTCGTCCCGCTTCCGACTCGGCAGGCGTCCACGAGGATCGGTCCCAGGTCGGCCACCACCTCCGTGGCCACGGCTGGGTAGTCCCCCATCGCCCACATCGCCCGGTGCTTGGCCTTGATCACGCCGTCGTCCACCGTGACCGGTGCTGCTGTCGTCTCGCTCGTCATGATGAGTGTCCCTTCGTTGTGCGTGCTCTCGACGCTAGAGATGCAGAGACAACGGGCCTAGTACGAGATCTGTACCGGGCGTACGCTGCACGGATGGGGGCGCCGTACCGCCAGTTCTGCCCGGTCGCGAAAGCCATGGAGCTGCTCGACGAGCGATGGACGATGCTGCTGGTCCGGGAGCTGGTGACGGGCAGCCAGCACTTCAACGACCTGCGACGAGGGCTACCACGGATGTCGCCGACCCTGCTGTCCAAGCGCCTCCAGCAGCTCGTGCGCGCCGGGATCGTCGACAAGGAGGTCCACGGTGCCGAGGTGCGTTACGTCCTGACTCCGGCCGGCAGGGAGCTGCGGACGGTCGTCGAGTCCGTCGGCACCTGGGGCGTGCGGTGGATGGGAACGCTCGGCGACGAGGACCTCGACCCCAAGCTCCTGATGTGGGACATGCACCGCAACATCGACCACTCCGCGGTGGACGACCCGCCCGAGGTCGTCAGCTTCGTCTTCGACGACGTCACCGGGGCGGCGCGGCAGTGGTGGATCGTGATCGAGCGCGACGACGCCGACGTGTGCGACATCGACCCGGAGCGCCCCGTCTCGGTCACGGTGACCGCAGGGCTCCGCGCCCTCACCCAGGTCTGGAGAGGCGACACGACGTGGGCCGGCGCGCTGCGGGCGGGCACCGTCACTGTGGACGGACCCTCCGCAGCGCGCCGCGCCGTGCCCACCTGGTTCGCGCCGACGGGGCTGGCCCGCGTCGTACGCCCAGGCTGAGGAGACTCTCAGCGAGAGCCCGAGTCCTGCTCCGGCTCGTCCTGACTCGTCGTCTGACCCCTGCTCTGGCGCAGGCGCCGCCCGCGCTCGACGTCCTTGTCGTGCTTCGCGGCCGCCTTGTCGCTCTTCTTCGTGTCGCGCGGTGGCAGCTGGATCTTCTCCTCGGCGGGGATCCCGCCCTGGAGCTGACGCCCGCGTTCGAGCTCGGCGTCGAGCTCCGCGCCGAACAGCAGCGCGAGGTTCGTGATCCAGAGCCACAGCAAGAACACCACCACGCCGGCCAGCGAGCCGTACGTGCGGTTGTAGTTCGAGAAGTTCGCGACGTAGAACCCGAACGCGGCCGAAGCCACGATCCAGGTCAGGATCGCAACGACCGCACCGACGCTCAGCCACCGGAACTTCGGCTGCCGGACGTTCGGTGTGGCGTAGTACAGGATCGCCACGACGAACATGACGGCGATCAGCATCACCGGCCACTTGGCGATGTTCCAGACGGTCACCGCCGTCTCACCGAGCCCGATCGCGTCCCCGACGGCCTGAGCAGCCGGCCCGGTGAGGACCAGCGCCAGAGCCACGAGGGCACACAGGACCACGGTGATCAGCGTGACCAGCAGCATGACCGGCCGGAGCTTCCAGATCGGACGACCCTCGTCGATCTCGTAGACCCGGTTCATCGCCCGCCCGAACGCGCCGACGTAGCCCGAGGCCGACCACAGCGCCACGGCCAGGCCGACCACGAACGCCAGTCCCGCACCGCGACCCTCGCTCAGCTGCACCAGCGTCGGCTCCACCGTGTCGGCCGCGGAGTTGGCACCGACGTCACGAAGGACGCCGAGGAGCGTGTCCACGGTCTCGCGGCCCTGGCCGAACAGGCCGACCAGGGAGAGGAGCGCGATCATCATCGGGAACAGCGCAAGCACGGAGTAGTACGTCAGGGCAGCAGCGAGGTCGAGGCACTCGTCCTCGGAGAACTCGCGTACGGCCTTGCGCGCCACGTACCCCCACGACGGCTTCGTGATGTCGGTGGGAGAGTCTGGCTTGGCGGGGTCGTCCGGGTGCGGGGCACGCCCGGGGCGGGCGTCGGTCATCCAGCCTGGCCCGACGGGCGGCTCGAGGCGGGCGAGCCGGAGGTGGCGGCGCTGCTGCTGCCGCCGGCCGAGCGGCTGCCGGTCGAGCCGCTGCCGGTCGAGCCGCTGCCGGTCGAGCTGCTGCCGGTGGAGCCGCTGCCGGTCGAGCCGCTGCCGGCGTGGCTGCCGGGGGTGCTGGTCGACGTGCCACCGGTGGAGCTGCCGAGGCCGCTGCCGGAGGACGTGCTGCTGCCGGTGCTGCTGCTGCCCGAGGTCGGCGCGGCGTGGTCGCCACCCTCACCACGGTTCGTCACCTTGCCGACGGTGTCCTTGGCCGTCTGCACGACCTTCTCCTGGACCTCGGGCGCCTTCTCGGCGGCGAAGCCCTGGGCATCGCTCACCTTCTGCTGCACCGTGGGGTCGTTCCAGAGGCTCTGCGCCTTGCCCTTGATCTGCTCGAAGCGCTCGCGACCGTCACGCGTGCCCAGGACATAGCCGACGGCCATGCCGCCGAGGAGTGCCAGCTTTCCCTTCATGGGAGTTTCCTTTCGTCGAGTACCGGTCCACCATTGGTACCCGATCCTGGGACGATCAACAGATCGCGAGACCAGTTGTTCGCCACGTCGTCGGATCCGGGGGCCTTCGCACCCCCCGATGGGCCACGAGAACGGGCAGACTATGCCGCCGTGTGAGGAACAACGCGTCGCGCAACTAAAAAGAAGCGTGAGCCGCGGCTTCGGTGACCGAGAGGTCGAGGTGCAGCCCTGGACGTCTGGCGTCGACTTCTGGGCCGACCTGTTGATCGTCGACGGTCGAGAGCTTGGAGTTCTCCGTTCGCCGCGGCACGAGTTGCTGGAGACCTCCTACGAGGGGGTCGTCGATTTCGGCGCCGTCCTCGAGGTCGAGGGCGAAGCGCTGAGGTTGATGGCTGTGGGCGGCGTGCCCGTGCCGGAAGCCCTGGCCGTGCATCGCGCGGCACCGGCCGATGGTCCCTCGTGGATGCTCCAGCAGCGGGTCCACGACGACACGTCTGCTGAGGTCCCGCTGCGTGAGCTCGGCCGGATGACGCGGCTGATCCACGACATCCAGCCGACGAGCGATCTGCTGAGTCCTCCGGCGGCGTGGGCAGACACTTTTTGGCGCCGGCTCGAGCAGCGTCTTCGCGCTGCGGCGCCATACTGCGACGGGCTCGACGTCGCCGTCATCGCCGGCGTCTCCGGTTTGCTCGAGGGGCGGGCGTCGGCGGCCACGAGCTTGCTGCACATGGATCTGCGGAGCGCCAATATCTGCGTGCAGGGCACCAGGATCGTCGCGATCATCGACGCCGCCAACTGCGTCGTCGGTGACCCTCTTCTGGAACTCGGCCGCATCCGCGCCTACGGCTACCTCGACGAGGAGTTCCTTGCCGGCTATGGACGCACAGAGTGGTCACCGGCCGATCGGGCGCTCCTGGACGTCTACGAGCTCGACACCGCAGCGCTGCTCACGGTCGTGGCGAGGGAGGAGATCGACGACCCGGAGCTGCACGCTCGGCAGCGAGATCGTGTGCTCCAGCTCCAGGACGCCATCGTGGGGACCTGAGCCGCGGAGGAGGCCCGCGTACGGGCGACGACGTCTAGCTACAGCTAGCTCTCCGGCTTCCGCTCCCCCGCGTACTCCGCGGGCATCGCGTCACCCTGGTCGGTCGGGATCAGCTCCGCCTCCGGATCCACGACGTACCAGGCCTCCTGGCCCGCGGCCGCGCCACCGAGGATCAGCACGTAGCCGTCCTGGTCGGGCTCGACGTCGCTCCACACCTGGTTGGCGTACTCCAACGGTCCACCGAACGTCACCACCATCGCCATGCCCGAGAGAGTAGTACCGATCGCGCGGTCGCACCCTCTCAGTGAGAAACTCGGGGCGGCGACGACATGCTCCAGCAGCCGTACGAGGAGGGCCGATGGCCGACGAACGACCCGGGCCTCCCGCCGGCCCGCGCACGTCCAGGAGGGGCGCCAAGATCGCGGTGTGCGGCGCGGGCTCGGTGGGCAGCACCGTCGCGTACGCCGCGCTGCTGCGGGGGCTGGCCGGAGAGATCGTGCTGTACGACATCGCGTCCACGCTCGTCGAGGCGCAGGCGCACGACCTCAACGACGGTGCCGCGTTCGCGTCGCCGACGACCATCGTCGGGAGCGACGACCCAGCCGCGTGCGCCGGCGCAGACCTGGTGGTGATGACCGCAGGAGCCCGGCAGAAGCCCGGGCAGACCCGGCTCGACCTCGCAGGGGTCAACGTCGGCATCACGCGCGACGTCCTCGGCGCCGTGCGCGAGGTCGCGCCCGACGCGGTCTACGTGCTGGTCACCAACCCCTGTGACGTGCTGACCTACGCGGCGATCGGCTTCCTCGACCTCCCGCCCGGTCGGGTCTTCGGGTCCGGCACCGTCCTCGACACCGCACGGCTGCGCTACCTGCTGTCGCGGCGCCTCGCCGTGTCTCCGCGGAGCGTCCACGCTGCCGTCGCCGGTGAGCACGGCGACTCCGAGATCGTCTTGTGGTCGTCGGCCAACATCGGCGGCGTCCCGATCGCCGAGTACGACCTCGAGGGCCATTCGCTCGACCCCTCCGAGTACGCCGCGATCCGCGAGACCGTCGCCCGCTCCGCGTACAAGGTGATCGAAGGCAAGGGGGCGACCAACTTCGCCATCGGTCTCGCTGCCGCAGACATCATGTCGGCCGTGCTGCGCGACGAGCACCGGTTCCTTCCGGTCTCCACCCTCTTCACCGGGCAGTACGGCATCGACGACGTCTGCCTCTCCGCCCCGTGCGTCGTCAGCGCAAGCGGCGTCGCAGGCCCGGCGGAGCTGCCCCTCGACGAGACCGACCTGGCAGGACTCCGCTCCTCCGCAGCGACCCTGCGCTCGCAGATCGACAGGCTCGGCCTCGCGTCACCGGTGTTCTGATCAGCGCCCGGTTGCCAAGGCTCGGTCGACCTGGGCCACCGTCCATCCGGTGGCATAGAGGAGGTCTGAGGCGATCGAGCGGACCTGCGCGACGACCGCGGCGTCGTTGATCGTGGCGGCCTCGGGCAGCGCCTTGGTCGCCATCCTGGCCGCCTCGATGAGCTGGCGACGCGCCTCGTCGTACGCGTCCTTCTCCGCGATGTCGTCGGCGAAGACCTCGACCGCCTCCCGCAGCAGCCGGACGGCCTCGGGCATGCCGGTGAAGGAGTGCTCGCCACGGCGCAGCATGGTGTGCACCCGCCGTGCGAGGACGCGCGTGTCGCGGATCGCGTTGTCGACGTCGCGGACCGCGACCACGTACCGCTCGACGTGGCCGCGCTGTCGCCACCGCAACGGCGAGTAGCGGGCGATCTCATCGGCGTTGGAGACGGTCGTCGTGAGGCTCTCGATCGCCGGCTGCAGGCCGCGAACCTGCTGCAGCGCCGTCCACGCGGGACCGGCGTCCTCCAGGCGCAGGGCCAGCTCGATGCGACGCAGCGCCTGACCGAGCGTCGTCAGCACCGGCTGCATGCCACGGTTGACACGTCGGACCGGGTTGCCGGGGATGAGCAGCGCCATGGCGAGCCCGACGAGGCCGCCGATCACGGCGTCGACGAAGCGCGCGACGGCGGGGTTGCCGGGCATCACGGGGACGATGGCGGCAAGCAGGCTGGCCGAGGTCGCGGCCTGGTTCCGGGCGAGACCGCGCAGACCGAGGAACGTCGCGGCGGTCGCGGCCAGCGCGACGATGACGCCGAGCTGCCACCACCCGCGGCCGATCACCGAGATGAGACTCTCTCCGATGAGGACGCCGACCGAGACGCCGATGAAGAGCTCGACGGTGATCCGCCGCCGCCCGCCGGTGCCCGCGAAGATCACGAGGATCGCGGCGACGGGGGCGAAGAACGGCTGCTGGTGGCCGACCAGGTCGTGCGCGATCACCCAGGCCAGCGCCGCACCGACCGAGATCTGGACGATGCTGGTCATCTGCGCGCGCACCCATTGCGCCCGGGTGTGCAACGACACCGGCATCGGGACACCGCGCGCATCGTCACCGCTGATGCGATCCAGGAAACCCTGTCCGCTGACCATCAGGGGGCCTACAGGTAGAGCCCGGTCTGGTCGTGGTCGATCCGCTCGGCCGCGACCGCGTGCAGATCGCGCTCACGCAGGAGGATGTAGTCCCTGCCGCGCACCTCGACCTCGGCCCGCTCGTCGGGGTCGAAGAGCACCCGGTCGCCGACCTGGACGGTCCGGACGGTGCTGCCGACGGCCTCGACCCGGGCCCACGACAGCCGGCGGCCCAGCTGCGCGGTGGCCGGGATCACGATGCCGCCGGACGAGCGGCGGTCACCGTCGTCCGGGTCGACCGACACCAGGAGGCGGTCGTGGAGCATCCGGATCGGAAGCCCGTCGGTCATTCAGTCGCTCACGATCTTGCGGATCACGACGACGAGACCGATGAAGGCGACGAGGCCACCCACCACCGGGACGATGGTCTCCATCCGCGGCTCGCCCGAAGGGGTGACGAACCTGGCCTTGACGTCGGCGAGGCCGCGTCGTGCCACCGTCTTGGGGCTCGCACGGTAGACGAGCTGGTCGACGTTGGAGGCAAGACGGTTGCGAACCTCGTCGATCTGGGTGACGAGCTGGTCAGGTGTGCCCGTGATGGTCGTCGGGACATCCGGCCTGAAATCGTTCGTCACGTTGTCTCCTCGCTCGGCGCGGTCACCTGTCGTGACCACCGTACCGATACGCAAGGATAGGACCATGACCACGCGACTGCAGCCAGGTGATCAGGCGCCCGACTTCACGCTCCTCGACGACCACGGCAAGGAGGTCACGCTCTCCGACCTGCGCGGCGGGAAGGTCATCGTCTACTTCTATCCCGCCGCGATGACGCCGGGGTGCACCCGCGAGGCGTGCGACTTCACCGCCGAGCGTGAGACGTTCGACGCGTCGGGATACACCGTGCTGGCCATCTCTCCGGACAACACCGACAAGCTGGCCTCCTTCCGCGAGAAGGAGGGTCTCGACATCACGCTCCTGTCCGACCCCGACCGCAGCGTGCTCCGCGCCTGGGGCGCCTTCGGCGAGAAGAAGCTGTACGGGAAGGTCATCGAGGGCGTCATCCGCTCCACGTTCGTCGTGGACGAGGAGGGCAAGATCGAGGTCGCGCAGTACAACATCAAGGCGACCGGTCACGTCGAGCGCCTGATCCGTCAGCTCGACCTGGCCTGAGCCGTACGGCGGTGGTCGCCGCCTAGACTGTCCGGCGGGCCGGTGTGGTGGAACTGGTAGACACGCAGGATTTAGGTTCCTGTGTCGCAAGACGTGCAGGTTCGAGTCCTGTCACCGGCACCCGAGACGGCCGTCTGCCTGTCGTCTCGTGCTCAGTGCGGCTCCCCGCGATACGTGCCGAACGACCACGAGTTGCCCTCGGGGTCCTCGGCGATGAAGTCGCGGCTCCCGTAGTCGGTCGTCGTCGGCTCCATCGTGATCGTCGCTCCTGCCGCCTTGGCCCGGTCGTAGAGGGCGTCGGGGTCGGAGCACACCACGTACGCCCCGAAGGTCCCGGGCTTCTGCTGCCAGTTCCCTTCGTGCTTCTCCGAGCCCATCATGATCCCGCCGCCCTCCGGCCACGCGAGCTCGGCGTGCTGCACGAACCCGTCCTCCGCCATCACGACGACGGGCCGGAAGCCGAAGGCGCGCTCGAGGAAGTCGATCATCGCCAGTGCGTCGCGGGCGGCGAGCGCGGGCCACACGGTGGGGGCCGGCGGCTCGGCCGTGCGGTTCTGGTCCTGGTTCTGGTTCTGGTTCTCAACAGTGCTCATGGACCTCACGATGCTCCGTTGCGGTGCCCTCCCGCTTGGAGGTTTCGGCGCTCCTCCTCGACCCACCCCGTCGGAGTGGTCCCCGACAGCGTCCGGAACTCGTGCACGAGATGGGCGTGGTCGGCGTAGCCCGCCCGCGCGGCGACGTCGCTCAAGGACCCCGTCTCCGGCGCGACCGTCTGGTCCCGCACCATCGCGACCGCCCGCTCGAAGCGCACCAGCCTGCTCAGGACCTTGGGGCCGAAGCCGAGCTCGTCGACGAACACCGTCCGCAGACGCCGTGGGCTCAGGGCGACATGGGCTGCGAGGTCGTCGATGCGACCGTTGCCCCCGCGGGCGACGATCCAGCGCCAGCCCTCCACGACCTCCGGGCGGGGTCGCGCCGCCGCCGCGCCGGACGCCGTACGCGCACGCTCGGCGAGCAGGCCGCTGACCGCTGCGAACCGCTGTCCCCAGTCGTCGGTGTCGCCGATCCGCGCGCGCAGGGCGTCGGCCGGGGCGCCGAGGACGTCGCGAACGTCCAGGGCCAGACCGGTGAGCCGGCTCGCCGGGACCCCGAAAAGCCATCGGGACGCGAACGGGTGGATCGCCAGCTGCACCCCCTCCTGCGCGGAGGGCTGGTCGATGAAGGCGGGCCGCGCGGCGAGCGGGCCGAGCATGCCGTACGCGGACACCGGCTCCGGGTCGTCCTCACGCTCCCCGACGACCACCGGGTTGTCGAGCGAGACGACGAAGGTGAGGTACGGCGAGGGGAGGCCGCGGTGCAGGCGCTGCTCGATGTCGCGCTGACGGTATCCGACGAGCGAGGCGACGGCGCCCGCGTACGGACCACGCGGGTCCGCGCGTACGAAGTCCGTCGAGGTCACGTCCCGAGTATCCGCCGATCCGGGCCTGTCGTCATCAGCGATAGCCTCGGACGATGTTCCGGATCCTCTACTACGAACCCCGCATCCCGCCCAACACGGGCAACGCGATCAGGCTCTCGGCCGCCACCGGGGCTCAGCTCCACCTGGTGGAGCCGCTCGGATTCGACCTGTCCGACGCCCAGCTCCGTCGGGCCGGGCTCGACTACCACGACCTCGCCGACGTCTCGGTCCACGGTGACCTCGAGGCGGCGTGGAAGGCGCTCGACCCCGCACGCGTGTTCGCGTTCACGACGCGGGCGACCACGTCCTACGCCGACATCGCCTACGAGCCCGGCGACGTCTTCCTGTTCGGTCCGGAACCGACCGGTCTCCCCGACCACGTGCTCGCCGACCGTCGCATCACCGATCGGCTCCGCATCCCAATGCTGCCGGCCCGCCGCTCGCTCAACCTCGCGAACTCGACCGCGATCGTCGTCTACGAGGCCTGGCGCCAGCAGGGGTACGCCGGCGGCACCTGAGTCCCCGATACGGCGACGCTCACCGCGGTGTGAAGGCCGGGTAGTCACCGAGCCCGACCGACCGGTCCACGAGCGCACCGCTCCCGACGGGTGCGAATACGGCCTTGCCGTCGGAGACCAGCCGTACGCTGCGGATCACGCCGCCGCTCGTCACCGAGCACACGATCTGGGCCATCGCCCGGATCTGCTGCTCCGCGGTGAGGCGGGCGAAGCCGGTCGGGACCTCGACCTGAGCGACGCTGGACGCCACCGTCACCTGGCTCTCCTCTGCGCTCTGCGGCACGTCGGTCGTCAGCCCCGCGCGACGCTCGCCGCCCGTCGGCCCCCGGGCGAGCGAGCGCAGCGCGCTCGCCACCCCACCTGCCGCGGCAGTCCGCCCCACGCGGCGGAGCCGGCCGCGTTCCAGCAGGCACACCTCGACGTCCATCGCACGCTCCCGGCCGACTGTCGGTCCGTACGCGGGCAGGCGCGGAGCGGTGACTGCGGCGTCGCGAGGTGCGGGCTCCGCACCGATCGCGCACGCGCCGAGGCTCAGAGCCAGCACGGCCGCGGCCCCCAGCCGCGCAGCCCGGCTCACCGGCCCCTCCCTCGACCGACCGGGAACGTGACGAGGAATCGTGCCCCGCCGACCGGCGAGTCCTCGGCTGCCACCCGCCCGTGGTGCTGTCCGACGTGGCGCGCGACGATCGCCAACCCGAGACCGACGCCGGAGTCCTCTGCCTCATCACCGCGGTTGAACCGCTCGAAGATCCGCTCCCGCCGGTCGATGGGGACACCGGGACCGGCGTCATCGACGGCGATCTCGACCGTCGAGCCGTCACACCCCAGCCGGACCGTCACTCCGGTGCAGCCACCGCCGTGACGCTCGGCGTTCTCCACCAGGTTCGCGATCACCCGCTCGAGCCGGCGCTTGTCGGCCAGCATGATGACGTCCGCTGCCTCCGGCTCGACCATCGTGACGGGACGCTTGGCGGCCTCGTCCGCGGCACGCTCGACAAGCTCACCGATCGCCACCGCCTCCGACGTGGCGCTGGACTCGTCCTCTGCGCGGGAGATCTCCAGCAGGTCCACCACCATCCGCCGGAACCGCTCGAGGTCCTCCGCGAGCAGGTCGAGCGGCTCGCGCACCTCCTCAGGCAGCCTCGCGCGCCGGTTCTGGAGCACCTGCACGGAGTTCAGCATCGTGGTCAACGGGGTGCGCAGCTCGTGGCTGACGTCGCCTGCGAAGCGTGCGTCCGCACGAACCCGCCGCTGCAGCGACTCGACGGTCGCGTTGAACGACCGGGCGAGCGGCGCGAGGTCGGGGTCGCCGCCGGTGTCCATCCGTGCGGTCAGCCTGCCGGAGGCGACGGCGGAGGCGACGTCGTTCAGCTCGGTCAGCGGGCGGAGCGCCCGGCGGCTCGCCGACCGGCCGAGGACCAGACCGCAGACGACCGTGAGCAGCGCGGCACCGGCCAGGCTCGCGGACAGCACCCGGAAGGTTCGGTTCAGCTCTGTCAGGTCGTAGACCGCGAAGTAGGCGTTGCCGCTCGGTTGCAACGGCATCCCCACGGCGAGCAGCGGCCGCCCGTCGATCTCGATCCGCTGGGTGCTCGCCGTCCCGGCCTCGACCCGTTCCACCAGCGCGGCCGGCAGGTCGGACGGGGTCGGGTCGAGCGAGGTCGCGTACCAGGCGTCGTCGTAGCGCAGAACCGCCGCCGAGGCGCCCGACCCCACGGTGTCGAGAGCGCCAGACACGTCGACGGGCCGGGCGTCGATCTCGCGCTGGAGCAGTCCCGCGTCGACCGCCGTCTCCGCAGCCGCGCTGGACTCGCGCTGTGCCACCAGGAAGTGCGTGACCAGCGACCAGCTGAGCACGGCGAGCAGCAGTGACAGCGCCAGCGCCAGCAGGCCGAAGAGCAGCGTCACACGTCCGCGGACCCCGAGCCGCATCCTCCACCTCCTGGGGTCGGACGGGCGTCGGGTCGTGGCCACGGTGGATCCTCAGCCGGCCAACCGGTAGCCCAGCCCGCGCACGGTCAGCAGGTGGCAGGGGGACGCAGGGTCGTGCTCGACCTTCATCCGGAGCCGCCGCACGTGCACGTCGACGATGCGGCTGTCGCCGAAGTAGCCGTACCCCCAGACCTTGTCCAGGAGGTGCTCGCGGCTGCACACCCTGCCCTCGGCGAGGACGAGCTCGGCGAGCAGCTTGAACTCGGTTCGTGTCAGGGGCAGCTCGACGCCGTCACGCACCACGACCGCATCACCGAGATCGATGCGCAGGTCGCCCAGTGTGAGGTCGTCGCGTGGCGCGGCCGAGGGCCCCGCGGTGGCCCGACGCAGCAGCGCGCGGATCCTCGCCGACAGCTCTTTGGCCACCAGCGGCTTTGTCACGTAGTCGTCGGCGCCCGCCTCCAGCCCTGCCACGACGTCGTGGGAGTCGGTACGGGCGGTCACCATGATCACCGGGACGGCACTCTCCCGCCGGAGCTCGCGGCAGACCGAGAACCCATCGGTGTCGGGGAGCATCAGATCGAGCAGCACGACGTCCGGTCCGCGCTCTCGCAGCATGTCCAGCGCACTGGCGCCCGTCGACGCCTCCACGACGGCATATCCCTCGTCCTCGAGCGCCAGGCGCAGCGAGCGACGTACCCGCGGGTCGTCCTCCACCAGCAGCACGCTGCGCGTCATGCGTTCACTATGGCCCGGCAGCTGCTCGGACGGGAGTCAGCGAGGACGACACGCCGACGTTCGTCATCGGCCTGCCACGGAGGCGTCACGAGATGACAACCGCCGTGACAGCTCCATGGCAGTCCCGTGTCGGTCCGACTCGGAGCCTGGCCGCCCACCGGCCGGGAGCCTAGCGTCGCGTCGTGCCAGGCCCTTCCGGGCTCCGGCGCAGGGAGCCCGTGATCCGCGGGCACGGACCAGGAGGAACGATGGTGCGAACGAGACGATGGCTCGCCGCCGGGGCGGGAGCAGTCGCGGCGGCACTGGTGGTCACCGCGTGCGGCAGCGGAGAGGGCTCCGGCTCAGGGCCGGGCGACGAGGGCGAGCCCGTCAAGGGGGGCACGCTCAACATGCTCGGCGTCGGTGACGTCGACTACATGGACCCCAACATCAGCTACTACTCGGCGGGCTACACCGTTCTCCGCCTCTGGAGCCGGCAGCTGTTCACCTATCCTGCGGTCGAAGGCGGCACGACCGAGGAGGTCCCGGACCTCGCGACCGAGATGCCGACCACCGACAACGGCGGGATCAGCGAGGACGGCAAGACCTACACGATCCGCATCCAGCCCGACGCCGCGTGGAACACATCGCCGAAGCGCACCGTCACCGCCGACGACGTTGTCCGGGGCGTCAAGCGCACCTGCAACCCGGCCCAGCCCTTCGGTGGTCTGCCGAACTACGTCGACCTGATCGTCGGGCTGGCGGAGTTCTGCAGCGGGTTCGAGAAGGTCGACCCCACTCCGCAGGCGATAGCGAGCTACATCGAGGGCAACGACGTGGCCGGTGTGACGGCCAAGGACGAGAAGACGGTCGTGTTCACGCTGGCCCATCCCGCGCCGTACTTCACCGGCATCCTCACCCTCACGGCGATGTCACCCGCGCCGAAGGAGTTCCTCGAGTACACCCCCGCGAGCGCTGAGCTCGGTCAGCACACGATCTCCGACGGGCCGTACAAGATCGACTCGTACCAGCCGACGAAGGAGATCACGCTCTCGCGAAACCCTGCCTGGGTGGCTTCGAGCGACCCCGTCCGCAAGGCGTACGTCGACAAGGTCGTCGTCAGCGAGAGCGGCAACCAGAACTCGATCCTCCAGCAGCTGCAGACGGGCACGCCGAGCGCGGACATGCAGTTCGACATCGCCGTGCCGCCGGCGCAGCTCCCGAAGCTGGTGTCGGCCAAGGACCCCAACCTCACCCTGGGTGTCACCAGCAGCTCAGGCCCGTACGTCATCTTCAACACGGTCTCGCCGAACAACGCCCGTGCACTGAGCAAGGTCGCGGTGCGGCAGGCCTTGTCGCACGCGATCGACCGCAGCCACCTCGTGCAGGTGCTCGGCGGCGAGAAGGTCAATCCGCCGCTGACCCACGTCCTGCCGTCGACGCTGCTCGGGTCGGAGGAGTTCGACCTGTATCCCCACGACGTCACGAAGGCGAAGCAGCTGCTGGCGCAGGCGGGCTACCCGAACGGCCTGACCCTGACCGTGCTCTACCGCAACAAGAGCGAAGGTCAGAGCAAGGTGTTCCAGACGCTCCAAGGCGACCTGAAGGAGGTCGGCATCACCGTGAAAGGGCTCCAGGCGCAGCAGGCCGACTTCTACACGAAGTACCTCCAGGTGCCTGCCGTGGCCAAGCGCGGCGAGTGGGACATCGCGATGTCCAGCTGGGGCTCGGACTGGTACGGGAACGCGGCTCTGTCCTTCTTCAAGCCGCTGTTCTCGGGCAAGTCGTCGTTCCCGCCGGTCGGCAGCAACTTCGGGTTCTACGACAACCCGACGACCAACGTGCTCATCGACGAGGCCTCGAAGGCGGCGACCGACGAGGACGCGAAGAAGCTGTGGGCGGCCGCGGACAAGCAGACGATGAAGGACGCGCCGATCTATCCGATCACGAATGCGCTGTGGCCGACCTACAAGGCGTCGCAGGTGCACCACGGCGTCTACATCCCCATCCTGCAGAGCCTCGACCCGGCCAACGTCTGGCTGGAGAAGGGCAAGCAGGGCGGGTGATCTCGGGCGAGGTGGCGGCCACGCGGATCTGCGCGGTCGCCACCTCGCTCCCCGCCTCGTCCCCTCTGCCTGGAAGGAGCCACCGATGACGCTGCTCGAGGTCACTGACCTGCACGTAGGCTTCCCGACTCCTGACGGCGTCGTGCACGCCGTACGCGGCGTCTCGTTCGCCGTGGAGGCCGGTCGGACGCTCGCCGTCGTCGGCGAGTCCGGCTCCGGCAAGAGCGTTGCGACCCAGACCGTCACCGGCCTCACCCGAGGAGCGCAGATCTCGGGGTCCGCCGTGTTCGACGGCGAGGACCTGCTCACCGCGACGACGAAGCAGCTCGAGGCAGTGCGCGGGGCGAGGATCGGGATGATCTTCCAAGATCCGCTGACCAGCCTCCACCCGTACTACACGGTCGGCTGGCAGATCGTCGAGATGATCCGCGCGCACGACCGCGGCATCTCCCGTCGAGCCGCCCGACGTCGTGCCGTCGAGCTTCTCGCACTCGTCGGCATCCCGCAGGCCGATCTGCGGGTCGACGACTACCCCCACCAGTTCTCGGGCGGCATGCGCCAGCGCGCGATGATCGCGATGTCGATCGCCCTGGACCCCGCGCTGCTGATCGCCGACGAACCGACGACGGCGCTCGACGTCACCGTGCAGGCGCAGATCCTCACCGTGCTGCAGGACGTGCAGCGTGAGCTCGGCACCGCCATCATCCTGATCACCCACGACCTCGGGGTGGTCGCGGAAGTAGCCGACGAGATCGTGGTGATGTATGCCGGCCAGGTGATGGAGCGGGCCGCCCGCCACGAGCTCTTCTACCGGTTCCACCACCCCTACACCGAGGGCCTGCTCGCCTCGCTCCCCTCGCGAGCACCGGGCCGGGGGCGGCTGACCCCGATCTCCGGCTCACCGCCGAGTCTGATCACGCCGCCGGAGGGCTGCCCGTTCCGACCGCGATGTGCCTACGCCTTCGACCGCTGCACGCAGACGCCGTGGCTGGCACCGGTCTTCGGGCGCTCCGACCACGAGTCGGCCTGCTGGCTGCCGAGCGACATCGCCTCGCGCGACGAGCGTGTCGCCTCACGCGAGGCGCGCGTCACCTCACCACACGAGCAACCCGCATGAGCACCGCTGCCGTCGACGCCTCGGGCAGGCGCGAGCATGACCTCGCTGCACCGCTCCTGGTCGCCTCCGACGTCGTGAAGGAGTTCCCGGTCGGCGCCTCAAGCCCGTGGCGGCGCAGCCGCGAGGTCGTGCACGCGGTGAGCGGGGTCTCCCTGGAGATCCGGCGTGGGGAGACCCTCGGGCTCGTCGGCGAGACCGGCTGCGGGAAGTCGACGCTCGCGCGCTGCCTCGCCCGGCTCTACGACGTCACGTCAGGTTCGATCAGCTTCGACGGCACCGACATCACGGCGTCGAGCCGGCGCCGCCTCCGACCTGTGCGGCGGGAGATCCAGATGGTCTTCCAGGACCCGTACGGCTCGCTGAACCCGAGGCGACGAGTCGGCTCCATCATCGGAGACCCGCTGGCGATCCACGGCGACACCGACGGCCGGTCGATGTCGGCCAAGGAGCGCGCACATCGGGTCCAGGACCTGATGGAGCTCGTCGGCCTCAACCCCGAGCACTACAACAGGTTTCCGGCCGACTTCTCCGGAGGTCAGCGCCAGCGCATCGGCCTTGCCCGCGCGCTCGCGCTGCGCCCGAGGCTCCTGATCTGTGACGAGCCGGTCTCGGCGCTCGACGTGTCGATCCAGGCTCAGATGCTCAACCTGCTGATCGACCTCCAGGAGGACCTCCACCTCACCTACCTCTTCATCACCCACGACCTGTCGGTCGTCCGGCACATCAGCGACCGGATCGCGGTGATGTATCTGGGGAGGATCGTCGAGACCGCCCCGGCCGACGAGCTGTTCGAGGTGACTCGGCACCCCTACTCGAAGGCGTTGCTCTCCGCACTCCCCGTGGCCGATCCGCAGGAGGCCGAGGCTCGGGAGCGGATCGTCCTGGTCGGAGACCTCCCGTCGCCGGTCGCGCCACCGTCCGGCTGCCGTTTCCACCCACGCTGCCCGAAGGCACGACACGACTGTGTGTCCGTCGACCCTGACCTCGTCCCGGTGCTCGACGACCCACCCGAGCACCGTGCCGCGTGCCTCCACCCGCTGCGCGTCGGCGAGGAGCTGGTGGGGCAGGTGCCGGACCTGGATGCGCAGGACAGCGAGATCGTCGCCGAGCGGGTTACCGATCCTGGAGGTGCGTGATGAGCCCGGAGGCCACCGAGACCGCTGCTGCCGGTGAGATCAAGGGCCGCAGCCCATGGGCGCTGTCGTGGCATCGGCTCCGACGTGACCGCGTGGCGATGCTCTCGTTGACGGTGATCGCCGCAATCCTCCTGATGGCGGTCTTCGCCCCGGTCGTCGCGGCGGTCACCGGTCATCCGCCGAACACGCAATACCACAGCGCTGGACTCACTCCGGACGGGTTGCCGCGCGGTCCGAACAGCACGTTCTGGCTCGGCACCGACGACCTCGGGCGCGACCTGCTGGTCCGGATCGCCTACGGTGCCCGCGTCTCGCTGCTGGTCGGCGTGGCCGCGACCGCGCTCGCCGTGCTGGTGGGGGTCGTCGTCGGTCTGACTGCCGGATTCTTCGGTGGCGTCATCGACACGATCCTCGCCCGTTTCGTCGACGTCGTGCTCTCGTTCCCGTTCCTGCTGTTCGCGATCTCGCTGGTGTCGATCACGGGACCGAGCCTCGGCATCTCGATCCTCGTGATCGGGTTGTTCAGCTGGGCGTCGGTCGCGCGGATCGTCCGGGGGCAGGTGCTGTCGGTGCGCGAGCGGGAGTTCGTCGAAGCAGCACGATCCCTCGGCGCGTCGAGCTGGCGGATCATGGTGATCGACATCCTGCCGAACGTGCTCGCGCCGGTGATCGTCTACACCTCGCTGCTCATCCCCGTCGTCATCGTCACCCAGGCGACGCTGTCGTTCCTCGGCCTCGGCATTCCCCCGCCGACGGCCGACTGGGGCGGGATGATCGCCACGGCCCAGAACTACTACACGACAGCGTGGTGGTACATCCTCTTCCCCGGCCTCGCGCTGCTGGTCACGACGCTCGCGTTCAACCTGTTCGGCGACGGTGTCCGTGATGCCTTCGACCCCCGCGCCCGACCGACGCTCTCGATGAGACCAGGGAGACCGTCATGATCCGGTTCGTGGTGCGACGCACCCTGCTCGGCGCCGTGGTGATGTGGCTGATCACGCTGCTGGTGTTCGGGATGTTCTTCATCGCGCCCAACAACGTCGCTGAGACGCTCGCCGGGAAGCAGGCGACCCCTGAGACGGTCGCCCTCATCTCACACCGTCTCGGGCTGGACCGTCCGCTGCTCGAGCAGTACGGGGACTTCCTGTGGAACGCCCTGCACGGGAACCTCGGCTACGACTACTACCACGGCCAGTCGGTCACCTCGATGCTGGCTGCGGCCGCGCCGGTGTCGATCTCGCTCGCGCTGGGCGCCGCCGTCATCTGGACGCTCCTCGGAGTGACGAACGGCGTTGTCTCGGCCGTGCGCCCGGGCTCCGCCGTGGACCGCGGGCTGACGTTCTTCGCCCTGTTCTTCTACTCGATGCCGTCGTTCCTGCTCGGCCTGCTCCTGCTCACGGTCTTCTACTACCGGTTCACCCTCGCAGGACTGGACTGGTTCCCCGCGGCGGGCTACGCGCCGTTGTCGGCGGGGGTCGGGGAGTGGGCGCGGCACCTGGTGCTGCCGTGGATCGCGCTGGCGATGCTGTCCGCGGCGATCTACACCCGGCTGACACGAGGCGCGATGCTGGACGCGCTCGGCGAGGACTACATCCGGACCGCCCGCTCGAAGGGCATCACCGAGCGCCGCGTCGTCCTGCGGCACGGTCTGCGGAGCGCACTGACCCCGGTCGTGACCCAGCTCGGGATCGACCTGGGCACAGTCGTGGGTGGTCTCGTCGTCACCGAGACCGTGTTCGGTCTGCCGGGTCTGGGCAAGACGAGCGTGGACGCGATCAACAACCAGGACCTGCCGGTGATCATCGGCGTGGTGCTGGTGACCTCAGCCGCGGTGGTGATCGCGAGCATCGTCGTCGACATCGCCTACGCGGTCCTCGATCCTCGGGTACGCCTCAACTGAGCGGGTGGCCGCCGTGCCGGTTCGGAGGCGCCGGTGCGTACGGGCTCAGGCGAGCAGGGCCACGAGGTGCGGGACCATCGCCCGCAGGGCCTTGCCCCGGTGGCTGATCGCGTCCTTGTCGGAGGGCGTGAGCTCTGCGGTCGACACGTCGTAGCCGTCCGCGGCGAACAGCGGGTCGTAGCCGAACCCGCCGTCACCCGTCGGCTCCCACTGGATCCGACCCCGCATCACGCCCAGCTCGACGACCTCGGCCCCGCTCGGCAGCACCAGCGCCATCGCGCACCGGAACTCGGCACCACGCCGCTCGTCCGGCACGTCGGCCAGCTGGTCGAGCAGCAGCGCGTTGTTGCGCGTGTCGGCGGACCGCTTGTCACCCTGCGGCTTGCCGCTCCACCGCGCCGACAGGACGCCGGGCATTCCGTTGAGCGCGTCCACGCACAACCCGGAGTCGTCGGCCAGCGACGGGAGTCCGGTGGCCTTCGCGGCGGCGCGCGCCTTCAGCAGCGCGTTGCCCTCGAACGTCGGCTGGTCCTCGACGGGCTCGTCGAAGTCGCCGATGTCGTCGAGACCGAGGACCTCGATCCCCGGCACGTCGGGCTCGAGGATGCGACGCAGCTCGACCAGCTTGCCGGGGTTGTGGCTGGCCAGGACGACTCGTCGCGCACTCATGCGGAGGGCCCGTCCTGGAGCGCCGAGGCCTGGATCGCCGTGAGGTCGGCACACCCCTTCTCCGCGAGCGCGAGCAGCGCGTCGAGCTCCGCCCGGTCGAACGGCGCACCCTCGGCGGTGCCCTGCACCTCGACGAACGACCCGGAGCCCGTCATCACGACGTTCATGTCGGTCTCGGCGCGGACGTCCTCGTCATAGGGGAGATCGAGCATCGGGGTGCCGTCGATGATGCCGACCGAGACGGCGGCGACCGAGTCGGTCAGCGGCTCCGACAGGAGGGCACCCCGCTCGCGGAGGTAGGAGACGGCGTCGGCCAGCGCGACGTACGCGCCCGTGATGGCGGCGGTCCGGGTGCCTCCGTCGGCCTGGAGCACGTCACAGTCGATGACGATCGTGTTCTCGCCCAGGGCCTTGTCGTCGATCACCGCACGCAGCGACCGGCCGATCAGGCGCGAGATCTCGTGCGTACGTCCGCCGATCCGCCCCTTCACCGACTCGCGGTCGGAACGCGTGTGCGTGGCGCGCGGCAGCATCGCGTACTCGGCGGTCACCCAGCCGAGCCCCGAGTCTCGCCGCCAGCGCGGGACGCCCTGGGTGACGCTGGCCGCACAGAGGACGCGCGTGCGGCCGAACTCGACCAGGACCGATCCCTCGGCGTGGTCGAGCCAGTTGCGGGTGATGGTGACGGGACGCAGCTCGTCGTTCGGGCGGCCGTCCGCTCGGGTGGTGGGCATGCCGACGAGCCTAACGGCCTAGACCTCGTAGACCCCGCCCGCCTCGACGAGCTCGCTCGGTCCGGCGAAGGCGGCCTTGGCCTCCGACGCGACGAGCTCGTGATCGGTCCAGGTCGGGACGTGGGTCAGCAGCAGCCGCCCGACGTGGGCCTCGGTGGCCGCGGCCCCGGCATCGGTGCCGGTGAGGTGGAGGTGGGGCGGATTGTCCGGGTCGTCGGTGAACGACGCCTCGCACAGGAAGACGTCCGCCCGGTCCGCCGCCTCGACGAGGGCCGAGGTCGGCCCGGTGTCCCCGGAGTAGGTGAGGACGCTGCCGTCGGCCTCGATCCGCAACGCGTACGACTGCACGGGATGGTCGACCAGTCGTGGCGTCACCGTGAACGGTCCGAGGTTCACCGGCTCGCCCTCGACCCACGTCTGGACCGCGAGCTCGTCGGTCATCCCGGGGTCGATCGGGAGTCCGTACGCCTCCGCGAACCGGTCGGCGCTGCCCGACGGACCCCAGAGCGGGATCCGTGGGAGCGGACCGCCGGGGACGTACTTGCGGTAGACGTACATCCCGCAGATGTCCATGTAGTGGTCGGGGTGGAGGTGTGAGATCGCGATCGCGTCGATGTCGGCGAGGGCGACGTACTGCTGGAGCACGCCCAGCGCACCGTTGCCGAGGTCGATGACGAGCCGGTAGGTGCGCCCCTGGTGCGCCGCCTCCAGCAGATAGCAGCTGGCCGGGGAGTCCGGGCCCGGGTACGACCCCGCGCAGCCGACGACGGTCAGCCTCATACGCCCACCCACGAGAACTGGTCGACGTGGTCGATCTCGGGACCGAGGAACCGGCGCCCGAGGGTGCGGAACTCCTCGGGCTGCCCCGTGGTCAGGAAGTGGTGCTCGGGCGGCGTGGTCACCGTCCGCTCGAGGCCGTGGCGCACGAGCAGGGCGTAGACGTCCTTGGCGGTCTCGTCCGCGCTGGAGACGAGCGTCACCTCCTCGCCCATCACGTAGGCGATCACGCCCGTGAGCAGCGGGTAGTGGGTGCAGCCGAGCACGAGCGTGTCGATCCCGCTCTCCTGCAGCGGCGCGAGGTAGTCCCGCGCCACCTCCAGGAGCTCGGGACCTGCGGTCACCCCGGCCTCGACGAACTCGACGAAGCGGGGGCAGGCGCGGACGGTCAGCTGAACCGACGGGTTCGCGGCGAACGCGTCCTCGTAGGCCATCGATGTCTTGGTTGCCTGGGTGCAGATGACACCGACACGGTGGTTGCGGGTGGCGGCGACGGCCCGTCGGGTCGCCGGCACGATGACCTCGACCACCGGCACGTCGTACCGCTCTCGCGCGTCGCGGAGCACCGCCGCGCTGGCGGAGTTGCAGGCGATCACGAGCGCCTTCACGCCTCGGTCGACCAGGTGGTCGAGGCACTCCAGCGCGTACTCGCGGACGTCGCCGATGGGCTGCGGCCCGTACGGCTGACGGGCGGTGTCGCCGAGATAGAGGACCGCCTCGTTCGGCAGCTGATCGATGACGGCTCGGGCGACGGTCAGACCGCCGAAGCCGGAGTCGAAGATGCCGATGGGCGCGTCGTTCACCCGAGCGAGCCTAGTGTGCGATTCACACCCACGAAACACAATGCGTCCGACGCCACAGGGCGAGTCGCGTGGGACGCGGCTCGGCGTCACCGGCTGAAGCGCTCCACGAGGGCCGTGAGCCGCAGCTCGACCAGCGCAGGGTTCAGCCGTCCGGTGGCGGCGAGCGTCACCAGACCGTGCAGGCAGCTCCAGAAGACCTCGGTGAGCGCGTCCACGTCGGCGTCGGCGTCGTCGCCGGCGTACGGGCGGACCGCCTCGCGAAGCGCACCGAATCCCTCGCGCATCGGCGCCGGGGTGGACTCCTGTGCGAACTTCAGCTCGACGGCCCGGCTGAACATCGCGTCGTACAGTGCCGGGTGGCGTGCACCGAAGTCGAGGTACGCCGTGGCTACGTCGGCGAGGCGCTCCGAGGGAGACACCTCCGGTGTACGGACGGCTCTGAGCAGCGCCTCGGCAATCTCGGTGAAGCCCTCCATCGCGACCGCTGCCATCAGAGCGCCCATGCCGGCGAAGTGGCTGTAGAGCACGGGCTGGCTGTACTCGACGCGCTCCGCGAGTCGTCGCGTCGTGACCGCCTCCCACCCTTCTGCCTCGGCCAGCTCGCGCGCGACGTCGATGATCAACCGCTCACGTGCTTCGCGTTCGCGTGCCCTGCGCTCGTGGATCGCCACGCAGAGATCCTAGCACCGCTAGACATCAGGCTCATGCTCGCATAGCGTCGCACTTGTTTCTAGCATCGCTAACAAGGAGTTCTCGTGCTCATCACCGTCGCGTACGTCCTGGCCGCCGCCCTCTGCCTCATGGTTCTGTTCATCGGCGTACGGTTCCTGACTCACCCGATTCCGGCAGCCGCCGGCTACGGCGTCCCGCCAAGCCGGACGGCGACGGCGCGTACCTGACGGTCAAGGGAGTCCGTGACTCCACGTTCGGCGTCGTCGGCCTGACTCTGCTGGCCTTCTCGACGCCCGGAGCAGCGGGGTTGTTCATGATCACCGTCTCGCTCGCGCCATTCGGCGACACGCTCGTCGTCCTCCGCAACGGAGGAACGAAGGCGGTGGCCTTCGGCATCCACTTCGCCACGGCCGTCATCGTCCTCGTCAGCGCCGCGCTGCTCTTCGCGGTCTGACACCGCGGTCGTGCATGCTGTCCCGATGAGACGCGTGCCCTTCACCGGCGACGAGAAGGAGAGCCTCTACACGGCTCTCGACCGCCACCGTGATGCCATCCTGTGGAAGATCGACGGACTCTCGGACGAGGACCTCCGGCGGCCCATGGTGCCGTCGGGGACGACGCTCCTCGGGATGGTCAAGCACCTGGCGTCCGTCGACTACGCCTGGTTCTGCTCGACGTTCGGCCGCGAGTCGCTCGAGGTCCCGGCCGACGAGGACGACTGGGACGCCGACTGGCGCATCGAGCCGTGGGAGACCACCGAGGGTGTGCTGGCCTACTTCGCGATGGCCCGCAAGGCCGCCGACGCGGTGATCGACGACCTCGACCTCACTGACACCGGCACCGCGTGGTGGGGTCAGACGGTGTCGCTCCGGTGGGTGCTGATCCACATGGTCGAGGAGTACGCCCGTCACGCCGGGCACGCGGACATCCTCCGCGAGCTGATCGACGGGGCGACCGGCCCGTTCGAGGGCTACCCGACCTGATGGCCGGGGCGAGCCGCTCCCGGACGAGCGGGCTACGCCCAGAGCTGGCCCTCGAGCCGCTCCTCCGCCTCGTCGACGGTGCCCTCGTACGCGCCCGTCGAGAGATACTTCCAGCCGCCGTCTGCCACCACGAAGACGATGTCGGCGGGCTCCCCCGCCTTCACGGCCTTCGAGGCCTGGGCGAGGGCGGCGTGCAGGATCGCGCCGGTGGAGATGCCGGCGAAGATGCCCTCCGACTCGAGCAGCTCGCGCACCCGTCGCACGGCGTCGCGAGGTCCGACCGAGAAGCGGGCGTCGATGTACTGCGGGTCGTACAGCTCGGGTACGAACCCCTCATCGAGGTTGCGCAGCCCGTAGACGAGCTCGCCGTAGCGTGGCTCGGCGGCGACGATGCGGACCTCCGGCTTGGCCTCGCGGAAGAAGCGTCCGACGCCCATGAGCGTGCCGGTCGTGCCGAGGCCCCCGACGAAGTGCGTCACCTCGGGGAGGTCGGCCAGGATCTCCGGGCCGGTGCCGCGGTAGTGCGCGTCGGCGTTGGCGGCGTTGCCGTACTGGTAGAGCATCACCCAGTCGGGGTGCTCCTCGGCGACCCGCTTGGCGACGCGGACGGCTTCGTTCGAGCCGCCGGCGGCGGGCGACGAAACGATCTCGGCACCCCACATACGCAGCAGCTGCCGGCGCTCCTGGGACGTGTTCTCCGGCATCACGCACACGATGCGGTAGCCGCGCAGCTTGGCGACCATCGCGAGCGAGATGCCGGTGTTGCCCGACGTGGGCTCCAAGATCGTGCACCCCGGTCGGAGGACACCCTCGGCCTCGGCGCGCTCGATCATCGCCAGCGCAGCGCGATCCTTGATCGAGCCGGTCGGGTTGCGGTCCTCCAGCTTGGCCCACAACCGGACCTCAGGGGACGGGGACAGCCTCGGGAGCCCGACGAGCGGCGTGCCGCCGACGGAGTCGATCAGGTTGTCGAAGCGCATGGACGGGTCCGGCCTCGTACGCGAGGTCAGCGCGCCCCGCCCGCGACGGCGGGCAGGATGACGACGACGTCGCCGTCGGACAGGGGCGTCTCGAGGCCGCCCGAGAAGCGGATGTCCTCGTCGTTGACGTAGATGTTGACGAATCGGCGCGGCTGGCCGTCCTCGACCAGGCGGTCCTTGATGCCAGAGTGGTGAGCCTCCAGGTCCTCGATCAGCGCGCTGACCGAGTCACCGGCGGCGGAGACCTTCTTCTCGCCGTCGGTGTAGGTACGGAGGATGGTGGGGACACGGACCTCGATGGCCATCAGACGTCAGCTTCCTGATCGATCGGTGGGATGAGTGCTCGGAGCCTGGACGGAGTCGCCGCCCGGGCCCTCCTCCTCGTAACGCTCGACGACGCGGACTTCTTCCTCGCTGACCTCGCCGTCGACGATCCGGAACGAGCGGAAGTCGACAGGTCCGGGCGCGTGGGCGCCGTCGCGGGTCGACACGAGGACGTAGTGCGCGTTCGGCTCGCCGGCGAGGTTGACGTCGGTGCGCGACGGGTAGGCCTCGGTGGCGGTGTGGGAGTGGTAGACGACGACGGGCTCCTCGTCGTTGTCGTCCATCTCCTGGTAGAGCCGGAGCAGGTCCGTCGAGTCGAACTCGTAGAACGTCGGCGACATCGCCGCGTTGACCATCGGGACGAACCGCGTCGGCAGGTCCGAGCCGATCCGTCCGGCGACCACGCCGCACGCCTCGTCCGGGTGGTCCCGTCGAGCGTGCGCGATGATCGCGTCGTACGTCGCCTGGTCGATGGTGAGCACGCTTCCAAGGTACGGGGTGGCACCCGGCTCAGAGGGTGGGTCCGCCATCCGAACGGCGTCCGTGTGGGCCGCGCCACTCCGCGTCAGCCGAGCGGGCGGGTGAGGACGACGCGCCGCCGGCGAGGGTCGTCGTCGGGTCGCAGGGAGACGAGCGACACCTCGTCGAGCGTCACGCGCGTCCCGACCCTGAGAGCCCGGCCAGCCTGAGCCGACACGTGCGGCCGGAAGGCGTCACGCACGTGCCGCATCCGAGCGACGTCGACACCCGCGTCGGCGAGGGCGCCCAGCAGCGCCCGATGGAGCGCGTCGAGATCAGCGATCCGTGCCAGCTCGGTCACCCGCACGTCGTGACGGCTGCCGAACCACTCCTCCCCCGCCGCTTCGGTGGCTGCGGGCGCACGACTCTCGGCAGCACGGGTGAACGCCTCCACGGCCTCGGCCTCGTCAGCGTCGAACGGCGGCACCCAGGTGACGTGCAGCGGCCACGCCTCACGTCCGAACTCCTCCGGCGCGTCCTCGACGAAGGACACGACGCAGAACCTCACGGGCAGAACCTCATGGGCTCAGTCGAGGGCCTGGACGAGGGACTCCTGGACGAAGCCCAGCCACTCGTAGATGTCGACGACCACCGCCACGGAGGGATCGTCGCTCTCCGCGGCCGCCTCGGCATCCTCCTCGGACTCGATGCCGAGCCTGACCGCGAGGGCGAGCCGTACGTCGGTGAGCGACCGCAGCCACGCCTGAGCACCGCGCTCACCGAGCTCGACCTCGATGGGGTCCACGGACTGCTCCGGGTCGTCCAGGTCGAAGCCGCCCGCCGCGAGCGACGCGACGAGCGCCTGAGCGTTCTCGACCTTGGTCGTCGACAGGCTCCGCTCGGTGAAGCGACGGAAGTCGGCCGCCGAGTCGTCGTCGTCGCGATAGGCGTCGGGCAGGAGCCTCCGGAGCACCGGGTCCTCCGGAGGCAGCGAGGACGCGGTCGTGCCGAGCTGACCGAACAACGGGTCGGGCGACGACTCCTCGGGGGCGTTGCGGTCACGCAGCAGCTCGATCACCTGGCCCAGCAGGTTGACGAGCAGCTCGGCCTCGGCCCGCTCGAACTCCGCGCGGACCCGGTCGCGCTTGCGTCGCTCGAACGCCCTCATCGGATGCTCTCCGCGCTCATGCGTCGTCCCGCTGCAACGTCGCCCACAATCCGTACTCGTGCATCGCCTGCACGTGCCGCTCCATCTCCTCGCGGGGCCCGGTCGCGACCACGGCCCGCCCGTCGTGGTGGACCTTCATCATGAGGTCGTTCGCCGTGGCGTCGTCGTAGCCGAAGTAGGACTTGAACACGTACGCGACGTAGGACATGAGGTTGACCGGGTCGTTCCAGACGATGGTGACCCAGGGTCGGTCGAGCTCGGTGACCTCGTCGGTCGCCGGCTCGTCGACCTCGATCGGGCTTGGCGTGCTCACCCGGCCCATTGTGGCGTACGCGCAAACTCTCCGGCCCGCCCCTGCCCGGTGGAGTTCCACGGTCCGCCGGCCCGCCACTACGCTGACGCCGTGACCTCCACCGCGCTGCTCACCGACCACTACGAGCTGACGATGCTCCAGGCGTCGCTGGCAGACGGCACGGCCGACCGACGCTCGGTCTTCGAGCTGTTCGCACGCCGGCTCCCGGACGGCCGGCGCTACGGCGTCGTCGCAGGGACGGGCCGCGTGCTCGATGCGATCGCCGACTTCCGGTTCACCGACGGCGAGCTCGCGTTTCTGCGCGCGAACGAGATCGTGGACGGGCCGACGCTCGACTGGCTCGCCGACTACCGCTTCCGCGGCAACGTGTGGGGCTATCCCGAGGGCGAGACCTACTTCCCGAACTCGCCCATCATGATCGTCGAAGGCACCTTCGGCGAGGCCGTCGTGCTGGAGACCCTGCTGCTGTCGATCCTCAACCACGACTCGGCGATCGCCTCCGCCGCGGCCCGGATGACGGTGGCCGCCGGTGACCGTCCGTGCATCGAGATGGGGTCACGGCGGACGCACGAGCTCGCGGCGGTCGCCTCGGCCCGGGCCGCGTACGTCGCCGGGTTCGCGACGACGTCGAACCTCGAGGCCGGCCGCCGGTACGCGATCCCGACCGCCGGCACGTCCGCCCACTCCTTCACCCTGCTGCACGACACCGAGCGTGACGCGTTCACCGCCCAGGTGGAGTCGCTCGGCACCGCGACGACGCTGCTCGTCGACACCTACGACGTCGCCGAGGCGGTGCGCGTCGCGATCGACGTCGCGGGCACGGGACTCGGCGCCGTACGCCTCGACTCCGGCGACCTCCCGCTCCTCGCGGGCCAGGTCCGACGCCAGCTCGACGAGCTCGGTGCGACCGGCACCAGGATCACGGTGACCAGCGACCTCGACGAGTACGCGATCGCCGGTCTCGCCGCCGCTCCCGTGGACGGCTACGGCGTCGGGACGTCGCTGGTGACCGGATCCGGGCACCCGACGTGCGGCTTCGTCTACAAGCTCGTCGCCCGTGCCGACGGTCTGGAGACCGACGCCGCGATGATCTCCGTCGCGAAGACGAGCGTGGACAAGGTCTCGATCGGCGGCCGCAAGTACGCGCTGCGCCGCCTCGACCGTCACGGCACGGCCACGGCCGAGGTGATCGGCATCGGCGAGCCGCCAGAGGGTGACGACAACGACCGCCCGCTCCTCGTCCCGCTCGTCGAGGACGGCGAGCGGGTCTACGACGAGACCCTGGAGACCGCCCGCGACCGGCTACGGGACTCGCTCGCTGAGCTACCGTTGCGAGCCCGGCAGCTCTCGCGGGGGGAGGCCGCGATCCCGACGGTCTTCGAGGACGTGACGAGCGGAGGAGCACGATGAGCAGGGCACTGGTGGTCGTCGACGTGCAGAAGGACTTCTGCGAGGGCGGCTCGCTCGCCGTCTCAGGAGGCGCCGCGGTGGCCGAGCGCGTGGCGCGCCTGGTCGCCGACGGCGGCTACGACCTGGTGGTGGCGACCAAGGACCACCACATCGACCCGGGCGCCCACTTCAGCGACCAGCCCGACTACGTGGACTCGTGGCCGCCGCACTGTGTCGTCGGCACCGATGGCAACGAGCTCCATGCGCCGCTGACGGCGGACATGTTCGCGGCGGTGTTCGAGAAGGGCCAGTTCGACGCGGCCTACTCCGGCTTCGAGGGCAAGGCCACCACCGGCGACGGGCTCGAGGACTGGCTGCGCGAGCGCGACGTGGACACGGTCGACATCGTCGGCATCGCCACCGACTACTGCGTGCGGGCCACGGCTCTCGATGCTGCGGCACGCGGTTTCGGCACGCGTGTCCTCATGGATCTCACCGCTCCGGTCGCGGAGGCGAACCTCGACAAGACCCGGAGCGACTTCGACGCCGCAGGGGTCACGGTGGCCTGAGCCTCACCCGTACGCCACCGACCGCACCACCTGCGCCGGCGAGCCTGCCGCGACCGAGAACGCAGGCACGTCACGCGTGACGACGGAGTTCGCGCCGATGACGCACCGCTCCCCGATCGTCACGCCGCTGGTGACGACGACGTTGGCGCCCAGCCAGCAGTTGTCGCCGATCACCGTCGGCCCCTTCGACGTGAACCCCTGCCACGGGACGGGCACGTCCGGGTCGTCGTAGCGGTGCGCCGAGTCGGTCACGAGGCAACCGTTCGCGAGCATGCAGTGGGCGCCGATCTCGACGCGGTGCGACGCGGAGACCATCACGTCGAGGTTGAGGAACGTGCCCTCACCGATCACGATCTGCGCGTCCGGTCCGCCGGTGATCCAGACCCCGGGCTCGAGGAACACCTGCGGCCCGAGGTGGAGACGCCCGTCGCGCAGCATCTCGAGCACGTCGCCGTGCACCACGCCGCGGGCGTACGCGCGCCGCCGCGCCAGCTCGACGCTGAGCCGCGCCCGGTTGAGAGGCCGGTAGGCGCGGCCGTACCAGCGCTGCTTGCGCCACCACTCGCGCGCGAGCTCGTACGTCGACGGCTCGTCAGACATGCGTCCCGAGATCCTCGATGCGATAGCCGCCCGGCAGGTAGGTGCGGATCGCGCCGCGGTCCTCGGGCCGGGACGGTGCGACCCGCGGAGGGGCGAGCCGGAGCGCGCGACCGCGCAGCCGCAGGAGTCCTCGCGACAGGGCGACGACGGCGCGCGGCGGCGTCGCGTACCCGAACGCGTCGCGCACGTGCGGGTCCATCACCGACCGGGAGAAGACCTCGACCGCGGGCCGCAGCAGCCGAGGGTAGTAGGAGCAGAGCAGCGCCAACGTGGCGTCGGCGACCTCGCGCGAACGGTCGTCGTAGGCGAAGTGGGTGCGCTCGTAGGCGTCGAGGAGCGTCTCGAACTCCGCGTACGAGGCGGGGATGTCCTTGATCCCCATCAGCTCGCCCATCCGCTGGTACGACCGCGTCGCCGCGTCCACCTCCGCGGGGCCGAGCGGCCGCCACCCGTAGTCGGCGAGCCACCGGACGGGCGTGACGACGAACGTCGCGAGGACGTAGCGCAGGTCGTCGTTGCTGATGGCGTAGGCACCGTGCATCTGGTTCATCCGACGCACCGCAGCACGTCCGGGCGACGACTCCATGCCGTCCTCGACGATCGCGTCGAGGACGAGCACCGTGTCGTCGTGGCGCTTCTGGGTGCGCTCGGTGAACTCCTGCGTCTCGTGCAGCAGCACCCCGATCGACGGCACCGCGAACGTCCGGAACAGCGCGAAGCTGAGCGCCTGCTGGATGTCCCACGGGAACTCGAATCGGGTGTCGACCGCCGAGATGATCTCGTAGTCCGTCTCCGGGTCGAGGGTCGCGATCACCCGCTGCCACGCATCGCGGCGCCAGCGCTCCCGTCCCCGGGGAGCGGCGGGCAGGACGCGTGTCATGCACCGGACGCTACCGTGCTCCGACGGTCGGCGTCTGCACTAGATTCGGAGACATGAGCGCCCCGTACCTCCGAGATCTCGTGGCCGACACGTCGTACGAGGCACCGGCGGCACACGGCCTGCGCGAGCGCGTGGAGGCGTACGCCGCGCGCCGCTCGACCGCCGAGGATCACGGTGACGTGCTCGGCCCGCTCGTCGTGCCCGACACGGAGCTTCCCCTGGTCCAGGGCACGGTGGCCGCCCTCGGCGCCGACGAGATCGATGTCGTCGTCGCTGTCACCGGAGGTGCGGGGGCCATCGAGCCGGCGGTGCGGTGGGCGACGCGGCAGGAGCGCCTCCGTCTGGTCGGCCTCACCGCGGCCGTCCGCGACCTCGACGACCTGGCCCGCGGCGCCCACCGGGTGGTGGCGATGGTCGGCCAGCTCGAGGCGGAAGGGCTGCTGGAGGACGTCGATGTGCAGGTCGGGCTCCCGCTGCACGCCCGCACCGAGGGCTCGCTGCGCTGGCAGCACGCCCTCGACACGTTGGCGTCCCAGGACCTGCGGCTCGTGCTGCGGACCGGCGGGGCCGACCCGGAGGAGGTGCCGTCGGCCGAGACCCTGGCGGGTGCCGTCGGCGACGCGCTCGACCGCGAGGTCGCGTTCTCGTGCCGAGGCGACCTGGCGCACGCGGTGGCCTGGCGCGAGCCCGACACGGGTCGCGTGCGCCACGGGTTCCTCAACGTGCTCCTCGCCACCCGCGCGAGCCTCGACGGGGGTGACGTCGGCGCGGTCGCCGAGCGCCTGGCCCTGACCGCCTCGGACCGTGTCGTCACCGAGCTCGGGGTCATCGGCGAGTCCTCGCTGGAGTCGGCTCGGCGGTGGTTCACCGGCGTCGGCTCCGAGGACGTCGACGCCTCGCTCGCCGACCTCCGCGCACTCAGCCTGCTGGGTCCGACAGACTGATCCGCCGGACCTGCCGGAGCATCCGCCGCGTCGCGAGGACGTGGAAGCGCGTCCTGATGACCATCGTCTCGTAGACAGCACCACGCACACCGGGGAAGACCGCATAGCTGCGCGCGGAGAGTCGCGTCGCCGGAGCGTCAGCCGCGGGCACCTCGGCCAGAGGTGCGTCGGCCAGAGATGCGTCGGCCAGCCTGAAGACCAGGCGGTAGACGGAGAACCGGTGCCTCCCGGCGAGGTCCAGCCGCTCCCCCGTGACGACGTCGTCCACGGCGAAGCCGCCGGGCGGGTCGGTGCCGAGGAGGCGAGCCATCGCCCCGTCGGCCGCCGAGAGCAGTGACCTGTGCACGAAGGCCTCGAGCGCGGTCCACACCTGCTGACGCGGCCGCGCGATCGTCAGCGCGTGCTCGTCGATCAGCGGCAGAT
The DNA here is from genome assembly GCF_019550935.1 of Mumia sp. zg.B53. Taxonomy (NCBI): domain Bacteria; kingdom Bacillati; phylum Actinomycetota; class Actinomycetes; order Propionibacteriales; family Nocardioidaceae; genus Mumia; species Mumia sp. zg.B53. The sequence goes on along the minus strand of NZ_JAHWCK010000004.1, from coordinate 40,278 downwards.
CCTCGACGGTCATGTCCCCCACCACCTGCCTCGATCGGACGTACGACCTCACCCGCGGGAGGTCACCCGGCGGACGAAGGTGACGATCTCGGCCAGCGCACGCGGTGCCGACGGCGAGATCCCCGGCAGGCTGATGTAGCCGTGGACGGCATCGGCGTACTCCGTCAGCGTGACGTCGCCGCCGTTGCCGCGCAGCGCCTCGGCGTAGAAGACACCGTTGTCACGCAGCGGATCGTGCCCCGCCACCTGGATCAACGCCGGCACGGCCGCCCCCGACAGCGTCCCGTGCAAGGGCGCCGCCGTGGGCGCGGACGGGTCGGCGCCGTCGAGGTAGAGGCGCGAGAAGGCGCGCATCTGGCGTGAGGTGAGCACGGGGGCGTTCGCGTGCTCGCGCTCGGACGGGAAGACCTCCTCCATCTCGACCGCGGGATAGACGAGGACCTGACCGGCGAGCGCCGGTGCACCCGCCTGACCCGCCAGGTCGGCGACCACGGCGGCCAGGTTGCCGCCGGCGCTGTCGCCGGCGACGACGATGCGCGCCGGGTCGGCCGCGAGCTCGTCGGCGTGCGTCACGACCCAGTCCAGCGCGGCCCAGGTGTCGAGGACGGCGGCAGGGTAGGGATGCTCGGGAGCCAGCCGGTAGGCCACGGAGACCACGACGCACGGCGTGTCGACCGCGAGATGGCTGGCCCACCACTCGTCCTGCTCGGGATCACCGAGGACCCAGCCTCCGCCGTGGAAGAGCACCACCACCGGCGACGGCTCGGGCCCCGGTGTCGGCGGCTGGTAGATCCGCAGCCGCAGCGTCACTGGCTGAGTCTCCTGCGGGAGCTCGCCGACCGTCACCGGCTGGAGCTCGACGAGGCGGTCGGTGACCTGGGCGTCGGGGTGCGGTCTGCCCGACACGGCGCGTCCCAGCGGCGAGCCCAGCAGCTTGGCCCGTTGCGTACGGCGAGCAGGGAGCTCCTCTCGCGGCACCTCGTCGATCGGTCGGTTGAGGAAGCGCTCGACGAACGTGAACAGTCTGGTGCGGATCGGCAAGGGGGCGGCCATGGCCGCCAGACTAGATGACCTTCCCGGGGTTCAGCAGACCGTGAGGGTCGAGCGCGTGCTTCACGGCGCGTTGGACCCCGAGTCCGACGGGCCCGAGCTCACGCTCGAGCAGTGTCCGCTTCAAGACGCCGACCCCGTGCTCCCCGGTGATGGTTCCGCCGAGGTCGAGGCCCAGGTGCATCACGTCGTCGAAGGCCGCGTGCGCCCGTTCCGCCTCGTCGAGGTCGGCACCGTCGAAGATCACGCACGGGTGGAAGTTGCCGTCACCGGCGTGCCCGACGACCCCGATCACCACTTCGCGCTTCGCAGCGATCGCGGCGACCCCGTCGACGAGGTCGGCGATCCTCGACCGCGGGACGCAGACGTCGTCGACCATCGTCGTCCCCATCGACTCGAAGGCCGTCAGCACCTCGCGCCGAGCGGTGAGCAGGAGCGCGGCCTCCGCGTCGTCGGCGGCGAGCACCACGTCGTACGCTCCCGCGTCCCGCAGGTGGGCCGCCAGGGCGGCGATCTCCTCCTCTCCGGCGGCACCCGGCGCGTCGGACTGCGCGAGGACGAGCGCCCCCACCTCGGCGTCGAATCCGAGACGGTAGGCGTCGTTGACCGCCCGGAGGCTCGTGGCGTCCATCAGCTCGAGCAGGTTGGGGACCACGCTCGAGCGGGCGATCGCGCCGATGCCCTCCGCGGCCGCGTGCACGGTGCCGAAGGTGGCCGCGAGCGTCCGAGGGCGGTGGGCGGCGGGCCGCAGCCGCAGCGTCGCCTCGGTGATGATGCCGAGCGTCCCCTCCGAGCCGACGAACAGGCGCACCAGGTCGTATCCGGCGACGCCCTTGACCGTACGCCGCCCCGTCCGCAGCACCTCTCCGCTCGCGAGGACGACCTCGAGCGCGAGGACGTAGTCGGTCGTGACGCCGTACTTCACGCAGCAGAGGCCGCCGGAGTTCGTGGCGAGGTTGCCGCCGATCGTGCAGAACTCCCACGAGCTGGGGTCCGGTGGGTAGAACAGCCCATGCTCGGCCACCGTGCGCGACAGGACGGCGTTGAGCACGCCGGGCTGGGTCACGACGAGTCGCTCGTCGGTGTCGACCTCGAGGACCTGGTCCATCCGTTCGAGCGTGATCACCAACCCGCCCTCGATCGCGTTGGCGGCACCGGAGAGGCCGCTCCTGGCGCCCTGCGCCACGACCGGGACCCCGTGCGCGGAGGCGAGCCGCATCGCCGTCGCGACGTCGCCTGTCGCCCGGGCGAGCACGACCGCGCACGGGGTGCCCGCCTCGCAGAACATCGCGCGGTCGGTCCGGTAGGAGACGAGGCGGTCAGGATCGGTGACCACCACGTCCGGCCCGAGAGCGGCGACGAGCTCGGCGACGAAGACGTCGGTGTCCATGCCTCACCCTATGCTGACCGGATGCCTGCGATCGACGACCTCGATGCCCAGATCGCCCGCCTGTTCCTCGCCGAGCCCAAGATCGGGGTCCTCGAGGCCTCGCGGCGACTCGGGGTCGCCCGTGCCACGGTCCAGACGCGGCTCGATCGCCTCGCCGAGCGCGGCGTGATCGCGTCCTGGTCACCGACGGTCTCTCCGGCGGCGCTCGGCTATCCCGTCACCGCCTTCCTCACGCTCGAGGTCGTCCAGGGCGAGGGTCGGGCCCCCGTCGCCGACCACCTGGCCTCCATCCCCGAGGTCCTCGAGGCATGCACCATCACCGGTGCCGGCGACCTCTGGTGCCGCGTCGTCGCCCGCTCCAACACCGACCTCCAGCGGGTCCTCGACGCCGTCGTCTCGGAGCCGTCGATCGTGCGGGTCGCCACGGTCATCGCGCTGCAGACCGAGCTCGCGCCCCGGGTCGCCCCCCTGCTCGACGCCGCGCTGGGCCTCGACACCGCGGCGCCGCCCGCGCCATAGTGTGCGCGTGAGCACCGCAGCCGGACTCGCCGGACGACGCGTCCTCGTGACCGGCGCCGCCCGTGGGATCGGCGCGGCGCTCGCGGTCCGTCTGGCCGAGAGCGGCGCCCGTCTCGCCCTCCTCGGCCTCGAGCCCGACGGCCTCGCGGCGACGGCCGCCCGTGCGGGTGACGCGCCGTGGTTCGCCTGCGACGTCACCGACCGGTCGGGGCTCGAGAGGTCCATCGAAGCGGCCGCGTCGGCGCTCGGCGGCCTCGATGTCGTCGTCGCCAACGCCGGGGTTGCGGCGCAGCTGCCGATCGTCGGTGGCGACCCGTACGTGTGGGACCGCACGCTCGCGGTCAACCTCACCGGCGTGTACGACACGGTGCGTCTCGCCGGGCCTCACGTGAGCCACCCCGAGGGCTACGCCCTCCTGGTCTCGTCGCTCGCGGCTGCCGTGCACCTCCCGATGCTCGGCGCGTACTCCGCGTCGAAGGCCGGCGTCGAGGCGCTCGGCGACGCGCTCCGCCTCGAGCTGGCGCCGAGCGGCGCCCGCGTCGGCGTCGCCTTCTTCGGCGAGCTCGACACCGAGATGACGAGCCGAGGTTTTGGCACGGAGGCGGCCACGATACTGATGCGAGGCACCCCGATCGGGCGCGTCGCTCCGCTCGAGGACGCGATCACCGCGCTCGAGCGCGGCATCGCCCGCCGGGCCCGCGTCGTCACCTCACCGCGCTTCGTCAGGGCCGCGCTCCCTGCTCGCGCCGCCGTCCAGCGCGCCGTCGAACGCACCCTGCGTCGCTCGCGCGTACGCCACGCGCTCGAGATCGCACGCCGGGAGGGCGCGGGCCTGACGACACCGCAGCCGACCGCCGAAGCGGCGCCAGACGGTCCTCGGGATGCCGCGTGACCGAGCTCCCCCGCGTCCCCCCGGGTGACCGGCGCGACCTCGGCCTCGTCAACGCCGCGCTCGCCCGTGTCGCCTCCCGCGTGGTCGGGGTCCGTGACGTGCACGTCTTCTCCGTCCTCGGCCGGACGCGTGGGCTGTTCCGAGGCTGGCTCCACTACTCGGGGCGCCTGATGCCGTTCGGGACGCTCCCCCGCCGGCAGGCCGAGCTCGTAATCCTCCGGGTCGCCGCGCTGCGCCGATCTGCCTACGAGCTCGACCACCACCGTCGTCTCGGTGCGCGGGCCGGTCTGAGCACGGACGAGATCGAGGCGGTCACCGATCCGGCCACGACGTGGCCCTGGTCGGCTGCCGACCAGGCGCTCCTCGACACCGCCGACGCGCTGGTCCTCACGCGTGACGTCGACGACAGCACGTGGGAGTCCTTGGCAGCGCGCTTCCCACCCCGCAGCCTGGTCGAGATCGTCATGCTCGTGTGCCAGTACGACGGGCTCGCGACGACGCTGCACACGTTGCGCGTGCCCTTGGACGAGCCCGCCGCCCCGGCTCACGCTCAGAGCAACGGCCGCGACCGCCGGAACAACCAGGCGTCGAAGAATCCGTCGAGCTGACGCCCGCTGACGTCCTCGGCGAGCCGCTCGAACTGCGTGGTGGTCCCGTGGCCGTCACGGCGCTCGCCGACCCACCGCCGCAGCAGCGCGAAGAACGCCGCGTCGCCGATCTCGCGCCGCAGCGCGTGGATCGTCATCGCGCCTCGCACGTAGACCCGGTTGTCGAACATCCGGTCCCGTCCCGGGTTGCCGACGGGCAGCCGCCAGAACGCTCGGCCGCCATGGTCGTACCAGTAGTCGAACTCGCTCCGGACCGACCCGAGTCCCTGCGACTCGTCCCACATCCACTCGAGGTAGGTCGCGAGCCCTTCGTTGAGCCAGATGTCACGCCACCGGCGCAGCGAGACCGAGTCGCCGAACCACTGGTGAGCGACCTCGTGCGCGACGACCGAGGTGTTCTGGCCGGGCTGCAGGCCCGCCCCACGGCGGAAGAAGGCGGCGTCGTAGACGGGGCGGGTCTGCGTCTCCAGCGCGAAGCCGAGGTCGGCCTTCGTGACTACGCCACCGTGGTCGCCGTACGGATAGGGGCCGAGGTGGCGCGCGAGGAACCGCGTCACCTCGGGCGTACGGCGCAGCGAGCGCACCGCCCGCCGGCGCACGCCGGCGCTGAGCGCACGGTCGTAGGCGTAGAGATAGCGGACACCACCGGCCCGACCGCGGACGACACGGAAGTCACCCCAGGCCGCGAACGCGAGGTAGGTCGCCATCGGCCGCCGCATCACCCACCGCCACTGCACGAGGTCACCGACGCGCTTGCGTCCCGCGAGCCTGCCGACGCTGATCGCCTCCCGGCCGCGCGGGACCCGGAGGCGGATGTCGTACGTCGCCTTGTCGCTGGGGTGGTCGTTGCTCGCGAACCACCACGGGGCGGCCTCGGGCTGGCCGACGACGATCGCGCCCGCCCGCGTCGTGACGAAAGGCCGGGCACCGCGGTGGCTGATGCTCGCGGGCCGGCCGGCGTACGCGACGGACACCACGAAGCGATCGCCCTTGCGGATCGCCCGGCGCGGGGTGACGACCAGCTCCCTGCCGCGCTGGCTGAACCGCGCGGGGCGCCCGCCGACCCGTACCGACGAGGCGGCGAGGACGAGATCGAGGTTGAAGCGCCGGAGCCGCTGGCTCGCCACCGCCCGCAGGCGGGTGCGTCCGACGAGACGCTTCTCGGCAGGCTGGTACGCGGCGGTGACCTGGTAGTGCCGTACGTCGTAGCCGCCGTTGCCGTGGCCCGGAAAGTATGCGTCGCCGGCTCCCGGCCGACCGACGCCCGGTGCGGCCACCATGCCCGCACGCACAGCGGTGTTGGTGCCGGCCTCGCCCGCCTCAGCCGCGGCGGCCGCACCTGGTGCACCGGGCAGCAGCCCGGCGAGCAGGGTGGCAGAGGCGATCGCGACGGCGAGACGCATGCTGTGACACTACGACGTCAAGAGGTCGGTCGACCGGCCCATTCGCGGATCTTGTCGATGCGCGCCCGCAGGTCGTCGACCGACGCGCTCGCTGCCGTAGGTCCCCCGCACTCCTCGCGCAGCCGGTTGTGCACGACACCGTGGGGCTGACCCGTGCGGTGGTGCCACGCGCCGACGAGTCCGTTGAGCTCGCGCCGCAGCAGCGCACGCATCTGGTGCGTGCTCGGCTCGTCGGGCCGCGTCGCCGGCCCAGGAGCGCCGGTCGCCCCCGCCTGGGAGTCGGCGGGCTCCCCCCGCTCGGCTGCGGCTGCGACACCCCGTTGGGTGCGCCGGGTCCGCGCGTGGCGGAGCAGCTCTCGCACCTGGTCGGGCTCGAGCAGGCCGGGGATCCCGAGGAAGTCCATCTCCTCCTCCGACCCGGTCGCGACCTCGCCTTCGTGTCCGAACTCGCCACCGTCGTAGAGCACGCGGTCGAACGAGGCCTCGCTGCCGAGAGCCTTGAACTCGAACGGCTCGAGATCGGCGGTGGACTGGGTCGCCTGGGCGGCCGCGATCAGCTCGTCGTCGAGAGCCAACGGATCGTCGTCGTCACCGCCGGCGCGACCGAGCACGTGGTCGCGCTGCACCTCGAGGTCGGAGGCGAGCCCGAGGACACGGGGGACGCTCGGGACGAACACGGTCGCCGTCTCGCCCCGCTTGCGGGCACGGACGAAGCGACCGACCGCCTGGGCGAAGAACAGCGGGGTGGACGTCCTGGTCGCATAGACGCCGACCGACAGCCGTGGCACGTCGACGCCTTCGCTGACCATCCGGACCGCGACCATCCACCGCTCGTCGGACTCGGCGAACGCGCTGATCCGCGCGCTGGCCTCCTTCTCGTCCGAGAGCACGAGAGCGGGTCCGTCACCGGTCACCTCGCGGAGGATCTTGGCGTAGGCCCGTGCGGTGTTCTGGTCGCTCGCGATCACGAGCCCGCCTGCGTCGGGCACGTGGCGCCGGACCTCGGACAGCCGGGTGTCTGCCGCGCCGAGCACCGACGGGATCCATGAGCCGGCCGGGTCGAGCGCCGTACGGAGCGCCTGCGCGGTGAGGTCCTTCGTCATCGGCTCGCCCATCCGCGCCGCGACCTCGTCGCCGGCGCGGGTACGCCACCGAAGGTCACCGGAGTACGCCATGAACAGGACAGGGCGGACCACGCCGTCGGCGAGCGCCTCCGCATAGCCGTACGAGTAGTCGGCCACGCTCCGGCCGATGCCGTCGTCGCCGGGAGCGTAGGTGACGAACGGGATGGGGTTGGTGTCGGACCGGAAGGGGGTGCCGGTCAGCGCCAACCGGCGGGTCGCGGGCTCGAACGCCTCTCGGACCGCATCACCCCACGAGAGGGCATCGCCGGCGTGGTGCACCTCGTCGAGGATCACCAACGTGCGGAAGCGCTCGGTGCGCAGCCGGTACGCGGTGGGGTTGGTGGCCACCCCGGCATAGGTGAGGGCGAAGCCCTTGAAGTCGGAGGCCATCGCGCCACCGCGTCCGCTGAACGACGGGTCGAGCGGGATGCCCGCGCGTGCACCGGCCTCCGCCCACTGCGTCTTGAGGTGGTCGGTCGGCGCGACGACCACGATGCGTTCGACGATGCGGCGCTCGAGGAGCTGGGCGGCGACCGTCAGCGCGAAGGTCGTCTTGCCGGCTCCCGGGGTCGCGACCGCCAGGAAGTCACGCGGGTTGCGTTCGGCGTAGCGGGAGAGAGCGTCGGCCTGCCACGCGCGCAGCTTGGGAGCGGTGCCCCAGGCTGCGCGGTCGGGATAGGCCGGTGAGAGATGCGCGGCCCCGGACATCAGCGGCGATACACCCGCCAGAGCTTGCGCATGCGTTCGATCTGACCGGGCGTGAAGTGGTGCATGCACCGGTCGTAGGAGTAGTCCATGAAGTTGTGGATCGGATCCTCCCCCGGAGACGGACAGGTGTCGCGTCCCCGTGGGCACTCGAAGCTCGGGATCCGCTCGCGAGGGGTGTCGTGCACGCGGTCGTTCTTTTTGCCGCAGCCGCCCTGGAAGGTGTGGTAGAGCCCGAGCCAGTGCCCGGTCTCGTGCACGGCGGTGTCGCCCTTGTTGTAGCCGCGGAAGCGTCCGCCCGGCATCGAGTCACGGTGGATCACGACACCGTCGGTCGCGAGCTTGCTCTTGGGGCGCTGCGGGAACGTCGCGTAGCCGAGGACCTGCAGGTCGCCCCGCTCGGTCGGCGCCGCGATGTAGAGGTTGAGATCGCGCTTCTTGCCGCGGTGCAGCGCCTTGCGCATCGCCCGGGACTCACGCGAGCCGAGCCCGGCGGTGTACCACGCGCGGTTGACCGTGTAGTCGGTCTTCTTGAGCACGAACCGGAAGCGGGTGCTGCGCGCGTCGCGCCACTGCTTGCCCGCGAAGGCGCGGTTCATCACCTTGATCTGGCGCCGCACCTTGGCGCGGCTGACGGTCTTGCTCGTGGAGGACGGCTTGATGACGTGGGCGTACACACGGATCTTGATCCGCCGGGGGCCATCGCCCTGCGCGCTGCGCCGGTCGCTCGCGGCGCCCACCGCGCCGACGCGACGGGCGAGGTCGCGCTCGTACGCCTCGACCGTCGCGTGCGAGGGCTCGGGCGCCCGCACGACACCGTCGAGACCGTTGAGCGTCCGTGCGCCGAGCGTCTCGTCGGGAGTGCAGTCGGTCGCGGCAGCCGCAGGCCGTGCCGAGGCGGGCGCTGCGGAGGCCGGCAGGACCGCCGAGGCACCCGTCAGCGCCGCGATGCTCGCGACGAGGGCGGTGCCGATGAGCACCGCCCCCAGGGCATACGAGCGCGGCCGCCGCCGCGGCCGATCACTCATCGTCACCGGAGCCGCCTGCCTTCAGGGACTCCCAGATCTCCTTGCACTCCGGGCACACGGGGAAGCGCTGCGGGTCACGGCTCGGCACCCACACCTTGCCGCACAGGGCGACGACGGGCGTGCCCTCGATCATCGCCTCGGTGAGCTTGCCCTTGGGCACGTAGTGCGAGTAGCGCTCGTGATCGCCGTCGTCGAGGCGCGGCTGCGTGCGCACGTCCGACGACGTCTGGGATCCGGGACTGAAGGTGGTCGACACCCCTTCAGTCTATGCCAGAAAGAACCGTCCCCCTAGCCGGTCAGTTGAGCTGGGGATCGTCCGGATAGGTCGAGAGCATTGCGAGATCGCTGCGTTGACGGCGGAGCACCTGACGCCACAACGCCTCGGGATTGGACGAGAGAAGGTCCTCGTCGAACGCGTCCACCACCACCCACGAACCCTCGGCGATCTCCTCCTCCACCTGCCCCGGGCTCCACCCCGCGTACCCGGCGAAGACCCGCATCCCACGCAGCCCCGGCTCGACGCCGTGGGCCGGCAGGTCGAGGTCGATCAGTCCTACGCGGTCGTACATCTCGCGCCAGCCGGTCGGCGGCCGGTCACCCGACCGCAGGACGCCGAGCGCGAGGGCCGAGTCGGGCGAGACGGGACCACCGGAGAAGAGGGCGGTCGGGCTGGACACGAGTGTCGACCACTCCGGCAGGACCTCGGCGACCGTGGCGTCCAGCGGCTGGTTGAGGATCACGCCGAGCGCTCCCCCGGCGTCGTGGTCGAGCACCGCGACGACCGCGCGGAAGAACGGCCCGCCCACGAGCAGCGGAGTGGCCACGAGAAGACGGCCTCGGCACGACCGGTGACGCGGCGAGATGCCGGCGGGTTCCTGGTCGGTCATCGCCCCTCCTCGCTCGGCGCCTCATCGGCTTTCAGCGTACGCCGTGGCGCCCTCTCGCGCGGGTACCCAGGCCGTAGGATGACCGGACCGCGAACCCGACACGAAGGACGAGATGGCCGACACCGCCAACGAGGACGAGCTCACCGTCGACGAGCTCGCGGCACGCGTCGGGATGACCGTGCGCAACGTCCGCGCGTACGCCAGTCGTGGACTGCTCGCACCGCCGCGGCTGGAGGGACGCACCGGCTACTACACGCGCTCCCACGTCAAGCAGCTCCAGCTCGTCCGCAGCCTCCTCGACCGCGGTTACACGCTGCAGGCCGTCGAGAAGGCGCTGCAGGACAAGACCTCCACGACGGCCGACTACGCACTCGACCTGATCACGGTGCTCGACTCGCCGCTGGCCCGCGAGCCCGAGAGCGAGCTCATGTCACGCGACCGGCTCTCGGCGATGGCAGGCATCGACCGCGACACCGACCTCGCCCAGAAGCTCGTGGACCGCGGCCTGGCCACCATCGTCGACGACGACACTCTCGAGGTGAACCGTCCCGAGGTGGTGCGGGCCGGAGCCGCCGCCATCTCGCTCGGCCTGGCCCCGGAGACGGTGCTCGAGCTGCTCCCGGCGCTGTCGGGGCCGTTGCGCACGGTCGCCGACGACCTCGTGGGCCGCGTGCGTCGCGACATCTGGCAGCCGTTCGTCGGCGCCGGCATGCCCGACGACCAGTGGCAGGAGGTCGTGACCTCCATCGCCAACCTGCTGCCGGTCGCCGCGCAGGCGGTCGTCGCGGTGTTCCGCGACGAGCTGGCGCACGCGATCGACGACGCCCTGGGCGAGGAGCTCGCGGCGCTCGGCGACCAGCGACCCGCTCCCGAGGCCTGACGCCGGCGTCTCCACAGACGGCTCCCCCGGAGGCGGAGAACGGCCCCACCCGACGCTGGAGGGAGGGACCCGCCGGGTGGGGCCGAAACCCTGGTGCCGATCGTAGGGGAGCGCGCGCGCCGAACCGAGGCCGCCTGCTGTGACCTTCCTCGCGTCAGCGGGACCGGACCGTCACGCCACCGGCGCCAGCCGGCACGAGCTCGACGAAGACCTTGCCCCGCTCGAGCGTGACCGGCTTGCCCCCGGCAGTCAGCTGGATCGGCGCCGCAGCGCTCTTCTTGCTCCAGCGGGCGTTCAGCATCGTGCCGCCGTTGAGGACGACAGCCCGGCCGCCCCCCTTGAGCACCGTCTCGGGGACGGGATACCCGGCCGGGTCGCGGTAGCCCGCGTCGACCTGTCGGGTGAAGAGCACGAGGACGGTGTCCGGCTTGAAGTCCTTGCCCTTCTGGGCGTGGCCGTTGACCCGGCGGTACGCGCCGCCGGAACCGAGCTGCCACCGCGTCGCGGAGCTGCGGGAGAAGCGGACGTCGAACGACGTCGCCTTCGTCGAGCCGGGCGTCGGGCTCGCGCCGAACGGCAGGTACGGCGGCGGCACGGCGGCCTTCGCGGACCGGTGCTGGTCGGCGTAGGCGGCAAGGTTCAGCAGCCGGTCGTACGGGGCCTTCTTGCCCCGGTCGATGGCGAGCGTGAGGTTGCCGGTGTCCTCGCTGTAGAGCTTCACACCAGCGGCCTTGATCTTGCGGATGGTCACCTTCGCGCCGCCCGAGGCGATCAGCTGCCCACCGGTCGGCTTGACGAGGGCGATGTCGGTGGTCCGGGTCGAGCGGACGTGCCCGACCTTGGTCGGCGTCTGCGAGTAGAAGAACGCCGCCAGCCTCGTCAGACCACCCTCGACCAGCTCCTCGACGACGAGATCAGCCTGCGACAACCCGTACTGCGGGGCTCCGGCGGCGGTGTTCTCGACCTTCACCAGGAAGGCGGGGTGATCGGGCAGACCCTTGGCCGCCGCCTCGCCGGTGAACGGGTTGGCGCGGTTCAGGGTCGCCGCCTTGCGCGCGGCGTCGGCGCTGGTCGGCGTCGGCTTCTCCGGGGTCTTCGGCTCGTCACCACCCGAGCACGCCGCCGCGAGGACGAGTGCGGTCGCGACGAGGGTGGCGCGCAACGCGGTACGGGGCTTCTGGCTCACGTGCATGCTCCCATGGTGGAGCAGGGCCGGTACCTCAGGAGGCACCGGCCCTGCTCTTCGTGGTGGTGTCGCTGTCAGCGCAGACGCATGGTGCCTGCGGACCAGCCGCGGGTCCAGATCCGCTCGACCTTCACGCGGCTGCCGGAGTACGGCGCGTGGAGGATGCGACCCTTCCCCCAGTAGATGCCCACGTGGTACTTGCGGGACCCACCGAAGAAGACGAGGTCGCCCTTGCGGATGTTGCGCTTCTTGATCTTGCGGACGTGCCGGTACTGCGAGTTCGCGGTCCGCGGCAGCTTCATGCCTGCCTTGCGGAACGAGTAGGAGGTGAGGCCGGAGCAGTCGAACGCGCGGGGGCCGGACGCGCCGTAGCGGTACGGGTCACCCTTCTGGCGCGCGGCGACGCGGGAGGCCTTGACGATGCGACCGGCGCGACGCTTCTTGGCGACGACGCGCTTGGCCTTCTTGGTGGCCTTCGCGGCGGCGAGCTTCTGGGCGGTCGCGGTCTTCGCGGCGGCCGTGCTCGTGGACGTGGAGGCGGGGGCTGCGCTGGCCTCGTTGGCGGTCGTGACGACCATCGCGAAGGCAGCGGAGAGAGCGATCGGCAGAGCCATGAGGCGCTGCGTCCGGGGGGTCGCGAGCATGATGAGCGTGGTCCCTTCCACGCCTGCGAAGTGAGCTGTCGGATTAGGGCCGAAGGATGGCCCCGCCCTGTCTTAGGGCTTCACCCCGAGCACGCATGACCCGAAGGACTTCGTGCAGAGTTGGTTCCTCCGCTCCTGCCCGTCGGTGACGGTCGATGATGGGGGCGTGTGCAGGCGGGCAGGATTGGGCGTTTCCCACACACGATGTTCAGTTGTCCGGCAGGACCCGGTCGCGTCCCGGTCATGCCCGTTATGGGGGGTTGTGGGGCCTGTTGTCAGGCCGCGGGCCACCATAGACACGTCGATGGACCCGCTCAAAACACCAGACGTCACCACGGACGAGGTTTGGACGCTCGTCCAGGTCACCTGCCCTGCCGTCGCAGTGATCGAAGAGAGGCTATGTGACCCTTGTCATATTTTGACCGGTCTTGTCCCAGGACCATAACAAAGCTCTGCGCGGATGCAAGGGTCCACCGCACCCGCGGGCGCGCCGGCGACGGTCAGCCGGCGAGCGACCGGACGGCTCGCACCGCGGTGACGACGGCCCCGGCGGCACCCTCGAAGTCCGCCGGCGACGCGGCCGTGAACCGCACCGCCGTACGCGCCACCTCGGGATCGATCCCGAGCGCCAAGAGGACCTCCGAGGGCTCGTCGGAGCCCGCGGCGCACGCCGAGCCGCTGGAGCACGCGATGCCGTGATCCTGCTCCAGCCCCAGGAGCACCGCCTCCCCCGACGTGCCCGGGAAGCAGAACGACGCGTGACCGGGAAGCCGACGGCGCGGATGGCCGGTGAGGAAGGCGCCCGGGGCAGCGGAGAGCACGTCGTGCACGAACGCGTCGCGGGCCGCGGCCAGGGCCTCGACCGGACCTCGCGGACGCGGTCCCCCGGGCGTGGACCCCACCGCCGACGTGATCGCCGCAGCGAGACCGACGGCGGCGGCGACGTTCTCGGTGCCCGACCGAAGTCCACGCTCCTGGCCGCCCCCGTGGATCAGCGGCTCCAAGGGCACGCCTCGGCGGACCCACAGGGCCCCGCTCCCCTTCGGCGCACCCACCTTGTGGCCGCTGAGCGAGAGGGCGTCGACGCCGAGCTGCGTGGGATCCACGACGACGGACCCGACGGCCTGGACGGCATCGGTGTGCACGAGCGCCCCCCGTGCGCGTGCCAGGGCGGCGACCTCGGCGACCGGCTGGACCGTCCCGACCTCGTTGTTCGCGAGCATGACCGACACCAACGTGGTCTCGGCGCCGATCAGTCGTTCCGCCTGCGTCAGGTCGACGACGCCGTCACCGTCGACGTCGAGCAGGTCTCTCCGGAACCCGTGCAGTCTGACCAGGTGGTCGCACGCCTCCAGCACGGCAGGGTGCTCGATCCGGGTGGTCACGAGGTGGCGCCCACGCGGGTTCGCCAGTGCCAGTCCCTTCACCGCGAGGTTGTCGGCCTCCGTCCCACCGGAGGTGAGCACGATCTCCGCCGGCCGGGCACCAAGCGCGGCGGCGACGTCCGCGCGTGCGCGCTCCAGCGCCCGGGACGCGACGTCTCCGAGACCGTGGCGGCTCGACGGGTTGCCGAACTCGCCGGTGAGGAAGGGCCACATCGCCTCCAGCACCTCGCGGCGAACCGGCGTGGTCGCGGCCGTGTCGAGGTAGCGCACCCTAGACCGCCACCTCGACGTCGAGCCCCAGGTCGAGCGCGGCGACGCTGTGCGTGAGGGCCCCCACCGAGATCAGGTCGACCCCGGTCAGCGCGATCTCACCGACCCGAGGGAGCGTGATGCCGCCGCTGGCCTCCACCAGCGCCCGCCCGGCGACCTTCTCGACACCGGTACGGAGGTCCTCGAGCGTGAAGTTGTCGAGCATCACGGTGTCGACACCGGCCGCAAGGACGGCATCGAGCTGGTCCAGGCGGTCGACCTCGACCTCGAGGTGCACCGTGTGCGGGAGCGCCTCTCGCGCGGCTCGCAGCGCCGAGGTGATGCGCTCCGGGTCGTCGCCGAGGACAGCGAGGTGGTTGTCCTTGGCCATCACGGCGTCCGACAGCGAGAACCGGTGGTTGTGCCCGCCGCCGCACCGCACGGCGTACCGCTCGAACGCCCGAAGCCCCGGCGTCGTCTTGCGGGTGTCGACGATGCGCACACCCGTCCCGGCGACGGCCTCGACGTACGCGCGCGTCTGTGTGGCGATGCCGGACATCCGCTGGACGAAGTTCAGCGCGACGCGCTCGGCGCGAAGGACGCCCCGGGCGGGACCTACCACGGTCGCGACGACCGTCCCCGGCTCGAGCGCGTCACCGTCTGCCCGCTCGAGCCGGACCGAGATGGCGGGGTCGACGGTCGTGAAGGCCACGTCGACGACCCGCCCGCCGGAGAGCACTCCGGCCTCCCGGGCCACCATGCGCGCGGTGGCGACCGCCTCCGCCGGGACCAGCACCTCCCCCGTGAGGTCTCCCCACGGCGAGTCCTCCTGGAGTGCTGCCTGCACCCCGGACCTGATGAGCGTGTCGGTCAGCATGCGAGTGTTCCCTTCCGCACCCACGACAGGTGGCGGTCGAAGGCGGGGTCACGGTCGGGACGGTCGGACCGGAAGTGGGCGCCGCGCGACTCCTCCCGGGCCAGCGCCGCCGTCACCACCACCCGCGCAACCTCCAGCAGGTTGGCGTCCTCGTACGCCGCCGTGGTCCCGTCGACGGTCGGGGACCACCCGGCGATGGCGTCGGCCGCCGCCTGGAGGGTGTCGCCGTCGCGGACGAGTCCCGCGGCGGCCCACATCGTCGTCTGCAGCTCGTCCCGGTCCAGGGCGCCTGCGGTGTGCCCACCGGTCGTCACTCCGACGGGCTCGGCGGCGTACGGGGTGGGCTCACCGTCCCACGCGGCCGCTCCGGGCTCCTGGAGCGCGGACACGCAACGCCGTGCGGTCACCGCGCCCTCGAGGAGCGAGTTGGAGGCGAGACGGTTCGCGCCGTGCAGGCCCGTGCACGCGGCCTCGCCGACGGCGTACAACCCGGGGACGCTCGTGCGCCCGTCGAGGTCGGTCCGGATGCCGCCCATGAAGTAGTGCGCGGCGGGCGTGACGGGGATCGGTCCCTCGTCCCAGCGCAGCCCATGGGCGCGGCAGCGCGCGTCGAGGCCCGGGAAGCGTCGGGCGAGGAACTCCGCACCGAGGGCGGTGGCATCGAGCAGGACCGGCTCACCGCCCTGCTCGTGCATGACCCGAGCGATCTCACGGGCCACGACGTCGCGCGGTGCCAGCTCGGCGTCGCGGTGGACGTCACGCATGAACCGCCGCCCCGCCTGATCGCGGAGCACGGCTCCCTCCCCCCGGACGGCCTCCGAGATCAGTCCCCCGCCGGGCACGGCCAGGCGGGTCGGGTGGAACTGGTACATCTCCACGTCCGTCGCCACCGCTCCCGCACGCAGGGCGAGGGCCAGGCCGTCACCGGTGGAGCCGACGGGGTTGGTGGTGTGCGCGTAGAGCTGTCCGGCTCCCCCGGTCGCGAGGACCACGGCATCCGCCTCGAGCGTCCGGGGGCGCCCGCTCGGGGCGCCGACCCAGGTGAGGCCCACGACCGCGCCGTCGCGGAGGCTGAGGTCGGTGACCATGGCGTGGTCGTGCACGGCGAGCGCGCCCGTCTGCACCTTTGCGGACAGCGCACGGACGATCTCGGCCCCGGTCGCGTCGCCGTCGGCGTGCAGGATCCGCGGCGCCGAGTGTGCCGCCTCCAGGCCGAGCGCGAGTCGCCCGTCCTGCCGGTCGAACCGGGTGCCCCACCGGATGAGCGCCGCGACCGCGTCGGGTCCCTCACCGCACACCACCTCGGCCGACGCACGGTCGACCAGTCCGGCACCTGCGGTCACCGTGTCCGCGACGTGCGCCGCGACGGAGTCCTCGACGCCCGCTCGCGCCGTAGCGTCGAGGACGACCGCGATCCCGCCCTGCGCGTACCGGGTCGTCGCCTCGCCCAGCGCTCCCTTGGTGAGAAGGACGACGTCGTGGTGAACGCTCGCCTCGACGGCGGTCGTCATCCCCGCGATCCCGCTGCCGACCACGACCACCCGGAGGCGTCGGGGCCGAGCACGGCTCGTCATGCTGCCCGCTCCGGCGGGCGGGCGGCCAGCATGCGCTCGAGCGCGACGCGGGCACCGTCGGCGACCTGCGGGTCGACCTGGATCTGGTTCTCGACCCGTCCTTCGAGGAGCCCGTCGAGCACCCAGGCGAGGTAGCCGGGGTGGATCCGGTACATCGTGGAGCAGGGGCACACGACCGGGTCGAGGCAGAAGATCGTGTGCTCGGGGTGCTCGACGGCGAGCCGCTGGACGAGGTTGATCTCCGTCCCGATCGCGAACGTCGTCCCAGCCGGCGCAGACTCCACCGCCTTGCGGATGTAGTCGGTGGAACCTGCCTCGTCGGCGGCGTCAACGACCGGCATGGGGCACTCCGGGTGCACGACCACGCGGACGTCCGGGTGCGCTGCGCGCGCACTCTCGATCTGAGCGACGGTGAACCGCTTGTGCACCGAGCAGAAGCCGTGCCACAGCAGAACCTTCGCGTCCCGCAGCGTCTGCTCGTCGTTGCCGCCGAGCGGCTTGTGCGGGTTCCACATGGGCATGGCGTCGAGGCTCACGCCCATCGCCTTCGCCGTGTTGCGACCGAGGTGCTGGTCGGGGAAGAAGAGCACACGCTGCGCTCGCTCGAACGCCCACCGCAGCACGGTCTCGGCGTTGGACGACGTGCACACGATGCCGCCGCGGTCGCCGCAGAAGCCCTTGAGGGCCGCCGAGGAGTTCATGTAGGTCACCGGGATCACGGGGAGCCTGCCGTCGGCGTCAGGCTCGGTCCCGTAGACCGCCTCGAGCTCGGCCCACGCCTGCTCGACGGAGTCGATGTCGGCCATGTCGGCCATCGAGCACCCGGCCGCGAGGTTCGGGAGGATCACGGCCTGCTGCGGACCGGAGAGGATGTCGGCGGTCTCGGCCATGAAGTGGACCCCGCAGAACACGATCGCCTCGGCGTCGGGGCGGGTCAGCGCGGCGTTCGCGAGCTGGAAGGAGTCGCCCACGAAGTCGGCGTGCCGGACGACCTCGTCACGCTGGTAGAAGTGGCCGAGGACGACCAGCCGGTCGCCGAGGGCGTCCTTGGCGGCGCGGATGCGGGCGTCGAGCTCGTCGGCGGACATCTGCGTGTAGGCCGCCGGGAGGACGCCCTGGCGGGGCGCCGCCGCGGGGATCACGTCGCCCACGGAGGCGCCAGGCCCGTACGAGGGTGGTGCGAGATCCACGGTCCACGGGCCGTCGGCCAGGCTCGGGTCGCAGGTGGCGCCGGGTGCGCTTCGGACGACGGTGTCGACAGAGGACATGGTGAGGGCCTTCCTGGAAGGAGCCGGCACCGGCCGGCGAGAGGTGTCGTACGACGGGACTGTGGTGGTCACGGCCGGGTCAGGGGTCCGTTGTCCGCGAGGTCGCTCGCCTCGCGATGTCGATAGAGCCTCGGGGGTCGGTGGCGGCCGCCGACGAGGTAGTCCCCCGTCGGCTCGACGGCGCCGCTCGCCTCGACCTGGCGGCGGAAGTTGGCGGGGTCGAGGGTGCGCTGGAGCACCACCTCGTACACGTGGCGCAGCTCGGCCAGCGTGAACGTCTCACCGAGGAATGCCTGGGCGATCCGCGAGTACTCCATCTTGGTCCGCAGCCGCCAGAGCGCGTACTCGACGATCGTCGAGTGGTCGAAGGCGAGCTCGGGGGGCTCGTCGGCGGGTCGCCACGAGACGTTGTCGTCCTCGATGCCGCGCTCCGCCTCCTCGGGACGCACGAGCGCCCAGTAGACGACGGAGATGACCCGGGGACCGGGCACCGGCTGCGGAGCGCGCGCGACGTGGCCGAACGTGTAGAGCTGCTCGAGGTACTTCGGGCTGAGCGCCGTCGTCTCGACCAGCGTCCGGCGCGCGGTGTCGGACAGGTCCTCGTCCTCGTGGACCGGACCGCCGGGGAGCGCCCAGCTGCCCTTGTACGGATCTTTGACGCGGCGCACGAGAGGCATCCACAACGAGGTGCGGTCGGTCCGGTCATCGTGCCGCAGCGCGAAGATCACCGTGGAGACCGCGATCTCGATCCCGGACATCCGGTCCCCCTCGCTGTCGAGTCACCAGTAAAGGTCTGGGTGACCTGAACACATAATAGTCATCATCACCTTTACTGGCTACCCCGGCATGCGTGACCGCGCCGGAACGGCTCAGGCGACCGCGCCGGAACGGCTCAGGCGACCGCGCCGGAACGGCGACGCTTGTCCTCGTACATCCGCGCGTCCGCCACCGCGTACAGGGCCTCGGAGGAGAGCCCTTCGCTGCACGTCGCGAGGCCCATGCTCAGGCCGATGCCGGGCTGTTCGACCCATGGCTTCAGCGAGACGACCCGCGCGGCGAGCTGGAGACGGTCCATGACCAGCTGGGCCTCGACGGGATCGGGAGAGGAGAGCACGATGGCAAACTCGTCACCACCCAGCCGGGCCGCCCGGTCCTCGCTCCGGGTGTTGGTACGGATCAGCTCGCCCACCGTCTTGAGCGCGTCGTCACCGACGGCGTGGCCGTAGGTGTCGTTGAGCTGTTTGAGCCGGTCGATGTCGACGAGAACCACACAGACCTCTGTGCTCGACACCGCCGCGTCGGCGATCCACTCGTCGAAGGCACGACGGTTGCCCAGACCGGTGAGCGCGTCCTCGCGCGCTGCCTGCACAGCGGCGTCGTGCGCCCGCGAGCGTTCGTACCCGGCGATCGCCGCACGCATCATCTCGAGGTCGCTGCGGTGCTGCTGGCGCCACGCCCACGACACGCTCCGTCCATAACCGAGACCCGCCCCCGCGGACGGATAGCCCATCGCGTCGGCGACCCGCAACGTCGCCCACCGGACGTAGCGCTGAACGTTCAGGTCGTCGATCCCGTCGAGCCGGATCAGCGCCCTGCGCGCCTCGCGCTGGGCCTGGGCGATCTCCCCTACCTCGACATAGGCCACCGCCAGGAGTGCCGTCGCCTCCATCTCGAAGCCCACGTGGGCCTCGCTGAGGTTGCTCCGGCACACGTGGAGCTCACCGATCCACCGAGCGGGGTCCGTGGGCCAGCCGGCTGCCGCGCGCAGATACCGGGCCAGGGGGAAGACCGAGCCCCCGACGTGCTCGGAGTCGGCGAGCGTCAGCGAGCGCTCGGCCCAACGCACGACCTCCACGCGACGCCGCTCGACCTCGGACTCGAGGTCGGGCTCCATCAGCATGTCGAGCTCCTTGGCCCAGTGGTAGTTCACCGAGGCAAGGTTGCGCGCGTCGATCGCGCGGGAGCCCGCGAGGTCGAGCAGGCGGTCCTCGATGGCCATCGCCGCCTCGTAGTGCGGCACCGCGAGCTCGAACAGACCGAACCTCTCGTAGGCCTGGCCGAGGTGGGTGTGAGCCCACCCGCGCAGGTCGTCCCGGCGCGAGTCGCGCAGCTCGTACTCGGCACGTACGAGATCCTTCACCGCGTCGGCGGGGCGGTCGTCCTGGAGCACCGCGATCGCACGCGTGGCACAACCGATCGCCACCCAGCCGGGCTCGTCGAGCGCCAGACCGACAGCCTGGCAGGCGGCAGCCGCCCGCGAGGCCTGCCCGCAGGCCCCGGACTCGACGGCAGCGATCACGAGCACGTACTCCGCCGCTGCGCGCAGCTCCGACGGATCGTGCCCGAGGTCACGGAGCAGGGTCTTCATCGCGGCGACGGCGGAGTCGTTGTCTCCGGCCCTGATCGCCCCCAGCGCGGTGGTGAGGCGTGCCGCATGCGACGACGTGATCGATGAGGTCATCGCGCTCCTTCCCCGAGTACACGCCATTATGGCCGCTATCGTCCGATTCGATGCCTGCTTTCAGTGAACTGCATCGCGGGTTCACGGCCGGGTCGGACGGCACGACGTGGCCGACTACCCTGGGCCGCATGAGCGCAACCCTCGTGACGCGCCGTCTCGCGCTCGCGCTGGCCGCGGTCTTCGTCCTTCCGGCGTGCGGCGAGTCGGCACCCCGGCCCGCGGCCGAGGCCTCAGCGACGACGACCACGCCCGCCACGAGTGCACCCTCCGAGCCCAGCCCGTCGGCGCCCAGCCCGTCGGCACCCCGCCCGCCCGCCGTGACCGGACTCACCCTGCCTCAGGTCGTCGGGCAGGTTTTCATGACCGGCACGTCCCCGTCGGATGCGGAGAGCGCCACCCTCGACTCGATCCGCGACCACCACGTGGGCAACGTCATGCTGCGCGGCCGTAGCGACGACGGGGTCGCGACGACCGCCCGCGTGGTACGCACGCTGCGCGACGAAGTCGGGTCAGACAGCACGGGCTCGGTGCCCCTCCTCGTCGCGACCGACCAGGAGGGCGACCAGGTCCAGGTGCTGCGCGGTCGGGGGTTCACCGACCTGCCGAGTGCGGTCTCGCAGGGCGGATGGTCTGCAGCGACCCTGCGGAGCCGGGCGACGACCTGGGGGCGCGAGCTGCGGGCAGCCGGCGTGGACCTCAACCTCGCCCCCGTCCTCGACACGGTGCCGAGCGCTGCGTTCGCCCCCAAGAACGCTCCGATCGGCGCGTTCGACCGGCAGTACGGATTCACGCCGCAGGCCGTCTCCAGCAAGGGCCTCGCGTTCCTCGGCGGGATGGAGGACGCGGGCGTGATCGGCACCGTGAAGCACTTCCCCGGCCTCGGCCGGGTGACCGCCAACACCGACACCAGCGACGACGTGCACGACTCGCAGACGACGGCGACCGACCCGTACCTGCGGCCGTTCGAGGACGCGATCGCCGCTGGAGCGCGTGTCGTGATGATGGCGACCGCGACGTTCGACCGCATCGACCCGCACGAGCCGGCAGCGTTCTCCCGACCCATCGTGACCGGGCTGCTCCGTGAGCGGATGGGGTTCGACGGCGTGGTGGTGTCCGACGACCTCTCCGCGGCGCAGCAGGTCAAGGACCGCACGCCTGCCGAGCGCGCCGTCGACTTCCTCCGCGCCGGTGGCGACCTCGTGCTCGCGATCGATCCGGCGCAGATGCCCGAGATGACTGCGGCAGTGCTCGCGCGGGCCCGCCAGGACCCGGCCTTCCGGGCCCGGGTCGAGGAGGCGGCCGCGAGGGTGGTCGCGCTCAAGCGCGACCACGCCGCCCGCTGAGGCCGCCCTCAGGTGCTCAGCGGTCGCGCCGCCGCCCGAAGACGTTCGTCCGGGCCAGGTCGACCACCTCGTCACCCCGACCGGAGAGCACGGTCCTGAGTGCGTAGAGCGTGAAGCCCTTCGCCTGCGAGGCGGTGACCGTCGGGGGGATGGCCAGCTCCTGACGGGCCACCATCACCTCCACGACGGCCGGTCCGGGCGCTTCGAACGCCTCGGAGATCGCGTGCGGCAGCCGGTTCGGCTGGTCGACCCGCTCGCCGTGCATGCCCATCGCCCGCGCGATCGCGGCAAAGCTCGGGTTGGTGAGACCGGTGCCGAAGTTCACGATGCCGGCCGCCTTCATCTCCAGCTCCACGAAGGCCAGGGACGCGTTGTTGAGGACCACGATCTTCACCGGGAGCTCCTGCTGGACGAGCGTGATCAGGTCGCCCAGGAGCATCGACAGCCCTCCGTCACCGCAGAGGGCGACCACCTGCCGGCCCGGGTACGCCGCCTGGGCGCCGATCGCGTGCCCCAGGGCGTTCGCCATGGTCCCGTGGGTGAACGACCCGACGATCGACCGCTGCCCGTTCATCTCCAGGTAGCGCGCCGCCCAGATCACCGGCGTGCCTACGTCGCAGGTGAAGACCGCGTCGGCGCTGGCCATCTCGGAGACCGTCCGCGCGACGTACTGCGGGTGCAACGGCCCGTCACCCCCCGGGCCGGCGAGCTCGTCGAGTTCCTTGCGGCTCCGGGCATAGTGCGCGAGCATCTTCATCAGGTGGCCGTCGTCGCTGCGCGGGTCGAGCAGCGGGGTCAGCACGCGCAGGGTCTCACCGACGTCGCCGACCAGCCCGAGATCGATCGGCGTCCGCTTCCCGAGCTGTGCACCGCGCACGTCGACCTGGATCACCGCCGCGTGCTCGGGGAAGAACTGCGGGTAGGGGAAGTCGGTGCCGAGCATGAGCAGCACGTCGCACGCCTCCATCGCGCGGTACCCGGAGGAGAAGCCCAGCAGCCCGGTCATCCCGACGTCGTACGGGTTGTCGTGCTCGACGTACTCCTTGCCGCGCATCGTGTGCACGATCGGAGCCTTGAGCACCTCCGCGACACCGACCAGCTCGCCGTGAGCCCCGGCGCACCCCGCGCCGGCGAGGATCGTCACCCGCTCGGCGGCGTCGAGCAGGGCGACAGCGCGCAGCAGGTCGGTATGGGCCGGGACGACGACAGCGCGGCTCGCCTGGATCGTCGACGGAGGACGGCGCCCTGAGGCCTCGGCCAGCATCACGTCGCTCGGCACCACGACGACCGCAACGCCTCGCTCGGCCACGGCTGTACGGAACGCGATCTCGAGGATCCGTGGCAGCTGCTCGGGCGTCCCTGCCATCTCGCAGTAGACGGAGCACTCCTGGAAAAGCTGCTGAGGATGGGTCTCCTGGAAGTAGCCGCTGCCGATCTCCGAGCTCGGGATGTGGGAGGCGATGGCGACGACAGGCACCCGGCTGCGCTGGGCGTCGTACAGACCGTTGATGAGGTGGAGGTTGCCGGGCCCGCAGCTCGCGGCCACGACGGCGACCTCGTCGGTCAGGTGCGCCTCCGCAGCGGCAGCCAGCGCGGCCACCTCCTCGTGCCGGACGTGCACCCACTCGAGCGTTCCGTCCTTGCGCAGCGCGTCGGTGAAGGCGTTGAGCGAGTCGCCGGGCAGGCCGTACACCCGCTTGACACCTGCGGCCTTGACCGTCTCGATCATCACCTCTGCTGTGCTCGGCATCGTCACTCCCCGGTTCGGCGGCCGTGCTCCGACTCTGGCCATCGTCACATCGCCCGGGTGGACCGGCAGGAATGATCGACCCTGCCGGTGTCGTTGAGCTTGCTCGTGGACACCACCGCGATCGTCGAGCGTCTCGAGCGCCTGGAGGAGCTGCTGGCCGCGCTGCGCCGTGACCATGCGGCGATCGTGGCGGCCTCGGAGTCCTCCAACGCCGACGACGAGCACGACCCCGAGGGCTCGACGATCGCGTGGGAACGCGAGCAGATGTCCGCGCTGATTGCTCGTCACGAGGCCGAGCGTGAGCAGCTCACCGCCGCACTCGGTCGTGCCGCCGCCGGAACCTACGGGGTGTGCGAGCGCTGCGGGCGACCGATCCCGGCCGAACGGCTCGCCGTACGACCGGCCGCACGCACGTGCGTCGGGTGCGCCTGACTCAGCCGGCGCGGTGGGCGGCGACGCGGCTGCCCAGGAACGCCGTGTAGGCGACCAGCCCGACGGTGGCGAGCTTGCGGGTGCGGCGCGAGAGCAGTCCGAGCCCGAGCGCCACCTCGGTGGCTCCGTTGCGCTTGATCCACTCGCCGGTGTTCTCCGGGAACGCCGCCTCGTTGATCGACGCGAAGGTCTGCGGGGTGACGAAGTGGGCGGCGCCGGTGGCGGCGATCAGCGTTCCGGCGAGCGGGGCGAGCTTGGACATGCTTCTCCTCGAGTAGGGGTCGACGTGACCGTACCGACGACCCGTACGGGTGACAAGGGCACGCCTCGGCCAGTGGCTTGACCTCCAGTGAACTTGAGGTGTGACGATCTCGCTCATGCCTGCCTCCGTCCGCTCGAACACTCCCTCGAGCCTGTGGGATCCCCCCTGCCTGCCGTTCGTCGTCGGAGCGCTCGCGCTCGTCACTCTCGGCGCGTTCGAGAACCGCGCGACGGTCGCGATCCTGCCCACCGTGGCCGGCCACCTCGACGGGATGGCGCTCTTCGGCGCGGCTGCCGCTGCACCGCTCATCTCGTCGGTCGTCGCGACGGTCGCTGCGGGCCTCTGGTGCGATCGGCGCGGGCCGACTCCCGCGCTGGCGACCGGCCTGCTCGTCTTCACGTTCTCCCAGCTCGTGATGGGAGCCGCGCCGGGAATGACCGTGCTGCTCGTCGGACGTGTCGGCACGGGGGTGGCCGAGGCGCTCCTCGACGTCGCCCTCACCGTACTGGTCGCCCGCGTGCTCCCGAGGAGCCTTCGTCCGAAGATGTTCGCGGCCATGGCGACCGCGTGGATCGTCCCTTCGCTGATCGGGCCGTTGATCGCCGGGGTGCTCGCCGACCTGGTCGGATGGCGGTCCGTCTTCCTGGTCGCGATCGCCCTCACGGTGCCGGCCGCACTCGCCCTGCGGCCGTCCTTGCGGACACTTCGAGGTGCGGACGCCGCGGAGCCGTCGACGGCACCCCCGGACACGCGTCAGATCCTGGTCTCGGCTGCCGTGGTGTCCGCCGGTCTGGCTGCCCTGACGCTGGGCGGCCCGGGCCTCGAACACAGCGCACACAGCGGGTCGACGGCGATCGTCGGAGGTGTCGCCGTGGGCGCGGGACTCGCGCTGATCCTGATCGGCGCACGGCGCGTGCTCCCTCGTGGCACCGCCCGGTTCGCCGCCGGACTGCCCGCCGTGGTCGCGAGCCAGGGCCTTCGGGCGGCGTCCTTCGCCGGCGCCGGCGCCTTCATCCCGCTCATGCTGACCTCAGTCCACGGGCTGGGACCGGCAGCCGCGGCGAGCAGCCTCACGATCACGGGGCTGTCGTGGGCCCTGGGCTCCCAGGTGAACGGCACGTCCGCGGTCCAGCGTCGGACGACCGTGACCGGACGCGTGCGGGCATCGTTCGCGCTCATCTGCCTTGGCATCCTCGGTCCGGCCATGGTCGCGATCGACCGGCTCCCCGTCTGGGCAGGGCTCGCACTGTGGGCTGCTGCCGGCATCGGCATGGGTGTCGGCTCCCCGACGCTCACGACCCATCTCCTCGCGCTCGCTCCGGAGGACGAGCAGGGCCGGCTCACGGCCGCGTCCATGCTCGCGGCGACGATCTCCCAGTCGATGCTGATCGCGGTCGCAGGGGCGGCGATCGCGATCGTGGGGACGCCCCTGCCCGGCGCGGTCCTGGCCGGGATCCTCGCCACTGCGGCCGCGCTCGCGCTGTGCGGCGCGGCGGCCGCCTCGCGGGTCGAGGCACGGCCGACCGCGTCGATCAGGTAGCCGACGTCTGCTGTGCCCGACGTCTGATGCGCCCGGGGTCAGATCTCGTCGTCGACCAGCGCGCCCTGCCACGAGCGGACGGCGACGACGATCCTCTCGACCGCGCTCGGGAGGTCCGCGACCGGCTCGAAGACCACACCTCCCCGAGGCTCGGGCGGCGTGACCTTGGCCCAGCCCGGACCGCCGATCAGGACGAGGACCGGCGACAGCGCCGACTCCTGGAGCGAGAGGAGGAGGCTGGGGTCGGGACGACGCATCGAGGCCCACACGAACGCGACCTTGGGCCGGGACCTGACCAGCTCGTCCACCATCGCCGGGAGAGGAACCCGTCCCCCGAGCGATCGGCTCGCCGTCCCCGCCTCGGCGAGCGCGGCCTCGAGGGCGGCGACCGGCAGCGAGTGCTGCTCCTCCTCAGCGCAGGCGAGAAGGACTTCTCCATCGGCCGACCCGCGAGTGCGCTGCTCGGCCCGGGCAGTCGCACCGTGCAGGGTCGTCATGACGATCTCGGTCGTCAGGTGCTCGCCGGCGATCCCGAACGCCGGGTCCCGCCAGCGCTCGCCCACCGCCTGGAGCAGTGGGACGAGGACCTCGTCCCACGCGCGCGCGACCCCGCGCTGGGTCACCGCGCGCGACACGTGCCGACGGATCGCCGCGGTGTCACCGCGGGCGGCCGCCGCCAGGAGGACCGACACGAGCTCGCCGCTGATCTGCTCCTGCGCCCGACCGAGGCCCATCGGGGACACGTGCGGGTCGGCGCGTACGGCCGCGACCGCGAGCTGGGGGGACATGCCGTCCGCGACCAGCCGCGCCACGACGGCCAGCCGGCCGACGTCCTCCTCGGAGTAGCGACGGTGCCCACCCGCGCTGCGGCCTGAGGGAGCAAGTCCGTAGCGGCGCTCCCACGTGCGCAGGGTCGCCGCCGGCACGCCGAGGCGTACGGCGACATCGCGCACGCTCATGCCTTCAGAGGGTGCCATCCGGTGCCTCTCTAGTCGGGCGGCGTCTGCGACAGAGTATAAACCTGCTCACGATTCGTCAGGCTTGAACTGGTTGAACGTGGACGCTTCGGAGGCCGATCGCTGGATCTACAGCGATTCTGACCAAGAAAATTGGTTCAGGGATTTGACAGGTGAACAACTTCGCGTGCTACGTTTTGGCTCCCGCCGAGAGCAAGGAGTCACCGTGAGGACGAACGAGCAGACCGTACGGGTCCGCCGTGGTCGCAGCATCACCACGGTGCTGTCCCTGCCGCGACACCGGTCCTTGCTCGCCCTGCAGGAGGAGCTCCTCCAGGGAATGACCGGAGTGGCATCCGCAGGCAGTGTCATCCGTGCGACGCACCGCGCCGCAGCACGGACGCACGCCGCCGATGACACCACCTGGATCGAGCAGGTTGGGCGGCTCTCTCGCGACGAGCTCGCCGCCGCCGCCGGCCTGATCGATGACGCGGCATGACCACGTCGCTGTCCCGCCCCTGGCTCCAGGGTCGCCTGACGATCGACCGTCTGATCGGGCGATTCGCCGAGGCCGACCTCTCCCCCGCGCACGCCGCACGCAGCACGATCTCGGTGCGAACGATCAACAACGACTGGTTCGCACCCACCCCGACATGAGACATCCGGTCACCACGACCGCGCACGACTTGGCACCACATAAGACCAGCACGATTGAGGAGCAGTAGACATGAGCAGCAGTATCTCCCGCCTCCCGATGCCCCTGATGGACGAGTACGAGTGGCAGTTCCAGGGCGCATGCAACGGCGCCGACACGTCCATCTTCTTCAGCCCCGAGCACGAGCGTGGCAAGAAGCGCCACGACCGTGAGGCCAAGGCCAAGGCGTACTGCGCCGTCTGCCCGGTGGTCAACGAGTGCCTCAACCACGCACTGCGCGTCCGGGAGCCCTTCGGTGTGTGGGGCGGCCTCAACACCGGCGAGCGCAACGCCCTGGTCGAGACCGGCACCGAGCGCCGCGCCAGCTGATAACGTCCGACACATGGGGGTCTTCCGCAGCAAGGGCGTTCAGGACGAGGTGAAGGCCTCGACCTCAGGACAACCGCGCGATCCTGAGCACCGCGCCGTCACCGAGGTCGTCACCACCCTGACGAGCGGTGTCACCTGGCGGATCGACCCGGTCCCCCCGCAGGACGGGACCGACTCCGACTAAGAGCAGCACCCCGTACGAAGGGTCTCCGTCCATCCGGTCGGAGACTTTCGTACGTCCGGGGCCGCCGCCCCGCCCCGCCCCCTCTCCCGCGATTCGGTGAGGAGATCGGGGTTTTCCGCCGAGGATTCCCGATTTCCTCACCGAATCGGGCCCGTCGAGCGTGGTCGGCGACACGACAGTGAGCGTGCCGAGGTGGCGGGCCATGGATACCGTCGACTGTGATGGTTGCGCCGCACGCTCCCAGCCGCTCCGTCGGCCCACTCGGCCTGACCTTCGTCGTCGTCGGCGGCGTGGTCGGATCCGGCATCCTGTTCGCCCCGCTGTTCGCTGCCCAGCAGGCCGGACCCGCTTCCATCATCGCGTGGCCGATCGCGAGCCTGATGCTGATCACGGTGGTGCTCGTCTTCGCCGAGGTCTCTGCCATGCTGCCGGTCGTCGGGGGCCTCGGGCTCCTTCCCACCTTCAGTCACGGACAAGGCGTCGGCATCGCGATCGGTTGGGTCGCTTGGGTGGGGTACGTGACCGCGGCGCCGATCGAGACCCAGGCGATGCTCGAGTACGCCAGCAACGAGGCGGCCTTCGACTGGCTCTTCGTCGCTGAGACCTCCTCGAGCGGCGAGAGTCCGCTCAGCCTCCCGGGCATCGCGGCCGCAGCCGTCGTCCTGGTGGCCTTCACGGCCCTCAACGCGTACGGGGTGGCGCTCTTCACCCGGGTCAACACCGCGCTGACCTGGGTGAAGCTGCTCATCCCGGTGGCCGTCACCGTTGCTCTCCTCACTCAGTTCTCGTCCGCGCCGATCCGCGAGACCGGCTTCGCTCCCGAGGGCGTGGCCGGAGTCCTCGGGGCCCTCACCACGGGTGGCGTCGTCTTTGCGTTCCTCGGCTTCCGACACGCGCTCGACCTCGCGGGCGAGGCACGGCGGCCGCAGCGGACCATCCCGGTAGCACTCGTAGGAGGCATCCTCATCTGCACCGCGCTCTTCACCGCCCTCCAGGTCGGCTTCGTCGGCGCGGTCGACCCAGGGGACCTCGATCGTGGCTGGGCCGGCCTCGATAGCGGTGGGGCGAACGGCCCGCTCGCCGCACTGCTCACCGGCCTCGGCATGGCCGTGCTCGCCAAGCTCGTCCTGGCCGACGCGGTGCTCGGGCCGTTCGGCGCAGGTCTGGTCTCCACGGCTTCCACCGGCCGGCTCGCAGTGGCGGTGGCACAGAACGGCCTCTTTCCACGGACCGTGTCGGTCTTCTCGCGTCACGGCATCCCGCTGCGTGCGATGGTCCTCAACCTCGCGGCCGGGCTCCTGCTGCTGCTCGTCTTCCGTGACGGCTGGTCGGAGCTGCTCGCCTTCAACTCCGGCGCCATCGTGCTGTCGATGTCGCTCGGCCCGGTGACCGTCGTCGCGCTGCGTCGCCAGGTGCCTGACCGCGTACGGCCGTTCCGCCTCCGCGGGCTGCCCGTGCTCGCACGCGTCGCCTTCGTCGTGGTCAGCCTGATCGTCTACTGGACGGGGTGGGACACGATGATCAAGGTGACGATCCCGATCGCGGTCGGCATCGCCGTGCTGGCGTGGCGCATGGTCCGGGACCCCGAGCTGAGGCGAGCCCTGGCGCTGCGCTCGCTCGTGTGGCTCGGTCCCTACTACGTCGGGCTGCTGGCCCTGACCTTCGTCGGGAGGTTCGGCGGGGGCCGTGAGCTGCTGCCGTCCGGTGTCGACATGGTCGCCGTCGCCCTGTTCGCGCTGGCGTTCTTCGAGTGGGGCGTACGCTCGGCGCTGCCCGCCGCCGAGGCAGCCGCAGCGGTCGCCACCGTCCGCGAGGTCCGGACCGGAGACTCGGGGCGTGACGCGGCTGGTCTGCATGAATGACGCATGCGGGTCGGAGGGATCCGCGCGGAGACATGACGCCGCGCTGCAGACAGCCTGAGAGAAAACACAGAGGCGCTCCCGGCCGGTGGCCGGGAGCGCCTCGTGGTGCGGGGACTGCATGTGGTGGAGCTGGCGGGAATCGAACCCGCGTCCTTCAGCGCAGAACCAGGACTTCTCCGAGCGCAGACTGCTATGTCGTTTTCTCAGCCCCGACGCTCGAGCAGACGCGTCGTCGACAGGCTCAGTCGCTGTTGATGTCCCCTGTCAGTCCCGCGACCGGACTAACAGAGCAAGCCTCCTAGCTGAGGCCGGTGACTGGGACGGAGGCGTTCCCAGGCCGACCCTTCACCTAGCTCGCCTCAGGCGGCGAGGGCGAAGTCAGTGCGCTTAGAATTGGCACTTATTGGTTTCCAAGGAACGTTTACGAGATGACCCTGGATTCTCGGCTCGCTTCTCCTGCTACGTACGACCAAAGTCGAAACCGATCAGCCCCGCTGTGATGTTGTCAACTGTGACCCACGCGACCGGCTCTGAACCGCTCGCGCACGACCACGATACCTGGTCCAACCTTGCAGCGACGACCGGTATTCCACAGGTCACCTCAGGCGTCGAACAGCCGCAGGCCGTTGTGCCACAGGACGTCGCGCAGCCACGCGTCCCCCAGGTCGAGTCGTGCGAGCGCCTCCACCTGGTGCGCATAGGCGTACGGGATGTTCGGGAAGTCGGTCCCGAGCAGCACCTTGGGCTGGAGATCGCGCAACCGAGGCAGCAGGTCACGCGGGTACGGAGCGGTCTCCTCGGTGAAGTCGGTGAACACCATCGTCGTGTCGAGACGGACGTTGACGTAGCGCTCGGCCAGCCCGAGGAAGTCCTCGTACTCGGGGATCCCCATGTGGGCGACGATCATCGGCAGGGTGGGGTACGCGGCGAGGACCCGGCCGATCAGCTCAGGCCCGGTGTAGGTCCCAGGCGCCGGCCCGGATCCCGCGTGCACGACGACCGGCACCTGAGCATCGGCGATCGCGCCCCAGACCGGGTCGAGGTACGGGTCGGTCGGGTCAAAGTCGCCGACCTGCAGGTGGGTCTTGAAGATCTCGACGCCGTCGGTGATCGAGCGTCGGACGTACGACCCGGCCTCAGGCTCGGGATAGAACGTCGCGGACCGCAGCGCGTTGCCGAAGCTGTCGGCGAAGCCCGCGGCCCAGTCGTTCAGGAACTCGGAGATACCCGGCTTGTGCGCGTACGGGAGAGCCGAGTAGCGGAGGACGCCCATCCGGCCGAGCTGCTCGACGCGCTCGTCGACGGGCTGGCGGTAGCGGATCGGCCACGGCCGCCCGGTCAGCGGTCCGACGGCGTCGAAGTAGGACCAGACCTTGTCCATCACCCGCGGGGGGAGGAAGTGCACGTGCACGTCGAAGAACCCCGGGATCCCCAGCGCGGCCGCCAGAGCGGGCAGGTCCTCGTCCCTCAGGTCCTCGCCGGGCGGCGTGATCCCCGCCAGGGTCATCCCGGCATGCCCTTGACCCGGCGCCCCACCTCGGCCTGCACCTCGCGCGTGGCCTGACGCTCGGCGATCGCCTGGCGCTTGTCCCACGCCTTCTTGCCCCGCGCCACCGCGATCTCGACCTTGGCCCGTCCGGAAGAGAAGTAGAGCGACAGCGGCACGAGCGTTACGCCCGGCGTCGACACGGCCTTCTCGATCTTCTCGATCTCGCGCCGGTGCAGCAGCAGCTTGCGCTTGCGGCGAGCGGTGTGGTTGGTCCAGGTGCCCTGGGCGTACTCGGGGATGTGCACCCCGTGGAGCCACACCTCGCCGCCCTCGATGTCGGCCCAGCCGTCGGTGAGGTTGGCCCGTCCCTCACGCAAGGACTTGACCTCGGTCCCGGACAGGACCATGCCCGCCTCGTACGTGGCGTCGAGGTGGTAGTCGTGCCGCGCCTTGCGGTTCTGCGCGATCAGCTTGATGCCGGTGTCCTTGGCCATCTGGCCATTCTCCCAGCGTCGTCCACCCCTTTCACGCGAGGGAGGTCATCGATCCGCGCGCGGGCCCGTGACGGCGTACGTTCGGACGGTGACAGACGCACCTCGGGACACACGCTGGGGCGCCCTCGTGGTGTGCCTGACCGCCGGTTTCATGACCCTGCTCGACGTCAGCATCGTCAACGTGGCGCTGCCGTCGATCCGCAGCGGGCTCGAGGCGTCGGACTCGCAGATCCAGCTGATCGTCGCCGGCTACTCGCTCGCGTTCGGCATCGTGCTGGTCCCCGCGGGGCGGCTGGGCGACGCGCTGAGCCGGAAGGTCGTCTTCTGCATCGGCCTCGTCGTGTTCACCACGTCGAGCGCCCTCGCGGGAGCGGCGTCCGATCCCGCGTGGTTGGCGGCGGCCCGGATCCTCCAGGGGGTCGGTGGCGGTCTGATCAACCCGCAGGTCTCCGGGTTCATCCAGAACATGTTCCGCGGGGACGAGCGGGCCCGCGCGTTCGGCCTGTTCGGTGCGACGGTCGGCATCTCGACCGCGGTCGGACCTCTGCTCGGTGGCGTGCTCGTCACCCTCGGCGGCGCCGAGCACGGGTGGCGGTACGTCTTCTTCGTCAACGTCCCCGTCGGCATCGTGGCGTTGGTCCTCGCCCTGCGCTGGCTCCCCCGCTCCGAGCTGGGGCCTCGGGAGTCGCTCGACCCCGTCGGCGTCCTCCTGTTCGGTGCCGCCACCTTCCTCGTGCTCCTGCCGCTCGTGGAGGGGACGCGGGGCGAGTCGCTCTCCTCACGCCCGTGGTGGGTCGTCGGAGTCGCCCTCGCGCTGCTCGGCGCGTTCGCCGCGTGGGAGCGCTGGTGGGCGCGCTCCGGCCGGGCGACGCTGGTCGACCTCTCGCTCGTACGGATCCGGTCGTACATGCTCGGCCTCGGGCTCGGCACCCTCTACTTCGCCGGCTTCACGTCGATCTTCCTCGTCCTCACGCTGTATCTGCAGAACGGCCTCGGCTACACCGCCTTCGAGGCCGGCCTCACCCAGATGCCGTTCGCGCTGGGGTCGGCGGTCGCGGCGTGGCTGGGTGGTCGGCTCGTCAACCGCTACGGCCGAGCGCTCGTGGTGAGCGGTCTGGTCCTCGTCATCGTCGGGCTGGTCGGCGTCGACCTTCTCGTCCCCCACCTCGACGACCGTGTCGGACTGTGGCTCGCTCCGCTGCTGATCGTCGCCGGGTTCGGCGGCGGACTGGTGATCTCCCCCAACGTCACGATCACGTTGTCGGAGGTCGACGTCCGTCACGCCGGTGCCGGGGGCGGCATGCTCCAGACGGCGCAGCGCGTCGGCAGCGCGATCGGGGTCGCGCTGGTGCTCGCGCAGTTCTTCAGCCAGCTCGAGAGCACCGACGGCGACTACGTGGCGTCGATGACCCTCGCCCTGCGGACCACGGTGGCCTTCGTCGTCGGCGCGCTGGTCCTCGGGCTCGTCGATCTGCTCACCGACCGTCGCCGGCGGCGCTGATCGAGAACCGCCCCCGCCGTCAGAGCCACTTCATGGGATTGGTGGTGTCACCGTCCAGCAGCACCATGAAGTGCAGGTGGCACCCGGTCGAGTAGCCCGTCGACCCGACATAGCCGATGACCTCTCCACGCTGGACGCGCTCGCCGGGCCGCGCCGAGAACCGCGACAGGTGGTTGTACGTCGTGGCGACGCTGTAGCCGCGGTTCTGACCGTGGGCGATGATGACGCGGTTGCCGTAGCCGGCGTTGAAGTAGCGGTCCACGACCCGCCCCCCGGCCGCCGCTCTCACAGGCGTCCCGCAGGCAGCGCCGAAGTCGGTCCCGTCGTGCAGCTTCCAGTAGTGCAGGACCGGGTGGAAGCGCATGCCGTACGAGGACGTGATGGGGGCGCTCACGGGGTACGAGAGGGGGTTGCCCGAGGACGAGCCGCCACCACCGCCGCCGCCCCCGCCGCCACCAGAGTTGCCGGAGTTGCCGGAGTTGCCGGACGCCGAGCCGCCGCCATTCCCACCACCACCGGAGCCGTCGCGCTTCTTCTGTGCCTCCTTGCGCTGCCGCGCCCGCTCGCGCGCCTCCGCCCGGGCCAGTGCGGCGCGCTCCGCGGCAGCGATCGCCTTCAGCCTCCCCGAGATCGAGGAGCGTTCGGACTCCAGGGCGGCGAGCTGGGCGGCGTCAGAGGATCGGGCCTGCTGCGCGGTGGTCTGGGCGACCGCGTTGGCCTGGACGAGCTGGGCGACCTCGGCCTCCTGCTCGCGCGCATCCTTCTCGAGCCGCTGCTGCGTCGCGAGGTTCTCGGCTGCCTCCTCGCGCTTGACCTTGACCTCGTCGCGAAGCTTCTGGACCTTCTCGCGGTGCAGGTCGAGGACGATGCTGGTCGCCTCGAGCGTGTCAACCTTGGCGAGGCGGGCGTCGGTGACGGCCTGGTCGAGGCTGACCTGCTTGCCGTACGCCGCCGGATCGACGCCGTTGACCAGGGCAGAGAACGCCCGCAGGCTGGGCGACCCGCCCTGCAGGGACTCGACGGTCATCCGCTCGACCACACGGGAGGCCCGGCGCTGGCTCCGGCGTCCCCTCTTCGCGTCCTTCTTGGCGACGACCAGCTCGGCCTGCGCCTTGAGGAGCGCTGCCTGCATCGCGGCATCACGTGCCTGGGCCGCCGCGAGCTGGACCCGCGTGGTCGCCAGGGACGTCTGCGCCGACGACAGGCTCACCTGAGAGCTCTGCAGCGTCCGGGTCGCGGCGGCGAGCTGGGCGCTCGACTGGTCGAGCTCGGCCTGGGCTCCCGAGATCTCCGACTGGACCTGGTTGCGGCGGTTCTTGAGGTCGTCCTTGTCGTCACCCAGCGTGGGGCTCGCAGCCGCTCCGGTCAGCGCGATCAGCAGGCAGAGCACGAGGGCGGTGCGGACGCGCGTGCCGGCACGCCGGGGAATGACGAGTCGCACCACGGGCCTGCCTCTGGTCGGGGAAGTTCCGTGGGTGACGCTAGCCCGTCATTCGGGACCTTCCGCGCATTTCGACGCGCCCGGGCGTGCCGCAACCGTTGGTCGAGACCAACGACTCGGTTAGACCTTCAGGTAGCGGCGCGTCATCACGACCGTCGGCACCAGGGCCAGCAGCAGCGCCAGTACGGTCGTGTATCCCATGACCGTGAGCGCCTCCTCCCAGCGCACCCAGGTGGTGAGACCGGCGAGCCGGTCACGGAGGAACCCGTACACGACGAAGTGCATGAACGCCGCCAGGCCGGCGCACGCCAGCACGGCCGAGATCACCGCGGCGACCAGCGACTCCAGGAGGAAGGGCAGTTGGATGTGCCAGGACGACGCACCGACGAGGCGCATGATGCCGATCTCGCGACGACGGGCGTACGCGGTCATCCGGATCGTGTTGGAGACCTGGAGGACGGCGGCGACGATCAGGAGCAAGGACGTCCCGAGCGCGGCCCACCGGAGCTTGGAGAGCACCTCGAAGAGCGGGGCGAGGAGGTCGCGCATGCTGACCACCGAGTTGACGCCGTCCATGCCGCTGATCTGGCTCTGGACCCCTTCGAACTGGTTGGGGTTGCGCAGCGTCACCATGTAGGACGTGCCGAACGACTCCGGGCCCAGCGCCTCGAGCTGCTTGCGGTCCTCCTCGTTCTGGCCGAGCCACTCCTGCGCCTGCTCGTAGTTGCGCTCGGGGCTCCAGCGCTCGACGGAGCGCACCTCGGGGTTGCCGTCGAGCGCAGCCGCGACCGCCTGCTCCTGCTCCTCGGTCGCCCGCCCGCCGACGCACGTCTCCGCGGAGGAGTTCTGCGTGCAGAGGTTGACCTGGATCTGGAGCCGGTCGCCGAAGTACTTCTCCGTACGGTCGGCCTGCGCCTGCAGGAGAAGCCCCAGAGAGGCGAGGACCAGCGACACGCTCATCGTGACGACCAACGAGACCGTCATCGAGAAGTTGCGCCGCAGCCCTGTCGTGAGCTCGGAGAAGATGCTTCCCAGTGCCATCGGTCCTCGTCAGTTCTCGTAGTCGTAGGCGCCGCGCGACTGGTCACGGACCAGCACGCCACCGCTGAGCTCGATGACCCGCTTGCGCATCTGGTCCACGATCCCCGCGTCGTGCGTCGCCATCAGGACGGTGGTGTCGGTGCGGTTGATCCGGTCGAGCAGCTTCATGATGCCCACCGACGTGACCGGGTCCAGGTTGCCGGTCGGCTCGTCGGCGATCAGGATCATCGGTCGGTTCACGAACGCGCGCGCGATCGCGACGCGCTGCTGCTCACCGCCGGAGAGCTCGTCGGGCATGCGCTCGCCCTTGCCCTCCAGGCCCACGAGCTCCAGGGTCTCCGGCACGACGCGCCGGATCTCCGAGCGGGGCTTGCCGATCACCTGGAGCGCGAACGCGACGTTCTCGGAGACCGTCTTGTTGGGCAGCAGGCGGAAGTCCTGGAAGACGGTGCCGAGCTGGCGCCGCAGCTTGGGGACCTTCCAGTTGGCGAGGCGGTTGATCTCCTTGCCGGCGACGTAGACGCGGCCGGTCGAGGGACGGGTCTCGCGAAGGATCATGCGGAGGAACGTCGACTTGCCCGAGCCCGACTGGCCGACGAGGAAGACGAACTCGCCCTTTTCGATCTCGAGGCTGATCTTCTCCAGGGCCGGTCGCGGCTGCCCCGGATAGGTCTTGCTGACATTCTCGAAGCGGATCACCGTGCGAGTGTACGCAAGGCTACGGAGTGCTTCCCTCAGCGCCACGCCGCCACCGGATACCGGCCTCGACGAACCCGTCGATCTCGCCGTCGAAGACCGCCTGGGTGTTGCCCGTCTCGTAGTCGGTCCGCAGATCCTTCACCATCTGGTACGGGTTGAGGACGTACGACCGCATCTGGTCGCCCCACGAGGCGTGGACGTCACCGCGCAGCTCGTCGAGGTGGGCGCGCTCCTCCGCCTTCTTGAGCGCGAGCAGCTTGGCCTTCAGGATGACCATGGCGCTGGCCTTGTTCTGGAGCTGGCTCTTCTCGTTCTGGCAGCTCACGACCGTGCCGGTCGGGATGTGGGTCAGCCGGACGGCGGAGTCGGTCGTGTTCACGCTCTGGCCGCCGGGCCCCGAGGAGCGATAGACGTCGACGCGGATCTCGTCCTCGGGGATGTCGATCTGGTCGGTCTGCTCGAGAACGGGGACGACCTCGACCGCGGCGAAGGACGTCTGACGTCGCCCCTGGTTGTCGAAGGGGCTGATCCGGACGAGCCGGTGCGTGCCCGACTCGACCGAGAGCGTCCCGTAGGCGTACGGCGCCTTGACAGCGAAGGTCGTGGACTTGAGGCCCGCCTCCTCTGCGTACGAGGTGTCGTAGACCTGGACGGAGTACTTGTGGCGCTCGGCCCAGCGGATGTACATCCGCTGCAGCATCTCGGCGAAGTCGGCGGCGTCGACGCCGCCGGCGCCGGAGCGGATCGTGACGAGGGCGTCGCGGGCGTCGTACTCCCCCGACAGCAGCGTGCGGACCTCGAGCGCCTCGACGGCCTTCTCGATCCGCTCGAGCTCGACGTCGGCCTCGGAGAGGACGTCGGCGTCGTCAGCCTCGCGGCCGAGCTCGACGAGCACCCTCACGTCGTCGATGCGCTGCCGGAGGCTGATGACCCGCTCGGTCTCGGCCTGCAGGACCGACAGCCGCCCGGTGACCTCTTGGGCGTGCGCCTGGTCGTCCCACAGGTCGGGTGCGGACACCTTCTCCTGGAGCTCGGCGATCTCTGCCCTCATCGTGTCGAGGTCGAGAACGGCCTCGATCGACGTCATCGTCGCGTCGAGGGACTTGATTGCTGCGTCGAGATCTCGTCCTGCCACGACAACGAGCCTACCCGCCGGACCCTGGCCCGATGATCCGAGGGCGAGCGCGGCGGGCCCAAGCAGGGCTCAGCGTGTCAGCGCGACACAGCCTGCGCCCTTGCAGTCCTCGTACGCCTCGAGCCGCCGCTGGAGCTCCTGCACCACGGGATCGCTCGGTCGGAACAGGTTGAACCGCTCCCAGGCACCCGCGCGCGAGAGGCCGCGGTAGTACTCGTAGGTGTGGCCGGCCTCGGCGCCGTCCTGCGTGTCGTAGCGGACCAGGAGGGTATCGGCGGACCGGACGGCGATGTACGACGGAATCGCCCCGGTCAGGCCCTCACCGTCGGGGTCGTCGGCCGTCTTGGGCGGCCGGGTGTGCTCGATGAACGCGTACCGCGACCCTGTGGCACGGGGATTGCGCAGGATCGACATCAGCGAGCGCCCGTCACGGACGGCCGACGGTTTGATCCCGGCGATCTGCTCCAACGTCGGCGCCACGTCGATGTTCTGCACGACCTGGTATCGAGGCCCACGGACGACGCCCGGGCCGGCGATCACGAGCGGGACACGGATGTCGGTGTCGTACGCGCTCGACTTGCCGGGGTTGAGCCGCCGGTGGCCGAGGTGGTAGCCGTTGTCGCTGGTGAAGACGATGTAGGTGTCAGGGCCGACCGTCCGCATGACGGCGCCCACGAGGTCGTCGACCGACTGGGCCATCCGGACGCGGTTGCGGTAGTGCTTCCGCATCTTCTTGACCTGCTTGCGGTTGAGCTTCTTGGTCTGGCCGAAGGACGGCCCGATCCGGCCGTCGGCGTAGCGCGGGCGTGAGGTCCCACGGCTGGCGTTGAAGCTGGGGTGCTTGCTGACGTCGATCCTGTCGCAGCGGACCGGACCGCAGTCGCCGTGGCGCAGGCGCGGGTTCTTCTTGGCCTTCTTGCCGGTACGGGGCAGGTCACGCGCCGCCGGCGGATACTTGGCATCACCCTTGCGCGCCGGATTGCCGTTGCGGTGGTGCACGCCCGTCGGGGCGATCTCGACGAAGAACGGCGCGTTCTGACGCTCGGCGCCCTGCAGGTGTCGCACCGCCATACGACGCAGGACGTCGGTCGAGTACTCGCTGTTCTTGGTGCCGAAGCGGCGATTGGTCAGGACCCGGTCGCCGGCGCGGTTGCGGGTCACCGAGGTCATCGTGTAGTTCCACATCGCGTACATGTTGGCGGTCAGCGCGTTGAACGTGTGCCAGCCCGGTGGCGGCGCGGTCCCGGGGGTGCCCGGATAGCGATTGATGTACTTGCCGAAGAACCCGGTGCGATAGCCGGCGTTCGGTCGGGTGATCGCGTAGGCGAACGTCTTGGTGTCGTTCTTGGCCTTCGCCCAGGCCGCATAGCCACCGACCGGGTTGGCCGGGTCACCGCCAGGCACGTTGTTGAAGACCTTCGAGTTGTGCGGGTACATCCCTGTCAGGAACGAAGCACGCGACGAGCAGCACAACGAGTCGACGACGAAGTGCCGCCTGAAGTCGGCGCCACGCGCCTGGAGCTTCTTGACGTTGGGCATGTACTTCACGAGCGAGGAGTCGAGGTCATCGGCGACGATCGCGACGACGTTCGGCCGGTAGCGCGCCGTCCCCGCAGGGACGGTCGTCCCGGCAGAGGACCCCACCGCGCCTCCGGCTGCGGCGGAGGCTTTTCCGGCGTCGGCCGAGACAGGGAGCGGGTTGTGGACGGCGGTGACGCCGACCACACCGGCGCCGACCACGACCGTCGCCGCAACCGCGGCGACGACCACACGCCTGACTGTGAAACGCACGCAGGATCCTCCTCGAGCAAAAGGGCGGAGGCACGAGTGTACGACGATGCCCGACCGCGTGCCCCCCGGTCGGCGTGTCGCCCCAGGTCAGGCCTTTTCGAGCGCCGCGATCCGTTCCTGGGCGTCCGTGGTGTGCTGCGGATCAGCCCCGAGCGCACGGTGGAACCACTCCAGAGCGTCCTGCGTACGGCCGGCTTCCGCGAGCGCATCCGCGTACGCGTAGCGAAGGCGAGCCAGCCACGTCGTGGGGCTCGAGTTGTGGAGCGGCTCCTGCTGCAGGAGGGCGATGGCCGCGTCGACCTGGCCCAGGTCACGACGCGCACCGGCGGCGACGATCGCGGCCTCGACCCGCACGTCGATGTCCGTGATCTTCTCGCGCGCATCGGCGATGACCCGTAGCGCCCGGTCAGGACGGCCAAGCGCACGCTCGGCGTCGGCGATGAGGGCGATGTGGTCGTAGCCACCCGTCATCCGCTTCGCGGCGCGCAGCTCCGCGAGGGCGTCGGCCCACCGGCCGGCCGCGTACGCCGTCTCGCCGGCAGCCTCGCGGATCACGCCGATCCGGGGCGCGAGCTCACGAGCAGCGCGTGCATGCTTGTAGGCCAGGTCAGGATCCTCGTCGATCAGGATGCCAGCGGCCACGAGGTGGGACGCGACCGAGTCTGCCTTGCCAGGGGTGAGCGACGTCAGGAGCCGACGGATGCTCTTGTCGAGCTGGTCGGGGTGGACGCCGTCCGGGATCGGTGGGCCTTCGACCCGGCGCGGAGCACTCTGCCGGTCGTCGTCACGGCGCGGACGCGAGCGGTCGCCGTCGCGAGGGGGACGTGAGCGGTCGTCGTCACGGCGCGGTCCGCGAGAGCCGCCGGCAGATCCGCCCGGCCGCCCACCCGAACGCTGGGGACCAGTGCCACGGCTCGACGGGCCACCCCGCCGGTCGCCCTGACCGCCGCCACGGCTCTGGTCGCTCCCCGGGCCGCCACGGCCCCGGCCGCTGCCACCCTGACCGCTTCCGCCCTGGCCGCCGCGGCCCTGACCGCTGCGCCCCTGGCCTCCTCGGTCCTGACCGCCCCGGTTGCCACGCTCGCTCATCGTGATTCCTTCCGCGCTGTCTGCGCTCAGTCTCGCTCATCTCTGCACCCGGGCGCGGGATCTCCGCGCTCCGGACGCACAAATGGGTCGTGGGGGGGGGGGGGCGGGGGGGGGG
>NZ_JAHWCK010000003.1:0-84343 GCF_019550935.1 Mumia sp. zg.B53 | reverse complement strand
GAGCTCGGAGAGAGCGTCACCGAAGGCACCGTCACCCGGTGGCTGAAGCAGGTCGGCGACGAGGTCGCCGTCGACGAGCCGCTCCTCGAGGTCTCCACCGACAAGGTCGACACCGAGATCCCCTCCCCCGTCGCCGGGACGCTCCTGGAGATCTCCGCCGGCGAGGACGAGACCGTCGAGGTCGGCGCCGTCCTCGCGACCATCGGTGAGAACGGCGAGTCCACCGGCGACGCCGCTCCGGCCGCCGAGGAGTCGCAGGCAGACGAGCAGCAGCCTGCCCAGACCCAGTCCGCCGATGACGAGGCTCCCGAGGAGGATCCGGGCGAGGCGAGTGCCCCACCGGCCGACGACACCACACCCGCCGCGGCCGCCGAGGAGGGTGACGACTCGGCTCCGGCGCAGGCCGAGCCCGCTGCCTCGTCCGGTGACTCCGGCGGCTCGGGTGACTCGGGCGGCTCGGGCGACGCGACGCCGGTGACCCTGCCGGAGCTCGGAGAGAGCGTCACCGAAGGCACCGTCACCCGGTGGCTGAAGCAGGTCGGCGACGAGGTCGCCGTCGACGAGCCGCTCCTCGAGGTCTCCACCGACAAGGTCGACACCGAGATCCCCTCCCCCGTCGCCGGGACGCTCCTGGAGATCTCCGCCGGCGAGGACGAGACCGTCGAGGTCGGCGGTCAGCTCGCCCTCATCGGGTCCGGTGACGCCGGTGGATCGTCAGCGCCCGCCGAGGCGCCGGCCGCACCCGCGGAGCCGCAGCAGGAGGAGCCTGCGCAGCAGGAGCAGCCTGCCGAGGAGCCGCAGCAGAAGACCGAGCAGCCGGCGACGGAGCAGACGCCTCAGGAGGAGCCGACCGAGGCTCCGAAGGCGCAGACCGAGTCGGACCAGCCCTCCGAGCCGTCCTCGGCACGGAGCCAGGAGCCCTCTGCCGAGACGCAGACGCCCGAGACGCAGACGGCCGGGACGGCACCGAGCGCGGTCAAGCCGGACGGGCGCCAGTACGTGACGCCGATCGTCCGCAAGCTGGCCGAGCGCGAGGGCGTCTCTCTCGACGACGTGTCCGGCACCGGCGTCGGCGGCCGTATCCGCAAGCAGGACGTCCTCGACGCCGCCGAGAAGGCACGTCAGGCCGCGGCTGCCGCCGCGACGCCTGCCGCTCCCGCCGCGGGCTCGACCGGACCCGACACGTCGGGCCTGGCCGGCACGGTCAAGAAGGCCAACCGGATCCGTCAGCTGACCGCCATCAAGACCAAGGAATCGCTCCAGGTCGCGGCCCAGCTGACCCAGGTCCACGAGGTCGACCTCACTCGCATCGCCGCCCTGCGCGCGAAGCACAAGGCGGCCTTCCTCGACCGCGAGGGCGTCAAGCTGACCTACCTGCCGTTCATCGCCAAGGCGACGGTCGAGGCCTTGAAGGCCCACCCGAACGTCAACGCGTCGTACGACGAGGAGTCGAAGGAGATCACCTACCACGCGTCGATCAACCTCGGCATCGCCGTCGACACCGAGCGTGGCCTGCTCTCGATCGTCGTCCACGACGCCGGCGACCTGAGCCTCGCCGGCCTCGCCCAGCGGATCAACGACCTCGCCACCCGCGCTCGCAGCGGTGACATCAAGCCGAACGAGCTCTCCGGCGGGACGTTCACGATCACCAACATCGGCAGCTTCGGCGGACTGTTCGACACGCCGATCCTGGTTCAGCCTCAGGCGGCGATGCTGGCGACCGGCGCCGTGGTGAAGCGCCCCGTCGTGGTCGCCGACGCCGACGGCAACGACACGATCGCGATCCGGTCGATGGCCTACCTGCCGATGACGTACGACCACCGTCTCGTCGACGGTGCCGACGCCGGACGCTTCCTGACCACGGTCAAGAAGCGCCTGGAGGAGGGCGCCTTCGAGGCCGAGCTCGGCTGACCATCGGCGCGACGACACAGCAGGACAGAAGCGCGTGCCCCGGACAGGATGGGGGCATGCGCTTCTGTCTTGCCGGCGCGTCCGGCTTCCTCGGTACGGCGCTCGGCGCGCACCTGCGCGAAGAGGGGCACGAGGTGGTCCGGCTGGTGCGGAGACCGGCACGTGGCCCGTTCGAGGCGAGCTGGGACCCCGACTCCGGTGATCTCGACCAGTCTGTGATCGATGGCGCCGACGTGGTCGTCAGCCTCTCCGGCGCTCCCATCGCGCACTGGCCGTGGACCTCCTCGTACCGGCGTGAGCTGGTCGACTCGCGAGTGAGCACGACGACCACGATCGCCACGGCGGTCGCTCGAGCGCCTCGCCCTCCCGTCCTGCTCTCCGGCAGCGGCATCAACGCGTACGGGGAGGACCGTGCTGACACGCTCCTCGTCGAGGGCACGCCGCGAGGACCGGGCTTCCTCGCCGACGTGGTCGAGGCGTGGGAGGCCGCAGCCGCTCCGGCGGTCGATGCCGGCGCACGGGTGTGCTTCCTTCGTACGGCGCCCGTCCTCGACGGGTCCGGCGGGTTGCTCAAGGTCATCTCGCTGCCGTTCCGCCTCGGCGTGGGCGGCCGACTGGGGTCGGGCGAGCAGTACTTTCCGGTGATCAGCCTGCGCGACTGGGTGGGCGCGGTGTCATTCCTCGCCGAGGACGAGGACGCCTCCGGGCCCTACAACCTCGTCGCCCCCGAGCCGTCGACCAACGCGGAGTTCACGAAGGCACTCGCCGGTGCGCTCCACCGGCCGTCGTTGCTGCCCGTGCCGTCACCGGCGATGCGTGTCGCGCTCGGCGGACTGTCGGCGCTCGCTCTCGGCTCGCTGCGCGCGGCCCCGCGCCGACTCGAGGAGGACGGCTACGCCTTCGCCGACCACGACATCGGTGAGGTCGTCGCGACGGCGCTCGGCTCGACGTAGGGCTAGCGCCGGACTCCGCGACACGGACGACACCGACGTCAGCCGGCCAGCCGGTGGACCGTCGCGATGCGCCAGCCCACCGACGTCCGTACGAGCACGATGCGGCGGTCGGTCGCGCCGTCCCTCGGCAAGGGACGCCAGGAGCCGCCCGGGCGACGCACTCGGACCGGCTCGAGCCGGTCCACCACCCGGAGCACGGCTCGCGTCCCGGTCGCGCTCTCCACCCCGAAGCCCAGCACCTCGAACCGGACGTCGTCGATCTCGAGCCCTCGCGCGGCGTAGT
Organism: Mumia sp. zg.B53; assembly: GCF_019550935.1. Classification (NCBI taxonomy): domain Bacteria; kingdom Bacillati; phylum Actinomycetota; class Actinomycetes; order Propionibacteriales; family Nocardioidaceae; genus Mumia; species Mumia sp. zg.B53. The sequence continues at coordinate 81,196 of NZ_JAHWCK010000003.1, read as the reverse complement.
CCCGTACGAGACGCTCGTCGTCGGCCCGCTGCGCGCTGCCGGGCGCGTACACGTCGTCGAGCAGGCTCGGGTCAGCGCGAACGAACGCGGCCGACCGGCCGTCGTCGAGCACCGCCAGGCGATCCATCCACGTGACACTCTGCGCGACGGGCCCCGCGATCGCCATCGCCGCGCACATCATGCTGACCGGATCCATCGCGCCAGCATTCCGCACTCGGCCCCGTCCCCGCGGCGCTCGTCCACAGGGCGTGCGGTGACCGCTCGAAGCAGTGCACGACCCGCGTTAGGGTGAGGTCGTGAGCGCGCTGGAGGTCCGCAGGATCGGGCTCGGGTCCGACGAGACCGACTACGAGGAGATGTGGGCGCTGCAGCGTGAGCTGCACGCAGCGCGCGTCGCCGACCGGCGCAGTGACGTCGTCCTGTTCCTTGAGCACTCCCCCGTCTTCACCGCCGGCAAGCGCACCGAGGGCTGGGAGCGGCCTCGCGACGGCAGCAAGGTCGTCGACATCGACCGTGGCGGCAACATCACCTTCCACGGCCCCGGGCAGCTGGTCGGATACCCGATCGTCAAGCTCCCCCCGCACGTCCTCGTCGTCGACTACGTCCGGCGGGTCGAGGAGGCGATGATCCGGACCGTCGCCGATCTGGGTGTGACCTGCGGACGGGTCGAGGGGCGCTCCGGCGTCTGGGTCGCGGCCGACGACCGCGGCCCCGAGCGCAAGCTCGGCCAGATCGGCATCCGCGTCGCGGGTGGCGTCACGATGCACGGTCTGGCTCTCAACGCGTGCGTCGACATGGACTGGTTCGCCAAGATCGTCCCGTGCGGCATCGCCGACGCGGGCGTCACCTCGCTCAGCCTCGAGCTCGACCGTACGGTCAGCACCATCGAGGTCGCGGACGCCCTCGAGCCCCACCTGCGTGATCTGCTCGCCTGGGAGCCGTACGCGGCCAGCCCTGATCTCGCGCACGCGGCTCCGGCTGCCACCGTCTCGTACGGCCTCTCTCCGCAGCTGTGACGGCCCTCCCCGTGTGATCACCCGCAGGCACGTAGGGTGAAGGACGTGACGATCGCACCCGAAGGACGCAAGCTGCTCCGTCTCGAGGCCCGCAACGCCGAGACACCGATCGAGAAGAAGCCCGAGTGGATCAAGACCCGGGCCAAGACGGGTCCGGAATACACCGAGCTCAAAAAGCTCGTGAAGTCCGAAGGCCTTCACACCGTCTGCCAGGAGGCGGGCTGCCCCAACATCTACGAGTGCTGGGAAGACCGCGAGGCCACCTTCCTCATCGGGGGTGAGCAGTGCACCCGGCGCTGCGACTTCTGCCAGATCGACACCGGCAAGCCCGAGGCTCTCGACCGTGACGAGCCCCGCCGGGTCGCCGAGAGCGTCCGGACAATGGGCCTCCGTTACGCCACGATCACAGGGGTCGCCCGCGACGACCTGCCCGACGGCGGCGCCTGGCTGTACGCCGAGACCGTCCGCAAGATCCACGAGCTCAACCCGGACACCGGCGTCGAGAACCTGATCCCGGACTTCAACGGCAAGCCGGATCTGCTCGAGGAGGTCTTCTCCTCGCGTCCGGAGGTGCTCGCCCACAACGTGGAGACGGTCCCGCGGATCTTCAAGCGCATCCGGCCGGCGTTCCGCTACGAGCGGTCGCTGGACGTGATCACGCAGGCCCGCGCGTACGGGCTGGTCACGAAGTCCAACCTGATCCTCGGGATGGGCGAGACCCGCGAGGAGATCTCGCAGGCGATGCACGACCTGCACGACGCAGGCTGCGAGCTGCTCACCATCACGCAGTACCTCCGTCCTTCGGTCCGCCACCACCCGGTGGAGCGGTGGGTCAAGCCGGAGGAGTTCGTGGAGCTCGGCTCCGAGGCCGAGGAGATCGGTTTCGCGGGCGTCCTGTCCGGTCCCCTGGTCCGCTCCTCGTACCGCGCCGGACGGCTCTACAAGCAGGCGATCGAGGCGCGCACGACCGCGACGGCCTGAGGCCCCAGGGCGGTCGGCGACCGCGTACCCTGGGAGGCATGTCCACACCTGACTCGCCGCCGCAGGGTCGCCTCGCGCAGATCCGGTCCGCCTACACGATCACCAAGCGCTCCGACAAGACGATCGGTCTCAGGCTCCTCGCCTGGTTCCTGGTCGTCGGTGGTGCCGTGTTCGCGCTCGGCTGGTTCCTCGGTGGCAAGGGCAGCCTCCTCGGCATCATCCTGGTCTCTCTGCTCTCGGTGCTGACCGGTGTGCTCGCCGCGCTCATCGTCTTCGGGCGACGCGCGGAGAAGGCGGCCTACGCGCAGGTGGAGGGCCAGGTCGGCGCCGCCGCCGGTGCGCTCGGGATGCTCAAGCGCGGCTGGAAGGTCGACCAGGCCGTGGCCTTCACCAAGAGCCAGGACGTCGTGCACCGCGTCGTCGGTCCGCCGGGGATCGTGCTCGTCGGCGAGGGCAACCCCAACCGCGTCCGCAACCTGCTTGCCGTCGAGCGCAAGAAGACGGTCCGCATCGTCGGCGAGGAGGTCCCGGTGACGACGGTCGTCGTCGGCCGCGACACCGACAAGGGCGAGGTTCCGCTCCCCAAGCTGGTCACCTCGATCCGCAAGTCCAAGCGCGCCCTGAAGCCGGCCCAGATCACCCCGGTGCTCAACAAGCTCAAGGCGCTCGACGCGATGCGGCCGCAGGCGCCCCTTCCCCGCGGCCCGATCCCGACCAGCGGCAAGGGCGCCCGTCGGATGATGCAGGGCCGCTGACCTAGCCGGCAGGCGGCGTGCTCCGCGGCCGGATGTAGGTGATCACGGAGCGGGCGACCACGTCGTGGAGGCCGCGGCCCTCCTTGTTCTGGAGCAGCGGCGGCACCAGCAGGCAGATCATGCCGGTACGGACGAATGCCCGCAGACCGATCGGACGTCCGTCCGGCCCGACGACGCAGATGCCGACGATCCGCTTGCCGATCGAGAAGCCGAGCGTCGCATCGAGCAGCGAGACCTGCAGCCAGAACGCCAGCAGAGTCCACCAGCCGCTCAGGGAGCCGGCGCCGAACGCCGGTGAGCTGGTCACCAGCGCCGCCGTGAACAGGGCGACGAACCAGTCGATCAGCAGGGCGACGACGCGGCGGCCGAACCCGGCGACCTCCGGCACCGACAGGGTGGGGATGCTCGTGGACACGTCGACAACCCTACGTGGGGGTCCCGAGCGACCTGGTCGTCGCGTCGTACGTCTGGGGGCGCGTTCGCGGCCGTGATCCGCACTTCGTAACATGGCGGAAACATTCGGGTCATGGATGGGTAACTGGCTCTGCTTACGTTCGTGGAACACAGCGACGTGCCCCAGTTCGCCCCCCGCACACGACGGCCGGCCTGATCGTGCCCCGGCCGAGGAGGCTTCATGTTCTCAAACCGCGACGAGCTCTTGGCCTACATCAGGGACGAGGGCGTCAAGTTCGTCGATGTCCGTTTCACCGACCTTCCCGGCATCCAGCAGCACTTCACGGTGCCCGTGTCGTCGTTCGACGAGTCGGTGTTCGAGGACGGGCTGATGTTCGACGGCTCCTCGGTGCGCGGCTTCCAGGCGATCCACGAGTCCGACATGGCGCTCTTCCCGGACCCGGCGACCGCCTACATCGACCCGTTCCGCCCCGAGAAGACCCTCGCGCTCGAGTTCTTCGTCCACGACCCGCTGACCGGCGAGGCGTACTCGCGCGACCCGCGCAACATCGCCCGCAAGGCTGAGGCCTACCTCGCGAGCACCGGCATCGGCGACACGGCGTTCTTCGCCCCCGAGGCCGAGTTCTACGTCTTCGACAAGGCGCGCTTCGAGACGTCGGCCAACCGTGGCTTCTACGAGATCGACTCCATCGCCGGCGCCTGGAACACCGGCGCCGAGGAGGAGGCTCGCGGCTACAAGGTGCGCTACAAGGGCGGCTACTTCCCCGTCTCACCCACCGACCACTTCGCAGACCTGCGCAACGACATGGTCCTCCACCTCGAGGACGCCGGCCTGCAGGTCGAGCGCGCGCACCACGAGGTCGGCACGGCCGGTCAGGCGGAGATCAACTACCGCTTCGACACGCTGCTCAAGGCGGCCGACGATGTGATGAAGTTCAAGTACATCATCCGCAACACCGCCTGGGCCGCCGGCAAGACGGCGACCTTCATGCCGAAGCCCATCTTCGGCGACAACGGCTCGGGCATGCACTGCCACCAGTCGATCTGGAAGGACGGCGAGCCGCTCTTCTACGACGAGGCGGGCTACGGCGGCCTCTCGGAGATGGCGCGTTACTACATCGGCGGCATCCTGAAGCACGCGCCGTCGCTGCTCGCGTTCACCAACCCGACGGTGAACTCGTACCACCGTCTGGTGCCGGGCTTCGAGGCGCCGATCGCCCTCGTCTACAGCTCGCGCAACCGCTCGGCGTGCGTGCGCATCCCGATCACGGGCTCGAACCCGAAGGCCAAGCGCATCGAGTTCCGCTGCCCCGACCCGTCGGCGAACCCGTACCTCGCGTTCTCCGCCCTGCTGCTCGCCGGCATCGACGGCATCAAGAACAAGATCGAGCCGCCGGAGCCGATCGACAAGAACATCTACGAGCTGCCGCCGGACGAGTACAACCAGATCGAGTCGGTGCCGACCTCGCTCGACGCCGTGCTCGACTCGCTCGAGGCCGACCACGAGTTCCTCACCCAGGGCGACGTCTTCACGCCGGACCTGATCGAGACGTGGATCGAGTACAAGCGCGAGAACGAGATCCTGCCGATCCAGCAGCGTCCGCACCCGCACGAGTTCGAGCTCTACTACGACATCTGATCCGCGTGGCTGACGGCCGCCTGACAGGTGCCTGAAACGGCCCCTGACCTGTGAAGACGCCCTCCCACGTCTTCCAGCGTCAGGGGCCGTTCTTCGTGGATCTGCTGCCCTGCCGTGAGCCCCGGACGCCGGGGCCTGCAGCTCCCGCGTGACTCAGCGGGAGATCACGACCTTCAGCGCCTTGGTCTCCGCGGCGCGGCCGAAGGTGTCGTAGGCGTCCATCATCTCGTCGAGCTTGAAGTGATGGGTCGCGAACTTCTCGGCCGCCAGCTTGTGCTGGGCGACCAGCTTCAGCAGCATCGGCGTGGTCGAGGTGCTGACCAGGCCCATCGTGATCGCGATGTCCATGATCCACAGGTCCTGCAGCTGCAGCTCCACCGGCGCTCCGTGCACGCCCACGTTGGCGATGGTTCCACCGGGCCGGATGATCGTGGTGCAGGCGTCGAACGTCGCCGGGATGCCCACGGCCTCGATCGCCACGTCCACGCCAAGCCCGTCCGTCATCGCGAGCACCTGCTCTCGCCAGTCGGGGTCGCCGCTGTTGACGACGTCGGTCGCCCCGAAGCTCAGCGCCTGCTGCAGCCGGTTGGCGTCGAGATCCAGCGCGATGATCCGGGCCGCGCCGTACAGGGTGGCGGTCATCATCGCGGCCAGGCCGATCGGCCCGGAGCCGACCACGGCGACCACGTCGCCAGGCTTCACCTTGCCGTACCTGACGCCGATCTCGAACGAGGTCGGGAGGATGTCGGACAACATGACTGCGGCCTCGTCGCTGACGCCGTCGGGCAGCTTGTAGACGGAGTTGTCCGCGAACGGCACACGGACCAGCTCCGCCTGGGTGCCGTCGATGAGGTGACCGAAGATCCAGCCGATGCCGCTGGCGCCCTCGTCGGCCAGACAGTGCGCGTAGAGGCCCTGGTGACAGTACGAGCAGGCGCCGCAGGCGCTGATGCACGAGAGCAGCACCCGGTCGCCGACGGCCACCGTGGAGACCGCGGAGCCCACCTCGGTGACGGTGCCGATCCCCTCGTGACCGAGGATCCGGCCCTCCGTGACCGCCGGCACGTCGCCCTTGAGGATGTGCAGGTCCGTGCCGCAGATCGTGGTCGTATCGATCCGCACGATGACGTCGGTCGGTTGCTGGATCCGCGGATCGGGAACGTCCTCCCAAGCCTTGCTGCCGGGGCCGTGGTAGACCAGTGCCTTCATTTCTCCCCCTGAGATGTGTCGGTCGCCTGGTGCGGCCGCGAGTTCCGGGTCCACTGGTGCCGTCACCAGCGTCACAACAAACCTCGGTCTCTAGCCCACTATCTCCCCGGAAGCGGATACCTGCCCTGTCACACGCGTCGAGGCCTTCGCGGCGATGCCTGTCTAGGTGGACGCGCTCGGTGACCCGGGGGAACCGTCGAGGTAGCGCAGGACGGCCGCCACCCGCCGGTCGGTGTGGTCGTCCGGAGCCAGGTCCAGCTTCATGAAGATGTTGCGGATGTGCTTGTGCACCGCGTTGTCGGTGATGTGCAGGCGCTCGCTGATGGCCGCGTTGCCCAGTCCCTCGGCCATCACCGAGAGCACCTCACGCTCACGCGCTGTCAGCCGCTCGAGCGGGTCGCCGGAACGCTTCTGGGCGAACAGCTGGGCGACCACCTCCGGGTCGATCGCCGTACCGCCGTCGGCCACCCGCTGCAGGGCCTCGACGAACGCCTCCACCCGACCCACCCGCTCCTTGAGCAGGTAGCCCACCCGCTCCGTGCCGTCGGCCAGGAGGTCGGTGGCAAAGCTCTGCTCGACGTACGCCGAGAGGACCAGGACCGCCAGCTCGGGATGGGCACGCCGTGCTGCGACGGCGGCCTTGATCCCTTCGTCGGTGTGGGTCGGCGGCATCCGCACGTCGACGACCGCGAGGTCGGGCCGATGGTCGGCGACCGCGGCCAGGAAGGAGTCCGGGTCACCGGTGGCGGCGACGACGTCGAAACCCTCCCCGCGCAGCACCAGACTCAGCCCTTCCCGCAGCAGGGTGTCGTCCTCGGCGATCACGATCCGCACGGCAGCTCCACCCCTACCTCCGTCGGTCCCCCAGGTGGACTGGTCACCCAGGCTCGGCCGTCGAGCGCCTCGACCCGGCGGATGATGCCGGCCAGACCCGTACCGTCGGCCGGGTCCGCGCTCCCGCGCCCGTCATCGCTGACCCGCACGTGCAGCCGGCCGGCGTCGAGGCGCACCTCGACCTCGGCCCGATCTGCCCGGCTGTGCTTGGACACGTTGGTCAACGCCTCGGCGACCACGAAGTAGGCGGTCGCCTCGACGCTGGCCGGGCAGCGCACCGGGACGTCGATGGTCACCGTGCAGGGCACCGCACAGTCGGCGGCAAGCGCGTTGACGGCTCCCGCGAGGCCGCGGTTCTCCAGCACCGGCGGCAGGATCGAGCGGACGACGGCTCGCAGCTCGGCGAGTGCGTCCTCCGTGGTGTCCTGAGCACGCGCGAGGATCTCCTCGGCCCGGACGGGATCGCGCGGCACCTCGCGGCGCGCGGCGCCGATCAGCACGGCCACTCCGACCACCCGGTTCTGCGCCCCGTCGTGCAGAGCGCGCTCGATGCGGCGCAGCTCAACCGTGTGAGCGTCGAGGGCCGCGGCCCGCGTCGCGGTCAGCTGGGCCACCCGCGCCGAGAGATCGGTGCCCGGCGGCGGACCGAGCAGGCGCAGGCCGGGCTCCGCCTGCCACCGGAGCAGACGAGGCGCCCCGACGAACCAGAGCGCGAAGGCGATGACCGCGATCAGGGGCCCGAGGAGCGCACGGCTGTCGCTGCTCGCCGGCAGCAGCCCGTTCAGCAGCTCCTGCTCCCCCACGCCCACGTACTGCCACCACAGCGGGTACGCGAGGTCGTGCACGGTGATCAGCAAGAGCTGCACGACCACCGCGCCAAGGAAGACCCCGAACGTCCCGTGGATCACCAGCCAGCCGAGCTCCCGTCTCGTGGCCGGGTCAGCGGCCTGCTCCTCGGGGGACCCGCTCGGGCTGAGCGGCTCGTCGACGACGTAGCCCAGCCGTCGCAGACGCTCACGTTCGAGATCGCTCAACCAGCGCAGCCACGCGAGGGAGGGCAGGACTAGGCGCCGACCCACGCGCAGGAACCACAGGACGGCGACCACGATCCCGAACGGCAGGCTGGCCGCAGCGAGGAGCCCGATGCCCGCGCCGTAGGCGGTATAGCCGGTGCTGTGCACCGCATCGCGCAGCCGGCCGCGGAGGCTCCGCCCGGGGCCCGTCGCCTGTTCACTGTCCATCGGCCGTCACGCTACCCTCCGGCGCACCAGAGGTCGGTACAGCGGGCTGTACCGTCGGTTGACCAGGTGGCTGGATGGGCCTGGCGGCCCGCCGTTCCTACCGTCGAGACATGAGCTTTCACACTCCCTCGATCCACGCGCTGGAGCTGCGCGACGTCACCAAGACGTACGGCCCCGTGCACGCCCTCGACCGGGTCAGCCTGCAGGTCCCGCGAGGCAGCTTCCTCGCCGTGATGGGCCCGTCCGGCTCCGGCAAGTCGACGTTGCTGCAGTGCGCAGCCGGTCTGGACACGCCGACCTCGGGCCAGGTCGTCATCGGCGGTCGCGAGATCTCCGGGCTGAACGAGACCGAGCGCACGCTCCTCCGCCGCGGGGCGGTCGGGTTCGTCTTCCAGTCGTACAACCTGCTGCCCTCCTTGAGTGTGGAGGAGAACATCCGCCTCCCGCTGCGAGTCGCCGGAACCGACGGCGACGACGGATGGCTGGCCGAGGTGATCGATCGCATCGGCCTGCGACCGTTCCTGCGACGCCGTCCCGCCGAGCTGTCGGGTGGGCAGCAGCAGCGCGTCGCGATCGCGCGCTCCTTGGCGGCTCGCCCCGAGGTGGTCTTCGCCGACGAGCCGACCGGCGCCCTGGACGCTCGTACGGCGAGCGAGGTGCTCGGCCTGCTGCGTGACCTCGTCGACGACGTCGGTCAGACGGTGGTGATGGTGACCCACGATCCCCTTGCCGCGCACCGCGCCCACGCCACGGTGGTGATGGACGAGGGTCGCATCCAGGACTACCTGGTGGACCCCACGCCGGAGATGCTCGCCGGAACCCTGGTCGGAGCCCGATGATGCCCGCCTCCACCCGACTCCCGGCCCGCGCGCTCGCACGGGGGCACCTCGGCGCCCTGCTCGCCGTCGCGTTCGCCATCTTCGGCGGAACCGCGCTCATCTCGGCCGGCGCCGTGCTCACCGAGACGAGCCTCAGTGCGCAGGCACCGCCTGAGCGCCTCGCCGGCGCCGCGGTGCTGGTCTCGGCCCCCCAGCAGGTCGAGGTCGTCGAGGACTTCGACGTACGGCTGACCGAACGCGCCCCCGTTCCCACCGCCCTCGCCGGCCGGATCGCCGACGTCCCGGGGGTAGCAGCCGCGGCCGCCGACGTGACGTTCCCGGTCTCGCTCACCGCTCCCGGCAGCGACCGCACCGTGACCGACGACGCCCACAGCTGGGCGGTTGCCGCCCTGGGCGATCCGGCACTCCGTGGGACCGCTCCGCGCACGACCGGCGACGTCGTGGTCAACGAAGAGGCCGCCGAGTCGGCCGGGCTCGCCGTCGGTGACCGTCTCGACCTGACCGTCGGCGACGCGCACCGGAGCGTACGAATCACCGGCATCGTCGACTCCCCCGGAGCCGTCCACCTGGCGCCGGTGGAGGCGGCGGCGTTGGCTCCTCTGCCCGACGGTGTCAGCGACCTCATCGCGGTCGGGTTGAGCGAGGACGCGGACACCGCCGAGGTCGCCGCCGACATCGAGGACGCCGTCGGCGGTGACTACACCGTGACGACAGGCGACGCCCGAGGCGCGGTGGAGTCGCTCGCGATCGGCAACGCCCGGGGCGAGCTGCTGGAGCTGGCCGCCTCGCTGGCCGGGATCCTTCTGCTGCTGGTCGGCTTCATCACCGCGGGCGCCCTGGCGATCTCGGTGGCCAACCAACGCCGCGAGCTCGCGTTGCTGCGTGCGGTGGGAGCGACCCCGCGCCAGATCAGGAGTCTGGTCGCCAGGCAGGCGAGCCTGGCAGCGCTGGTCGGGCTGGCGCCCGGTGTGGCACTCGGCTACGTCCTCGCCGGGTGGTTCTGCGACGAGCTGGCCCGGGCCGGCGTCGTCTCCACGGCGCTGCCGGTCGCGTACACGCCGATCGCCGGCCTCACCGTGGCCGCGCTGACCCTGCTGGTCGTCCAGTGCGCCGCCCGCCTCGCTGTCTGGCGGGCGTCGCGACGCCCGGCCACGGAGGCGATGGGAGACGCCCAGGTCGAGCCTCGCCGCCCGTCGCGGATCCGGACCGCGACCGGACTGACGCTCATCGCCGCGTCCCTTGCCCCGGCGTTCCTCGCCCTGGTGATACCCGGGGAGGAGGCCTTCTTGTCCGCGGTCAGCGGGACCCTGCTCGGCATCGTGGGGCTCGCCGTCGCCGGGCCGGCACTCGCGCGCACGATCACCGGCCGGCTGGCGCGGCGCAGCGACGGCCGAACCAGCGCAACCGGCTGGCTGGCGCTCAACAACACCCACGCCTATGCACTGCGGACCGCCGGGTCGGTGAGCGTGCTGGCCCTCGCGATCGGCCTCACGCTCACGCAGGTGTACGCCCAGTCGACCCTGGAGGACGTGACCCGCGCCGAGCAGTCGGCGGGCATGATCGCCGATATGCGGATCAGCGGTCCGCTCACGGCGGGCGACGTCACCACTCTCGCCGCGACCCCCGGGGTCGACGCCGCGGTGCCTCTCGTCTCGACCACCGTGCTGCGTACGAGCAGGACGCTCGGTGATGCGACGGCAGAGCGATACCCCGCGCTGGGCGTCGGACCCGAGGCACCACACGTGCTGGACCTCGACGTCGCTGCCGGTGACCTGGCTGATCTGCGCGGCGACAGCATCGCACTGGACGTCAACGCCGCACGACGATGGGGCGTCGGTGTGGGCGACCGGACAGAGCTGCGCCTCGGCAACGGCGTGGCCGTGAATCCCCTCGTCGTGGCCACGTATCGCCGAGGCTTCGGGTTCGGCGGCGTGATCGCCTCGACCGACCTGCTGACGTCCCACGGCCTGGCACGGTCGCTCGACACCGTGCTCGTCGACGGCGACAGCGCTGCCGTCACCGCGTGGGCCGAGGACCACCCCGCCCACGCGGTGGCCTCCGGGTCGTCCCTGAACGGGGCGTCGGACGTGGACCGCTGGATCAGCCTGATCGTCCTGGTGCCGATGCTCGGCTACGTGCTGGTCGCGGTCGGCAACAGCCTGCGCACCGCCACGGGACGACGACGTGAGGAGCTCGCCCTGCTCCGGATGGTCGGCGCCACACCACGGCAGATCAGGGCGATGGTGACCCGCGAGGCAGCGCTGATCTCGGCGTTGGCGATCACCGCGGGCCTGATCTTGTCGGTGCTCCCGATGTCCGTGCTCGCCCTGGGAGTGGTGGGCCGACCCTGGCCGCAGGGCCCACTGTGGCTGATCCCGGCGGTCAGCATCGTCGTGGCGCTCATCGCGACGGGCTCGATGCGTGCCGCCACGCGACGCATCCTGCAGCGACCGGTCATGGGGTGACGATGTTGCGAGACTCCGACCAGGCCTCGAAGCCACCGACGAGGTCGGCGACGTCGCGGAGCCCGAGCCGGGTGAGCGTGTACGCCGCCAGGCTCGACCCATACCCCTCGTTGCACACCAGCACGATGCGACGACCCGGATCGTCGTGGCCGACCAGCCGGTGCGGACTGGTCGGGTCGAGCCGCCACTCGAGGACGTTGCGGTCGATCACCACAGCGCCCGGCAGCGGGCCGTCGGTGCTTCGCTGCTCGCTCGGCCGGATGTCGACGACGAGTGCGCCAGCGGCCGCCTCTCGCTCGAGATCCGCGGGCTGCACCCGGTCGATGTGTCGGCGGCAGTCTGTCAGCAGCCGATCGACGGCAGAAACCTGAAGGTCGCTCACCAGACCATTCTCACCGCGGTGTCCATGGCGGCACCTCCTGTTCGTCAAGAGGCAAAGACGAGCAAGGAGACCACCATGTACATCTACATCCCGACGACGCCGGAGACCTACCCGGAGATGGTTCTCGACGAGGCACACCGCCGTGTCGCCCGCCTCGAGCGTGAGCGGGCGCGGCGTGCCGAGCGGCGCGCCCGCCGCCGGCGCCGACTCAAGTCGTTGCGGAGCTGGCGGCGCGCGGACTACGCTCCGCCGCAGGAGGATCGATGAAGTACCTCATGTTCATCTGTGGTGACGAGAACCTCGACCTCTCGCCGGAGGAGACCGCAGCGATCAACACCGCGACCGAAGCCTGGGTCCGAGAAGCGACCGAGCGCGGCGTACGCCTCGAGGGCAACCGTCTGGCCCGTACGGAGACGGCCACCAGCGTCCGTTCCCGTGACGGTGAGCTGCTCGTGACGGACGGACCCTTCGCCGAGACGAGGGAGCAGGTCGGCGGGTACGACGTGCTGGAGTGCGCCGATCTCGACGAGGCGCTCGAGGTCGCCGCCTCGCACCCGGTCGCGACGATCGGCACGATCGAGCTTCGGCCGTTCTGGGGCCCGTGACCGTCGACGCAGCCCTCACGCAGGCGTTCCGCTCGGGGTGGGCGCGGATCGTCGCGACGCTCATCCGGACCACCGGCGACTGGGACCTGGCCGAGGAGTGCACGCAGGACGCGTTCGCGCGGGCGACGGAGGTGTGGCCACGCGACGGGGTCCCCGACGCCCCCGTCGCCTGGCTCACCACGGTCGCACGCAACCGCGCGCTCGACCGCCTCCGCCGGGCGAAGACCGAGGCCAGGAAGCTGAAGGAGGTCGCGGCCGCGCCGGCAGTGGAGGAGGTCGCCGTCGACGACGACCTGCCCGACGACCGGCTGCGGCTCATGTTCACGTGCTGCCATCCGGCGCTCCCGATGGAAGGCCGCGTCGCGCTCACGCTGCGCACCGTCGCCGGCCTCACCACGGCCGAGATCGCGCGGATGTTCCTCGTCCCGGAGCCGACGATGGCCAAGCGGCTCGTCCGCGCCAAGCACAAGATCCGCGCGGCCGGCATCCCCTTCCGGGTCCCACCCCCTCACCTCCGGGCCGAACGACTCAGCGGTGTTCTCGCCGTGGTCTACCTCCTCTTCACCGAGGGCTATGCCGCGACTCGGGGTGACGACCTCCTACGGCGAGGTCTGTGCGAGGAGGCGATCCGGCTCAGCCGAGTGCTCGCCACCCTCATGCCGGACGAGTCGGAGGTGCTCGGACTGGCGGCGCTCCTCCTGCTCCAGGACTCCCGTCGCGACGCGCGGGTCGACGCCGACGGGCGGATCGTCACCCTCGAGGAGCAGGACCGGTCCCGGTGGGACGCCCGAGCGATCGGGGAAGGCCGTGCTCTCCTGGCGCGCACGCGCGCCGCCGGCCCGTACGTCCTCCAGGCCCGCATCGCGACGTGCCACGCTGCCGCGCCGACAGCCGCGAGCACCGACTGGAGACGGATCGCCGGCCTCTACGGGCAGCTTGCCGAGCTCACGCGGTCGCCCGTCGTCGCGCTCAACCGCGCCGTCGCGGTCGGCATGGCCGAGGGGCCGGAGGCCGGACTGACGCTGGTCGCTGAGCTGGAGGGGAGCGGCGCGCTGCAGGGCAACCACCTCCTGCCGGCCGTCAAGGCCGACCTGCTGCGCCGGCTCGGACGCGCCGACGAGGCTCGCACGTCGTACGAGGAGGCACACGCGCTCGCCCGCAACCAGCCCGAACGCGACCACCTCGCCCGAAGGACCGCGGAGCTCGGCACACCGACGTGAGAGCGACCGGCCGAGGCACGACGCGCGCGATGGGGCAGGCTGTGCCTCATGTACTTCGTCGGAGTCGACCTCGCGTGGGGTGAGCGCAAGCCGACGGGCCTCGCGGTCATCGACGCGACGGGGCACCTGGTGCACGTGTCCGCGGCACGGACGGACGACGAGATCACCGAGGCGTTGGAGCCGTACACCGCGGGTGACTGCCTCGTGGCGATCGACGCACCTCTCATCGTCACCAACGCCTCCGGCAACCGGCCCGCCGAGGCCGCGCTCAACCGGGACTTCGCGCGCTTCGACGCCGGCGCTCACCCGTCCAACACCGCCAAGCCCGAGTTCTCCGAGAAGCCCCGCGGTGCACGACTCGCGGCGCGACTCGGGGTGGACATGAACCCGCGCTCGGGGCGTGCTCGCCGGGCCATCGAGGTCTATCCGCACCCGGCGACGGTCGCCCTCTTCCGACTGGGTCGGACGCTGAAGTACAAGAACAAGCCCGGCCGCGACCTCGAGCAGCTCCGTACCGAGCTGATCGTGCTGCTCGGCCTCATCGAAGGGCTCAGCGCCGCCGACCCGCGTCTGGTCGTGGACACGGCCGAGGCCGGGGACACGTGGCGCGCCCTGCGCGAGGCCGGCGAGGCGGCCGAGCGCAAGAGCACGCTCCGCGTGGTGGAGGACCAGGTCGACGCGGTGCTGTGCGCGTACGTCGGTCTCTTCGCGACCCGGCGCCCGGACGAGACCACCACGTACGGGGACTTCGAGACGGGCTACATCGTCACCCCCAGCCTCCCCGAGGGGTTGAGCCCCGCGCCACGGGCGAAGCGGATCGTCGCGCCCACCACCCGCGATCCCCGGTCGGCCGTGCGCGAGTACGCCGAGCGGCAACCGCGGCTGCGGGCATCCGCTGCCGAGTTCGTGCGGCTGGTGACCTCGATCCTCGACGACGCCGGTATCAACTACCTGACGGTGACCGGGCGTGCGAAGTCAGTTGCCTCCTTCGCCGACAAGGCGACGCGTACGGCCGACGGGGAGCCCGTCTTCACCGACCCGCTCCGCGAGATCACCGACCAGATCGGGATCCGGGTCATCACCTACGTGCAGAGCGACGTCCAGGCCGTCGTCGACCTGTTGGACGACCAGGTCGTCGTCCACGACGACCGCGACATGGGGCGGGAGACGGCGAGCGAGGGCCGGTTCGGGTACGCGAGCCGACACCTGCTGATCAGCCTCGGGGCGGACGGTGACGCCCAGCACCCGGACCTCGCCGGGCTCCGTGCCCAGGTGCAGGTCAGGACGGTGCTGCAGCACGCGTGGGCGGAGTTCGAGCACGACATCCGCTACAAGGGCACCGTCCCCGACGAGCACGTCCCCGACCTCGACCGCCGATTCACCCTGGCGGCCGGCCTGCTGGAGCTGGCCGACCGCGAGTTCTCCACGATCCGGGAGCGCCTCCGCGGCTCGCTGACCGATCCCGGGCTCGACGAGGGCGGGGAGGACCCCCGCATCACGCCTCGCGACCTCGCCGCGTTCCTGGCCGACCGCTATCCCGACGCGGGCTGGTCACGGCCCGACCACTACGACTGGATCGCCGGGCTGGTGCTGGAGCTGGGGATCACCTCGCTCACCGAGCTGGGCGAGATCCTGCGCTCGGTCGACGTCGCCGCCGTCACCGAGCGGATGGCCTACCGCTACCCACCGGGCGCCGTGCGCAGGCTCGACGACGCCCTCCTGCAGGAGTACGGCGAGCAGTACATCGCGCTGCACGGGAACGCGCACCGCGTGCCGCTCCTGCGCGCGCGGCTCGCCAAGATGTCCGACGGCCCGTCCTCGGCGGGTGACTCCGACGGGTGACTCCGACGGTCACTCGGTGCCGACGAGCCCTGTCTGGTAGGCGACGACGACCAGCTGCGCGCGGTCCCGCGCTCCGAGCTTGGTCATCGCACGGCTGACGTGGGTGCGAGCGGTGGCAGGGCTGAGGAAGAGCTCGCCACCGATCTCGCCGTTGCTCATCCCCTTGCCGACCAGCGCGAGGACCTCGCGCTCACGGTCGGTGAGGACGGCGAGCCGCTCGTCGGAGGCCTGGGCGGCCTGGCGGCGTACGGCGAGCTCGGCGATGAGCCGTCGCGTGATCCGCGGGGCGAGCAGCGCCTCACCGGCGGCGACGACGCGGATGCCGTGCAGCAGCTCGGCCGGACCGGCGTCCTTGAGAAGGAACCCGCTGGCACCGGCCTGCAGGCCCTCGAAGACGTATGCGTCGGTGTCGTAGGTGGTGAGGATGAGCACGCGGACGTCGCGGAGACCCTCGATCGCGGCGATCCCCCGCGTGGCCTCGATCCCGTCGACCCGGGGCATCCGGATGTCCATGAGGACGACGTCCGGGCGGTGGGCGAGCGCGAGGCGTACGGCCTCGGCTCCGTCGCTCGCCTCACCGACCACCGCGATATCGTCCTCGACCTCCAAAAGCAGCCGAAGCCCAGAGCGGACGAGGCCCTCGTCGTCGACCAGGAGCACACGGATCGGTCGACCGTCGGTCGCGCCGTCACCGCCGCTCACGGGACGACCGTCCCGGGCGTCAGCGGCAGCCTCGCGACCACCTGGAAGCCGCCGGCGGGCGTCGGGCGAGCGTCGAGGTCACCGCCGAGGAGCTGACACCTCTCGCGCATCCCGCGGAGGCCCCTCCCCGGCTCTCCCGGCGACGCCCCGGGCCTGATGCCGCCATTCCGGCCGTCGTCGGCGACCCGGAGCTCGACCGTGCGGTGGTCGCAGCTCAGCGCGACGGTGACCTTCGTGGGCCCCGCGTGCCGGATCACGTTCGTGACCGACTCCTGCAAGATCCGGTAGACCGCCCCTCCGACCGCGCTCGACACCGGTACGTCGGCGCCGGTGCGCTCGAACGTCAGGTCGAGGCCGGCTTCGCGCGCGGTGTGGGTGAGCTCGTCGAGATCGGCCATGCCCGGCTGTGGCGCGCGGTCGTCCCGGTCGTCGCGCAGGACCCCGAGGATCGCGCGCATCTCGTCGAGAGCCCGCGAGCTGGTGCGCTCGATGGCCTCGAGGGTCGCCCGCGCCTCATCGGGTCGCCGATCGAGCACGTGCGCGGTGACGCCCGCCTGGACGTTGATCACGGCGATGGCATGGGCCACGGTGTCGTGGACCTCCCGGGCGATCCGCAGCCGCTCCTCATCGACCCTCCTGCGTGCCTCCTCCTCACGCGTCCGCTCGGCCAGCTCGGCCCGCTCGAGGGCCTCGGCCGCGATCACCCGCCGCGACCGGACGCTCTCGCCGAGCGCCGCGCTCATCACCGTCGCGCCGATCCGGAAGAAGATCCAGCCGACCGCGGCCCTCGGCTCGACGTCGGCCCCCGCCACCAGCCACACGACGCTCATCACGATGATCACGGACGCCGCCAGAGCGAGGGACCGGTGGCCGTCCCCGAGCGCGGTGAGCGTGTAGGTCGCCACGAAGAGCGCGATCCACCCCGGACCGTCGGGGTAGTCGAGGGAGTAGTACGTGACGCTGGCGAGCGCGGTCGCGAGGAACACCGCCACCGGCCACCGGCGGCGTACGACCAGGGCGGCCGCGCTCGCCGCGAGCAGCACGAGGCCGAGCCCTCCGAAGTCCGCGAGCGGGCGGATGACCGTCGCCGGCTCGGCCTCGACCTTGCTCACCGTGCCCTGGACCTGGAGAACCACCACCACGAGCGCGAGCACCGCGTCCTGCGCCCGTGCGGGCAGGCGGTAGCGGTCGAGACGCTCGATCGTGAGCATGAACCGATCCTACGGTCCGGCGACCGGGTCGCGGCTCCGTCGAGAAGCGCGACCACGTACGTCGACGGGCGTACGTGCGAGCCCGGAGCGCACGTCCCACGCACGAGGGAGAGACGTCCGACGGAGGACGCGGGACCGCGTGGATGCTCGCGACCATCGGTGTCATGACGCCACCTCCGACTCACACCGAGCCCATGACCGAGGCTGTGCCAGACCGCCGTACCCGCATGGAACGGTTGGCCGGCTTCGCCGGCCGCCACCGCTGGACCGCTCTCGCCTGCTGGCTGGTCCTGCTCGTCGCAGCGACGTTCGCCGGCCAGGCGGTCGGCGATGCGTACGACGACGACTTCTCCCTCCCCGACACGCAGTCGCAAGAGGTCGCCGACCTGCTCGAGACGCATGCCCCGACCCGCTCGGGCGACACCGTCGTCGTCGTGCTGCACGACGACGGCGGCTGGGCCAGCGACGTCGACCTCGATGACCTGACCCGTGACCTCGCCGCCGTGGACCAGGTCGAGTCCGTCACGCCGCCGGACGCGCAGCGAGGCACCGTCTCGAGTGACGGGACGGTGGGTCTCGTCGAGGTCACGTTCGAGGGCAGGACGGGCGACGCGCCGCCCGCGACCTACGAGGAGCTCATCGAGGTCGCCGGGTCGTACGACTCGGGCCCGCTGCAGGTCGAGCTCTCCGGTGCCGGCGTACGGCAGGTCGAGGGCGGTGGGGGGTCGACCGCCGAGGCGGTCGGGCTGCTCGCGGCGGTGGTGATCCTGGTGCTGATGTTCGGGTCGTTCCTGGCGGCGAGTCTGCCGCTCATCACCGCCGTGCTCGCGGTGGGGTCCACCTTCGGGTTGACGGTCCTGCTGTCGCACGTGCTCACCATCCCCAGCTACACCCCCGCCATGCTGGCGCTGGTCGGTCTGGGCGTGGGCATCGACTACTCCCTGCTGATCTTCAGCCGGTACCGCAGCGAGCTGCTCGCCGGGGCCGGCAGGGACCGGGCAAGCCGCGTCGCGCTCGACACGGCCGGACGATCGGTGCTGTTCGCCGGCGCCAGCGTGATCCTCGCCCTTGGGGGCCTGTTCACCCTCGGCGTCGACGCGTACGAAGGTGCCGTCACGGCGGTCGCCCTCACCGTCCTCGTGACGATGCTCGCCTCCGTCACCCTCCTCCCCGCGCTGCTGAGCCTCTTCGGTAGACGGATCGAGAAGCGGGTCCACCGGCATGCCGCGAGGCGGGGCCGCGGCACCGGTCAGGTCTGGCGCCGCTGGGCATGGTGGGTGCAACGCGCGCCCTGGCCGGCCCTGGTCGTCTCCGTCGTCGCACTCGGAGCGCTCGCGATCCCCGCGGGGAGCATGAACCTCGGCTTCAGCGACGCCGGCACCGACGACGAGAGCACGACCGCGCGGGCGGCGTACGACCTGGTCAGCGAGAAGTTCGGGCCTGGCGCCAACGGTCCGCTGGTCGTCGTCACCGAGGGCACGGAGGACCAGGCGCGGTCGGCGTACGCCGAGCTGGCTTCGCACCCCGGCATCGTCGGAGACCGGGTGTCACCGCCGGTCGCCGTCGCCGACGGTCTGTTCCTCATCCGGGCCGAGCCGACGACCGGCCCTCAGGACGAGGCGACCGCAGACCTGGTGACCGCCCTCCGAGACGATCTCGGCGAACCGCATCTCGTGGGTGGCGCCACCGCGGCGTACGTCGACTTCTCCGACACGATGGCCGACCGGTTCCCTGTGTTCGTCCTCTGCGTCGTGGGGCTGTCCAGCCTCCTCCTGATGTGGGTCTTCCGATCGGTCGCCGTCGCCGTCAAGGCGGCGCTGCTCAACGTCCTCTCCATCGGCGCGGCGCTCGGCGCGATGACGCTCGTCTTCCAGGAGGGATACCTCGGAGCGCAGGCCGGTCCGATCGAGGCGTTCCTGCCCGTCTTCGTCTTCGCGATCGTGTTCGGGCTCTCCATGGACTACGAGGTCTTCCTGCTCTCCCGGATGCGGGAGGAATGGCTGCGGACCGGGGACGCGAGCCTGGCGGTTCGCGAAGGGCTGGCCCACACCGGCGGCGTCATCACGGCGGCGGCCGCGATCATGGTCGTCGTGTTCGGGTCGTTCGTCCTGTCACCCGACCGGATGCTGCAGCAGATGGGCTTCGCCATGGCGGTCGCCGTGCTCTTGGACGCCCTGGTGATCAGGTGCCTCGCCGTCCCTGCGGTGATGCGTCTCCTGGGTGCCCGTGCGTGGTGGATGCCGAGGAGAAGCTCTCCTTCCCGAAACCGCGGGCAGGAGGCACCGGCGTGACCTAGGGTTGCTGCAAGTCATTCGCAACAACGTCGGCCTCGCAACTGTGCGATCCGTGGCGGCCTGAAAGGGCGGTGGCAACGCGATGCGCGGAGCGCTCCAGAGCGACCGACGACTCCGTCGGGGAGGGATCCGCGGCCTCGTCGCGATCGTGGCCGCGGCCCTCGCGCTGGCCGGGTGCGGAGCCGGAGGTGGATCCTCCGAGCCGGGCGCGAGGACGACGATCCGGGTGGCGACCATGGAGCCGGTGGGGATCCTGGACCCGTGGGACTTCGTGGGCCAGTTCCATGCGATGGACCTGGTGTACGAGCCGCTGATCGCCTACGGCGAGGGTGGTGCGCTGGAGCCGGCGCTGGCGGAGTCCTGGGACGTGTCCGGCGACGGGTTGACGGTCACCTTCGCGCTCCGTGAGGGCGTGCGGTTCCACGACGGCACCGACTTCGACGCCGCGGCGGCGAAGTTCAACCTCGAGCAGTGGGTCGGCAAGGAGAAGTTCGCCTTCCTCGGCGGCTCCCGGGCGATCTCCTCGATCGAGACACCGGCCTCCCACACGCTGGTCCTTCGGCTGTCGGCGCCGTACCCCCCGTTGCTCCAGGAGCTGACGATCGTCCGCCCGGTGCGGTTCCTGAGTCCGGCCGCGGCTCCCGGCGGCTCGTACCGCGAGCCGGTCGGGACAGGTCCGTGGAAGGTCGTCTCCTCGACCGACACCTCGGGCTCGTTCGTGCGCAACGACGACTACTGGGGACCCGAGCCGGAGATCGAGCGGGTCGAGATGAGGGTCATCCCGGACTCGCAGACCCGACTCTCGGCGCTGCGTGCGGGCGAGGTCGACCTCATCGGCGGCGGCTACCTGTCCCCGATCAACGCTGTGGAGGCCGCCAGCATCGCCGACGACCCGTCGCTCGATCTGGTGACCGGCGACCCGGACACGACGATGTCGCTCACCTTCAACCGTCGCGGCCCGCTCGGCGAGCGAGCCGTCCGTGAGGCGGTGTCCCTCGCCACCGACGTGGAGGCGATCAACGACGTGCTCTACGGAGGGAAGGAGTACGTCGCTCACAGCTACTTCCCGCCCTCCGTGCCCCACAGTGGCACCCCGACGACGCGACGGTACGACCCCCACGAGGCGGAGCGGGTGCTCGACAGGGCGGGATGGACGATGAAGGGCTCGACCCGGGCCAAGGACGGTCGCCCGCTCCGGCTCGAGCTGCTGCTGGTGTCCGACCCCGTCCACGGGATGACCGACTCGCGGACGACCGGGCAGGCCCTTCAGGACGCGCTGGCCACGATCGGCATCGAGGTCGAGCTGACCGTGGTCGACGGCGCCACGTACTTCGACCAGCAGGCTGCGGGTCGGTTCGACCTGGCCTTCTCCACCACCTACGGAGCGCCGTACGACCCGGCGAACAGCGCGCTGTCGTTCCTGTCCAGCACGGCCGACACCCCTACCTGGAGCTCCCCCGCGCTCGACGCCCTGGTCGACCGGTCGGTCTCGGCGGGTGACCCGGCCACGCGCGACTCCTCCTACCAGGCCGTGTACGACCTCCTGGAGCGGGACGTGGCGTTCGTCCCGATCACCCATCCCCCTCGCTACTACGCCGTGCGTTCGGAGGTCGACGGGTTCCGCGTCCCGCCGCACGAGTACCGCCTCGACCTCACCCACGTGACCCTCGGCTGACCGGCAGCCGACGGACGGGTTGGGAGGGGACCGAGGTGGTGGACGGACGACGCCAGCGGGCACTGACGGGTCACGTGCTCTCGGCTGTCGTCGTACTGCTGGTGCTCACGTTCGGGGCGTTCTCGCTGATCCGGGTGACGCCGGGCAGCACGGCCACGTCGATCGCCGTCCGGCAGGCGGGGCCCGGAGCGAGCCAGGAGCAGATCGAGCGGATCCGTCACGAGCTCAAGCTGGACGAGTCGGTGGTCGCGCAGTACGGCGTCTGGCTCACCCGTGCCCTGCGCGGCGACCTCGGCCGCTCCGAGCGGTCGGGGCGTCCGATCGCTGCCGAGATCGACGAGAAGCTGCCCCGTACGGTGTTCCTCGGCCTTGGCAGTGCCCTCCTCGCCCTGGTCATGGGCTTCGGCGCCGGCATCGTCGCTGCGGTCGTCCGACGCGGGCCGCTGCCGGGTGTCCTGCGCGCGGTGGCACTCGTGGGGGTGTCGGTGCCGACGTTCTGGATGAGCTTCGTGCTCATCGCGGTCTTCTCCGAGCGCCTCGGCCTGCTGCCCACCTCGGGCCAGTCCGGTCCGGTGTCCTGGATCATGCCGTGGCTGGTGCTCGCGATCCCCGCTGCCGGGACGATCAGCCGGGTGGTCGCGGTCTCGCTGAGCGAGGCGCTCCGACAGCAGTACGTCACAGCCGCCCGCGCCCGCGGCGTCGCCGCCTGGTCGCCCACCGTGCGGGACGCCCTGCCGAACGCGGTCGGCGCGACGCTCAACGTCACCGCCCTCCAGCTGGGGACGCTGCTCACCGGGAGCGTGGTCGTCGAGACGGTGTTCGGGTGGCCCGGGATCGGCGCCTGGTTCGTGGACTCGGTGACGTTCCGCGACAGCGGCGCCATCCTCGCCGGGGTCCTGGTGTTCGCGGTCGCCTTCATCCTCCTCACCCGCACCATCGACGTGGTCCAGACCGCCGCCGATCCGCGGCTGCGCCGCACGGAAGTCCGGTGACCCGGAGATGAGAGGCAACGTACGGCTCGTGGTCCTGGCCCTCCCCCTGGTCACCATCTCGCTGGCGGGGCTGCTCGCTCCCTGGGCCGCCCCGCAGTCACCGACCAGCACCGACCTCTCGGCGAGCCTGCTGCCACCGAGCGGCGGCCACTGGCTGGGCACCGACCAGCTGGGCCGCGACCAGCTCAGCCGCATCATCTGGGCAGCGCGCACCTCCATGACCGTGACCGCTGCGGTGATGGTCGTCTCGTTCGTCGTGGGGGTGACCGTCGGCGCCCTCGGCGCCTACCTGGGTGGCGTCGTGGACCGCGTCGTGACGTGGGTGGTCGAGCTGGCCCTGAGCGTTCCCTCGATGCTGCTCGCCCTGGCAGTCCTGGGGATCCGTGGCAACAGCGCCCCGAACCTGATCCTGGCGCTCTCGGTGGTCGGGTGGGCCGCCTACGCCCGCATCGCCCGCGGAGCGGTGTTCGGCTACCGCGGCTCCCCGGCCGCCGACGCCCTCGTCGGTCTGGGCGCCCACCCGGTCCGCATCGTCGCCGTCCACGTCGTGCCGACCGCAGCCCGCCCCGCGGCCGTGTTCGCCAGCACCGACGTCGGCGTCGTCGTGCTGACCGTCGCGGGACTGAGCTTCCTCGGACTCGGCATCTCTCCACCCACGCCCGAGTGGGGGCAGATGCTGGTCGAGTCGCGGCCGTACCTCGGCTCCGCCTGGTGGCTGTGGCTCCCTCCCGGACTCGCCGTCACCGCCGTCGCCCTGTCCAGCAACCTGATCGGCGAGCACCTCGGTATCGCCCCGGAGCTTCGCCGCTGGCGGCTTCGCCGGATGCCGGACGCGTCCCGCCGTACCGTCGCCCGCGGCGTGGGTCGGGACTCGGAGCAGCCGGTGCCTTCCGCCGGCCGCGAGCCCTTGCTGCGGGTGAGCGGGTTGCGGGTCGACCTCGACACCCCTGCCGGTCCGGTCACCGCGCTTCACGGGGTGGACTACGCCGTACGGCCTGGTGAGGTGCTCGCCCTGGTCGGAGAGAGCGGCTCAGGCAAGACCGTCTCGGTCATGGGTCCGCTCGGACTGCTGGACGCGAGCGCCCGCGTCACCGGTCGCGCGAGCTACCAGGGGACGGAGCTGATCGGCGCCCCCGAGGAGACGTTGCGCCAGGTACGGGGAGCGGGCGTGGCCGTCGTCTTCCAGGATCCGTACGCCGCCCTCAACCCGCTCCGTACGGTCGGCTCGGTCGTCGCCGAGGCGCTCCGACCGCCCGCTCGGGGTGACGCGGCGCGTGAACGCGTGAAGGAACTCCTCGAGGCAGTGGGCCTGCCGCGCCCGGACGTGACGATCGACCAGTACCCGCACGAGCTCTCAGGGGGGATGCGGCAGCGGGTTCTGATCGCTGCGGCGCTGGCCGGTGAGCCGACGGTGCTGATCGCCGACGAACCCACGTCCTCCCTCGACGTCACCGTGCAGTCCGAGATCCTCGACCTCCTGCGCGACCTCGGCCGACGGCGGGACATGGCCGTGGTCCTCATCAGCCACGACCTCGCGGTCGTCGCCGACGTCGCCGACCGCGTCCTCGTGATGTACGCCGGCCGGGCGGTGGAGGAGGCGCCGACCGGCGCGCTGATCTCCTCCCCGCTGCACCCCTACACCCGCGGCCTGATCGATGCCGTCCCCGTCGTCGGTCGTCCCACCGGGACGCGCTTCGCCACGCTGCCCGAGTCCGACCATGTCTCCGCAGGTCGAGAGCCGGTCGACGGGGGGTGTTCGTTCGCAGGGCGCTGCGTCCTCCGCGAGGAGGCCTGCCTCACCGGGGCGATCCCCCTGTCCCCTGCCGCCGCCGCACACCCGGACGGGGTCGAGGGCCTCACTGGCGGGCACCAGGTGGCCTGCCCGCCCGCGCTCGTCCGTGCGCACCATCGGCAGCACGAGCCCGAGGCAGCGCGGTGAGCACGCCGATGCTGGAGGTCACGGGCCTCACCGTCAGCCATGCCGACCGCGACCGCCCCGGTGGCCGGCTCGTCGCGGTCGACGAGGTGAGCCTGAGCGTGGGAGCCGGGGAGATCCTCGGACTGGTCGGTGAGTCGGGGTGCGGCAAGTCGACGCTCGCCCGCGCGGTCGTCGGTCTCCAGCCGGTCGACCGCGGATCGGTCCTGCTCGACGGCGTCGACGCGCGCGCGCTGAGCCGGTGTCGTCGGCGCTCGCACCGTCGTCGGGCGCAGATGGTGTTCCAGAACCCGTTCACCTCGCTCGACCCCCATCGGACGATCGGGGCAGCGATCACCGAGGCCCTCGCCGTCGGCGGCACCGTTCCGAGAGCGGCCCGTCGAGCGCGCGTCGCCGACCTGCTCGACCTGGTCGGCCTCGACCCCGCTCTCACGACCCGTCGGCCGCGGGAGCTCAGCGGCGGCCAGTGCCAGCGCGTCGCCATCGCCCGCGCGCTGGCGGTCGAGCCCCGGCTCCTGGTCTGCGACGAGCCGGTCACCGCCCTCGACGTGTCGGTCCAGGCCCGCATCCTCAACCTGTTCATGCACCTTCGCGACACGCTCGGCACGGCATGCCTGTTCATCACCCACGACCTGTCGGTGCTGGCACAGCTCGCCGACCGCATCGCCGTCATGCACGAGGGACGGATCGTCGAGGACGGACCGACGCACGAGGTGCTCACCCGTCCCCGTGACCCACAGACCCGGCGCCTCCTGGACGCCGTACCGACATTCGCCCGAGAAAGCACCATGAGAGGACAGCGATGACGACACAGACGAGTGCCGAGACCGCAGCGGACCAGGGTCGGCGAGCGGTGGCCCGGAGCCTGGTGGCGTCGTGGGAACGCCAGCAGGAGGCCTACATCGCCCATCGGGAGACCCGCTTCGACCTGATGCTGGACCTCGTCGAGCGGCTGTCGCCGTCCGGTCCGGACCGACCCCGGATCCTCGACCTCGCCTGTGGGCCGGGGTCCCTGTCGGCGCGCGTCCTCGACAGGTTCCCTCAGGCCGACGTGGTGGCTGTCGACCTCGACCCCCTCCTGCTGACCCTGGGGCGGTTGGACCACGCCGACCGCGAGCGGCAGCCGACGTGGGTCCGCGCCGACCTGCGCGACCCCGGGTGGACCGGTCTGCTGCCCGTCGCGCCGTACGACGCGATCGTCTCCACCACCGCACTGCACTGGCTCACCGACGAGCAGCTGGCCACCCTCTACCGGCAGCTGTACGCGCTGCTCGTCCCTGACGGCCTGCTCCTCAACGGCGACTACCTGCCCGCCGGTCGACCGTGGGGCGCCATCACGACCGTCGTGCGGGAGATCGGCGAGTCGCGCAAGGACGCGGCGATCAGCGCCGGCGCCGACGACTGGGAGACCTGGTGGTCGGCCGTGCGCGCCACGCCTGAGCTCGCCGAGGAGGTGGCCGACCACGACGCGACGTTCGAGGGCACGACGCGCGGGGACGCGCCCAGCCTCGAGCTCCACGTCCGAGCGCTGCGCGACGGCGGCTTCGCCGAGGTCGAGCTGGTCTGGCACGACCTGACCGAAGGCCTGCTCTGTGCGCTGAAGACCGGCTCGTCGAGTCCGGAGCGATGAGTCCTGCTCAAGGCAGTCTGGGCGGACTACTGGCTAGGGAATACTGACCCGCGGGAGGTGGGCTCATGGCGGACACGTCGGGACCGGGCACCGGATGGCAGGCCGTGCTGCGGGCAGAGGGCTACCGGCTGACCCCTCAGCGCGAGCTCGTCCTCCGCGCCGTCGAGCGCCTGGGGCACGCGACCGTGGAGGAGGTCCATCAGGACGTCGTGCGCCAGCACGCGTCGGTGAACATCTCGACGGTCTACCGGACGCTCGCCCTGCTGGACGAGTTCGGCCTGATCCGCCAGGTCTACCTGACCGACCGCACACCGGTGTACCACTCCACATCGGTCCCGTCGCACGTGCACCTGTCCTGCACCGGTTGCGGTCAGGTCATCGACGCAGACCCCGACGACTTCACGCCGCTGGCCGCCACCCTCGTCCGCAAGCACGGGTTCGCCCCGCACGTGGACCGGCTGGTGCTCTCCGGGCTCTGCGCCGACTGCCGCCGCCGTGAGTCCGACGCCGACCCCGGACCTACAGGTGGTCAGGAACGGTCAGCGCGTCCGGGTCCGACCGTGGAGGGATGAAGGAGAGCGCCGTCTGGACGAGTGCGGTGCGGGCCTTCAGGAGGGCCTTCCGACGGATGCCACGCACGTCACCGAGTCTCTCCTCGACCGCAGCCGCGATCTGCTCCTCGGTGAACGAGGGCCGTGTGCCGACCTCGACCTCGACGTCGGGCAGGCTCACGAGGACCGGCAGGAGCTGGTCACCGATCCCGCTCATCAGCTGATAGCGCTCGTAGCGAGAAAGACCCTCCCACGCCTCGTCGACGTCGCGCCGGCCCTTGCGCACGTCCTTGTCCTGCGACGCCATCACGGCCTTCGCGACGCCCGTGACCGCTGCCGACAGCTCGTGCTCGGTGAACCTCATGCTCCGATCATGCCGGGCGTCGACCGACGCCCGGCGACCGCTCCCCTCAGCGACGACGGAGACGGCTGAGCCAACCGCCTGAGCGCTCCTCGGCGGGATGACCCGAGCACCACTGGGCTGCAGGGACGCCTGCCTTCACCTGGGCGACGTGCTGACCACAGCCCGCCCACGTCGTCTTGCCGCAGGTACGGCAGGTGGTGCTTCGACACATGGTGGTTCTCCTTTGTTCGGTTCAACGTCGGGGCACAGGGGGGGTGGAACGGGATGAGGGTTGGCGTGCCGGTTCACACCAGCGCGGGGAGTGCTCGAGCGGCGGTGTAGGCCGCAACGGCGAGCACAAGCACGGCGAAGGCTCCTTGCAACCGCGCGGTGCCGGCCACCGCGGCCAGTCGGACGCCGAGCACGGCGGCGATCACGGAGACCGCCGTCAGCAGGAGCACCGGCACCCAGTCGGGCGCGCTGCCGCTGCCGGTGCGGACCATCAGGGCCGCGACGCTGGTGACGGTGATCGCGACCAGCGAGGTGCCGGCAGCGAGGTCGATGGGCAGGCCCAGGGCCAGCACCAGGGCGGGCACGACGAGGAACCCGCCGCCGACGCCCAGGAGCCCGGTCACGAACCCGACGAGCGTGGCGGTGGTCAGCACCATGAGCGCCTGCGGACACCGGCAGACGAACGTGGGACTGGTGCTGATGATCGGGTCGTCGATACCCAGGCCGGAACGATGCCGGGGTGAGGTCGTACGGCCGCGCCACGAACGCACCAGCCGCCACGCCATGAGGCCGCCGACCAGGAGCAGAAGCGCCGCGAACGCGGCCAGCAGCACGTCCTGCGACACGGACGACGACAGCGTCGCCCCGGCCGCGGCCCCGCCCGTGCCGACCGCTCCGAAGACGATGCCGCGGCCGAGGAGCACGTTGCCTGCTCGGTGAGCGGCGACCGCCGCGATCAGCGACGTGACGGTCACGACGACGAGCGATCCGGTCATGGCCTGCGTCGTGGACTGGTCGAGCAGGTAGACGAGGACCGGGACGGCGAGGATCGACCCACCGCCACCGAGCGCTCCGAGCGACAGGCCGATCACCGTGCCGGCGCAGACCGCGACGGCGACGAGGGCGAGCGACATCTCAGGCCGGGGTGCTGACGGTCTCGTCCGCCGTGCGGACCAGCGGCAGACCTGCCTGCTCGGCGTGGTCGAACGCGTCGTCGATCGCGACCAGGTCTCTCCCGGCCGCGGCGAGGAACGAGGCGGCGACGGACGCCCGGTAGCCGCCGGCGCAGTGCACCCACACCTCGCCCGCCGGGACCTCCTGGACTCGGCGTGGCAGCTCGTGGATCGCGATGTTCACGGAGCCCTGGATCGCGGACTCGGCATGCTCCTCGGCGCGACGGACGTCAAGGACGACGACCTCGCGGTGGTGGCGCACCTGTGCCAGGTCGGCGAACGTCGCGACGGGGAAGCGGCCCAGCTCGCCGGTCGTCCAGTCCCGAGGTCCGCCGGTCGCCTGCGCGGCAGGGCGGTCGATGCCGATGCGGACGAGGTCGCGTTGCGCCTCCGCGACGTCGTCGGCGGTCTCCCCGAGCAAGGTCACCGGTGTCCCCCACTCGATCAGCCAGCCGACGTAGGTGGCGATGGCGCCGTCCAGGCCGATGTTGAGGGTGCCGGGGGCGTGCCCCGCCGCAAAGGCCTTGCGGTTGCGCAGGTCGATCACCCACTCGCCGGCCTCGATGCGTCGCCGCAGCTCGGTGGCATCGGCCTCCTGCACCGGAGAGAGGTCGGGCGCGGAAGGCCCCGCGGCGTTGGCCGGGCCCATGTGGACGTAGTACGCGGGCCAGTCCCCGAGACCGTCCAGGAGCTCGCGGACGTACGTCTCCTCGTCCTGGCTGAGCACCGGGTTGGACCGGCGCTCCTGCCCGATCGTCGAGGTGGTCGCGTCGGACTGGGTCGCCGCGCAGAACGACCCGAACCCGTGGGTGGGA
The DNA here is from genome assembly GCF_019550935.1 of Mumia sp. zg.B53. Taxonomy (NCBI): domain Bacteria; kingdom Bacillati; phylum Actinomycetota; class Actinomycetes; order Propionibacteriales; family Nocardioidaceae; genus Mumia; species Mumia sp. zg.B53. Next base: position 52,421 of record NZ_JAHWCK010000003.1, on the reverse strand, counting down.
AAGACCTCGGCGTCGTCGGGGAGCTCGGTGGCCAGCTTGCGGGCCGACGCGTGCTGGTGGCGCACCAGGGTGTCGGTGTGCGCCTCACCCAGCAGGTCGGGGCGGCCGGTGGCGCCGTACAGCAGGGAGCCTCCGGTGAACACGCCGTAGGGCTGCTCACCGTGGTCGCCGACGGACGAGAGGGCGTACGAGAGGTGCGTGAAGGTGTGGCCGGGGGTAGCGATGGCGCGCACCGTCATCCGAGAGCCGATGGACACCGTCTCCCCCGCCGCGACCGGGGTGCGCTCGAAGGAGACGTCGTCCTCGCGGTTGACGAGGTACGCCGCGCCGGTCGCCTGGGCCAAGGCCAGTCCACCGGTGACGTAGTCGTTGTGGAGGTGCGTCTCGAAGACGTGGGTGAGCCGGACTCCGTCGGCCTCGAGCACGTCGAGCACCCGGTCGATGTCTCGCTGGGGGTCGACCACGAAGGCGACCTCGCCGTCGTGCACGACATAGGTGCGGTCACCCAGCGACGGCGTCTCCAGGGTGCGAACCGTCAGATCGGTCATCGGCGGCGTTCTCCTCTCGCGGACCGGCGCCCGCTCATCATCCCCCCGGGGGGTTATGATGAGGACGGTAACACATCCCCCCAGGGGGTTGTAGGATTGAGGAGACCGCGCCCCCGAGCCACGGGAGAACCACCATGGATCTCGACCCCACCGACATCAAGGCGGTCATCACGCGCATGAAGCGCGCCAACGGTCACCTGGCAAGCGTCATCCGGATGATGGAGGAGGGCTCGGACTGCGAGTCGGTCCTCACCCAGCTCGCGGCTGTCAACAAGGCGCTCTCGCGTGCCGGCTACGCCATCGTCGCGACCGGACTCCAGCAGTGCCTCACCGAAGGCGGTGACGGCCTCGCCGACGACGAGGTCAAGAAGATGGAGAAGCTCTTCCTCGCCCTGGCGTGAGCGCCGACGGCCTCGGCGTCGGTCCGGGTCATCGCTCCGACGCGACGGCCGTCTTCCGGTCACCCGGCACGCGGGTGATGAGAGTGAGCGCCACGGCGACCAGCGCGATGATGCCGATCGTCGTGTAGCCGAGCGTGTAGTCGGGCTCGCCGGTGTCACCGAGCAGGGCGGAGATGACGATCGGACCGATCACGCCGCCCAGGCTCCAGCCGATGAGCATGAGGCCGTAGATCGCCCCCGCGTACCTCACCCCGAAGTAGTCACCGGCCGTGGCCGGCATGGTGCCGAACCCGCCGCCGTAGCAGAGGTAGACGACCGCGGCGAGGGCGAACCACAGGGCTGCGTTGCTCGCGTGCGGCAGGACGATGAGGCACACGCCCTGGAGCGCGAGCATGGCGGCGAACGCCGGCATCCGTCCGACGTAGTCCGACGCGGCTGCCCAGACGATGCGACCACCTCCGTTGAAGATCGCCAGCACACCGACGACTGTCGCCGCACCCGCCGAGCTGTAACCGGCGATCCCCTCGGCGCTGCCCGCGGCCTGCGAGATCAGTGCGATGCCCGCCGTGACGTTGAGGGTCAGGATGGCGGTGAGCAGATACCACTGCGGCGTCCGCAGCGCCTCCTTCTCGGTGTACTCCTTGGCCGTCGGACCGGCCGCACCTGCGGTCGCCGTCTCGTACCCGGGGACCGAGTAGCCCTGCGGCGGGTTGCGGAACAACGACGCGCCCGCGAGCGACATCACCAGGTAGGCCAGACCGAGCCAGAGGAACGCCTTGGACGGCTGGCTCTCGTCCTGGCCGATGAGCCACCGGGCGACGGGGGACGTCAGGACGGCCCCGAAGCCGAAGCCCCCGACCGCCAGACCGGTGATGAGGCCCTTCTTGTCGGGGAACCACTTCTGAAGCATCGCGATCGGGACGATGTAGGCGACGCCGAGCCCGAAACCGCTGATGACGCCGTAACCGAGAATCAGCAGCCACAGGTCCTCGGACCCCCGGGTGAACGACGCGATCACGATGCCGAGCGCGTAGATGACGCCGCCCGCCAGGGCGACGACGCGCGGGCCGCGCTTGTCCTGCACCCGACCACCCGTGTAGCTGCCGATGAAGATCATCGCGATCGTCACCGTGAACGGCAGCGATGCCTCGACCTTCGTCAGCTGCCACGGCTCGGCGTCCTGGTAGGCCTTCGCGAACACCGACCAGGCATAGACGGCGCCGATGGAGAACTGGAGCAGAAGGCCACCGCCGACCAGCACCCACCGGTTCACCGAGCCACTGTCACGACGTCCCGGCGAAGCGGTGTCGTGGCGGCCGGTCGAGTCGCTCACGGAGTCGGTCATCTGGGCCTCCTGGCTCGTTTACTGGTGGTAGCGCACGGGGCCCTGTCGCTCGAGGCGCTCGCGCTGGGGGACGACGGTGTACTTCGGGTCTCTCGCGGACTGCTGCCCTGCCTCGAACACCCCGAACCGGGTGCAGGCCGACCCCAGCATCAGCGCCGCTCCCGATGCTGCCGCGACGGCACGGCTGCGACCGGCCAGCAGCGTCCCGGCAGCACCAACCGCCGTCAGCGCCTTCGCCATCCGCATCAGGCGTCCTGCCTTGCCGTGGTGCAGGGGCTCCGCGGTCACACCCATCGACTTCTCCATCCGCTGCTCCATCCCCAGCTCGAGCAGCGCGCCGGCAGCGGCCATCCGCCGGACCGGACCGGTCTCGTGGGTGGGGGCGGCGATCATCCCCAGCCCGGCCGCCGCAGCGCTGGCGGAACCGACGAAGACGAACGGGAGCTCCTTGTAGGCGCCGTGCCAGGACGGTGTCGCCGTGTCGGAGAGCAGGACCGCGGTGTACGCGGCGACCGGCGGCGCAAAGAGTGCCGCCATGAGTCCCGCGGGCCGGCCGAGCGCGGACGCCAGCGGGAGCGGCCCCGCGCTGCGGTAGCGGCCCGGCAGCAGACTGACGACCTCCGCGGCCGCGGCAGCGCCGGCGAAGGGCCCGTACATCGACAGGATCCAGGTCCCGACCGACATCGGCGAGGTCAGCTTGGCGGTCCGGAGCATGTTCGCGAACCGTGAGGGCGTGCCGAGGTCGTGCACGAGCGCGGCCATCGAGAAGCCGAGCGCCCCGACCGCGGCCAGCCGGCCCGTACGCCGCAGCGCCGGCCTGCCGGTCAGGTCGGCGCCCGCGGCGATCAAGGAGGAGCCGGCGGCGAGGCCGCCGGTGAAGAGGTACGCCGGGATGTCGGCCTCCCACGGCGACGGCTTGACGATCGGCCGACCGTAGTAGGAGGTGAAGTCGGCCTCGGGCACCATGCTCTGCTCAGCACCCTTGCGGCGACGGCCCTTCTTGCGGCGTCCGCCCGCCGATCCGACGACCGCGTCCGTCTCGGCGGCGACGCCCACCATGCCGTCGCGCGTGACCGCGTACTCCGGGGCGTCGCCTGTCCTCGTCTGCTCCTGGCTCATCGCCGCCTCCCCAGGAACGACACCGCGGCGCCCGCGAGCATCACGGCTGCCGCCGCCGAGGCCCGCCGGAACATGTGCGGCAGGTCGCGGGTCGTCACCACCGGGTCCGGTGGGAAGCCGTAGACCTCGGGCTCGTCGAGCAGGAGGAAGAAGGCACCCGCGCCACCGACTCCGTCGTCGGGGTCGTTGCCGTACAGACGCGCGTCCATGACGCCCGCGTCGTTCAGCTGGGCGACCCGGGTGTTCGCGCGCTCGCGCAGCTCCTCCACGTCGCCGAACTGGATGGACTGCGTCGGACACGCCTGGGCGCACGCCGGTGTCTGGCCGGCCTCGAGCCGGTCGTAGCAGAGCGTGCACTTCTGCGCGATGCCCACGTTCTTGGCCCCGTCGGGGCCCTTCCGGCGCTCGATGACGCCGTACGGGCAGGCGGGGACGCAGTAGCCGCACCCGTTGCAGATGTCGTCCTGCACCACCACCGTGCCGAACTCGGAGCGGAAGAGCGACCCCGTCGGACACACGTCCAGGCAGGCCGCGTGTGTGCAGTGCTTGCACACGTCCGACGACATCAGCCAGCGGAAGTCGGGCTTCTCGGCGCCGTCCGGCGGCTGTTCCTCGGGCGGGCTCGACGGCGCCATCACCGGCATGCCGAGGTCGACCGACTGGCGGAGCCCGCTCTCCTGGTCACCGAGCCGTTTGGGCTGCTCGATGAACGCGACGTGCCGCCACTGGTTCGCGTTGAGCGAGTGGCTGTTGTCGTAGGACGAGCCGAGCATGTCGAAGTGGTCGGCGGGGACGTCGTTCCACTCCTTGCAGGCCACCTCGCAGGCCTTGCAGCCGATGCAGATGCTGGTGTCGGTGAAGAACCCCTTGCGCTTCGGGCGGTCCTCGCCGTACCCCGCCTCCTCCGAGGGATCGAGCGGCCCCCACAGGTCGTTCTCCCGGAACAGGCTCGTCATGACTGACTCTCCTTCGTGTCCTCGACCGCGTGGGCGGTGGTGAGACCTGCATCGTTCTGGTAGTCCATGACCAGCCGTCGCAACGCCGGTCCCGTCGGCCGCCGACCCGGGCGTACGTCGCAGGTACCCACCTTCGACTCCTGGATGAGGACGTTGGGGTCGAGCGAGATCCCGATCAGGTCGTTGGCCGAGTCACCCGTCACCAGACCGCCCTCGCCCCAGTGGTACGGGAGCCACACCTGGTGCACCGTCCTGCCCTCGACCTTGAGGGGCGTGAGCCGATCGGTGACCAGCACGCGCGCCTCGATCGCCGAGCGGGAGGTGATGATCGTCGCCCAGCCACCGGGTTCGAGCCCGCGCTCTCCGGCGAGCTCCGGCGAGACCTCGATGAACATCTCCGGCTGCAGCTCGGCCAACCGTGCGACGAAGCGGCTCATCCCGCCGGCGGTGTGGTGCTCGGTGAGGCGGCTGGTCGTGAACACGTACGGGTAGACCTCGCTGTGCCCCTGCGACGGCGACGGGTTCGAGGGGTTGTCGGGCCGGACGTACTCCTTGCTCGTCGGGTTGGCCTGCTGGGCGTAGAACGGGTTGCGGAACGGGGACTCGACCGGCTCGTAGTGGGTCGGCATCGGACCGTCGATGAGACCCTGCGGCACGTAGAGTGCGCCCTTCCCGTCGCCCTGCATGATGAACGGATCGTTGCCCGCGAGTCCCTCGACACCGGCAGCGCCGTCGGGCGGCCGGTACGACGGCGGCTTGGTCTTCTCGAAGTCCGGCACGTCGTGCCCGGTCCACTCCCCGGCATCCTCGTCCCACCAGACGTAGGCCTTGCGCTCGCTCCACGGCTTGCCGCTCGGGTCGGCCGAGGCCCGGTTGTAGAGCATCCGCCGGTTCGCGGGCCAGGCCCAGCCCCACTCGGGTGCCACGAAGCTCTGGTCGCTCCCCGGCTTGCGGCGGGCGGCCTGGTTGACGCCGTCCTTGTAGACGCCGGTGTAGATCCAGCAGCCGCCGAGCGTCGAGCCGTCGGCCTTCATCTCGATGAAGCTGGACAGCGGCCGACCGGACTCCACCTCGAAGCCGTTGATCTCCATGAGCACCGCCTCGGCGCTCGGCTCCACCAGCGGACCGTGGGTCGGGTAGTCCCACGCGAGCTGCTGGATCGGCAGGTCGCGCTCCTCGGTCGAGTCCGCGTAGCGCTCCCGGACCATCCGGCCGAGGTGGTAGAAGAACCACAGCTCCGAGCGGCAGTCGTCGGGCGGCTCGACCGCCTTCTCACGCCACTGCAGCATCCTCTGGGTCTGGGTGAAGGTGCCCTCCTTCTCGACGTGGGACGCAGCCGGCATGAGGAACACCTCCGTCCGGCACTCCTCGGGCACGATCTCGCCGGTGGCGACCTCCGGAGACGTCTTCCAGAACGTGGCGCTCTCGATCTCGAAGAGGTCGCGGACCACCACCCAGTCCAGGTTCGCCATGCCCAGGCGCTGGGCGCGCCCGTGCGCCGACCCCACGGCCGGGTTCTGGCCGAGCAGGAAGTAGCCCTTCACCTTGCCGTCGATCATGTCCATGACGGTGCTGTAGGTGCCGTGGTCGCCGGTGATCTTCGGGAGGTAGTCGAAGCAGAAGTCGTTCTCCGGCGTCGCCGCGTCTCCGAAGTAGGCCTTCAGCAGGTTGACCCCGTACGCCGACGCGTTGGCCCAGAAGCCCTTGGCGTCCGGCTGGCTGACGGCCTCGATCCACTGCTCCAGGCTCTGGTGTTCCACGGCGTTAGGCATCGGCAGATAGCCGGGGAGGAGGTTGAACAGGGTCGGGATGTCGGTCGAGCCCTGGATGCTCGCATGCCCGCGCAACGCCATGACACCGCCGCCGGGCCGGCCCATGTTGCCAAGCAGCAGCTGGAGGATGGCCCCGGTCCGGATGTATTGCACGCCCACGCTGTGCTGGGTCCACCCGACGCTGTAGACCAGCGCCGTGGTGCGGTCCGGGTTCGAGTTCGCGGTCCACGCCTCGCACACCTCGCGGAACTGCTCCTCGCTCACACCGCACGTCCGCGCCACCATCTCCGGCGTGTAGCGGGCATAGTGCCGCTTGAGGACCTGGTAGACGCACCTCGGGTCCTGAAGCGTCTCGTCGCGCGGCGGATTGGCCTTCACGCCGCTGCCGTGGGACTCGTGCTGCAACGCGCTGGCGGTCTCTCGCTGCATCTCGGGGTTCTGCTCGTCGTCGGCCGCGGGCTCGTCGCCGGCGTACTGCCAGGACGTCGGGTCGTACGTCCGCGTCTCGGGGTCGTACCCGGAGAACAGCCCGTCGAGGTCGTCGGTGTCCTGGAAGTCGTCGCTGACGATCGCCGCGGCGTTGGTGTAGTTCACGACGTACTCACGGAAGTCCAGCTCGTTGGAGAGCACGTAGTTGACGATGCCGCCGAGGAAGGCGATGTCGGAGCCCGCTCGGATCGGCACGAAGGTGTCGGCCAGCGCGCTGGTCCGCGTGAACCGCGGATCGACGTGGATGATCTTCGCACCCCTCGCCTTCGCCTCCATCACCCACTGGAAGCCCACCGGGTGGGCTTCGGCCATGTTGGAGCCCTGGATGATGATGCAGTCAGCGTTGGCGAGGTCCTGGAGGAAGGTGGTGGCGCCTCCACGCCCGAACGACGTCCCCAGACCGGGGACGGTGGCGGAGTGTCAAATGCGCGCCTGGTTCTCGATCTGGATCGCGCCCATCGCGGTGAACAGCTTCTTGATGAGGTAGTTCTCCTCGTTGTCGAGGGTCGCCCCTCCGAGGCTCGCGATGCCGAGCGTGCGGCGGACCCGCTGTCCGCGCTCGTCGACGTCCTGCCACGTGTCGTTGCGGGCCTTGACGACCCGGTCGGCGATCATCTCCATCGCCGTGTCGAGCGCGAGGTCGGTCCACTCGGTCGCGTACGGCGCGCGGTACTTGATCGTGGTCTGCCGCAGCGGGCTGGTGACGAGGTTCTTGCTCGCCGCGCCCTTCGGGCACAGCCGACCGCGGTTCACCGGGCTGTCCGGGTCACCCTCGATCTGGATGACCTTCTCGTCCTTGACGAAGACCTTCTGGGCGCACCCGACCGCGCAGTACGGGCAGACGCTCTTGGCGACCCGGTCGGCGGTCTCGGTGCGGGCGGTGATCTCGTCGGTGTTGCGGGAGCGTACGGCCGCGCCGCGTCCCAGCCGGTCCGCACCGGTCAGCTGTCGCAGCACAGGCCACGAAAGGAACGTCCTCGCCACCCGCCTCACCTCCGTTGAGGGCACGTTACCCCCGACGCCCCCCGTTCACACGTGGGTGAGGCGACCGCGTGCCGCTGTCAATCAACCGGTGTCAGCGCACCGCGACGACGAAGTCGGTGCGGGGTACGACCTCGCCCACCACCGGATGGCCCGGAATCTCACCGGCGACGAGGAGACCGCCCGACGTCTGCGCGTCCGCGAGCAGCAGGAGCTCGTCCTCCTCGACGCTCGCCTGCAGGTGCGGGCGGACCCAGTCGAGGTTGCGACGGCTCCCGCCGGGCACGAACCCGTCGCGGAGCGCGTCACGAGCGCCACCAACGTACGGGACGGCCGCCGCGTCGACCACGGCGCTCACCCCGCTGGCCCGGGCCATCTTGAAGAGGTGACCGAGGAGGCCGAAGCCGGTCACGTCGGTGGCTGCCGTGCACCCGCCGGCCACGGCCGCACGCGAGGCGTCACGGTTGAGGCCCGTCATCGTGGCGACGGCCTCCTCGAACCGCTCGCCCGTCGCCTTGTGCCGGTTGTTGAGCACCCCGAGCCCCAGCGGCTTGGTGAGCGTCAAAGGCGTCCCCGGCATGGCGGCGTCGTTGCGCAGCAGGCGGTCGGGGTGAGCCAGACCGGTGACCGCGAGGCCGTACTTCGGCTCCTGGTCGTCGATGCTGTGGCCCCCGGCCAGGTGGGTGTCCGCCTCGCGGCAGACGTCGCGGCCCCCACGGAGCACCTCGCGGGCCAGGTCGAACGGGATCCGGTCGCGCGGCCACGCCAGCAGGTTGAGCGCAACCACTGGCTCGCCGCCCATCGCGTAGACGTCCGAGAGGGCGTTCGCCGCGGCGATCCTCCCCCAGTCGTAGGGATCGTCGACGACCGGGGTGAAGAAGTCGGTCGTCGCGATGATGGCGCGTTCGCCGTCGATCCGTACGGCGGCGGCGTCGTCGCCGTGGTCGAGGCCCACGAGCAGGTCGCCCGACTCCTCACCGAGCCGCAGGTCACCGAGCACGCGTTCGAGCTCGCCGGGCGGAACCTTGCACGCGCAGCCGCCGCCGGCGGCGTACTGGGTGAGCCGGAGATCTGCAGCTGCGGTCGTCATGGTCCCAACCTAGGCGCTCGAGCGGGCGAGCGGGCGGTGGCGGAGGCGGACGGGAACACCGTCCGAGTGGCTCGCGCGGAACGGGACGCGACTGTGCGACATCTCGGAATGCTCTGGAAAGCGCTGGAGAGTGACGACGACTCTCCACGTTAAGGCGAAGACAAACCGGTCATTCGGATCGCTCCAACGGTAGCCTCGACGGCGCAGCGAAATCCTACGCACCGGGGGGACGTATGGCTGAGGAGAACTGGCATGAGGCGCGTTTGATTCCGACGTCCGGCATCAATGGGGCGGACGAACAGGAGCGCCGGGCCACGTCGGCGCTCCTCGCGGTCGTCTCGGCCGTGAAGGAGTTCGGACGGGCACTGCTGAAACCACTCGGCGCCCCCTCCGGCTCCATCGAGACCTTCATCGAGGTTCCGTTCCTGCTGGGCGAGAAGAAGCTGTACCCCGACGGACTGATCCGCGTCACTCGTGGCACCCGCTCGTGGACCGCGCTGGTCGAGGTCAAGACTGGCTCCAACGCGCTTCAGGCAGAGCAGCTCGAGAGCTATCTCGATATCGCGAGGGAGCAGGGCTATGACGCCGTGCTCACCATCTCCAACGAGATCCCGGCCATGGCTGGGCAGCACCCGACCAAGGTAGACAAGCGGAAGCTGCGCAAAGTTTCCCTCCATCACCTGTCATGGACCCAGGTACTAGCCGAGGCGGTGATGCAAAAGGAGTTCCGCGGTGTCGCCGACCCCGATCAAGCCTGGATCTTGGGAGAACTGATCCGATACCTCGAGCACAGCCGGTCGGGAGCTCTTGAGTTCGAGGACATGGGCGATACATGGGTCGCCGTCCGCGACGCCGTTGTCGCGGGCACGCTGCGGGCCTCGGACAAGGGACTGCCCGACGTTATCGCACGGTTCGATGCTCTTCTGCGATTCGCCAGCCTCCGCCTGGGCCGCCAGCTCGGCACCGAGGTGGTCCCGGTGCTGTCACGCAAGGAGCAGGCTGATCCCGCCCTGCGTGCCCAGGCGCTGACCACGATGCTGTGTCAGAGCGGGCAGCTGTCCGGCGCAATTCGTATACCTGACACCGTTGGTCAACTCGTTGTTACTGCTGACCTCCGCGCGTCCAAGGTCACCTGCCACGTCAACGTTGACGCGCCCCGAGAAGGACGGCCCAGCACCAGGGTCAAATGGCTGGTGCGGCAGCTGAAGGCCGCGCCGGACTCCGTGCGGGTCGAAACCTTCACCGCCCACGCTCGCGGCTCCAGTGCTGCTGAGCTGCTCGGCGTCGTCCGGGCGGACCCCACGGTTCTGGTTGTGGATCCGGCCAGAGAGATCCGGTCGTTCCGTCTGGCCCTGATCTCGCCGATGGGCACCAAGCGCGGCCGTGGCCGTGGATCCTTCATCGACTCGGTATTGAAGGCCTCCGATACGTTCTACGCCGACGTCCTTCAGTACCTGAAGCCGTGGGCGGCAACCCCACCGAAGCTGCGTCAGACCGGTCCACATCCGCCCAACGAGGAGCCAACGAAGCGTCCGAGCCTCAGTTCCACTGATTACTCCTCCCAGGACGGCACCGAGGCTGTCGAGCCGACACCGGCAAACGCCAACCAGGTCGGGTCCACTGATGTCACGCACGACGACGAGGCGGCGCCAGCGTCTAATGGCTGACCCCAACGGCTGAATTAGCGGGCGGGCGGTGGCGGAGGCGGACGGGAATCGAACCCGCCGGACCCAGCGACTGGGTCCCTACGGTTTTGAGGACCGCGCCCGTCACCAGACGAGGAACGCCTCCCCACGCACCGCGACCACTGTATCGACCACCGCTGTGTCGACCACCGCCCTCTCGTTTGGGACACAATGCCGATCAGTGGACCGCACGAGCGTCGAGGAGGACAACGTGGAGACAGACCCGCGGCGACGTACCCCGCGCACAGACGCCGTGCTGTCCGACGAGCGGCTCCGCAAGGCCGCGGACCGGCTCGGTGAGCACGTGGTGAAGCAGACGGTCAGGGCGACGCTCGAACGCTGCCGCGCGGGTGAGCTGGCACCGGAGGACGTCGTGGGGGCCGCGTTCGACGCCCTGCCGCCCGCGGCCACCAGCCTGCGTCGGGTCGTCAACGCCACGGGGATCGTCGTGCACACGAACCTCGGCCGTGCGCCGCTCTCCGATGCCGCGGTCGAGGCCCTCGGTGTCGCTGCCGGCGCCACCGATGTCGAGCTCGACCTGGCGACGGGTCGCCGCGGACGGCGGGGCCGCTCCGCGCTCGGCGCGCTTGCCGCGGCGGTGCCCGAGGCGGGCGGCGTGCACGTCGTCAACAACGGTGCCGCAGCGCTGGCCCTCGTCACCTGCGCCCTCGCCGGACGCGGAGGCACGGTCGTGGTCGCGCGCGGGGAGCTGGTCGAGATCGGGGACGGGTTCCGCATCCCCGAGCTGCTCGAGTCGGTCGGCGCGGTGCTGCGCGAGGTCGGGACCACGAACAGGGTCCGGCTGGCCGACTACGAGGCGGCCGTGGCTGAGGACCCCGACGGCACGGCCTTCGTCCTCAAGGTCCACCCGTCCAACTTCGTCGTCTCCGGGTTCACCTCCTCCGTGCCCGTCGAGGAGCTCGCGACGCTCGGGCCTCCGGTGGTCGTCGACACGGGCTCCGGTCTGCTGCGCCCGCACCCGCGGCTGCCCGACGAGCCGAGCGCGGCGGCGGCGCTGCGCTCGGGAGCCGACCTCGTCACCGCCTCGGGCGACAAGCTCCTGGGCGGACCTCAGTGCGGCCTGATGCTCGGGCGTACCGACCTCGTCGAGAGCCTGCGCCGGCATCCGTTCGCCCGTGCCGTGCGTGTCGACAAGCTCACGCTCGCGGCGCTCGAGGCCACGCTCGTCGGGCCCCTCCCACCGGTCGTCGCCGCCCTCGAGGCGACTCCCGCACAACTGGCCCTGCGGGCCCAGCAGCTGGCCGATCAGCTCGGTGACCTCGGCCTGGACCCGCCGCCCGAGGCTGTCCCCTCCGTCGCCGCCGTCGGTGGCGGTGGTGCGCCGGGTGTCGAGCTGCCGAGTGCCGCGCTCGTGCTGCCCGCGCGGCTTGCTGGTCCGCTGCGTGACGACCCGTGCGTCCCGGTGGTCGGGCGGGTCGAGCGCGGCCGCCTCCTCCTCGACCTGATCGCGGTCCAGGAGAGTGACGAGGCCGACGTGCTCGCCGCGGTGCGACGCGCCGCTCGCTGACAGGGCCGGGCGACTCCTGCCAGAGTGGTCGCGTGCACGTCGTCGCCACAGCCGGCCACGTCGACCACGGGAAGTCCACGCTGGTCGACGCGCTCACCGGCATGCGTTCTGACCGGCTCCGGGAGGAGCGCGAGCGCGGACTCTCCATCGAGCTGGGATATGTCTGGACGTCGCTGCCACAGGTGGGTGACGTCGCGTTCGTCGATGTGCCGGGCCACGAACGGTTCGTCACCACGATGCTCGCCGGGATCGGACCAGTTCCCGCCGCGATGCTGGTCGTCGCCGCCGACGATCCGTGGATGCCGCAGGCTGCCGAGCACCTCGCGGCGCTCGACGCCCTGCAGGTCAGTCATGGCGTGGTCGCGGTGACCCGGGCCGACCTGGCCGACCCCCGTCCGATGATGGAGCGGGCTGCGGCGGAGGTGGCCCGGACGGCGCTGCGCGGAGCGCCCGTGCTCGCGGTGAGTGCTCCGACGGGCGACGGTCTCGCCGAGCTGCGCGTTGCCCTGGGCGACATGCTGGCGGCGGTGCCCGCCCCCGACCCAGGTGCCGACGTGCGGCTGTGGGTCGACCGCCGGTTCACCGTGCGCGGCGCCGGCACCGTCGTCACCGGCACACTGCCGGAAGGCAGGCTCGCACCGGGTGACGAGCTCGAGGTGCACGCAGCGAGCGGGGTCGGAGCCGTCAGGGTGCGGGGCCTCCAGGCGCTCGGTGGCTCCGTCGACCAGGTGATGGGCACGGCCAGGGTGGCCCTCAACCTGACCGGCGACGGAGTGGGGTCGATCGATCGTGGAACGGCACTGGTGACCCCCGGCGCCTGGCGGCCCACCACGGTCGTCGACTGCAGAGTCCGGGGCGAGCCCGGCCGCCTCCCCGACCTCCCTCTCCTCCACGTAGGCGCCACCGCGGTGACCGCCCGTACCCGTTCCCTGGCCGGCGAAGGCGGAGACCTGGTGCGGCTGAGCCTGCGCGCGCCGCTCCCGCTCCGGGTGGGTGACCGCGCTCTGCTGCGTGACCCGGGGAGCCGGCGGATCTGGGGCGTCGACGTCCTCGACCCTGTCCCGCCGCCTCTGCGACGACGGGGCGCCGCCGCGGCGCGAGCCAAGGTGCTCGCTCCTCTCACCGCGACACCCGACCTGGCCGCCGAGCTCGACCGGCGTGGACTCGTCGAGGCCGATCTCCTGCATCGCATCGGTGTCCCCACCAGCCCACCGCCGCTGGGCACGGTCGAGGCCGCCGGCTGGTTCATGTCGCGGACGCGGGCAGAGGAGGCGGCCGTACGCGTCACCGATGCCGTCGCGACGCAGGCCGCGTCCCGGCCACTCGATCCAGGCGTGACCCCACGTGCCCTCGCGGACCGCCTCGGACTTCCGGCCCCCGAGCTGGTGCTCGCCGTCGTACGCCCTCCCCTGGCCGTCAAGGACGGTCGCGTGGTCCCCGGCGACGCCGCCGCGACGTTGCCGCCAGACGTCGAGCGCTCGGTCCGCGCGCTGGAGGCAGACCTCGCCGACGCCCCGTTCGCTGCTCCCACCGCCGGACGCCTCGCCGAGCTCGGTCTCGACGACCGTCGTACGGCTGCCGCCGCCAAGGCGGGACGGCTGCTGCGCCTTGCTCCCGGCGTGGTCCTCCTTCCGGGCGCGGACACGCTGGCGGCACGGCAGCTCGCCGACCTTCCCCAACCCTTCACCACCAGCGAGGCGCGACAGCGACTGGGGACGAGCAGGCGCGTCGTTCTGCCGCTGCTCGACCACCTCGACAGGGCCCGCCTCACGCGGCGGCTCCCCGACGACCGTAGAGAGCTTCTCTCAGCGCCGAGGTGACTGGTCTGCGCTCTCCGTCTGCTGCAGCATCGTTCCGTGCTGCGAGCAGGACTGACGTCGCCACGGGACGCTGATCAGCACCGGCCAGACAACCGACCGTGTCCATGAGGCCCCCTGCTCGGCCGACCGTTCCGCCACCCGCCCCGTCAAGAACACCTCAGGACGCATCAACACGGCGTCTGGAGGCAGGACCTCGGCCTGCGGATCGGGCACGGTGCAAAGGTGAACAGATACGCCGACATCGACGCTCTCCTGCGGAGCAGCAGTCACGCCTTCCACGATGCGGTGCGTGCGGCGCTGACCGGGGACCGGGAGCACGCAGGCGCGGTCCTGGCCGGTTCGCAGGCGCGGCACGACCTCGCCCGCGCGGCCGAGGAGACGCTTCGAGAGCGGACGTGGGTGCCCGCCCCTCAGCTCGCGCGCGAGCTGCAGCTCATCAGCGGGATCGTCCGCGTCGCCACCGTGACCGACCGGCTCGCCGCACAGGTCGTCATGAACCCCGAGCCACCCGGCCCGTGGCTGGCGCTCGAACTCACGGTCCTGCTCGATACCGGCGATCGTCGCTTCCGCCAGCTTCTGGACACCGGATCGACGGCAACCCTCGACCCATCCAGCCGCGGCTGCGCGGCGGGGCTCTTCGAGGTCGCCGACCACTCCGTCGGTGACGCCTCCCCGACGGCTGCGCTTTGCGGGGTGCTGGCAACGGCCCTGCTGCAGGTCTCGCGTCAGGCCGCGGCGGCGTGACGCGACGACTACGGCTCGGTGATCGGCGCCTGGAGCATCCCGGCGATCGCGTCACAGAGGAACGTCCCCGCCTCCGTCCAGCGCGCGGGCTCACTCGACCTCGCCGCGCGCTCCTCGATCTCCGCACAGGCCGTGCTGACGGCGTGGGCCACCAACCTGGCCCTCGCCTCGACGATCGAGCGGTCGAGGTACGCCAGCCGGTCCGCGACCGAACCGACGATCTGCGGGGTGCTCGAGAAGATGCCGGCGCCGCCGCGCGCCAATGCTCTGATCTCGGGGTCGTGGACGGCCTGATCCAGGAAACGGGCTCGCCATGACGGGGTCGGGAGGTCGGCGAGGGAGTCGACGAGAGGGATGACGAGGGCGCGGATGTCCCCGAGCAGCGAGTCGGACTGTGCGTACAAGCGCTGCTGCGCCGGCTCGACGGCGGCACGGTGCCGGTCCAGCAACGTCTGCAGGAGCCCCGTTCGGCCACCGAAGTAGTAGTGGACGGCGGAGTGGTTGCTGTTCCCCGCGGCTTCTGCGACCTGCCGGTCGGAGACGGTGTGCACGCCCTGCTCGGCGAACAGGCGTTCGGCTGCATCCAGCAGGTGGTGCCGGGCGTCAGGACGGGGCATCGCATTCTCTCGCTCGGCGCTGTGACGGGCGGCTCACGTATCGCCCTCACGATAATAAGCCACGTGACTTAGGGTAGGGCGCGCGGCCCACTCCGTGCCGACCGCCTCTCGAGGAGATGACCTTGGCGTCCAGCGTCGAACCAGCACTGCCGGCTCCCACCGACCCGGCGACGAAGTACCCCCCTCCGCCACCGGAGACGCCGGCCGAGCGCAAGGGTCGCCTCGTCGCCCTCTTCGTGATGCCGTTCCTGATCGTCACGATGATGTACGCGACGTACATGGGCACCATGCACAGCCCGCACGCCCGGGACCTCCCGGTCGCCGTCGTGGGCGCGGACGCTACCGCTCAGCAGTTCGCCGACGATCTGCAGGAGAGCTCCGGCGACGCGCTCGAGGTGCGCACGGTGGACACGCTGCCCGAGGCGAACGAGCTCCTCCGCGAGCAGGAGATCGCCGGCGCGATCGAGATCCCCGCCGCCGGCGGGAGCGCGTCGATCCATCGCGCGATGGCTGCTGGCGCGTCACAGGCGACGCTCGTCGACAAGGCACTGACGCCCGCGGCTGCCGCCGCGGGTTGGCAGGTCGACACGGTCGACGTCGAACCACTCACCGACGGCGACGGGTCCGGCACGCTGGTGCTCTTCGCCGCCATGGGCATGATGCTCGCGGGGTACGTTCCGCTGAGCACGCTCCTGTCCGGTCTGCCGAACCTGCTGCGCCTGCGGCGGTTCCTCCCCCTCGCGGTCGGCTGGGGCGCGTTCACCAGCTCCCTGATCTGGTTGATCCTCGGCCCGATCGTCGGCGCCCTCGATGGCCACTACCCACTGTTCCTCGGGATCGGGACGCTGGCGGTCACCGCCGTCGGCATCACGCAGCTGCTGTTCACCAAAGTGCTGGGCCCGTTCGCCGTCCTGCTGGGCATGCTGCTCTGGGTCGTCTTCGGTGTCCCGGCGTCCAACCTCGCCATGTCGGTCCACTCGATGCCAGGGATGTTCCAGTGGCTGCACGGCGTGCTGCCACTACCGGCCGCGGGTGAGGCGCTGCGATCGGTCCTCTACTTCGACGGCGACGGTGTCGGCGAGCACGTCACCACCCTCGGCGTGTGGCTGGTCGTCGCGCTCGTGCTCGCAGCGCTCAAGGAACGTCGGTCCGGTGATCTCATCATCGCCGGCCCGCTCTACACGGCCCCGGACGCGCCGCTCCCGGCCCTGCCGGGCGGACCCGTTGCGCGCTACCGAACCCGGCTCGTCGCAGCCATGATGTTCCCCCTGACGATCGTCGTGACGGTCGTGACGCTCATGAGCTTCTCGATGCACGAGCCGGACGTGAGCGACATGCCGGTAGCGGTGGTGGCACCGGCCGCCCAGGCCGAGCCGCTCGTCGCCGCACTCGAACCTGACCTCGGCGAGTACCTCGACCTCAGCGTCGTCGAGTCCCGGGAGGAGGCCGACGACCTCATCCGCAGCCAGGAGATCGTGGCCGCGTACGTGCTGCCCGAGGCAGCCGGCACGAGCCCCACGCTCGTTACCGCCGGTGGCGCCGGCGCCAGCCAGCAGACCGCCGTCACCCAGATGTTCACGCCGATCGCCGCGGCGAGCGGCAGCGAGCTCGCCCTCGAGGACGCCGCACCGCTCACGGACGACGACGTCAACGGCAGCAACAGCCTGTACGCCGGCATGGCATGGATCATGGCTGGCTTCCTCTTCTTCGCCGTCATGCGCGGAGGCGCGCCCGACCTGACCCGGACCCGGCAGCTCCTCCCGCTCGTCGCGGGCTGGTCGGTCGGCATCTCGGTCTGGCTGTGGTTCCTCTTCGACGTGCTCATCGGCGCGGTCGACGGGCACGCCTTCGAGATGATCGGCTACGGCTCGTTGACCGTGTTCGCGGTCGCGTGGGCCAGCGCCGTGCTCACCCGGACGCTCGGTCTGTTCGGTCTGATCCCGGTGATGATCGTGGTGATGCTCGCCGGTGTGCCCGCCTCGGGGGGTGGCTTGTCGCTCTACATGGTTCCTGAGCTCTTCCGGCCTCTCGCGGAGATCCTGCCGCTCCCGGCCGCGGTCGACGTCGTCCGGTCGATGACCTATCTCGACGCGACCGGGATCGGACGCGACCTGCTCGTCCTGGGCATCTGGGGCGCGGTCGGGCTGCTGCTCAACGTGCTCGTCGTCGACCGGTGGCTGAACCGGAAGCACGTCCGGCCACCCGCCCCGTTGGGCCCGAAGTATCGGCCCGAGCGAAAGAGCAGGTCGGAGTCGACCGGCGATGGGGACGGCGACCTGGCTCCTGCCGCCCTCTCACCGGTGGGGACACCATGAGGGCGTGACGGCGGCCCCGCTCAGTCGAGCATCTAGCCGTCGACGCCGACCAGATCCTCTCCGTCCTTCCCGCCGGCGGGAGGGACAGCGGGGGGAGCGACCGCGTCCGTGTGCGGTGCGGTCCCCTCGCTGCGGGCGAGCCTCTCGGCCGCTGCGGCCATCGCGGCACGGTCCGGCGGCAGGACGCCGCGGACAGTCGTCAGGCTCTCCTCCCAGTCGGGGTTGCGCGCGTACCAGGAGTGTCCGTAGATCTCGGCCACCGGCCCGTCCTGGAGGCGCTGGTCGTACGCGATCGGGTCGGCGAGCCGCCAGTCCGCGCCGCACCGACGGGTGCGGTACGGGCTGGTGTACTCGTCGTCCTGCTCGCCGCCGAACGCGTCCGGGAAGTGGTGGGACCGTGCCCGTGAGTCGGCGGTGTCGACCTGGTGCCCCCACGAGAGCACCGGTCCCGCCAGCTCGTCGGTGGTCCGGTAGAGGTTGACCCACGCGCCGTTGAGCTCGCGGTAGAGCTGGTTGATCGCGGCGAAGCTGACGTAGGCAGGGAACGCCTTCGGGAAGATCACCCGGAGCTGCGAGCCGAAGGTGACCAGGCCGACGCGGTCGCGTTCGTGCTCGTCGAGCAGCATCATCGTGGCGAAGCTGATGAGGCTGCCCTGGCTGTGCCCGCAGACCACGACGCGTCGGGTGCCGTCGTCAGGGAGCCGCGCGAGGTGCCACCGGATCCGCTCGCGCAGGTCCTCGACGCACCGCTTGGAGTAGGCACGCGGAGAGAAGGGGTGCACAGCGTGGGGCCAGAAGGCCAGCACGTCCCAGACGACGTTGAGGCCGCGCCGCTTGCCTTCCTGAGCGACGGCCTTGCGGCTCTGGAGCAGCAGCCACCCGGCGGCTGTGATGAGCAGCCACGCCCCGAACAGCGCGACGACGTTCGACTTGGCGACCCCGTCCGCGCCGACGACGTACTTCGGCTGGCTGAGGACGTCGAGCCACCCCGGAGCGTTGCCGCACGTGCTGGGGTCACGTGAGTTGATGCAAGGGACGAGCTCGACGGCGAGCACCACGGCGAGGACCATGCCGGCGCCGGCGAACGCGAGGCAGATCGCGCCGATCGCGTTCTTGACGCGCGCCTTCTGCACCGCGAAGCGCACGCGGCTGACCCAGCGAGCAGGGACCAGGAGCGACCCGCCGTCGGTGTACATGGCCGTGACCCGTTCTCCGGTGCGCCGGCGTCGACGCATGCGCCACACCACGACGGCGACCGCGATCATCACGAGGATGACCACGTTGAGCCCCCACGCGTACGCGACGCGGTCGAGCATCGGCGTCGTGCCGACCGTCACCGAGGCGGCGTCGGACGACCCCTCGACCGGGGTCGAGAGATTGAGCACGGACGAGATCCCGGTGGCGACGGCAGCGGAGAACCCGACGCCGATGAAGGTCCCGACGGCGGTGAACAACGCGGCGCCCATCCCCCACGCGTACGGGGTGAAGTAGCGGGCCGGGCTGCCGTCGTCCGCCCGCTGTGAACGCTGGGCGAGGACGAGCGCGAGGTTGACGACGAAGAGCGCGAGCAGCGCTGCGACACCGATCACGAGCAGCCAGTTGGCGATGATGTCGAAGGACTCGGGACGGTCCCGGACCATCGTCCACTCGGTCCGGCTGACACCGCGCAGGCCGACGAGGGCGGAGACCAGCAGGGCGACGCTGCCGGCGAGCGCGAGCAGACCGAGCACGGCGGTCGTCTGCTTCCACACCTGCCGCCAGGTCGTGTGTCCGGACGGCAGGTGGTCACGGGTGCCCTTCTCCGGGTCGCCCAGCAGTGTGACCACGGCGACCACGGCGATCCAGCCGCACAGTGCGAGCTGGATCGAGACCATGTCGTGCTCCCACGCGAACGGGTGCCCCGCCCACACCCCCATCGCCGCCACGACGAGCAGGGCGGCGGCGAGGTGGAGGTCTCGCAGCGTGGGGGTGCGGGTGTCGCCGGAGTAGAACGACTCCTGGGCCAACGGCGTGACCGAGCGCTCCTTCGGCGGCTCGAACGTCTCGATCTCCGGCGGCGCGGCGCCGGTCCGCCGAGCCGCCAGGCGGTCCCAGAGCCTGCGGGGACGGCCCGTGCGGTAGCCCTTGCCGAGGTACGCGATCACGAAGACCACGAGTGCGGTGAGGATGACCGCGGTCCCGAGGACGACGCTCGGGTCGAGCGACCGGAGGAAGCGCACGTTCGGGGCCCAGCGCCAGGCGATGAGGTCGATGATCACCAGACCGGCGGCGAAGGCGAACATCGACGTGAGGAGCACGGCGACCAGCCGGAGCAGGGCGTCGCACACCGCATGGAGCGCTCGCGGGAGGCGACCGCCGGTGATCGGCGGAAGCATGTAGTGGGCCGCGTTGACCATGCCGAACGGCAGCAGGACGAGCCACAGCGCCTTGACCCTGCTCCCGGAGGTGAGTCGCCCCCAGTGATACGCCTCCAGCGTCTGCCCGGCGGTGCCCGGCAGCTCGCCGCCCGCGGCGTCGACCGAACGGAAGTAGCGGGACTCGTCGTCGCCGCCGACCTGACGGACGTACGGCCGGTCCAGCATCGAACCGGCGGGCGTCCCGCTGACCCCGTGCACGCGGAGCTCGACCCACTCGTCGGACATGGCAACCACCTCTTTCTCGGCTCGACAGTAGACCTCGCGAGGTCCTCTGGTGCCGTGCTTGCCGCACCCCGGCGTGCCAGAGTGGGGCATGGCGTCGAGCACTCTGGACGTAGACGGTCGGACCCTCAAGGTCAGCAACCTCGACAAGGTGCTCTATCCCGAGGAGGGGACGACGAAGTTCGACGTGATCCAGTACGTGCTGTCGGTCGCCGACCCGCTCCTCGGCCAGCTCGCCGATCGCCCCTGTACGCGCAAACGGTGGCCCGACGGCGTGGCGAAGGAGCCGTTTTTCGAGAAGAACGTCCCGCGAGGCACCCCGGACTGGGTGCGCACCGTCGAGGTCGCGACACCCGGGAGCTCGAGGGGTCGCGACTCGCTGATCTTCCCCGTGGTCGAGCATCCCTCCGACCTCGTGTGGCTGGCGAACCTCGCCGCGCTCGAGCTGCACACCCCGCAGTGGACGGTCGGTCCACGGGGCGGGGTCCGTGACGCCGACAGGCTCGTGATCGACCTCGATCCCGGCGAGCCCGCCGGGCTGGCGGAGGCGGTGGAGGTCGGCCACCTGGTTCGTGAGCGGCTCGAGGCCGACGGCTGGCGCACCGTCCCCGTCACGAGCGGCAGCAAGGGCGTGCACCTGTACGCGTCCCACGGACGCGACTCCTCACCTGACGCCCTGCGCGAGTACGCCCGCGGCATCGCCGACGAGCTGTCGGGCGAGCACCCGGATCGCGTCCTCTCGGTGATGAGGCGCGCGGACCGCCACGGCAAGGTCTTCCTCGACTGGAGCCAGAACGTCCGCGCGAAGACCACCATCACGCCGTACTCGCTCCGCGGCAGGTCGCGGCCCTGGGTGGCAGCGCCACGGACCTGGGACGAGCTCGACGACCCGTCGGCGGTGCGGCAGGTGCTCTTCACCGAGATGGCCGAGCGCCTCGAGCGCTTCGGCGACCCGATGACGGACCTGACCGACGTCTGATCGTGTCGTCTCAGCGCGTGGTGGGCGCGGCCTGCACCCGTCCGACGAGCAGATCGGCCGCGGCCGGAAGGTCGGACGCCACCTCCACCTCCACACCGTCGCGCGCGATCTCGGCGACGTCGGCGGCGATGGTGCTCCAACCCCCGCCGCCGAGCAGGATCGTCGTGGGCGTCCCCGCCTTCATGGCGGCGAGGACGGTGTCACGCGCCCCGTCCTCCGAGGTGGACCACAGATAGACCGCGGTGGGCGTGATCTGGCGCAGCAGGCCGACGAGGGCCTCGCACGGCACCCCGAATCCCAGCGAGACGGCGGCGATCCCCTTGCCCGCCAGCGCCGCCTCGAGCGCGAGCACGGCCAGCGATTCCGCTCGGCCGTCGAGTGCGGCGAGGACCACCGGGTGGGTTCCGACGAACCTCGGCGCGAACGCACGCGCGGCCGATCTGAGCTCCGCCTCGACCCGCTCACGGAGGACGGAGGCGACCTCGATGCCGAGCTCACCCTTCTCGACCCGCTCGGTGACGTGGTCGAGTGCTGGAGAGAGCACGTTCGTCCACGCTCCGAGGGCGCCCCACTCGTGCAACGTGGTGGCGAGCACCGAGGTGACGCCGACGACGTCCATCGCGGCAGCGGCGACGACGATCCGCTCGACCGACTCGACGGGAGTGGCGATCATGTCGTCGGGTGACGTCGAGAGGACGTCGTCCGAGGCGAGGGCGGCGGCCAGCCCGCCGGCGTCGAGCGACAGGGCAACCTTGGCCGCCGACTCCGCGGAGACGCCGCTGCTGACCATGCGGTTCATCAGCTGGACCCGGCGGATGTCGATCTCGCTGTATCGCCGGTGCCCGCCCTCGGTGCGGCGGCTGGGCCCGATCCCGTAGCGGCGCTCCCACGTGCGCAGCGTCGGGGTCGCGATCCCGATGTGCTCCGCGACCGCTCCCACGCCCCACAGGAACTCTGAACCATCACTCATGCGCGTCTCCACCCCCGGTCGAACCGGGTGTCGTGCTTCGAGGACTCTCTCCGTAACCGGCCGGCGCCCCCTGCACTCATACCGATCCCAGAGTATCCCGCGTGAGGGAGTCACCCGCAGAAAACCGCGGCCGGCAGGACCTTGTGCGATGAATCAGATTTGGATAAGTTCTGAATCGGTTGCATGCCGCGTTGATTCATAGGGGGTACCAACATGGCAAGCATTGCCCGCCTACCCATGCCTCTGATGGAGGCTTACGAGTGGCAGTACGAAGGGGCATGCCGAGAGGCTGACCCTGAGACGTTCTTCTCTCCCGAGTCCGAACGCGGCCCACGTCGGCACGCTCGTGAGCACCTCGCCAAGACCTACTGTGCACGTTGCCCAGTACGCGGTGAGTGTTTGCAGCACGCGTTGAAGGTGAAGGAGCCGTACGGCGTCTGGGGTGGCCTGACGACTGGTGAGCGAGCAGCGCTGCTCACCGGAGAGAGGACCGCTGGATAAGAAGCAGCACCGATGGGTTGGCCGGACCCCCGCTCCGGTTGCCCACGACGAGTACTGAGACGTTACGCATCGACATCACCGCTGCGAGACGGGCCGGATGTCGATACGCAAAGTCTCAGCCGAGGTCGTTCCTCAGCCCCAGAACACGTGCTCCACGACGTGACGTGCCCGTCGCGTCGCGCGCAGGTAGTCGTCGACCATGTGCTCGCCGCCGTCGATGCCGTAGCCGAGCAGCCAGGCCACGCCGGCGCGGTCGTTGGCGTTCTCGGGCAGCGATGCGACGGGCCGGTTGCGCAGCAGCACGTAGGCGTTGCGGATGCGGCTCACCAACCGCCACGCCTCCTCCAGCACCGCTGCCTCCTCCGACGCGAGCAGACCGGCCTCGGCGGCCGCGTGCAGCGCCGGCAGCGTCTCGGTCGTCCGCAGGCCCTCGACCGTGGAGGCGTGCTGCATCTGCAGGAGCTGGACCGTCCACTCGACGTCGGCGATGCCTCCGCGGCCGAGCTTGAGGTGCGTGGCGGGGTCGGCGCCGCGCGGCAGCCGCTCGGAGTCGACACGCGCCTTGATCCGACGAATCTCGCGGACGTCGTCATCCGAGACCCCTGCCTCCGGCCAGCGCAGCGGGTCGACCATCTCGCGGAAGGCCGCGCAGAGGTCCGGATCGCCCACGACCGGCGCAGCGCGGAGCAGCGCCTGCGCCTCCCAGACCATGGACCAGCGAGCGTAGTAGGCGCGGTACGACGCGAGCGTGCGCACCAGCGGACCGGACCGACCCTCGGGACGGAGGTCGGCATCGACCTCGAGCGCCGGATCGGGGCCTGCAGTGCCGACCATGCGGCGCAGCTCGGTGGCGACGGCGCTCGCCGCCTGCGTGGCGGCCGACTCGTCCGTGTCCGGCAACGGGTCGTGGACGAACATCACGTCGGCGTCGGAGCCGTACGCCGACTCGCGACCGCCGAGGCGCCCCATGAGGACGACGGCGATGCGGGTGCCCACCGGTGCTCCACGCTGCTCCTCGACCGTGCGGGTCGCGATCTGCAGGGCGGCGTCGAGCGTGGCTGCGGTCAGATCGCTCAGCGCGTGCCCGACCTCGACGATGTCGAGCCGACCGAGCACGTCCGACATGGCGATGCGCGACAGCTCACGACGGCGTACGCGGCGGACGGTGCGCAGCGCCTCGTCCGCACTCGCGTGACGCCGGACCGCCGAGCGGGTCTCGGTCGCTATCCGGTCGTACGTGCGCGGCTCGAGCTGGCTGTCGTCGCCGAGCATCGCGACGGCCTCCGGCGCGCGCTGGATGAGGTCCGTGACGTAGGCGCTGCCGGCGAGCATCTTGGCGAGCTGCTCCGCACCGGCGCCCTCGTCCCGCAGCTTGCGGAGATACCAGTGGGTGGCGCCGAGGCTCTCCGAGACCTTCCGGAACGCGAGCAGGCCACCGTCGGGGTTGGGTGAGTCGGCGAACCACGCGAGCATCGCCGGCATCAGGTGCCGCTGGATGGCGGCCGAACGGCGCACACCCGCCGTGAGTGCCTTGATGTGGATGAGGGCCGCGCGCGGGTCTGCGTATCCCAGCGCCTCGAGCCGTGCCTGCGCCGCCTCCGGCGTGAGCCGCAGCGCATCGGAGGGCATGGAGGCGACGGCGTCGAGGAGCGGGCGGTAGAACAGCTTGTGGTGCAGCCGCAGGACCTCGCGACGCTGCGCCTGCCACTCCTTCACCAGGTTCTTGGCGGGGTCGCTGCGGAACGCGAGCGTGCGCCCGATCATCCGCAGCGTGTCGTCCTCGGTCGGGACCAGGTGCGTACGGCGCAGCCCATCGAGCTGGATGCGGTGCTCGAACATCCGCAGGAACGTGTAGGCCTCCGTCATCGCCGCGCCGTCGGTACGGCCGACGTACCCGCCGTCGACGAGCGCTCGCAGCGCGTCGGTCGTGGAGCGGACGCGCAGCCGCTCGTCGGTACGACCGTGGACGAGCTGGAGCAGCTGCACCGCGAACTCGACGTCGCGGAGGCCGCCCGGCCCGAGCTTGAGCTCGCGGTCGAGCTGCGGCGCCGGGATGTTGTCGATCACGCGGCGCCGCATGCTGCGGGTGTCGGCCATGAAGTTGGGCCGGGTCGCCGCCTGCCACACCATCGGGGCGAGCGCGTCGACGTAGTCCTGGCCCAGCTCGGCGTCGCCCGCGACCGGCCGCGCCTTGAGCAGCGCCTGGAACTCCCAGGTGCTCGCCCAGCGCTCGTAGTAGGCCACGTGGCTGGACAGCGTGCGGACGAGCGGCCCGTCCTTGCCCTCGGGACGGAGGTTGGCGTCGACCTCCCAGATCGTCCCCTCGCGGGTGTGCTCGCCGCAGATCCGGATCAGTGCCGCCGCGAGCCGCGTCGCGACCTTCGTCGCCTTCTGCTCGTCGGCGCCGTCGGCCGGCGCGTGGACGAAGATGACGTCCACGTCGCTGACGTAGTTGAGCTCCCGGCCACCGCACTTGCCCATCGCGACGACGGCCAGGCGCGCCGCGTCGGAGTCGTCGACCTCGCGCCGGGCGAGGCGGAGCGCCGTCGAGAGCGTCGCACCGGCGAGATCGGCGAGCTCGGCCGACGTCGTCTCGTACGGGCTGCGTCGGGTGAGGTCACGGGCGGCGATCTGGAGGAGTTGGCGCTTGTACGCCACCCGCAGCGCGTCCGGGTCGTCGACGTCGGCGAGGACCTGCTCGAAGGCGTGCTGGTCCCGGGGCGCGAGCGGCATCGTGGTCGCCCGCAGGTCGAGGACCGCCTCCGGATGGATGACGAGGAACTCCCCCAGTGCGCGACTCGCGCCGAGCACGGCGACCAGACGGGTCAGGAGCTCGGGGTCGGCCTCGAGGTGCGACACGAGGTCGGGGTCGTCGACCCCCGGCAGCTCGCGGTACGCCGCCGCGACCTCGCAGAGGTGGCGCAGCGCCAGATCGGGGTCCGCCCCGTGGGCGACCCGCTCGACGACGGCTTCGGAGCCCACCCCGCACTGGTGGAGCAGCCGGGAGGCGCCGTCGGCGTCAGCGAATCCGAGCCGAGCCAACCACCCCGACGTCGTCCGCAGCCGCTGCGGCCTCTGGTCGTCGGCCACCTCAGACCCGGGTGATCAGCCGGTCGAGCTCGAACTGCGTGACCTGCGTGCGGTAGTCGTGCCACTCCGCACGCTTGTTGCGCAGGAAGAAGTCGTAGACGTGCTCGCCCAACGTCTCCGCGACCAGCTCGCTGCTCTCGGCCTCGCGGATCGCCTCGTCGAGGTTGCGGGGCAGCGGCGCGATGCCGAGCGCACGTCGCTCGGTCTCGGTCAACGCCCAGACGTCGTCCTCGGCCTCCGGCGGCAGCTCGTAGTCCTCCTCGATGCCCTTGAGGCCAGCGGCGAGCACCATCGCGAACGCGAGGTAGGGGTTGCAGCCGGAGTCGATCGCGCGGTGCTCGATGCGTGCCGACTGCCCCTTCTGCGGCTTGTACATCGGCACGCGGATGAGGGCCGAGCGGTTGTTGTGACCCCAGCACACGTACGACGGCGCCTCGCCGCCGAAGATGAGCCGCTTGTAGGAGTTGACCCACTGGTTGGTCACCGCGGTGATCTCGGAGGTGTGCCGGAGGATGCCGGCGATGAACGACCGCCCGGTGCGCGACAGCTGGTATTCGGCTCCGGCCTCGTAGAAGGCGTTCTCGTCACCCTCGAACAGGCTCATGTGGGTGTGCATGCCCGACCCGGGGTGCTCGGTGAACGGCTTGGGCATGAAGCTCGCCCACAGGCCCTGCGAGAGCGCGACCTCACGGACCACCGTGCGGAAGGTCATGATGTTGTCGGCCGTGGTGAGCGCGTCGGCGTAGCGCAGGTCGATCTCCTGCTGACCCGGCCCACCCTCGTGGTGGCTGTACTCGACGGAGATGCCCATCGCCTCGAGCATCGTGATGACCTCGCGGCGGAAGTCCTGTCCGCCACCCTGAGCGGTGTGGTCGAAGTAGCCGGAGTCGTCCACGGGCGTCGGGATGCCGCCGGGCTCGGGCTTGCCCTTGAACAGGAAGAACTCGACCTCGGGGTGGGTGTAGAAGGTGAACCCCATCTCGGCGGCCTTCGCGAGCGTCCGCTTGAGGACGAACCGCGGGTCGGCGTACGAAGGGCTCCCGTCGGGCAGCTGGATGTCGCAGAACATGCGCGCGGTGGCGGGGGTCTCGCCTCGCCACGGGAGGATCTGGAAGGTCGACGGGTCGGGCTTGGCGAGCATGTCGGCCTCGTGGACACGCGCGAAGCCCTCGATGGCCGATCCGTCGAAACCGATGCCTTCGTCGAAGGCGCCCTCGAGCTCCGCCGGCGCGACCGCGACCGACTTGAGATGTCCGAGGACGTCGGTGAACCACAGCCGTACGAAGCGGACGTCGCGCTCCTCGAGCGCGCGCAGCACGAAGTCTTCCTGCTTACCCATGGGGTAAGCATGCCTGGGATTCATGACGAACGGGTGAACCGGGGTGGGAGGCCGCCACCGCTAGGCTCGACCCGTGCCTCAGCTCCGCGTCGCTCTCGCCCAGGTCAACGCTCGGGTGGGAGACCTCGACTTCAACGCCGCCCTCGTCCTCGAGCAGTGTCGTGCCGCCCACGAGGCCGGCGCGCACGTGGTCGTGCTCCCCGAGATGGTGCTCACCGGCTACCCGCTCGAGGACCTCGCGATGAGGGCTTCGGTGGTCGCGGCGTCCCGTGCGGCGGCCGAGGATCTCGCCGCCCGTCTGGCCGACGAGGGTCTCGGCGACCTCGTCGCGTTCGTGGGCTTCCTCGATCAGGCCGACGGCGCCCCCGAGGGCCTCGGCATCCCCAAGAACGCGCCGCAGAACACCGTCGCGGTCATGCACGGCGGCCGGATCGTCGCCCGCCAGGCCAAGATCCACCTCTGGAACTACGGCGTCGGCGACGAGCTCCGCACCTTCGTCCCCGGCGACAGGCTGCAGGTCGTCGAGGTGCGCGGGGTCGACGTGGCCACCCTGATCTGCGAGGACCTCTGGCGCGACGGCATCGCCTCGGCGGTGCGCGCCGCGGGCGCCGGGCTGCTGGTCGTCCCGAACGGCTCGCCGTACGAGGCCGACAAGGACGACGTCCGGCTCGAGCTCTGCCGCCGTCGTGCGGTCGAGGGGGACGTGGCGCTGGCATACGTGAACCTCGTCGGCGGGCAGGACGAGCTCGTCTTCGACGGCGACTCGCTGGTCGTCGACGCGGCCGGCGCACTGCTCGGAAGGACCGCGCAGTTCGTCGAGGAGCTTCTGGTCGTCGACCTCGACCTCCCGGCGGCACGGCGCCTGATGCCGCCCGCGGACACCCGCTTCGCCGGCCTGCGCATCGAGCGCACGGTGATCTCCACCGACCCTGTCGAGCCGTACGAGCCGGTGACCTCCCCGATCCTCCCCCGCCTGGGCAACCTCGAGGAGATCTACCGCGCGCTCGTCACGGGCCTGCGCGACTACGTCGACAAGAACGGCTTCCGCTCGGTGCTGCTCGGGCTGTCGGGCGGGATCGACTCGACCCTGTGCGGGGCCATCGCGGTCGATGCGCTCGGTCCCGAGCGCGTGTTCGGCGTGTCGAACCCCAGCGAGTACTCGACCGAGCACTCGCGCTCCGACGCCGCGGAGCTGGCACGCAGGACGGGCCTGAACCTCCGCACCGTCCCCATCGCGCCGATGGTGACGTCGTTCCAGGACGCCCTCGGACTCACCGGCCTCGCCGAGGAGAACCTTCAGGCGCGGGTGCGGGCGGTGGTGTGGATGGGTCTTTCCAACCAGGAAGGCCACCTCGTGCTGGCCTGCGGCAACAAGTCAGAGGTCGCCACGGGCTACTCGACGATCTACGGGGACGCGGTCGGCGGCTACGCGCCGATCAAGGACGTGCGCAAGACGCTCGTGTGGGAGCTCGCGCGGTGGCGCAACGCGCACGCCGAGGCTCGCGGCGAGGAGCCGCCGATCCCCGAGAGCACGATCAGCAAGCCGCCCTCGGCCGAGCTCCGTCCCGGGCAGCTCGACACCGACTCGCTGCCGCCGTACGAGGTCCTCGACGGGATCCTCGACGCCTACGTCGAGCGCGACCTGCCGGCGGCTGCCGTCGTCGCGGAGGGCTACGACCCGGAGCTGGTCGAGCGGGTCGTCACGCTGGTCGACCGCGCGGAGTACAAGCGCCGCCAGTACCCGCCGGGCCCGAAGGTCACCCGTCGCAACTTCGGCCGCGACCGTCGGGTCCCGATCACGCACCGCTGGCGCGAGCACCTCGCCGAGGGCTGACGGCGGTGCGCCGGTGCCCGGGCTCTCCACCCCGGGCACCGACGCACTCCGCGCTCAGCAGCTCGGTGGCAGCGCCGTACGGTCGAGCGTCACCTCCTGGCCACGCGTCACCCGTACCGTCCCGGCGTCCTTCCAGGCACCGTTGCCTCGGCGACAGGTCAGGCTCCACGACTCCCTCACGTTGGCCGTGAACGCCTGGCTCGGGCGGTCCGAGGGATTGACGTGCCACGTGAAGCGGCCGCCCTTCGGCACGGTCATGGTCGTCTCGACGCGGTCGTCGACCGGGAGAACCAGCGGAACCGTCTCACCGGGCAGCGTCACGGGCGACGTCGTCAGGGACACGTCCTTCCGCAGCGCCAGCTCGGTGCCCGGCTTGGCCGCCCCCGAGACCACCGCGTGATAAGCAGGGTCGCTCGCCTGCCCGAACGCCGTGAGGAACGCCTCGCGTGCGGTCGACCCCTCGTACTCCCCCGTCCCCAGGTACTGGTCGATGACCGACGGGTACGGCGGGTGGAAGCGGTCGTTGTCGCGGTGACCCGGTGTGTTCTCGAACGTGAACGCGAACGTGCCGCTGGTGTAGAAGGACGTCTGCTCGGCCGTGCCGCTGGCGTCGTAGTAGATCTCAGGCCACGGGCCGGCGGGCCACCCCATGATCTGACCGAGGATCTCCGCGATCTTCTGGTAGACCGCCTCCTCGGCGGGAGTCGGCTCGTTCGGTGCACTCGGTACCCGCAGCACCCGCTCGTCGGGGGTGTGGTTGCTGATCGCCAGCGTGACGTGGTGGGAGTTCACCAGGTCGATCATGTTGGCGATCTCCGGCTCGGAGCCCGGTGCGGCACCGCGGTAGTTGCTGTCGGTCGCGCGTGCCCCGGACCCCGGACCGCCCCAGAACGCCGTGTAGTTGCGGTTCAGGTCGACGCCCAGGTTGGCCGCCCCGGCTGCCGCGCACTCGGCCCGTGTCGGGACGGCACCGTCGCGTACGCGACAGTTCTTTCGCTTCTGCTCGTGGACCAGCCCGCGCGACATCTCGTACCCGTCGGGGTTGACCACGGGCACGGCGACGAGACGTCCTCGCTCGAGCAAGGACGTGATGCGTGCGTCGTCGCCGTCGTTCTGGACGAGGTCCCAGAGGAACTCCATCGTCAGCTCGGTCGTGGGCCACTCCCGCGAGTGCGTCAGACCCGTGAGGAGGAACACAGGCTTGCCGCTGTCAGCAGTCACGTCGTGCGTGACCTCCACGCCGTACACGGGCGTGCCGAGCAGCGAGGGGCGTGGCAGCCGGAACAGCGAGACCGTCCGGGGGTAGCGCCTCGCCAGCTCCTTCAGCTCGGCGTTGACGTCCTTCAAGGTCCGGTAGGACACCCGCCCGGTCGGGAGGTCCGAGCGCTCGGCCGGGTCGGCGGCAGCTGCCGCCGCCGCCTGTGCTTCGGCGGCACGCGCCTTGCGGTTGACGGCGTCGACGTCCTCGACCACCACGTCCCAGCCGAAGCCGGCCTTGCGCAACGCGCGTGCGTCGGACTCGCCGTGCAGCATCACCTCCACGTCACCACCGCGGTGTCCGGCGCCTCCGTGGTGTCCGACCTCGTCCAGTCCGAGCGCCGTGAGCCGCTCGTGGTCGGCCCGCCCGTCGAGCGCGACCTCGACGATCGTCGTTCTCCCGGGCTCGTACTCGCTCGGCTCGTCGGCCACCGCGGACCCTTGCCCGAGCGCGCCCACGGTCAGGGCGAGCGCTGCGAGCGACGCCACCATCCCTCCCCGTCGACTGCCGGGCCTCTGACGTTCCCTCATCGCTCCACCTCTTCGCTCGATGAAATCGTGTGGGCCCAATCTGGCGGCATTCCATTTCTCGCGCACGGCAAACGGTTAATTGCGTGTTACGCAAAACACATCAGGGTCGTCGTCCGGGGGTGCAACGAGCCGCTGACCCCGTGGCAGGCTGAAGGCGTCCGCGGACTCCGTCCGGGAGCTGCGAGAACGAAGGAACGACGATGACCGAACCCACAGGAACGCCACCCTCCGCTGAAGAACCCGCGCCGTACGGCACCGCGTCCACGCCGCCGCCGGCAGCACGCAAACGCGTCCGCACCCACACGCTCCAGCAGATGAAGGAGCGCGGTGAGAAGTGGGCGATGCTCACCGCCTACGACCAGTACGCCGCGGAGATCTTCGACGAGGCCGGCGTGCTCGTCCTGCTCGTCGGCGACTCGGCCGCCAACAACGTCTACGGGTACGAGTCCTCGCTGCCCGTCTCCGTCGACGAGCTGGTCCCGCTCGTGCGGGGTGTCACGCGTTCGGTGACGTACGCACACGTCGTCGCCGACCTGCCCTTCGGCAGTTATCAAGGGTCGCCGGAGCAGGCGTACGACACCGCCGTCCGCTTCATGAAGGAGGGCCGTGCCCACAGCGTCAAGCTCGAGGGCGGGGCAGAGATGGCGCCGCAGATCCGGCGACTCACCCAAGGTGGCATCCCCGTGATGGCTCACATCGGCTTCACCCCGCAGTCGGAGCACTCGCTCGGCGGCTACCGCGTGCAAGGACGCGGTGACGCGGCCAAGAAGACGATCGACGACGCGCTCGCGGTCCAGGAGGCAGGCGCGTTCGCGGTGGTCATGGAGATGGTGCCGGGTGACGTCGCGACCGAGATCACCCAGCGTCTGACCATCCCGACGATCGGGATCGGAGCCGGCGTCGGCACCGACGCCCAGGTCCTGGTCTGGCAGGACATGATGGGGCTGCGCACTGGCAGGCTGCCACGGTTCGTGAAGACCTACGCCGACCTGCGGACGACGATGCTCGACGCCGCGCGCGCCTACGTCTCCGACGTGGAGGGCGCGGCGTTCCCCACCGACGAGCACACCTTCTGAGGCCGTCGCCGGGCGCGCCCGGCGCGCGGGGGGCCGTCAGCCCAGTCGGATCCCCGCGAGCTGGGTCGCCTGCGCGACGAGCCGTCCGGTGCTGTCCCAGACGAACGTGGCCTCGTCGACCCGCTGGGCCGCGACGGTCTGGGCACGGTGCAGGATCGTGAGCGGACCCGGCGCGGGCAGCGCCCGCACGTAGACGGTCATCTCGAGCGTGGGCACCAAGCCCGTCGGCTCGATCTCGAACGTCGCGGGAGGGAATGCATCGACGGCGTAGAGCAGCGAGACCGGGTCGAACGGCGCGTCGTCGAGGAACGACAGCCAGCCGCGCAGCTCCCCCGACCCGCTCGGACGACCGGCGGCGAAGCCCAGGGTCGCGGGGTCGAGGCGCAGGTCGACCTGCTCCATCACCGGCACCGGTACGCCGGTCGGGCTGGTGCCGGGCACCCGCACTCCCTCGTCACGGTCGCCGGCCGGCCGGGGTGGCGCACCACGGTCCCAGTGGGCAGGGGCGCCGTCGGCGAGTCGCCCGACCATGAGCACCGCCTCGACGCAGGCCTGGCCGTCCTGCCGCATCGTCGCTCGTACGTGGTCGGCGCTGCGACCCTTGCGCAGCACCACGGTCTCGATCTCGACCGGCCCGGCATCGGGCGAGTGGAGGAAGTGTGCCGACGACGTGATCACGTGCTCGTGCCCGACGCTCGCGACCGCTGCTCGCCCGAGCAGCGCGAGCAGGTAGCCGCCGTTGGGCTTGTCCGCGACCGCCCACTCGGGGTCGACCTCAGCCGCGAAGCCGTCGTCGGTCGGGCGGACGGTGCTGACGTCGGTGAAGGGCCGGAGCGCAGGCATGGGACTCCTCGGGTCGGCAGGATCCCATCATGACCCCGTCGACCGGCAGCCCGGTCACGAGGTCAGGTGGTGGACCGCCCGGGACCGGGAGCATCGTCGTTCCACTCGGGATCGTTGTCCCACCGCTCGTTGCGCTCCTGCGCCAGCTCGAGCGCGTGCTCGGCCTCCTCGCGGGTGGAGTACGGGCCCAGGCGATCGATCGCCTTGCAGCCCTCCTCGCCCTCGACCGTGTGGTGCTTGATGCAGTAGTAGAACTTCGCGTCCGCCATCATTGACCTCCTGCCCCCATCCTGCCCGAGCAGGACGAGGCTCGCCGAACGCCCCGGCGGTCCCGCCTACACTCGACGCGTGACCGTGCTGAGCCCCCACACCCTCTCCCCCCGTCGCAGCGTCCCCGCCTCGATCGAGGTGCCCGAGTACGTCGGCCGCAAGGCGCCCGCGCCGTACGAGGGCCCTGAGATCCGCAGCGCCGAGACGATCCGGGCGATGCGCTACGCGGGCCGGCTCGCCGCCCAGGCCCTGGACGCGGTCGAGGCAGCGATCGCGCCAGGTGTCACGACCGACGAGCTGGACGCCGTCGGCCACGCCTTCCTCGTCGAGCACGGGGCGTACCCCTCGACGCTCGGCTACCGCGGCTACCCCAAGTCGCTGTGCACCAGCGTCAACGAGGTGATCTGCCACGGCATCCCCGACGCCCGCCCGCTCGAGGACGGCGACATCGTCAACATCGACATCACCGCCTACGTCGGCGGGGTGCACGGCGACACCAACAAGACCTACCTCGTCGGCGACGTCGACGAGGAGTCGCGGCTCCTCGTCGAACGCACGGAAGAGGCGCTCATGCGCGCCATCCGGGCGGTGAAGCCCGGACGTCGCATCAACGTTGTCGGCCGTGTCATCGAGTCCTACGCCAAGCGCTTCGGCTACGGAGTCGTCCGCGACTTCACCGGGCACGGCGTCGGTCCGGCCTTCCACGACGGACTGATCGTGCCGCACTACGACGACCCGGGACACGACACCGTGATCAAGACCGGGATGACCTTCACGATCGAGCCGATGCTCACCCTCGGCACCATCGACTGGGACCTGTGGGACGACGGCTGGACGGCGACGACCAAGGACCGGTCACGCACGGCGCAGTTCGAGCACACGCTCCTGGTGACCGACTCGGGCGCGGAGATCCTGACGCTGCCGTGACCGGGGTCAGAGTGATCTACGACGCACTGTCGTAGGGACCGTGGGATGCTGCCGCACCACCAGGTACGGTCGGTGCCGTGACCGCACTCGCCACACCCCCGCAGACCCACGCCCGCACCCGGACCGCCTTCCGCGTGGTCGCCTTCGCCGAGGCGGTGTCGTGGGCCGGCCTGCTGATCGGGATGTTCTTCAAGTGGGTCCTCGAGACCACCGAGCTGGGCGTCAAGATCTTCGGTCCCATCCACGGCGGCATCTTCGTGGCGTACGTCCTCATGTGCCTCGTCGCGTGGCGCGCGTTCGGCTGGTCGTTCAAGGTGACGATCGCCGCGCTGGCGTCCGCCGTACCGCCGTTCTTCACCGTGGTCTTCGAGAGGTGGGCGGATCGCCGCGGCCTCCTCGGCCGCGCCGTCGGTCGCTAAGGGCGGATGAGCCGGCCTGTAGGCCGGATTCTGTCAGGGCGTCTCCGCCCCGGCGACCATCTCTCTCGGCGTCGCGTCACCACGACGCTCCAGCGACCTACCCGCAGGCTCGGCGAGCAGCGTCAGCGCCTGCGCGGACCCGAAGGTCCTTCTTGGTCTTGCTCCCGATGGGGTTTACCTAGCCGCCCCGGTCACCCGAGGCGCTGGTGGGCTCTTACCCCACCCTTTCACCCTTACCCGCACCTCACGCGTCGCGTGAGGCCGCTGGCGGTCTGCTCTCTGTGGCACTGTCCCGCACGTCGCCGTGGGTGGGCGTTACCCACCATCGTGCTCTGTGGAGTCCGGACCTTCCTCGGCGCCCTCGGTGCGAGACCGACGACGACGCGGCCGCCCGGCCGACTCATCCGCAGCAGCCACAGTAGCCGACATCACCCTCCCCGGTCTGGCCGCATCCCCCCGCCCGCCGTACGCTGGGTGGAGCGAAAGGGAGTAGTCCCCAACATCCGTGTCGACACACTGACCTCCGGGTCCGGTACGGACGGCGTCGCCTCGCGCGGCGCGGACGAGACTTTCGGCCAGCGACACGACCCTATGGACGTGCCTGGTCGAAGGGACTCCCCGAGGCTCCTCGACCAGGTGCCGAGGAGCCCTTCTCATGCTGTACGCGTTCTTGCTGAGCACCGCGGTCATCTTCGTGGCCGAGCTCGGCGACAAGAGCCAGCTGATGGCGATGACGTTCGCCACCCGCTACCGACCCCGCGACGTGCTGATCGGCATCACGGTCGCCACCGCGGTCGTCCACCTCCTCTCTGTGGGCATCGGGTTCTGGGTCGGTGAGGCGTTCGCGGATGCGCAGCAGTGGATCACCCTCGCCGCCGGTCTGGCGTTCCTCTTCTTCGCCGCCTGGACCCTGCGCGGCGACGAGCTCAGCGCCGACGAGCGGGAGAAGGCCACCCGCAGCAGCGGGTCCGCGGTGTGGGCCGTCGGCGGGGCGTTCTTCCTCGCCGAGCTCGGTGACAAGACGATGCTCGCGACCATCACGCTCGCCACGCAGGAGGACTGGTTCGGCACGTGGGTCGGCAGCACGGTGGGCATGGTCGCCGCCGACGCGCTCGCGATCCTGCTCGGCGCCTGGATCGGCAAGCAGCTGCCGGAGAAGGCCATCCGCTACGGCGCGTCGGCGTTGTTCGCGGTCTTCGGGCTGTGGCTCGTCGCGGAAGGCGCCGGCTGGCTCTGAGGCAGCCCACGGGTTCCTGTCACGGCCCGTCCCACCGGAAGCGTACGGAGCGCGCGTCGACGTCGGCCCGCTCCAAGGTCAGCCGTACGGGCTCACCCAGGGGCAGCGGCACGTCCGCCGCGACCGGAGCCTCGACCGCAGGGTCGTCGAGGAGGGCCGTCCCGCGAGTCGGATCCTTGTCGTCGGCGTCGATCACCGTGCCGGTGAACGTGCGTCCGACGGCGTCGGCCAGCACGACGGCCTCCACCAGGTCGAGCACCGCTCGGTCGAACGACGAGGCGACGCGGCCGGTCCCCGCCATCACCGCGGGCAGCCTCGGAAGCCCGGCCCGTACCCACTCGGGCACGTCCACGCCCGCACTGACCGCGAGGCACACCTCGCTCACGTAGCGGTCCGCGAGCCGCCGCAGCGGCGCCGTCGCGTGGGCGTACGGCGCCGCGATCGCGCTGTGCTCGGCGTAGTCCGGCGGCGCCCCGTCGAACGCGGCGTAGTCCGCCCCGCGCAGCAGGCCCGTGCACGCCTCGAGCATCGCGACGTGCCGGGGGTCCGCCGGGTCGAGGGTCCGGACGAAGTCGGGGTACGACATCGCCTCGGGCCACGGGACCTCGAGCCCACGCGCAGCCCTCTTCAACCGCCCGACCGCTCGCTCGTCCGCGGGCGGCAGCGTGCGCACCAGCCCGACTCCCGCCTCCAGCATGAGACCGGCCGCCGCCATCCCGGTGAGAAGCGAGATCTGCTCGTTCCACCCCTCCGCCGGCACCGGCTCGCGGAACGTCAAGGACCACGAGCCGTCCTCCGCGCGGTCGATCTCCTGCGAGGGCAACGGGAGGCTCACACCGCCCCGTTCGGCCTCCAGCGCCTGTCGCCGCTCCCCCACCTCGCGCAGCAACGTCAACGTCTCCGGACCTGACCCTGCCGCCACCTGGGCCTGCACGCCGTCGTAGTCGAGCTGGGCCGTGCTGCGGACCCGCGCGCGCGTCACCTCGACGCCGACCTGACGGCCTTCGGCGTCGAGGTCGATCGACCACAGCACGGCGGGACGCACGACGTCGGGAAGCAGGCTCGCAGCATCCTCGGACAGCACCGCAGGGTGGAGCGGGATCCGTCGCGTCGGGGCGTACAACGTCTGGCCGCGCCGGTGCGCCTCCTCGTCGACCGCACCGCCGGGGACGACGTACGAAGCGACGTCGGCGATCGCGTAGTGCACGGTCCACCCCTCCCCGCGACGCTCGATGAACATCGCCTGGTCGAGGTCGCGGGCCCCGGGTGGGTCGATGGTGAGGAGCGGCAGGTCGGTCCGGTCGAGGTCGGGGAGCTGGACCCTGGCCGCCGAGGTCGCTGCCTCCTCCAGGACCGCGGGCGGGAACGCCGCATCGATCCCCAGCTCCTGCGCGACCGCGTCGATGCGGCTCTCGAGGGCGGGCACGGCGGACGGGTCTACCGAGTAGTACGCACGGGTCATGCCGCCACCCTAGAGAGCGGTCGATCCCCGCGCGGGCCGACGCGATCGGTCCGATGCCCTCTCCGTAGGATCAGTGGGTGCTGGTCCTCCTC
Organism: Mumia sp. zg.B53; assembly: GCF_019550935.1. Taxonomy (NCBI): domain Bacteria; kingdom Bacillati; phylum Actinomycetota; class Actinomycetes; order Propionibacteriales; family Nocardioidaceae; genus Mumia; species Mumia sp. zg.B53. The sequence goes on along the minus strand of NZ_JAHWCK010000003.1, from coordinate 15,545 downwards.
CCGCCGTCCGAAGGCAAGTCCGTCCCCCGGCGGGGTCGCCCGCTCGATCTCTCCACGCTGTCCTTCCCGACGCTGACGCCGACCCGTCGCCGGATCGCGGACACGCTCGTGGACCTGTGCACCCGGGACCCTGCCCGCGCGGCTGCGGTCCTCGGGCTCGGCCCGACCCAGGCCGACGCGCTCGCCCGCGACGCGAGCCTCTGGACCGAGCCGACCGCGCGGGCCGACTCGGTCTACGACGGCGTGCTGTACGCCGCGCTCGACCTCGGCACGCTGGACCCCGCCGCACGACGACGGGCCAGCCGGAGCCTGGCCTTCGCCAGCGCCCTCTTCGGGCTCGTCCGTCCGACGGACCGCATCCCGGCCTACCGGCTGTCGGGCAACGTGACGCTGCCCGGGCTGGGCACCATCGCGAGCCAGTGGCGCGACGAGCTCGGCCCGGTGGTCGCGGACACGCTCGGCTCCGGTCTGCTGATCGACCTCCGGTCCTCGACGTACGCCGCGCTCTGGCGACCCGACGGACCGAAGGACCGGGTCGCGACCGTCCGTGTCCTGCACGAGTCGAACGGTCGTCGGAGCGTCGTCAGCCACTTCAACAAGGCCACCAAGGGCAGGATCGTCCGGGCGCTCCTGCGCGAGGGCGCGTCACCGGCGACGGTGTCCGCGCTCGCCGCCGACCTGCGCGACCTCGGCTGGACCGTCGAGCAGCACGCGGGCCGCCTGGACGTCGTCGTGACCGAGGTCTGACCCCCCGCTCCGTCCGCGCTGTGTGCAGTACGTCAAGGAATCCGGTACGCAATTCCTTGACGTACTGCACACAGCGCGGAGGGGACGGCCTGTGGGGGAGGCGAGGGACGGCCAGCCGGGGGCGGGACGGTCAGACGGGGACGACGTCGTACGCGCGCAGGGTCGAGATGCCGTCCGGCCAGACCCGCACCGTGCTCACCGACGCGGGCTGCAGCTCGAGCCGGTGGATGACCGGCATCGGTGCGTCGAGCGCCAGCCTCACGAACATCTTGATCGGCGTCACGTGGCTCACGAGCACGACGTGCTTGCCGCCGTACGACGCCACGAGCCGACGCTGCAAGCGCTGGACGCGCGCGAACACGTCGTCGTACGACTCACCGCCCGGCGGCGCCACGGCCGTCGAGGCGAGCCACGCGTCGAGGGCCTCCGGGTCGCGCTCCTGGACCTGCGCGAACGTCAGGCCGTCCCACGCGCCGAACGACGCCTCGACCAGTCCAGGCTCCACGACGACCTCGACGCCGAGGTCGTTCGCCAGCACCTCGGCGGTCTCGCGGCAGCGACGCAGCGGCGAGCTCACGACGACGTCGACGGCCTCGGCGTCGGCACGGGAGACGTACGCCGCCGCACGGTGGACCTGGGCGCGGCCGACGTCGTTCAGGCCGGGGTCAGCGCCGTCGGACCCGGAGAAGACCTTCGCGAGCGTGCTGTCGGTGGCGCCGTGGCGGACCAGCGTCAACGTGGTCGGCGGGTCGGCCAGCGGATCGCGCCACCCGACCATCGGGTTGCGTGACCCGGCCGGGGCAGCGGTCGCCGTCGTCCCGGGGGCCTGGGGGGCCGGGTCTGCCGCTCGGCGCCGTTTGGGCTTGCCGGCCGCCTCGTCGAGCGCGTCGTTGAGGATCGCGTCCGCAGCCTTGTTGCGCTCGCGCGGCACCCACGTCCACTCGACGCCGAACGGGGCGAGCTGCTGGGCCCGCAGGGCGAGCGGCTTCATATCGGGATGCTTGACCCGCCACCGGCCCGCCATCTGCTCGATCACGAGCTTGGAGTCCATCCGGACCTCGACCTCGGCCTCCGGGGCGTGCTCGGCGAGGAGCTCGAGGCCGGCGATGAGCCCGCTGTACTCGGCGACGTTGTTGGTCGCGATCCCGATCGTCTCCGCCCGCTGGGCGATGACCGCCCCGGTGTCGGCATCACGGAGGACCGCACCGTACGCCGCGGGGCCAGGGTTGCCGCGCGAGCCTCCGTCGGCCTCGATGACGACGCGACGCGGCGCCGTCACAGCCCGGACTCGCCGGTCCGGACGAGGATCCGGTTGCACTCCGGGCAGCGCAGCACGACGTCGCTCGGCGTGGCGGCGATCTCGCGAAGGTCGGCACCGTTGATCTCGAGCCGGCAGCCCTCGCACCGCTTGTGGCGCAGGGCCGCGGCTCCGACGCCGCCGTGGGTGTCGCGGATCTTGTCGTAGAGCGCGAGCAACGGGTCGGAGACACGTCCGACCGTCTGGCCGCGCTCGGCACGCAGCGCCTCCGCCGCCGCGTCGAGGTCGGCTGTCGACTCCTGGAGAGCACCGAGCTCGTCGGCGATCCGTGCCTCGATCGAGGCCAGCTCTCCGGTTGCCGCGGCCAGCTCGTTCTGGGCCGCCTCGAGCTCCTCCATCACCTCGAGCTCGTCGTCCTCGAGCGAGCCGATGCGCCGGTCGAGCGCGACGATCTCGTCCTGGAGCCGCTGCAGGTCCTTGGGGCTGCCGACCTGACCCGAGTCGAGCCGGGTCTGGTCGCGGTCGCGCCGTGCCCGGACGTTGGCGACCTCGCGGTCGGCCTTGGCCTGGTCGGCCGTGAGGTCCGACACCCTGGTCTGCGCCTGGACGCTGCGCGCGTGGACCGTCTCGCGCTCCCGGCGCAGCTGCTCGAGCGTCGCGACCTGGGGCAGGGTCTTGCGGCGGTGGGCGAGCCGTGCGAGCTGCGAGTCCAGACTCTGGACGTCGAGCAGGGCAAGCTGGTCGAACGGGTCAGCCTTCAGCGTGGGCTCCTCTGACGGGTACGGACCGGTGAGTGCGTACCGCTGGACATGGCAGGTGCTCCACCGTATTACTCCGACCACCCGAGGTGCGACGTCCACGGGTCGGTCACGGCGGTCGAGACCTGGACCTGAACCGTACTCCCTCGCTCGTCGAGCCAGCCTCGCAGCCGCTCGGCCAGCACGGGCAGCCAGGTCCACTCGGCCGCCCAGTGCGGCACGTCGAGGACCGCGGGGGCGTCGGCGTGCTCGCGCAGCTCCGAGACGGGATGGTGCCTGAGGTCGGACGTGACGTACGCGTCCGCGCCGAGCGAGCGCGCGCGGTCCAGGAGGAAGTCACCGGACCCGCCGCAGACGGCGACCGTGCGCACCGGCGCGTCGGGATCGCCCGCGACCCTCACGGCGCTGTGGTGGGCAGGCAGCGCTTCGAGGACCTGCGTCGCGAACCTGCCCAACGGCACCGGGTCCGCGAGGGTTCCCACGCGTCCGCTGCCCCGGTCGGGATCGGGGACCTCGGCGATCTCGGTGACGGTGTAGGCGACCTCCTCGTACGGGTGGGCCGCGAGCGCAGCGGCCAGCACGGCTTCGCGCAGCCGTCGGGCAGCGACCATCTCGACGCGGGTCTCCGCGACGTGCTCGACCGCACCGACCTCCCCGATCGCCGGCGCCGCCCCCTCCCCAGGCCGGAACGACCCCGTCCCGTCGCTGACGAACTGGCACCGGTCGTAGTCGCCGACCGACCCCGCGCCCGCGTCGTGCATCGCGGAGGCGACCGCAGCGGCGGCCTCGCGGGGAACGTAGACCACCCACGCGTCGAGCGGTTCGACCGGATCGGCGTCCAGCGGCCTGAGGTCGGTGAGCCCGAGTGCACGGGCGAGCGAGTCGGAGACCCCGAGCGCCGGCGAGTCGGCGTTGGTGTGGCAGGTGTGCAGCGTGATGCCGTGGCGTACGAGGTCGGTGACCACCCGGCCCTTCGGGGTCGTGGCCGCGACCGAGTGCACGCCCTTGAGCAGGAGCGGGTGGTGCGTGACGACGAGGTCGGCCTCGAAGGCGATCGCCTCGTCGACGACCGCGCGTACGGGATCGACCGCGAGCAGGATCCGACGCAGCGGGGCGTCGGGATCACCGACCGACGTGCCGACCGCGTCCCAGGAGTCGGCGTGGCCCGGTGGGTACCACCTGTCGAGGAGGGCGATGACGTCGTGGACTCGCAGGTCGCTCACGCCCGTCAGCCTACGACTACGGCGTGGTCCGTCCGTACAGCGCAGGACACCACGACGTCCCCGACCCGACGTCGCGCTCGACGTCGGAACGCAGGTAGACGCGGTGCCCGCAGACGTCGGCGACCTCGCGGTATCGCGTCGCGACCACCCGGTTGAACGCGTCGGTGTCGATCCCCCACCAGGTGAAAGACCCCATCTCCACCAGCCACTCCGGCGCCTCGGGGCCGGCCAGCAGCGCCGTCATCTCGTCGAGATCGGGGTCGAGGACGCGGACGGGCAGGCTCCACGAGTAGGGGTACGGCGCGAACAGCCCTGCGACCCGCAGGACCTGCGGCGAGCCGTAGGCGACCAGGCCCGCGTCGCCGGGCTCGGTCCGCTCGCCGATCCACTCCCCCACGGCCGTGCCGCTCGTCGGCCGGCCCTCGAGCGCTGCGGGAGTTCGCCACGCCACGGCCACGAACGTGGCCACGAGGGCCAGGGCGACGGCCACACGCGTGGTGCGCAGGAGCCCGCTGCGCACGGCGAGCGCCGCACCGAGGGCCAGCGGGAGCGCGAGCTGGAGCGCGTAGTGGCGCCACCAGGACCCACCGCCGACGATCCCGACAACGGCGCAGGCCAGGACCGCGAGGGTGGCGACCGCGACCGGCCGGCGGCGTTCGCGGACCGCCCCCCACACGGTCAGGACACCGAGGAGGAACGCACCCGTTCCCACGAGGGCGAGCACGAAGAGGCGCATCCGCAGCTCGGGCGCGACGGAGCTCGAGCTGATGATGACCTCCGCCGCCTGCTCGCGGAAGCCGTACATCGCCTCCCAGAACCCCCCGAGGCCGGGTCCGGTCACCGCCCAGACGAGCGTGGCGAGGAGCGGCAGCGAGGCACCGGCCGCGCCCGCCGCCGCCAGCTTCCAGCCACGGCGACCGCTCAACGCCCAGAGCACCGCGGCGAAGACCAGTCCGTCGACGACGTTCTGCTTCATCAGCACGGCCACCACGCCGGTGACACCCGCCCCGGCCGCGAGCGCCGCGCGCACCCGTGGAGACGTCACCTCGTACGCCGCGGCGAGCGCGAGCGCGACGGTGACCGCGGCGAAGACGACCGCCGGGAACACCGTGGCCATGCGCGGCCCGCTGAACGCCGGGGTGGAGGTCACCGCGCACATCACCAGCGCGGCGGCCAGCGCGCCGCGCGTGCCGCCGACAGCTCGTCCCGCGTACCAGGCGGCGGCGACCGCGACGAGGGCGAGCACCAGCGCCACCAGGCGGAGTGCGACCCGGTCTCCGAGCGAGCCGGAGAGCAGATCGGCGAAGCCGAAGAGGAGGATCAGGCCGGGAGGACGGTCGACCCACTGGTTGCCGTACAGCGAACCGTCCGTCGTCCCCCACTGGTGGGCGACGAGAAGGAACCCGCCCTCGTCCGAGGACAGCGGCGCCCACAGGTACGGCAGGCGGAACGCGGTCGTGAGCGCCAGCACCGCGACGAGGACCGCGCCACGTCGCCTCTCGATCCGGTGGACAGCACGACGCACCGTCGACCACATCGCCGGTGCGTCCGCCCCGCGAGTCTGCGCGCTCAGTACTCGATCACCACCCCGATGTCCCACTCCGTGATCGCGAGCGGCGCCGTGACGTCAGTGACGGTCGCGGCAGGCATAAAGTCGGGCACGTCTCCCCCTGGTGACAGTGTGCGGCGTCTCCGACCATAACCGCCGCGACCCCGCGACACGACCGCTAATACGTGGCATCAGGCTGCGCGCACGACGAGAGCCCTGCGCACACAGGCAACGGGGCTCTCGTGGGATTCGTGGTGGGCGCAGAGGGGATCGAACCCCCGACCGCCTCGTTGTAAGCGAGGTGCTCTACCGCTGAGCTATGCGCCCGACGCCGCGCGGCGCTCCAGAGTATCGGATGGCGCCCTGGATGAAGACAGAGGCGTGGCCGCTGGCGTCTCGGGTCACCAGCGGCCACGCGCTCATCAGTCTTGCACAGATCCGGGTCTGCGCGGCAGGATCATGCAGAGATTTCCTGCAGTGCGCCGAGGTAGCCGGCAAGGTCGCGCGCGTCGGGAAGTCCGTTCTCGATCTTCCACCGCACGACACCCTCCTCGTCGACCAGGAAGCTGCCTCGCAGCGCACACCCACGGTCGGCGTCGAAGACCCCGTACGAGGTCGCGACCGCACCGTGCGGCCAGAAGTCGCTCAGCAGCGAGAACGTGAGCCCGTCCTTCTCGGAGAAGGCCCGCAGAGCGAACATCGGGTCGCACGAGATCGCCAGCACGTCGGCATCGAGCTCGTTGAACGCAGCGAGGTTGTCGCGCAGCTCGCACAGCTCGCCGGAGCAGATCCCGCTGAACGCGAACGGATAGAAGACGAGCAGCGTCTTCTTGCCGCGGAGCGCCGAGAGGGAGACCTCCTCGCCGTGCTGGTTCTTGAGGGTGAAGTCAGGGGCCGTGGTCCCGATCTCGATCGTCATGGAGGGAAGTCACTCGCTCTCGTCGGTGTGGGTCAGCCGGCGCTTCAGGATCTTGCCCGTCGCGTTGCGCGGCAGCTCGTGCAGGAAGCGTACTTCGCGCGGGACCTTGTACCGAGCGAGGCGCTCGCGCACGTAGAGCTTGAGGTCGTCCTCGGTCACGTCGTGCCCCGGCCGCAGAGCGACCCAGGCCAGCAGGCGGTGCCCGAAGTCGACGTCCTCCACGCCGACGACGGCGACCTCCAGGACGGCCGGGTGCCTCGCGAGACAGTTCTCGACCTCTTGCGGATAGACGTTCTCCCCGCCGGAGACGATCATCTCGTCGTCACGGCCCTCGACGAAGAGCAGACCGTCGCGGATGGTGCCGACGTCGCCGGTCGACATCAGACCGTCGACGACCTCCTTGCCGCCGCCGTGCGTATACCCCTCGAACGGCAGGCCGTTGCGGACGAAGATGCGTCCGCTCGAGCCGGTCGCCGGACGCCCCTCGGTGTCGTAGAGGGCGATCACCGTCGCGATCGGTGGTGCACCCGCCGTGCCGGGGTGCGCGCGCATCTCGGCGGGTTGCGCGATCGTCACCCACGCGCACTCGGTCGAGCCGTAGGTGTTGTAGAGGTTGTCGCCGTACTGGTCCATCCACGCGGTCGCGAGGTCGCCGGGAAGCGACGAGCCGCTGGCCGCGACGATCGTGAGTGCGCTCAGGTCGTAGGAGTCGAGGTCTTCCTTCGGCAGCTGGAGCGCGCGCTGCAGCATCACCGGGATGACCACCGCCGCGTCGGACCGGGTCCGGGCCAGGGTGTCGAGGAAGTCACGCGGTGTGAAGCGGCGTCGCAGGACGAGCGTGGACCCGAGGAGCATCGCGAGGTTGAGGTGGCCCCATCCCCAGGTGTGGAACAGCGGGGCCGCCACGTGGACGGTCATCCGCGCGCGGAGCGGGATGCGGGACAGCAGCGCGGCTCCGGCGCTGAGCGAGCCGGACCCCCTGGCCGCGCCCTTCGGCGCTCCGGTCGTGCCCGAGGTGAGGATCACGGAGCGGCCCTCGCGCCGCGGGGCCGGCAGGTCGGTGCCGGGACGGGTGCTGACAAGCGATCCGACGGTGCCCGGACCAGGAACGTCGGCCCAGGCGACGACGCGGGCTGCGTCCGAGGGTGCCGACGCCACGACGTCGGAGAACTCGTCGTCGTGGACGATCGCCGCCGGCTTCTCGCGCTCGAGCAGCTCGCGCACCTGGGGGCCGGAGAACGCGGTGTTGAGATAGAGGACGTCGGCGCCGAGCCGCGCGACGGCGATGGCGGTGATCACGAACCAACGGTGGTTGCGAGCCATCAGCGCGACGCCGTCGCCCTCGCCGACGCCCAGGTCGGACAGCGCACGGGCGAACGCATTGGCCTGGGCACCGAGATCGGCGAAGGTGATGGACCCGAGATCGTCGTGGATGGCGACGGCGTTGGGAGTCCGCGCGGCGAGCGAGGCGTAGCCGCCGGCCAGACCGGTGCCCCAGCGGGCCAGGGCCCGCCCGACGCCGACGAGGGCACGGGGACCGTACGGTCGGACGACGCCGCACGTGGCGAGGGAGGCGAGAGTCAGCGCGGATGCAGCGGCGGGGTGCTGGCCCGGTCCGCGGAGCTGGTTCGTCATGGTGGTACCTCGGAAGTCGGGGGCACGTGGCCCTTAGTGTAACCATGAGTTACACCAAGGAGAACCCGCGCTCCTCCGGCGTCGGCCACCCGGCTTCGCGCCACCCGGCGCGACGAGTCAGCGCTTGTGGGTGGACAGCTTCGTCGCGGCCCAGTCAGGGCCTGCCGACGCGGTCGTCGTGGTCGACAGCCCTGCGATCGGAGCTGCCTCGGCGATGTCCCCGTTGTCGACGTACCCGGGTCGGCCGACCTTGGGCGTCAGGAGCCATACGGTCCCGCCCTCGGCAAGGTCCTGGAGCGAGTCCATCAACGCGTCGGCCAGGTCGCCGTCGTCGTCCCTCCACCAGAGCACGACACCGTCCACGACCTCGCCGTAGTCGCCGTCCACCATCTCGCTGCCGATGCGACTCTCGATCGCTTCCCGAAGCGCGTCGTCGACGTCCTCGTCCCAACCGAGCTCCTGGACCACCATGTCGGGCTTGAAGCCCAGACGGTCCCCATGCCCCGGACGGTCCGCGTCCTGCGCGGTGGCGCTCACCGATGCCTCCCCAAGTGATGTTTTCCAAGGCTTCTTCCTGCCTAGGCGCCACACACTAGCGGCTCTCGGCGAAGGTGGGGCAGGGAGCGCTCCGCAGAGCCCTTAGGTCCGCCCGGAGGGGCGGCTACTCGCGGGTACTGGAACGCAGTGGAAAGATGGACGGCGGACGGCAGGCGACCCACCTGGAGCCGTCGACAGCGTTGCTGCCCACATCCGGCGCAGTCGCGATCTCGCGAGAAAAGGATTCGAAGTGGCCCAGTCATCCGACCGGCCCCCCGTCATCCACGAGGGCCTCCCGTCCCAGCTTCCCGACATCGACCCGGACGAGACCACAGAGTGGCTCGAGTCCTTCGACGAGATGGTCGAGGGACGGGGCCGCGGACGCGCGCGCTACATGATGCTGCGCCTGCTCGAGCGGGCCCGGGAGAAGCAGGTCGGGGTCCCCGCTCTCACCAGCACCGACTACATCAACTCGATCCCGCCCGAGCGCGAGCCCTGGTTCCCCGGAGACGAGGACGTCGAGCGACGCATCCGCGCCTACATCCGGTGGAATGCCGCCGTCATGGTCTCGCGGGCCAATCGAGAGGGCCTGGGCGTCGGCGGACACATCGCGACGTACCAGTCCGCAGCCAGCCTGTACGAGGTCGGCTTCAACCACTTCTTCCGTGGCAAGGACCACCCGGGCGGCGGCGACCAGGTCTTCATCCAGGGCCACGCCTCCCCCGGCATCTATGCCCGCGCGTTCCTCGAGGGTCGCCTGACCGCCGAGCAGCTCGCCAAGTTCCGCCAGGAGGTCAGCCATGGTCCGGGCAAGGGGCTCGCGTCCTACCCGCACCCCCGGCTGATGCCCGACTTCTGGGAGTTCCCGACCGTCTCGATGGGGTTGGCGGCGCTCAACTCGATCTATCAGGCGCGGTTCAACCGCTACCTCCAGAACCGCGGTATCAAGGACACCAGCGAGCAGCGCGTGTGGGCGTTCCTCGGCGACGGCGAGATGGGCGAGCCCGAGTCGCTCGGCGCGATCGGACTCGCCGCACGGGAGGAGCTCGACAACCTCACGTTCGTCATCAACTGCAACCTGCAGCAGCTCGACGGGCCGGTCCGAGGCAACGGCAAGATCATCCAGGAGCTCGAGTCGACCTTCCGCGGCGCCGGCTGGAACGTCGTCAAGGTCATCTGGGGTCGCGAGTGGGACGACCTTCTCGCCCGTGACGTCGACGGCGTCCTGGTCAACCAGATGAACCGTACGCCCGACGGGCAGTTCCAGACCTACTCGATGGAGGACGGCGCCTACACGCGCGACCACTTCTTCGGGGCCGACCCGCGGCTGCTCAAGATGGTGGAGCACCTCACCGACGACCAGATCTCCAAGCTGCCGCGCGGTGGTCACGACTACCGCAAGGTCTTCTCCGCCTTCGATGCGGCGATGAACCACACCGGGCAGCCGACGGTCATCCTCGCGCAGACCATCAAGGGCTGGACCATCGACGCGCTCGAGGGCCGCAACGCGACCCACCAGATGAAGAAGCTCACCAAGGCCGACCTCAAGAAGTTCCGCGACCGGCTCTACCTGCCGATCAGCGACGAGGAGATCGACGGGTCCGAGCTCGCGCCGTTCTACCACCCGGGCGAGGACTCCGACGAGATGCAGTACATGCGTGAGCGTCGCCGTCAGCTCGGCGGGTCGCTGCCCAAGCGCGTCGTCCGGGCCAAGCCGCTCGAGCTGCCCGGCGACGCGACGTACGCCGAGCTGCGGGGCGGGTCCGGCAACCAGCCGGTCGCGACGACGATGGCCTTCGTCCGCCTGCTGCGCAACCTCATGCGCGACAAGGGTGTGGGCTCGCGCGTCGTGCCGATCGCGCCGGACGAGTTCCGGACGTTCGGCATGGACTCGATGTTCCCGACGGCCAAGGTCTACAACCCGCACGGGCAGTCGTACGAGTCGGTCGACCGCAGGATCCTGCTGGCCTACAAGGAGTCGACGTCCGGCCAGCTCCTTCACGAGGGCATCAGCGAGGCCGGCGCCGTCGCCTCGATGACCGCCGCCGGATCGGCGTACTCGACCCACGGCGAGCCCATGATCCCGGTCTACATCTTCTACTCGATGTTCGGGTTCCAGCGCACCGGCGACTCGCTGTGGGCGATGGCCGACCAGCTCTCGAAAGGCTTCCTGATCGGCGCGACCGCCGGTCGGACCACCCTGACCGGCGAGGGCCTGCAGCACGCCGACGGCCACTCGCCGCTGCTCGCCCGCACCAACCCCGCGGCTGTGCACTACGACCCGGCGTTCGGGTTCGAGATCAGCCGCATCGTCCAGAACGGCATGGAGCGGATGTACGGCTCCACCGAGGACCACCCGCACGGCGAGAACATCTTCTACTACCTCACCGTCTACAACGAGCCCATCGTCCAGCCCGCCGAGCCCGAGGGCCTCGATGTGGACGCGCTGCTGAAGGGGATGTACCGCTACCGCGAGGCACCCGAGCGTGGCGAGGGGACCCCGCAGGCGCAGATCCTCGCTTCCGGCGTCGCCGTGCCGTGGGCGCTGGAGGCGCAGCGGATCCTCGCCGAGGAGTACGACGTCCGAGCCCACGTCTGGTCGGTGACGTCGTGGAACGAGCTCGCCCGTGACGCCGACGCTGCAGAGCGGGCGACCTTCAACGCCCCCGGAGACGAGCCTGCGACGCCGTACGTCACCAGGGCGCTGGCCGATGCCCACGGCCCGGTGTTGGCGGTGACCGACTACATGCGTGCCGTCCCCGACCAGATCGCCCGCTGGGTGCCCGAGCCGTGGACGTCCCTCGGCGCGGACGGGTTCGGCTTCGCCGACACCCGGGCTGCCGCGCGGCGGTTCTTCCAGATCGACACCGCGTCGATCGTGGTCGGCGTCCTCGAGGCCCTGGCTGCCAACGGCGAGGTCAAGGCCGAGACGGCGGCAGAGGCGTACGCACGGTTCCGGCTCGATGATCCGACCGCGGTCGCCGACGTCCCCCAGGAGGGCAGCGACGCCTGAGGGCGGCGGCACGGACGCGGGGTTGACCCCCGGCACACAAATGGTTGCCGGGGGTCAACCCCCCGTCCTCTAAGATGTCCCCATGGCCCCCCGTGACGATTCGACGCCGGACAGCGCCACGGCAGGGTCCGCGAGCTCGAGAGCGAGGGGTGGTCGGGTCATGGTCGAGACCGCGACACCGCCGGCGCTGCGACGGACCCCGACGTGGGTTCGCATCCTGCGCTGGCCCTACACCTTCCTGGTCGCCTTCTCGATCGCCGTGGGCGGTTTCACCATCTGGGCGTCCTACTACCTCGACCTGCCGATGCGGGACCCGGAGGGCTTCCTCGGGCCGGCCTACGTCCGGCTGCCGATGCTCGGGCTGCTCTTCATCGGCGGCGGCCTCGCCGTTCAGGCGTTCCTGCAGACCAGGAGTCTTCGGGGCCTGCGGTCCCGCGTCACGACGATCGTCCGCACGGAGTGGAGCTGGAGCCGGCTCATCCATGCCGCGCTCGGCCTGATCGCCTTCTACATCTCCTACGTCAGCTATCGCAACCTCAAGAGCTTCCTGCCGATCGTGCGCGAGGAGGTGCTCCACGACGCCGACCTGATGAAGATGGACCACTGGCTCTTCTTCGGTCACTACCCGGCACTTGTCCTGCACGACGTCCTCGGCACGGGGTTCATCGCGCTGATCCTGTCGACGATCTACGTCTCCTACCTGATGCTGACGCCGGTGTCGCTCGCGGCGGTGCTCGTCCTCAACAAGGACCTCTCGCTCGGCGCGTGGTACGCGACGGCGCTCAGCCTCAACTGGATCCTCGGCGTCGGCAGCTACTACCTCGTGCCGACGCTCGGACCGGTCTTCGCCAACCAGTCGCTCTTCGCCGACCTGCCTGGCGACAGCGGGGTGGCGGCGCTGCAACGATCGCTGGCGCACGCACGCTACGACGTCCTGAGCGACCCGTGGGCGACCGAGAAGATCCACGGCATCGCCGGGTTCGCCTCACTCCACGTCTCCGTCGTCCTGACCGCGTGCCTCTTCTTCGCCATCATCGGGATCAACAAGTGGCTGATGCGCGGCCTGTGGGTCTACTTCACAGGCACCGTGCTGGCCACGATCTACTTCGGCTGGCACTACGTCGCCGACGACATCGGTGGCGTCGTCATCGCCGTCCTGTCGATCGCGATCGGCGCTGCGGTTACCGGCAACTGGGGCTACCGCAAGACACGCAGTCGCGAGCGCAAAGCTCAGAAGGCCGCCCTCCACTCCTCGTCGGTCTGACGGCGTACGCGCGGGGCGGCGCGCGCCGGCGTGTCAGCCGGCGACGCCGAGGTCGTCGGTGGTGAGCTCGACGATGCTCGCCGCAGCCCCGACAGAGTCCTGCGGGCCCTCGGTCTGCGCTCCGTCCCTGAGCGTGGCCCCCCACCGCCGCGGGCGGAACCTCGCGGGCGGTGCTCCGTCGACGAACCGCGTGAGCACGTCGACGAACAGCTCCGGCTGATCCTTGTGCGGGAAGTGTCCGGAGTCGGGGAACAGCTCCACGATCGTGTGGGGCGACCGTCTCTGGGCGGCGAGCGCGTGCCGGGACGGGATGACGGAGTCACCGGCACCCCACACCAGGCAGAGCGGGATCACCTCGGCGAGGTAGGCGCGGTCCTTCATGGTGATGCGCTGACCGCGCCAGTCGACGACGTGACTCGTGACGGCGCGCACGGCGGCGCGGGCACCGGGGTCGCTGAGCGACTCGTAGATGTCGGCGGCCTCGTCGAGGTCCCGGGTGTAGGGAAGACCCGTCCGGGCGAGCGTGCGGAGCGCGACGCGGACCGGCACCCGCAGCGGTGGGATCGTGGCCAGCCCGAGACCCACGCCCGCTCCCGGGACGGTGATCAGCCTGATCAGCGGCGACACCTCGGTGCCGAGCCCGCCCGTGGCGACGAGGCAGATCCGCTCGGTCCGGTCGGGATACTGGTAGGCGAACTGCATGGCCACACCTCCGCCGAGGCTGTGACCGACGACCGTGACGCGATCGATCTCGAGATAGGTCAGGAGGTCGCGCATGCCGTTGGCGTAGCCGCCCAGCGAGTAGTCGGCCCGTGGCTTGTCGGACTCGCCATGGCCCAGGAGGTCGGGGATCACCACGGTGAAGCGTTCGGCCAACCGTTCGGCCACCGGCAACCACGTCGTCGAGTCGCAGCTCAACCCGTGCAGGAGCAGCAGCGCGGGCCCTTCACCGGTGATCCGGTACGCGCGGCGGTAGCCGTGCAGCCTGACGAACCGCGTCTCCAGCGAACCTGGGCTGAGTCCATTCATCGGGCAGCTCCTCGGCGCCGGGGGAAGTGGAGCCACGATACCGGCCGATGAGCCGTCCTGCACCTAGTCTGGGCCCTGTGACCGCCGGGACTCACGAGGACTACGCGCAGGTGCTGGACAAGGCATCCGGCGATCTGACGACGGCCGCGATCGCGACGATGGAGCGCGAGCTCCGGTGGTTCCACGAGCTCGACGCCGAGCACCGGTCGTGGATCTCCCTGATCGCGCACGCCGGGATCGCCCAGTGCGCCGAGTGGATGCGCACCGGCACGTCGGCTCTCGACGTGACGGGCTCGGTGTTCGGCGCAGCGCCGCGGGAGCTGACGCGCCACGTCACACTCCACCAGACGGTGTCGATGGTCAAGACGACGATCGAGGTCATCGAGCGCCACATCGACGACCTGTTCTCGGCCGACCAGGCCCAGGAGGTGCGCCGGCAGGTCTCGGCCTACGCGCGGGAGGTGGCGTTCGCGACCGCAGACGTCTATGCCCGCGCAGCGGAGTCGCGCGGGCAGTGGGACGCGCGGATGGAGGCGCTGGTCGTCGACGCCGTGGTCCGCGGCGAGCCCGAGGAGGTCATCCGGTCTCGAGCAGCGGCCCTGGGATGGGAGGCAGAGGGCGGCGTGACCGTGCTCGTCGGTGCCGCACCGCCCCCCGCAGGTGCCGGTGACGAGGGCGTCGAAGAGGAGGTTCGCCGTCGGGCTCGGGTGGCGGGGATGTCGACGTTGACCTCCGTGCAGCTCGAGCGGCTCGTCGTCCTCCTCGGCGACGTGGCTGATCTCGAGCACGCAGCGGGGGCGGTGGCCGACGCGTTCGGCCCCGGCGCCCTCGTCGTCGGCCCTGTGGTCGACCACATCGTCCACGCGCACCGCTCGGCGAGGGCCGCGCTCGCTGGACTCCGTGCTGCTCGCGGCTGGGCGGGGGCGCCGCGGCCGGTGCACGCCGACGACCTCTTGGTCGAGCGGTCGCTGGCCGGCGACGGCCATGCCCGGCGGGCGCTGGTCGACATGGTCCACACGCGGCTGTCCGGGACCGATCCCACGCTGCACGGGACGTTGGCGACGTTCCTCGAGCAGGGAGCGTCCGTGGAGGCCGCCGCGCGCCGCTTGTTCGTCCACCCCAACACCGTCCGCTACCGCCTCCGGAAGGTCCGCGACGCGACCGGGCTCGACCCGCTCAACCCTCGCGGCGCCTACACGCTGCGGGTCGGTCTCACGCTGGGCGGGCTGCTGTCGGTCCCCGACGAGACGCGACCACGTCCGTCGTTGTAGGAACCCCACAACCGACTCCCGCAATTTTGGGTCGAGTCTTCTTCGTGGTCAGAGTTTCTGGCAGGCAGTCTTGGTCTCGTGCTCGCGAAATGCCATTCGCGACCGACATCGCAGGGAATCCGACCTACGCGGCTCGGACCGGCCCGGCGACCAGGGAGCGGGGCATGGCGCGGCGGCCGCGAGAGCGGCCACAACGGGGGTCGTCCATCGCCGTACGCCGACGATGACGAGTCGCGCAACGAGCACACCTCGCAGGGGCGTTCGGGGGTCGCCCTTGTAGAGTCGTGGGGCGCGGCCCCACCCGGCCCGGCCCCCCCTCCCCACCCGCCGCGCCGGCCCGGG